>JBHGBE010000029.1:0-55535 GCA_041946855.1 Phycisphaerae bacterium | reverse complement strand
CCGCACAACGCCCAGCCCTGGCTTGGCTGCCATATGCCGACCTATTCGTTATCGCTGGCGTGAATGATGTGTAGTTGCCATGCGCCTCTTTGGGCGATAGCATTGAAGGATGGTGCGAGGAAACAAGCATGGACGAAGTGACAATCCGTCTTCACATTGAGCCGCTGGAAGAGGGCGGTTACGTGGCCACGAGCCCAGACGTGCCAGGATTGGTAGCGGAAGGGCGGAGCCTGGTGGAGGCAGTGGAGATTGCCCAGGGGCTTACGCGCAAGATTGCCGAGTCCTGCCTGGACCACGGCGACCCTCTGCCCCCGGCCCTTGAAGGGCTGGTAGGCCCGGCAAAGAGCGTCGAATTGCTGGTTCCGGTGGGGGTCCGCTGATGGGGCGCCTGTCCGGTATGCGATATCGGGACGTGGCCGCCAAGACACGCAAGTTCGGCTTTGCCTTTGATCGCCCGGGGCCCGGTCGACATGAGGTATGGCGCAACGCACAGACCGGGCGCAAGGTCAATCTTCCCCATCACAGCCGCGATATGGCCGAAGGAACGCCGCGCGCGATCCTTCGAGAGGCCGGCATTGACGTTGAAGCCTTCCTTCGGGCCTGACCTGGCCCACGGACGGGCATGTCACGGCACCGCGAACGGATAGCCGCTCTTGTAGTTCGCCAGTTCACCGGTGCTGTAGCTGACGACGTGCCCGTCGAGCGGCAGTCCGTTGACTGACTTGGCGTGCGGGGCCTTACCCATCACGTCGAGCACGTAGTTGAGGTTGTTCATGAACGTGAAGTTGCACTGCCCGTATGAGCCCAGCGTGTTGGGCTCGATGACTACGCGGTAGTCGGTCAGGCGCTTGAAGGCGCTCAGGTTTACCGGCCTGTTGACCGTGGGGGTGAACCACCCGCTGCCCGGATTGGCCTGCTGGATGAAGCCCTGGCCCGTGAAATCGCACCCCCAGACCCCGCCGCTGGAGTTCATCATGAACTCGGCGAAGTTGTTGTTCTTCTGCGATGGGCAGTCGAACTTCCTGGAGTAGATGATGCCGTCGGTCTGGAACTTGCGGCTGTAGTTGCCATCGGCGGGCTGGAAGGCCACGGCCCCAACGTCGTCGCCGCTCCAGGGAGGACTCGCCAGGCCGCCGCCCCAGTCGCCCTTGGTCTTCGATGGCCGAGCGTCGGTGTCGAAATAGCCGACGATCAGGTCGGCCCACCACCACGACAGGTGATCGTAACTGCCGCTGCCCTGGGTCTTGAGCGCCTTCAGGGGGACGATCACCTCGGTGTTGTCGGAGGCATACAGTTGAAAGCCGGTGCCCATCATCCGCTGGTTGCTCATGCAGGGAACGCGCCGCGCCAGCTCCCTGGCCTTCTGAAGCGACGGCACGAGGATGCTGATGAGAAGGGCCACGATCGCGATGACCACCAGCAGTTCGATCAAGGTGAAGCCCAGGCCGCGATTGCGCGAGCAATGGCAGGACATGGCGTTGCTCCTTCTGTGGGGATTATACACGCGGCCGGCGTGGAGCCGTCAGGAATTCCCCTTTCCGCCGGGTCAGGGGCCACAAACGCGAAATTCCGAGTCTGAGTCCTTTAGCGTATGGGCGTAGCGGGCGAAACCACGGGGGGCGGATTGGCCGGGTCGATCTCCTGCGCCTTCTGGCCGTCGTAGCGCGTCCAGCGGACGATCTTGCCGCTCGCGTCGTACTCGAACACATCCCGCCAGGCCTTGGGCATGGCCAGCATCCGGTCAACATAGTAGACGTTGAACGGGGCCGAGAGCACTCCCTGCGGCAGGAGATACGACAGGACCTCGGCGTTGGCCCGCTTGAGTTGTGTCCGCTCGTAGACGGTCAGGTCCTTCCAGGAAATCCCGGCGCCGCCAGTGGAGGTGGCAACGGCCGGACGGGAGGAAGAAAGGACCAGAGGACGGGAGGACGGATTGGCCTTGGGTCCTCCCTTCTTCCCCTCCTCCCCTCCTCCCGTCTTGCCATTATCCGCTTTACCATTCAGGACCGGCCGCAACTGGAAATCGGACTCACCGGCGATGATGCCGTATCCGGCCAGGCGTTTCTTTGCGGATGCCAGGACGTTTCTGGCGCGGGCGCCGGCCTCGGCCTTGGCCATGGTCTCGGCGTGGTCCTTCAGGAACGCCGGGTCCTCCACAAGCTCCGTCAGCCGGGCCATGACCAGTTCCTGAATCGACCGGCCGAGGTCCTCTCGCTTTGCGCCGATGAAGTCCTCCGCCGCCTTTGCCGCGGCGGCCGAGGCCTTGTTGGCGGCTTCCGAATCGGTCTGCGCCTGCTTCTGCGTCTCCTTGGCCTTGGCCAGGTCGGCCTTGACCTGGTCGGATGGTTTGCTGGCAAGCGTCTTGGTCAACTCCTGCACATTGGCGTTGGCCTTCTGGTAAGCCTTGCTCAGCGCGGCCGCCTTCTCCTGCGCCGCCTTGGACGCCGCGGTCAGCTTTGAGTAGTCCTGCCCCGCGCTGGCCAGCGCGGCGACATCCGAATCCTTCCAGCCCTCCCGCAGCAGCTTGAGCGCCTGATGGTCCGGGTCATTCTTTAGCTGGTCGAAAAGCGACTGCCAGTTGACCTGGAGCGTCGTATCGCCGTTGCCGTAGCCGATCTCGACCGGCCGTCCGGCAGCGTCGTACGTGCGGGCCTCGTAATCAAGGCCGTAGAAGGTGATGAAGCCAGGCGCGGACCAGTACGCTCCGTTGTTGGCGAACACGCCGATGTCGACGCGGTTGGACTCCAGCGGAGAGCCTTCGGCGACGGGCCGGCGGAAGGGGTACGAAAGCGCAATCTCGGCCGTCGAGCCGGCCTTGTCGGGTTTGATGGTGATCGTGGCGGGGTCGCCGCGGAGGACCACCCAGCGGAACGTCAGCGGGCGCTTGTTGAGGTCCACGCTTGGGGCCGCTGAGACGGTCATCTTCCGCGTATACTGCATGGCGCGCCAGATTCGCGCGATGACGCATGGCGTGTCGGCGAGCTTCTCCGTGCGGCCGGGCTCGAAGTAGTCCTTGCCATTGACCGGCTCATCCTCGGAGACGACCTTGAGCTGGATCATCGGCGGCACGTTGTCGGCCGCCATCTCGTGGGCCATGTTCATCATCGTCAGGTCGTCGACGTTCGCGCCCTCGAATACCGTCGGGTGGGCCTTGCCGGTGAGATAATCATCGGGCGTGGCGACGTTCTTCGCCGTGAAGCGGAGGAGCATCTGGATCGTCGGCATCAGGATTCCCGCCTGCGCGAGCTTCTTCTTGACCTCCGGGCGGAAGGCGGCCAGCGTGTTGGGGATGGCCCGCATGAACGGCTGGTCCGTGCCGGAGGAGCCTTGGCTGGTGAAGAGGTACGGAGTGTTCGTCGGGTAGAGATCGCCGTAGCCCTTCAGCGGGGCGGCGCCGTTGTGGCCGGGGTCGTGGTCGACGTGCTCGGGGTAGATGTAGACGTTGTTGTGGATGTACTGCTCGTAGAGGAACGCAAGTCCCCTTGGGTTGTCGTAGTACATGCGGACGTTGCTGCCGCCGTTGGAGACGCCGGCCGAGGTGGAGGAGTTGCCGAAGGTCACGTGCGGGCGGATGACTCGCTGGGCGGCCCAGTCGGCGCGGCGGGCGAGCTCATCCGGCGTGTAGACGTATCGCTGGAGCTGGGGCCAGACGGCCGTGCCGAGGTCGGAGTGGCCGCGGTCGCGGTTGTCGTACCAGTCGCCCGCGTTGCCCGCGGCCGTGCCCTCGGCCCACCACTGCTTGAGCAGCTTGCCCTGCGGCGTGTTGGCGGTGGTGATGGGGAGAGCGGAGCGAGTGGTTGCCTGGGACGCGGTGGCGGGGGGCTTCGTCGCGGCGGGGGAAGATGAAGGCCCTGAGGCCGGACCCGTCGCCCCACGAATGTCAGCGGCCAGGGCCGCACAGGCAAGGAACACGAGGATGATGGCAGTCGGGAGTGCTGCCGAATGTGCAGACAGTCGTCGCGACATGGACACGGATGATCTCCTGTTGGTCGTACTCATTGAACCGGGCCGGGCCGGGAACGTTTCCCTTACAACGTGAGGAGATCATTCGGCAAGGTGTACGTCCGGTCTCGCCTGGAGCGTCAATTCGCCGCGGCCTGCTTCGCATCCGCATAGACCAGCCGGCAGCGCATCACGCGGTGGGCGAACATGTCCGAGATGAACAGCCAGTCGCCGTGGACCGCGATGCCCTTGGGGTAGGCAAGCGGTATCTCAGGGTCGATCACCACGTTCTTCATCTCGGGATGGCGCTTGTCGCCTCCGCCGCCCCTGCAATCCTCGTTGCCGTACTTGCCGACGCGGATGATCTCGTTGCCCGCCTTGTCCACGGCCTTGACGCAGTACATGAACGAATCGGGCACCCAGAGCCGCTCATCGGGGTCGATGCAGATCTGCGCGGCCGGGCATTCCGCGTCGCAGTTCCACGGCGATACGCCGGAGACCCCGGCGTAGTCCCATAGCTGTCCTTTGCCGGAAGCGTCGTCGAGGATGCCGCCCTCGGGCGAGAACTTCACGAGCCTGCAAAGCAGGCTGTACCGCTTGTTCGACTGGGTCTTGGGGTCGAGCTTCGCCTGCTCCTCCGTCAGGTACGCGAACGGCCAGTGCTTCTTGCCATATACCGATTCGCCCTTTGCGACCGCGCCCATCTGGGCCCCGTGCCACATCGTGCCGTCGATGATGTAGATGTTGCCATCGCGGTCCAGGGCGACGTCGTTGATGCCGACGCTCTTCACGACGCCCTTGGCCTTGAGCACGCCGTCCTGGCCGTAGATGTCCACGCGGGTCTGGCAGGCGTCTGCGCCGCGGGCGGAGAGGTCGCCGAACTTCACGCCGCCGGTCTGGTCGGGCGCCTTGGTCGCCCACTTGTTCCTCTGGACGACCACGTATATGTCGCCATTGGCGGCGACGGAGACGCCCTTGCTCAGAATGAACGGGTCATCCTCCTGCTGGAGGATGATGGCGTCCTTCTGGCCGAACCTGGCCCGCTTGCCGTCGGGGCCGTACTTCCATATCTGCTGGGGCTGCTTGGGCACGGTCATCGCCGCGTACCAGTTGCCCTCGGCGTCGTAGGCCGCGTAGCCGTGATAAGGCTGGCAGGCCCATCCGAACTGGCGGACCTTGGGGTCCTTGCCGTCGATGTCGGTCTCGACGGCCGGGGCTTCCGCGCCCGCGTTGATTATCAGGAGCCGGCCGTCGGCGCGGGCCTTCAGGAACGTCGGAAAACACAGCGCCCGCGTTGTCTTCTCGGTGTCCTTCACTGCTTGGGGAATCGGCCTAGCCGCGGGGAATGCGCCCTTGTCGGCGGACTTGATGAACTCGCCGGACTTGCTGTAGACCTTGACCTTGTCGCCGTCGAGAATGCACAGGTTCCCGTCCGCATCGACGGCCACGTCGTTCGGCCCGGTGAAGTGGCCCTCATCCGCGCCGGCCTTGCCGATCTCGCCGATGTGGTAGCGGGGCTTGTCCAGCTTGTCCTTGCCGTTGTGCGTGAAGGAGTCGAGGGCGGCCATATCCTTCGCCCGGAAGCGCCCGACCACGTGCTGGTAGTCATCCGCAAGGTAGAAGTCCCCGTCCACGCCGGCCGCCAGGCGGAGCTTGGTCTTGTAGCTCTGCGCGCTGACGAACCAGGCCGGCCGCCAGGACATGGCGACAGGGAAGTCGTCGGGACCGATGCAGTAAAGCCCCTGGCCGACGCCCATGAACACGCCCACGAGATAGCCGTCGCTCGTCCGCGCCATGGAGCCCGTGCGCACGCCGAACAGGTACCACGAGTTGTAGCAGACCTTGATGGGCACGGCGTCGCCGTCCCAATCCGTCGCGCCCCACTGGCCGTCGATTAGCCGCTGGAGCGCCTCCTTTGGCTTGTTCAACGACGGCGGCCAGGCCTCGCGGACGAGCTTGCCCTGCGCGTCGAACACGCGCAGCGTGTCAACGTGCGTGCCGGTTGACTGGTTCACGTAGCACTGGCCGTCAGGGGCGACGTAATAGCAGTTGGCCCTGCTCCTCGGACAGGCGTCTTTCTCCCAGATGATGAACCTGTCGAACTTCGCGCCCATCCCCACGGCCACGGAGACCTTGCAGCCCGCCGGCGCTTCCTTGCCGGCGTCGTCCTTGCCGTCCCATGCGATGGTCTGCTTCAAGGACTTGGCCGCCAGCGGCTTGGCCGCCTTCTCCAGGCCCACCATGCCCGCGGCCAGGTTGCGGACCACCTTGCCCGTCGGATCGACGATCCTCACGGTCACGTCGCATGGCTTGTCCACTTCGAAGGCGATCATCCGTCCCGCGCCTGCTCCTTCTACAAGCGGCCCGGCGACTATTCTGGGAGGGGCTTCCGCAACCGCTGCCGCCTGAACCAATAGGACCAAGACCCCCGCTGCCGGACAGATTCTGGACAGTGGCATCGCCCGATCTCCTGCGGCCGTAGATATTGAACCGCCCCAGCCGCGCTTCGGACTTCACAAGGCGTCCCGGCCGGCGCAGACTCCCAACGGCTGAGGCCGGGCCCCGAAGGGCGGTAAACTATCCGGCTCTCTTCCTTGAATGCCGTGGCGAGCCCTTCTGTGGTCCTGTCATTCTCCTCCGGCCGCGAAGGCAGACCCAGGCAATCGCCCGCCATATAACCCAGGCCAGGACAAGGGCCACCGCCGCCAGGCCAAGCAGCAGCGGCCATAGCTCTCGCATGTTCGTTGGCAAGGGCGCGGAATCGCTCAGCATGATCGCATCCCGCAACTCAGCGGATGAACATGAACAAGACGAACAACGCGTGGTAGGCCAGCGACACGCAGCTCAGCACCAGGCCCGCGACGGCCATCCCTGTGCCGCTGTAGCGCCCCGGCTCCGTCCTGGCGCGGCGGATCGCCTTGGTCGCCACCGGGATCGACATGATCGCGAAGACGACCCCGAATACCGGTATGAGGGACAGGAAGCCGAAGATCAGCGAGTCGATCGAGCCTATTAGGCGTCCCTGGTGGTAGGCCTTGGTGCTGTCATCGTGGAAGCCGAATATCCACGCGGCCGCCTTGCGGCCGGCCGGCGACTCCACGGGCGGCGTCCGCGGCAACGGCGGAGGCAGCGCGCCCGGCGCGATCGCCGGAAGGTGCGCCGCGAACTCGGCCACCGCGCCCACGGCAACCCATTGCGCCATGCCCTGGCGCCAGACCAGCGTGGCGGGCCCGAGTCGCCCGGCCCGAAGCGCCGCGACGACATCGGCCTGAGCGGCCGGGCCGTACGGCTTGCCGTCGACCAGGCAGAACCACTCGCCGGGCGCGCCTTGTTCCTGTTGGGTCATTGGTGAGCCCCGCTACTCCTTGAGGCCTTCGAGGATTCCATTCACGTCGACGTACTCGCTGACCAGGCACATGGCCGTCTCGAGGCGGTCCTTGTCGTTGGGCTTGATCTTGAAGACCAGCTCGCCCATCCGCGTCGCCAGCGTGTAGGTGTCCTCGCGGCAGAGCATCACGGGCAGGCCGGAGTGCGACATGAGGTTGATGACGTTCGCGGATGGGCGGAAACCGCCGGTCAGGACGATGCCCGCGACCGGGCGGTCGTCGGTGCTGAGCATGTGCAGGCTGAGGATGGCCAGGATGTTGTCGCTGCGGTCGCCGGGCGTGATGACCATCGCGCGGTCCTTGAGGTAGCTGACCATGTGGTCGGCCTCCATCGCGGCGACGACGGCCTTGCCCACGCGATTGCCCAGCGCCGCGTGCCCGCAGAGCACCTCGCCGTTGAACTCCTCGACCACCTGCCCGAACGTCGGCGTCGCCAGCACTTCCTCGTAGGGGACCGTGCCGAACGAGTGGATGCCGAGGATCTCCAGGCCCTTGGTCGTGGCCTCCTTGATGCGGGCGTACTTCTCCGGCCAGACCTTGTTGACCACCGCGCCCAGGAGCCTGGCGCCGTGGGCGGTGATGAACGTGGCGCACATGCTGATGTCGTCGATGGCCCTTCCGATGCCGCCGCCGCTGACGATCAGGCATGGCGCGTCGATGATGCGGGCGACGTCGGCCGCCGACATCCGGAGGCACGAGCCGGCGGCGACGTGGCCCATCCCCTCGATGATGACCAGGTCGTTGGCCTCGCGGAGCTTGTCGACGATGGCCGACACCTTGCCCGCGAGCTGCGGCGTGTTGAGGTCGTAGATCTCCTTCTCGACCCGCCCGCGTGTCAGCGGCACGGCCATCGTCGAGGCCTGCGCCGTGCCGCCCTCGCCGGCCATCGCCTGGGAGACCACAAGCGCGTCGTCGTGGATGACCTCGCCCGCGACGACGCCCACGCGCTGGCCCAGCGGCTTGGCGTAGCCGATGCTCATGCCCCGGCCGCGAAGGGCGTGGACGAGCCCGACGCAGAACGTGGTCTTGCCCGCGTGACGCTGCGTCCCGGTAACGTAGAGGGGTTTCATGCTCAATGACGAATTAGTAATTTGCAGATGCCAAAAGAATGCTAAGGACAAAATGACAAATGCTCAATGGGCGCCGCGTGAGTCTTGGCATTGGTCCTTTGTAATTCCTTCGGCATTTGGCAATTCCGAATTTTGCATTTTATCTCTTGCCAGACAAACGGCCAACGAGCGACTCCGAAAGGACGGTGATGTCCTCGATGCAGAAAAACGCCTCGATGTTCGCCGGCAGGAGGATCGTCGCGGAGGGGCTGAACTCATCGTCGCCCGCGTGCCAGACCAGCCTCAGCGAGACGCGCGGGAACATGCGGAAGTCGGCCGTCAGGTCGCGGGCCGGGAAATCGCCGGCCTCCTGTCCGCCGATGGCCCGCGCCGCCGCCAGGAGAGTCGCGCGGTCGCGCCCGGCCGTCCGGCACAATCGCTGGATCACGCGGGCCTGATATACCGGCGCATACACCCGGCCGCCCGGCAGGTCCGCGAAGATCAGCGATGGCGGCAGTTCGGCCGGCCGGCCGGCCACGCCAAGGTAGTGCAGGGCCAGCATCTTCCACCACACGCTTACTGGCCCGCTGGAAGAGGCGGCCACAGTGCCCGCGGCCAGGTCGACCGTTAGCATCTCATCAAGCGCCTGAACCGACCATCGCCCCCGGCCCTCGGGGCGGGCACCGAGCCATTCGAGCTGCTCCGCGCTCTGGCGGCGCACCGCCGCCATCGCCAACCGCACGGCGTCCTCGTAGTTGTGCTGCTTGGGAGGAATTCCGGCCGGCCTGGCGGCATCGCTCGCAGGCGCGCGAAGCGCGGGTGAAATCGGGCCTGCCGCGCGTGCGGGGATATCAGTACCTCTTTGAGGAAGGCTCATCGGCTGGTTTTCCGGCCTTGGCCAGCTTCTCGCGAATGCTCGCGAGGCAGGCGGCCGCCTTGGGATCATCCTTGACCTGGGCGACGCGCTTCTCCAGTTCGCGGGCGTCGATTGCTTCGCCCAAACACATCGCGGCCGCCGGGCACCAGTCGGCGCAGCTCGGCAGCGACTCCCGAAGGATCAACTGCCCGCACCGGCAGCGGCGCTTGGGCTCGTCGGTGAAGAACTCGTTTATCCGCCCGCAGTGCGGGCAGGGGACCAGGACGCTGTCCAGGTTCCGCGACACCATCTGTCCGGGGCACTTGTTCATGCTTGCACTCGCCTTGGGCGTGCTCGGTCTTCCTCCACGCCTGCTCAAGTATAGTACGACAGCGCGAGTGGGACGTTACCGAGGCTACGCCTTCGCCGAGTGCCTTGCCGCGTCCAGGAACGAATCGCAGTAGATCATCTTCTCCTGGAGCAGTTCGGCGGTGATGGCCGTGTCCATCAGCTCCTTGTCCAGCGGGTCCATGATGGCCGAGTCCAGGCCCTGCGACATGGCCATCGCCAGGTACGTCCGGTTGATCAGGCCGCGGTTGGAGCACCGCTGCGAGACGTTGGACAGCCCCAGCAGCAGGTGCGGCGGCGGGTCGGAGAACGCCTTTAGCTGCGCGATGGCGGCCATGCAGTGGCCGGGGTTCTTGGGGGCCACGTTCACCGGCAGGATGATCGGGTCGATGAAGAGCCTGTCGGTTTCCAGGCCCGCCTCCATCGCGATGGTGATGAGCTGTGCCCCGAGCTCGACGCGCTTGTCGACGTTGCCCGGCACGCCGTTGGCGTCGATGGTCAGCCCGATGAGGGCCGCGCCGTTCTCCTTGGCAAGGCCCGCGTACTTGGTGGCAAGCTCCGGGTCGGCCTTGGTTGAGTTGATGATCTTCCTGCCCGGCACCTGTGGGATGACGGCCGCCATCACGTCCCACTTGGCGGTGTCGATGGCCAGCGGAGCGTCGCTAACCGCGCGTATGGTCTCGACCAGCCAGAGCATCGCGCCCTTGGCGTCGGCGACGGCCGGCCCCACGTTCACATCCAGCGCGTAGGCCCCGGCCGCCATCTGGCGCTTGGCAAGGTCCTGGATCACCTGCGCGTTCTTGTTGCGGATGGCTTCCTTGACATCCGAGAACATCCCGTTGATGCGCTCGCCGAAGACGTACATGTCCTGTCCTTTCTTGTTCTGTATTCAGTTTGCCTTCGCGTTGGCCATTGCTTCCTATATGTCTTATAAGTCCTATCAGCCCGGCGGGAAATAGGACTGATAAGACGAACAGGACGAACATGACTGCTGGGTTCGCAATTCACCCCGGCAGGAACCGGTTGAGGACCTTCTTCACGTTCGCAATGGCGGCCGGGTGGCGCATTATCAGCAGCTCCACGCCCGACTGGAGCAGCACGGTGGCCGTCGCCGACTCCCACATGACGCCCCACTGGTCGCGGTTTTGATCCGTGACCGACGGGAATTGCGGCGCCTTGGCCTCCTTGGCCCGCCATGCCTCGAAGCCAACATCCGCGATGACCGGCTGGCCAAGCAGCTTGTCGCCGCGGAGCGCCGCCAGCCGCCCGCGCTCCTGGATGCTGTAGACGTACTCCATCCCGTAGCCCAGCGCGCCGGTCGTGGGGAAGATGACGATGTCGGCCAGGTTGAAACCGGCGTCGGTACACAGGATGTTGACCTGCTTGGCGATGTTGATGTCCAGCGGGCTTTCCGCGATGAGCTTGTGCTTGTCCGCCAGGCACACGGCGACGGCCGTGCGGTAGTTCTTCTCGCGGGCCGTGCCGATGAGGCAGTTCTCGCCCTTGGCCGCGGCGGAAACGGCCGGGAGTATCTGGTTGTTCTTCTCGTCCACGCCGCAGCCCCAGATGATCAGCGGAACCCCGACGGCCGACAGCACCTCCTTCACCGCGTCGGCGCACTGCCGCGGCGAGCGGTCGCCGAAGTCCGGGTGCGCGCCCATGAGGCGCAGGCAGATCATCTCCGCGCCGAACTCGACCGCCTTCTTCGCCCAGGCGCCGGGCGAGGACATGGCGTCGCCATAGGCGTTCTGGAGGGCGTCGGGCCAGGTCTGCCCGCCGGCGTCCCAGACCTCGACGGCGATGGCCTGGCGAGTGCCGGTCGAGCCCTCGAACGCCAGGAACGGCAGCGTCGCGCCGCCGCCGACCGTGACGGTCTTGGTTCGCGTGCCGCCCTGCTCGGCCGTCGCGCCGATGGTAACGGAATTGACCTTGCCGGTCCACTTCTCGGAGACATCGGGGATCGCGGTCATCTTATGCTCTCCTTCGAATTGGCTTGCTCTGGCTGCAACTGCGGCCGTCCGAGGCACAGTCGGGCGATTTCGCCGGCCGCCTCGCGGGCCACGCCGCCCGCGTCATCATCCACCGCGGCGCCCTGAACGCATCGCCGGTACAGGTCGTCGTCGAACGGGACATGAACTGTCCCATCCACCGCAAGGGCCGCCGCGGCTTTCTGAACTGGCCCCGACAGGCCCAGAGGTCCGATCTTGTTCAACGCCAGCACCCGCCGCGCGACGCGGATTGGCAGCGAGTCGGCCAGGGCGGAGATCCGCCGGGCGCTGGTAAGCCCGACGGCCGTCGCCTCGGCCACCAGCACCAGGGCGTCCACGTCGTCGACCGTCAGGCGGGAAAGATACTCCATCCCGGCCTCGCAGTCCACAACAACGGCGGCGTAACTGCCTCGCAGTTCCTTCAGGTACCGCCGCAGCAGGCCGTTGACGTAGCAATAGCACTTGGGGCCTTCGGGCCGGCCCATCGTCAGTACGTCGAACCCCGGCCCCTCCGCCAGGAGCTGCGCCAGGCCCTGGCCCATCAGCCGGTCCTTCGGGATCTCGCTGGGCTTCTGCGCGGCAAGGCCCATGCGGTCGCGCAGGTCGGCGATGGTGTCCTCGATCTCCATGCCCAGCGTCAGGCCGAGCGTGGCGTTGGGGTCTGCGTCGACGGCCAGCACCGGCCGGACCTCCAGCCGCAAGAGTTGACGAATCACCAGCGAGGCAAGCGTCGTCTTGCCCGACCCGCCCTTGCCGCTGAATGCGATGATTGAACCGTTCATAACACGTCCAATAAATAGGGACGCACCCTATTTTCCCCGCCATTGGCAAATAAATAGGGTGCGTCCCTATTTTCCGTCACGTTGGTACCGCCTTTCGGCCGGCTAGCTCCGCCATCACCTTGGGGAACAGCTCGACGTGCGTGTGCGGGAAGAAGCACGCGCTGACGAACTCGTCCATGAACGTCGGGTCGGTGGAAAGCTCGAAATAAGTCGTACGCGCGGCGATCTGGGACATCTCGTCATACGCGCCGGAGCAAATCGCCGCCAGCTTCGCGCCTGCGATCGACGTGTTGCCGACGAACTTCAGGCGGTCGAGCGCGAGATCCGGCAGCAGGCCGATGAACACCGCGTTGGCCACGTTGAGGAAGTTCCCGAACGCGCCGGCCACAAGGATCTCAGACACGTCGTCGAAGGTCATGTTCAGGGCCTTCAGCAGCACGCGGCAGGCGGCGAAGATCGCGCCCTTGGCCCTGCGGATGTTGTCGATGTCGCCCTGGGTGACGGCGATGTCCTTGCCGTTGCCGGATTGCGCGGCCGGCACGATGACGTACTCCATCTCGCCGTACTGCCCCTCGCGAATCCGGTCGACGGCCGCGCGGGGGTTGAGCCGCCCGGTCTTGTCGATCGCGCCCACGCGGAGCATCTCGGCGACAAGGTCAACGTACCCCGTGCCGCACAGGCCCACCGGCGGCGAGGAGCCGATGGTCGAGAAGTTGAGGATGCTCCGGGCGTCCAGCAGGCGGATGTGGTCGATCGCGCCGTCGGTGGCCCTCATGCCGCTGCGGCACTCTGCGCCCTCGAACGCCGGGCCGGCGGATGCGCTGGCCGTCACGATGAACTCGCTGTTGCCGATGGCGATCTCGCCGTTGGTGCCGATGTCGATGAGCATCCTGACGGCCTCGCCGCGGGCCAGGCCGGTGGAGAAGATGCCGGCCACCACGTCGCCGCCGACGAAGCCGGCCACGCACGGCACGCAGTACAAGAGGCCCCGCGGATTGATCTGAAGGCCGATCTCCGCGGCGCGGAACGGCGGCAGGTCGTACGCCACGCCGGTGTACGGCGCCTTGCGGATGTTCTCCGCCGGCAGGCCGAGCATCAGGTGCATCATGGCCGTGTTGCCGGCCGCCGCGATGACGGTGATGTCGCCCGTGCCCAGCCGGTACTTCGTGGTCAACTGCTTGATCAGCTCGTTCACGTCGCCCACGACCGCCTGGCGGAGCGTGTTCTCGCCGGCCTCGCTGCCCGATGCGTGGATGATGCGGCGGATGAAGTCCGCGCCGTAGGCCGCCTGCGAATTGTACTTGGCGGCGCGGCCCAGGGTCTGGCCATCCTGCAAATCGACCAGGTGGCAGACGATGGTGGTCGTGCCGATGTCGGCGGCGATGCAGAAGTTGCGGCGCGTCGTGTCGCCGGCCTCCACGTCGATGATCTCGGTCAGCGCCCCGCGGTGGGCGGTGACGGCCGTCACCTTCCAGTCGCTCCTGCGGAGCACGTGCGGCAGCCGCCGCGTCACCTTCAGGCCCATCTGGAACTCGCGGCCGGGCATCGTCCGCCCCAGCGCATGCTCCAGGCGGGCCAGGTCCGCGATGTTGTCCTCGAGGGTTGGGGGCTTGAGCTGGAGGAAGCTCTTGCGGACCAGCGGGTTGACCTCGATCTCGCGGCCGACGGCCTTGCTTAGCTCGGCCAGGAACGGCACCTGCTCCACCGCGTGCTTGGGTCCGGCGGCCTGGCGCGTCTCGGGCGGCACATCGACGACCAGGTCCGTCTCGACCCGCGCCTGGCAAGCCAGGAAGTAGCCCCTCTGGATCTCCTCGCGGGTGAAAAACTCGGTCGTGCCGCCGACGGCCTTGCCCTTGCGGACGATGACCCGGCAGCGCCCGCACACGCCGTCGCCCCCGCACAGGCTGTTGACGAACACGCCGGCCTGGTTGGCCGCCGCCAGGAGGGTAGTGCCCTGGGGCACCTCGACGGTGGTGTCCTTGGGGCGGAACTGGACCTTACAGGTCTTGGTCATTGCTCTGCACTTTGCCTTCTGCACCTTGCCCCACGCATCTTGCCTTCACGCCCAAGGCAGAAGGCAAAGTGCGGAATGCAAAAGGCAGCTCCACGGCCTTCAATCATGTGCCGCATACCCGGTTTCCAGTGGACAAGCCCCACTCTCAGGCCACCTTCCAGTCCTTCTTCAGGAACGGTCCGATGCCCGATGCCTCCTTGGGCCCCACCAGCACCTTCCAGCCGGATGCATCCGCCAGGGACATCGCGATGACCGCCACGTGGCCGGGGATGACGAGCTGGCGGTGCTTGACCTTCTGCTCGACGCCGCTGGACTTCAGGGCGGCGGTGATCTTGTCGGCGTTGAATTTGTCGGCCGCCCACGCGGTCAGCACGCTCGTGCCCTCGGTGTCCACGGCGAGGATGCGGCAGGGGATGCGGGCCGACTCCACCTCCGACTCGACCGAGTAGTAGCTCAGCGAGAAGTTGGTGGTCACGAGCACCGGGCTGGTGTCGCTGACCTCGCCGATCTCGTAGAGCTTTGGCTCGACCTGTACGGGCTTCTGCGGGTCGGTGTAGATGTTCTGCCGGGTGGTAAGGATGGGCAGCAGGAGCGTGGGGTCCCACGCGTCGCTGATGACGACGCCCGCGTACTTGGCGACGTAGGCGCAGGCGTCCAGGGCGGCGGCCGTCTTGTCCTCGCCGCAGGCCAGCGCCACCACCGGGCAGCCCAGCGGGCGGAACTTCTTGACCAGGGCCGCGCGGCGGGTCTGCGTCAGGAAGGCCAGGGCCTTGGCCGCGCCGACCGCGCCGGGGGAGATAAGCACGTCCTTGACTCCCTTGGCGGCCAGCGCCTCGACGCACTTGGCGACGCAGTCCAGCTCGCCCGCCACGCACAGCGGCGCGGAGGCCTTCTTGGCCACGTCGGCCAGCTCATCCACCGAGCCTTCGCCCGTGTAGAACAGCACCGGCCGTCCGCCGGCCAGCGGCCCGACAGCGATCGCCGACAGGGCCTGGATGTTGCGGGTGACCAGCACCATCGGCACGCCAAGCTCGTTGTAGATGACCTTGGCGGCGGCGAGCATCTTGTCGGCCGAGCCGGACTCATCCAGCAGGGCGACCATGTCCGGGCGAAGCGTCTGCCCGACGCGCGTGAAGGCGAGCTCCTTGAACGCCGCGCACTTTGCGCGGAGGCCGGCCTCGTCGAGCGTGTCGGAGATGGTCAGCGCCACGGCCGTGGGGTGGTGGAACTTCTCGTCGTGGCGGAACAGGACCGTCTCCTGGCCGATCTCGATGGGCTTGGGGTCGGGGCCGATCTTGATCAGCCGCTGCGGCGGGGCCGACGCCTCGCCCAGGGCCTCCCGCGCCTCGGGCGTCAGCCGCGGGCAACTGTCCAGCCCGGCCTGCCCGGCCGCGACCTTCATCGCGAACGCCAGGCACGTCGGCAGCCCGCACTCCTTGCAGTTCTGCTTGGGCAAGCGCTTGAATATCTCAAGTCCTGTCAGTGCCATGCCTTCTCTCCTGTTCTCAGGTCATTTCGCGCCCGGCAGTTTCCCGTCCGCCGGATGATGCTCTTTACATTATCGGGTCCATCTTCAGTGCCGGGTGGTCCACCGCGGCCAGGTGCTCCAAAAGCTTTTCGGAGTTGGTGGCCACCGTCTCATCGGCGATCTTGTCGACCAGGCCGGCCTGGCCGATCTCGGCGGCGCGCTTCTCGAGCCGCTCGCGCATGTGCTCCTTGAGGTCCTTGGGCATCCATACCAATCGCGGCAGGCCGCCCTCCGCGCTGATGAACTTGCGGCTGGTCAGGTAGAGCCGCCCGACGCCGAGGAACCCCGGCGTCTGCGCGCCGCCGCCGACGCTGCCGGCCAGCGTCGAGAACGGCATGCCGATGGGCGTCTCGCCAGCGTATTCGCGGTTGACGATCATCACGCCGTTGGCCTCCGGCACGATGGCCACGATGCACTCGAAGCACCCGCACGAGGTCATCGGGTTGGTCATCATGCTGTAAGCGCTGAAGCGCTCCACCGAGCCGTTGGACTTCTCGTGGACGAACTTGTTGACGCCCTCCCACTCGCCGCACCGCTCGTCGATGCACTTGCCCTTCTGCACCGGGCGGTTGCAGCCCAGCGGGTTGATCTCGTAGGCCGCCTGCCCGTCCAGCCAGTTGTACGCGCCGCAGAGCCCCAGCCGCTCCGGCGTTATTATGCACACGTGGTTGGGGGCGAACGACTGGCAGAGCGTGCAGGAGTAGAACGTGTCCACCGACTCATCGGTCATGCCCGCGACGCGCTCGTCGCGCGCCGCGTAGAGGGGCTGCGCCCTCTGGATGAGCGCCGCCACCTCCGCGGGCACGGTTGTGACCGTGACGGCCACCTTGTCGACGATGCCCGCGTACTCGTCGTGCAGCTTGGCGTGAAGGATGACGCCGATGTGCCTGAGCCGGAAGCCGGCCGCCACCGCCGCCTTGCTGAACCGGCACCAGATCAGGTCCCGCTGGCCGGTGTGCATGAAGCCCATCGCCTCGTTGCACCAGCGGTGCATCTGGCGCTCGAGGATGCCCTCGAAGTCCTTCTTCATCTTCCGCCCGGCGACCTTGACGTTGATGCCAAGGTCGATCGCGCCGCCGACCTTCACCGCGTCCAGGTCCTGGCCGTGGACGGTGATCTCGCCGTCGGTGACGGCCTCGAACTCATCCGCCTCCAGCAGCTCGACCGCCTTGGAGTACTTGCCGCCGAACTGGACGTGCATGTCCTCCTTCCGGACGCGCTCGCCCTCGAACGCCGGCGAATACGACACCGGGATGTCGATGGTCTCGATCTTGACCTTGACGCCGCGGACCTCGATGCACGTCGGCACGATCTGCTTGTGGTCGGTCTGGCGGACCAGCGCCTCGTACGTCGTCACGCCGGTCGGCCGGACCTCCGGCGTGGAGGCGTGGTCGGAGATGACCGGGAAGCCCATGTTGATCGCGCCGGAGCCGACGGCGTACCAGTCATCCGGTATCGGCCCGAACGTGATGCCGAAGGCGAAGATGCGGTCCTTGGTGTACTTCAGGCAGCTCTTCCAGTCGCCGCCCTTGTGCCCGCCGAAGGTCAGCGCGCCGCGCATCGCCCAGTCGAGCACGTATATCGCGCTCTGCGTGTCCCGGCCGACCGGAACGATGTACGTGTCCCAACCGAGCTCCACGCCCTCGGCGACGAGCTGGTCCTTCATGCTCTTGGAGTCGCGGTTGCACAGGAGGAATGTCAGGATGCTCCGCTTCTGTAGCTCGCGGACGACGTGGACGGCGATCTCGTTGGTGGGGGCCGGGCCGAGTATGGCCGCGAAGCCCGGCATGCGCCCGTCCACAAGCTGGATGCCGAGCTCGCGGAGGATCGTGTCGGAGATGAAGCCCGTGCAGCCCTCCTCCACCGGCTCGTTGTTCAGGTATCGCATCGCGCAGGTGATCTCGAGGGACAGCAGCGTTGCGATGCCGGCGTCGAGGCCCGCGCCCAGGTACGGCAGCCACACCTGCTCGGCCGGCGGGGGGCCGACCAGCTCATGGCAGTGCTCCATGACGGGCTTGAAGTCGCCCAGCGTCTTGACCTCGCGCCCGGTGAGCGCGTAGATCATCGGCATGTAGAAGGCCGTGCCGGGGAACTCGACCTTCTGCCCTTCGCCCTTGGCGGCGATGGCCTCGTCGAGCTTCTTCTGCGCCTCATCCACGAATCCGTGGGCGCCTCGAATGACCGCTGCCATGACCTCTCGCGACATTTGACACTCCTGTCTAGGTTTCCAAGCCTCAAATTTCAGATTTCAGATTCTGGATTTCGGATTGCGGATCGAGCAGGCAGATCGTTCGTGCTTGCGTCCTTCTTTCAATCTGCAATCTGCAATCGACGATCCTTCACTGACCTACGGCCGCCTTCCTATCGGCTGCCTTTTCGCACTCCGCCCGCCGTCTGGGCCGCGGCCTTTCGTCTGCACCTGGGGCACAGCCGGGCGAGCTGGCGATACTTCGCCCAGTCGCCAACGAAGGCCTTGAGGGCCTCATCCGACGCCGGCGCGCTGGCGAGCTTCGCGCCGCACCGCGAGCAGGCCAGCAACCTGGCCCGCGTCTTGAACGGGGAAATCTCGACTTCCTGGGTGTCCTCGTGGACTCGCACCTGGATCGTCCCCACGGGGCAGACGATCGCGCAGGCGCCGCAGGCGATGCACGTCTCGGACGGCTGGCGGAATGGCGTGCTCACCGCCCGCTCCGGCCCGCGGCCCGCGAACGAGATGGCCGAGCGGCCCATGATTTCCTCGCACACGGCCGTGCATAGCCCGCACAGCACGCAGTCGCGCTGCGCGACGCTGACGGTCGGGTACGGGGTGCCCTCCACGCCCATGCGGCGGGCCAGGGCCTTGAGCTGCTTGTTCTCCGGCGCGCGGGCCAGGAGCAACTGCATCACGCCCTGCCGGGCCTTGACGGCCGCCTCGCTGTTCACGAATACCCTGGCGTCGCGCCGAACCGGGTAGTTGCAGGATGTCACCATCTGCCGCCAGTTGCCGCGGTCCAGCTCGACCATGCACAGCCGGCAGGTCGCCATCGGCGTCAGCGCGGGGTGGAAGCACAGCGTCGGTATCCAGACGCCGGCCTTCCTGGCGGCGTCGAGGATCGTCGCGCCGGTCTCGACCTCAACCTGGCGATCGTCTATCGTCACCTTCGGCACTATCGCAACTCCTGGCGGGGCCCTGGTCCCCGGCCCGCGCCCTTCCTCAACGCAGAGGCCGCGGAGAACGCAGAGAGAGTGAAGAAGGACAAAGGATCAAGCCGGGTGGCGGCTGACCGGTCCAGTTTCATCTTCTCGTTCATCCGTCGCCTCGCCGCGTGTGTCTCCAGCCTTCCTTCGCTCTGCGATCTCTGCGCTCTCCGCGTTGAACAAGTTCCGCGTCACACCTTCAGAACAGCCGCGAACGGGCACTTCTCGATGCACGTCCCGCAGAGCGTACACTTCTCCTGGTCGATCACGTGCGCCACCTTCTTCTCGCCGCTGATTGCGGAGACCGGGCAGGCCTTGCGGCAGATTCCGCAGGCCTTGCACTTGGCCGCGTCGATCCTGTAGCGGAACAGGCCCCGGCACGTCTTGGCGGGGCAGCGCTTCTGGCGTATGTGGACATCATACTCATCGCGGAAGTAGCGGATGGTGGACATGACGGGGTTGGCGGCCGTCTTGCCAAGGGCGCACAGGCTGGCCGCCTCCATGATGCGGCCCATGTCCGCCAGGCGCTCCACGTCGCCTTCCTCGCCCTTGCCCTTGGTGATCCGCTCCAGGATGTGCTGCATCTGCGCCAGCCCCTCGCGGCAGGGGGTGCATTTGCCGCAGGACTCCTCGCGGAGGAATTTCAGGAAGTACTTGGCGACGTTGACCATGCACGTGTCCTCGTCCATGACGATCATGCCGCCGGAGCCCATCATGGAGCCCAGCCTGGTCAGCTCGTCGAAATCGACCGGCGTGTCGAGGTACTGCGCGGGTATGCAGCCGCCGGACGGCCCGCCCGTCTGGACGGCCTTGAACGCCTTGCCGCCCTTCACCCCGCCGCCGACGTCCTCGATGATCTGCCGCAGCGTCATGCCCATCGGCACCTCGACCAGCCCGGTGTTGGTGATCTGGCCGACGAGGCTGAAGACCTTCGTGCCCTTGGACTTCGGCGTGCCGATGGCGGCGAACCACGCCGCGCCCCGGTTGATGATTGCCGGCACGTTGGCCCACGTCTCGACATTGTTGAGATTGGTGGGCTTGTCCCACAGGCCGTGCTCGACGGTGTGGACGTACTTGGCCCTCGGCTCGCCCGGCCGGCCCTCCAGCGAGGCCATCAGCGCGGTCGATTCGCCGCAGACGAACGCGCCGCCGCCGCGGTTGATGCGGATGTCGAAGGAAAAGCCGCTGCCCAGTATGTCCTGACCCAGCAGGCCCATGCCGCGCGCCTGGCCGATGGCCGCCTTCAGGCGCACGACCGACAGCGGATACTCGTTGCGGACGTAGATGTAGCCCTGGTGCGAGCCGATGGCGTAGGCGCCGATGATCATCCCTTCCAGCACCGAGTGCGGGTTGCCTTCCATGACCACGCGGTCCATGAACGCGCCGGGGTCGCCCTCGTCGCCGTTGCAGATGACGTACTTCGGCTCGCCGTGCGCCTCGCGGCACGAGCGCCACTTCCTGCCGGTGGGGAACCCGCCGCCGCCGCGCCCGCGAAGCCCGGACTTCTCCACCTCCTCCAGCACGTCCTCCGGCTTCATCTTGAACAGGGCCTTGGCCAGGGCCGAATAGCCGCCCGAGGCGATGTATTCCTCGATGCTCTCCGGGTCGATCACGCCGTTGCCGGCCAGCGCGATCCGCCGCTGCGCCTTGTAGAAGGGGATTTCATCCGGGGTCTTGGCCCTCGGGCCTTCGGGCATGGCCGAATACAGGAGGCGCTCGACCAGGCGGCCGCCGATCACAGTTTCGCGGAATATCTCGGCGACGTCCGGCTCCTCGACCTGCTGGTAGAAGATGTTGCCGGGATCGACGATGACGATGGGCCCGCGCTCGCAAAGCCCGTGGCAGCCGACGCACTTGGCCTCGACGCGGACGTTCGCGCCGGACTCCGCCACTGCCCGCTTGAACTGCTCGAAGATCTTCAGCGCCCCCTTGGCCACGCAGCCGGGACCGCCGCACACTCGCACGCGCCGCACGGAGGGGTCCAGCCTGCCCTTGACTTCGTCGCGCAGGCGGTCGAGGTCCGCCGGCCCGGCCAACCTGGTTGCTTCAGCCACTGTCACTTCCTGGCCTCCACCTTGGCGGGTGCTTCCGCGGACAGGCCCTGGAGGATCTTCCTGACGGATTCGGGCGTGATGCCGTCGTGATACGTCCCGTCCACGATCATCACCGGGGCGACCGCGCACGCCCCCACGCAGTTGACCGGCTGGAACGAGAACAGCCCGTCCGGCGTCGTGCCGCCGGGCGTCACCTGGAACTCCTTGCTGATCATCTCCGAAATCTGCCCCGAGCCCTTGAGGTAGCAGACAGTGCCCACGCACAGCGTCACCTCGTGCAGCCCCTTGGGGGCCAGGCGGAAGGATGAGTAGAACGTCGCCACCGCGTACAGGCGGCTCAGCGGCACGTCCAGCTTCGCTGCCAGCCGCCGCAGGTGCTCCGCCGGCAGGTATCCGCAGGATGACTGGAGGTCCTGCATCATCGGGATCAGCATGCCGATCTCGCCGTCGTAACGCTCGACGATCTCGTCGATGATCTTCTCGTTCTCGGCCATTTCACGTCCATCCCGCTCCAGGACCGGCGTTTCACGCCTGACGGCCGCACGGTCCTGAGTATCCATTTTTCGTGCCTTCCTTGTCAACCGCGCGAGGCTACACCGACTCGATGGTGGCCTCCACGCCTCTCTTGGCCAGTTCGTTGGCGATCGCCCGCACGACCGCCAGCTTCATGTCCAGCACGCCGGGCAGGTTGGGATTCTGATGCGCCGGGTTGACGGCCATGCCCACGATGAAATGCACATGGTCCGCGCCGAGCATCACCCGCACCAGCGAGGATGCCCCGTCGGTCTGGAAGCGGACTTTCTCCTTGGTCGCGCCGTTTTTCAGCAGTTCATTGGCCCGCGTCAGCGTCAGGATTCCCTCGGTGACCAGGTCGATGTTCCTGAGGCGGGCGGTGGGGGGGACATCCGGCCGCATGGTCTCAAGGTCCACCTCCAGCGGCTGTCCCGTGTGGCGGGAGACCACCTTTGCCGTCGTGCCGCCGCAGACCACGTGAAGCCCGTGGTGCTTGAGGAACGCATCGACGGTCTGCTCGTCGAGGCTCTTTGCCACGGGCGGGCCGGTCAGGATGGTGGCCGTCAGCTTGTGGCGCACCTTGATGGCGACGATGCTCACGTCGTCGCCGGGCGGCCCGGCGTAGAGGTCCGTCACCGCGCCGCCGAGCGTGTCGGCCAGCTCCTGCGCCGTCCGCTCCGGGTGCGAGTGCTCCTCCAGGTAGCGCCAGGTCTGCTCGTAGCCCCAGCCCAGCGGGTAGACGCCGCCGATGCCGGCGTTGAGCACGCCGTCGGAGACGAACACGATCCAGTCGCCCATCGCCAGGTCAACCACCGTCTCGCGGATGGTCTTGCCGCCGATCTCCCGCTCGTGGTAGGGCAGCGGCACGTGACGGCGCTGGCGGAGCAGGATCGCGGGCGGACTGTCGAACTCCACGATCCGCGCGTGACCCTCGCCGAAGAACTGCGCGATGGCGAACGTGCTGTATGCCAGCTTGCGGACCTGGCAGACCGGCAGCGTCTTGCCGAGCGTCTCGACCACTTCCGTCAGCGGCAGCTCGTTCTGGAGCAGGTGCATCGCTATCCGCGTGGTCAGCGTGGCCAGGATGTTGGCCTTCACGCCGCTGCCGAGCCCGTCGGACAGCGCCAGCGTCACCGAGTCGGAATGGCGCGACACGACCACGCTGTCGCCGCACAACTCCTCGTTGCGCTTGCGAAGCTGCTTGACGCCCCATTCGTAGTAGAGCCTCATCGGTCGGGCTCCTCCTGGAACAGGGACATCAGCTTGACCAGAAGCACCTTGGTCTCGGCGGTCGTCTCGCCGAGCAGGCGCGCGATCTCCTGGGCGGTCTGCATCTGGCGCTCGATGACCTCCTGCGCCCGCTGGAGGGTCTGCGCGCGGACGATGCGGAGCTGCTCGCGGGCGTGCTCCTCCTCGGTGATGTCGATGAAGATGCCGCAGAACAGGTCCTCGCCCTCCAGCGGAAAAAGCCCCGCGCGGAAGGTGAGGTCGTGCTGCGGGATTGTCTCCTTGACCATCAGGTGGCCGCCCGCGGCGATGGCCCGCTCGAAGCACGAGGAATGGAGTATCTCCGCGGCGGGACGCCCGATCACCGTCTCGCCCTGGCAATGGAACATTCGCCGGAAGGACGGGTTCTCGAAGCGAATCCGCGTGTCCCGTCCGACCATCAGCACGCCGTTGGGCGTGTTGCGGAGGATGGCGCTGGACTGTGCGGCCTGGATTTCGCCGTCGGACGGGGTCATTCGCGCCCCTTCCCGTCCGGCCCTGCGCCGGCCGCGACGCCGCACGGCTTGAGCACCTTCTCCCGGAAGATCGCGACGGCGTGCTCCTGGTTGGGGCTGGTGAACTGCTCGGCGTCGATCTGCCAGTTGACCCCGCCCTCGCCGCACCGCTCCATGCAGAACGAGCCCTTGAGCGTCACCTTGTCCCGCAGGCCGTGTTGGCGGACGATCTCGTCGAACCGCTCGATCAGGCCCCGCGCGCCCTTGACGTGGCACGAACTGCCGACACAGACCATGACCGTGATCATCGGGAGGCCTCCCGATGCCCGGAGGTCAGGCCAGCCGCGCAGCCAGCCGTCACGACAGATAAACGCGGAGAGTAGAGAGTAGGGAGTAGGGAGTGCACATCGGGCGTCGGCTTCGTCCAGCCGGTTTGCTTCTGCCGGTTGCTTGTCGCCTTATCCATCTCGCCTCTTCCCTGCGCTGTCTTGTCTCGACTCCGCACGCCCCACACCCCACTTTCTACTCTCCACTCCCTACTCTCTACTTCTTGTCTCCGCCCGCCTTGGCCGCCGCCAGTTGCGCACCGGCCTGTCGCCTGCGCTGTTTGAGGAACTCGCCGACCTCCTGGAACTTCAGCGCGCCCGTCGGGCAGGCCGACACGCAGGCCGGCTCCTTGCCGGCGGCCGTGCGCTCGATGCACAGGTCGCACTTGATCATCGCCTTGCCGTCCCGCGACAGGTCGATCACGCCGAACGGACAGACGAGCAGGCAGAACTTGCAGCCGATGCAACGCTCGGCCTCCATGAGGATCGGCCCGTTGGGGTCGGGGCGGTTGATCGCCTCGGTGGGGCAGGCCTCCAGGCACGGGGCGTCCTCGCAGTGGCGGCACTGGAGCGGCATGCCGCCCGCGCCCACCGCCTCGATGTGGACGCGCGGCTGAGGGGGCGTCGGCGAGTTGAGCGCCTCGGCCAGGTTGTTGGCCTCGCTGTGCGCCAGCGCGCACTGTAGCATGCAGCTACGGCATCCCAGGCACCGCTGATCGTCAACGACAATCATTTTCGGCATAACGACCTCTTATTTGTCCTGTTCGTCCTATGCGTCCTATTGGTCCTATTCCCTGCGGGGCCGATAGGACTAATAGGACCAATAGGACCCATAGGACTCATAGGATGCTATTCACAGTAGGACCTCAGCCGGCCTTTGCCTGCACCGCCGTCTTGGGGGCGTAGGGCACTTCGTACATCGGGCCGGGCAGGTGCAGCGCGGCGCGCTTGGCGTCGATGTGGTCGATCATCATGTGCGCGGCCTTGACCGGGTCGGACTCGAAGGCGAACTTGCCGCCGAATATCTCCTCGATGTCGCCGCAGAGGAACTTCGTCAGGCCCGGCGCGCCCTGGACCGGAAGCGGCTGGCCCAGCACCGTGTAGACGCCTGATGCGACCGCGTAGAAGCCGATGGCGACGGCCTTCTCGCTCATCCACTCCGGCGCGGCCGCGGCCACCGGCACCTCCGCTATGCTCTTGCCCAGGCCGCCCTCTGCCACGACGTTGGACAGCACGATCAGTATGCGGCTGATGTCCACGCACGAGCCGAAGTGCAGCACCGGCGGGATGCCCACCGCCCGGCAGATTTCGCGCAGGCCCTTGCCGGCGTACTGCTCGGCGGCCTCCGGGGCCAGCAGCCCAGCCTTCGCGTCCGCGACGGCCGAGCAGCCCGTGACGGCCACCAGCACGTCGTTGGCCAGCAGTTCCTTGGCCATGGCCAGGTGGCCGTAGTCGTGGACCAGCTTGGGGTTGTTGCAGCCGACGACGCCCGCCACGCCGCGGAGGCGCCCGGTCATCACCGCGTCGTTGAGCGGCCGGTAGCTCGGCCGGTACCGCCCGCCCAGCGCGGTGAATACGTTCTCGGCCGTGAAGCCCGCCACCAGCGGATGGCTGTGCGGCGGCACGCACGGGACCGTCTTGCGGTTGGGGAAGTTCTCGACGGCCGTTCGCACGATCTGCTTGGCGATCTGAAGCGCCTTGGTCTCCTCGAACTGTATGTGCTGTGCGTACGGGAACTTGGCCTTCGGCGATGTCGAGATGAACTTTGTGTGGTACTTCTTGGTCAAGGGGCCAAGCGACGGGAAGACGCACTGCACGTCCACTATCATCGCATCGACCACGCCCGTGGCGACGGCCAGCTCCTGCTGGAGGAAGTTGCCGGTAATCGGGATGCCGTGCCGCATGAGGATTTCGTTGGCCGTGCAGCAGATGCCGCCCAGGACGATGCCGTTTGTCGCGCCCTTGCTCTTGGCCAGCTCAAGCAGCTCCTTGTCCTGTGCGGCCGCGACGATCATCTCCGACAGCGTCGGCTCATGCCCGTGGACGATGATGTTGACGGCCTTGGGGTCCAGCACGCCCAGGTTGGCCCGGCTGCGGACCCAGTCCGGCGTGCGGAAGAGAACGTCGGACAGCTCCGTGGCGACCATGCTGCCGCCCCAGCCGTCGGCCAGCGACGCCCGCACGCCCTGTAGGATGATGTTCACCGGGTCGTTGTCCACGCCCATGTTGGTGCGGTGCATGATCTCGACGATCTCGCGGTCCACGCCTCGCGGCATGACGTTCGCCTGCCGCCAGCGCTTGCGCTGGTCCTCCGGGGCGCGGGACGTGAAGACGATCTCGCCGTGCTGCTGGCCGAACTGGGCGAAGCCGATCTCGGCCACGTCGTGGGCTATCTGGCGGAGCGTGCGGCCCTGGGTGGGCACCTTGAACTCCGCCGCCAGAGCCCTGAGCTTGCCCTCGTCCTTGATCTTATAGTCGCAATGCTCGTCATCGGCCGCCATGAGCAGCGTGTGGGCAACGTCGCGCCCGTGGTCGGAGTGGGCGGCCGCGCCGCTGGCGATCATCCGCACCAGGTTCCTGGCGGCCATGATGTCGGCCGTCGCGCCGCAGACGCCCGCCGAGGTGCTCTCGCCGAACGGGTCGATGCGGCAAGGCCCCATCATGCAGATGCGGCAACATATCCCCAGGCTGCCGAAGCCGCACTGCGGCTCCATCGCCTCCTGGCGGTCCCAGGCAAGCTCCAGGCCCTCCTTCCCGGCGTGCTTGAGCATTTCCACTGTGGCGGGATCGACACTGCGCTGCTCGGCTGTTTTCACGATAACACCTTTCCTGTTGAACTGCTCCGCATGGACGGGAGGTCACTGCCAATACTGCTGTTGATCGCGACAGACTCGCGGACGCCTGCGCCCTTCCATACGCGGATTCTAGCATGGCCGCCGTCGCCGTCGCAACAGAACATTTGTGAATGCGCTCGCAATAAAATCTTGCGGGCCGCGCCTCCCGCTCCTACACTACCTCCTCACGGAAGTTCACGAATAGTACGAGTCGGGCGTGGATGTTGTTCCCGCCTTCGTGCGGGCGGCCGTGATTGTCCTTCGCTTTAGGAGGCGGCCTTGAAGCTGGCGATATCCGGAAAAGGCGGCGTGGGCAAGACAACCCTCTCGGCGATGCTCGCCGGGGCGCTGGCGATGGAGGGCCACACCGTCATCGCGCTGGACGCCGACGCCGACTCCAACCTCGCCTCCGCCCTGGGCGTCAGCGCCGACGACCCGATCAAGCCGCTGGCCGAGATGAAGGAGATGATCGAGGAGCGCACCGGCGCCGGGCAGGGCTATGGCGGGTACTTCAAGCTCAATCCCAAGGTCGACGACATCCCCGACACGTACGCGCGGCGTCTGGGCAACATCCGCCTGCTGGTCATGGGCGGCGTGCGGCACGGCGGCGACGGCTGCCTATGCCCGGCCGCCGCGGTGCTCAAGGCGCTGCTGGTCCACCTGGTGCTCGGGCGCGATGAGCACATCATCATGGACATGGAGGCCGGCATCGAGCATCTCGGCCGCGCGACGGCCGCGTCGATGGATGCGCTGATCGTCGTGGTGGACCCCGGCCCGTGGAGCACGCAGACCGCGCTGCGAGTGCAGAAGCTCGCCGGCGACATCGGAATCCGCAAGGTATTCGCCGTCGCCAACCGCGTCGGCCGCGATGAGGACCTGGCCGGCATACGCGAGCGCCTCGGCTCGATCCCGCTGCTGGGAAGCCTGGGCGTCGATGACCGGCTCCGCGCCGGCGTCATCGGCGTCGGCCCCGGCGGCGCGCTGCGGCCCTCCGACGCGATGAAGGCCGGCATGGGCTCGATCAACGCCATTCTCGCTGACCTGAAGCGCCGACTGGCGAATGCAAAATGAGGAATTCGCAAATGTCGAAGGAATGTCGAATGACAATTGACCAAGTGTCCGCCTTGCCGTGCTTCAGGATGGCATCTGGACACTGGGCATTTGGCATTCCTTCGGCACTTGGGGATTCCGCATTTTGCATTGTGCTTCACATGGCGAGCCGTTTCACCAAGCAAAGGAAAAACCGCCGGTCACCGGCAAAGCCAACATAAAAGGAGACCCGCATGGCCAACCCAGTCCCGTCCGACATTGAAATCTCTCGCGCAGCCAAGCCCAAGCCCATCACCCAGATCGCCCACGAGGCAGGGATACTGCCCGCCGAGCTGGAGCCATACGGCGACGTGAAGGCCAAGGTCAAGCTGTCCATCCTCGAGCGGCTCAAGGGCCGGCCCAACGGCAAGTACATCGACGTGACGGCCATCACGCCCACGCCGCTTGGCGAGGGCAAGACGACGACCTCCGTCGGCCTGACGCAGGCGATGGGCCTGCTCAAGAAGAAGGTCTTCCTCTGCATCCGCCAGCCGTCGATGGGGCCGACGTTCGGCATCAAGGGCGGGGCCGCCGGCGGCGGATACTCGCAGGTCATTCCGATGGAGGAGTTCAACCTCCACCTCACAGGCGACATCCACGCCGTCTCCATCGCGCACAACCTGCTGGCGGCCGCCATCGACGCCCGCATCATGCACGAGGACATACTGAGCGACGCGGAGCTGGCGAAGCTCAAGCTCAAGAGGATCGGCATCGACCCATACACCATCACCTGGCGGCGGGTCGTCGACGTGTCGGACCGCGCCCTGCGCAACATCATCACCGGGCTGGGCACCGAGGATGACGGGCGGCCGCGCCAGGCTGGCTTCGACATCTCCGTGGCTTCGGAGGTCATGGCCATCCTCGCGCTGGCGACGGACCTGAACGACATGAAGAAGCGCCTGGGCCGGATCATCGTCGGCATGGACAACTCCGGCAAGCCCGTCACCGCCAACGACCTGGGCGTCGCCGGCGCGATGACCGTGCTGATGAAGGACGCCATCAAGCCCAACCTCATGCAGACGCTCGAGGGCCAGCCGGCGTTCATCCACGCCGGGCCGTTCGCCAACATCGCCCACGGCAACAACTCCATCATCGCCGACAAGATCGCCCTGAAGCTGGCCGACTACGTCGTCACGGAGAGCGGCTTCGCGGCCGACATCGGCATGGAGAAGTACATGGACATCAAGTGCCGCATCAGCGGCCTGAAGCCCAACTGCGTCGTGCTCGTGGCGACGATCCGCGCGCTGAAGATGCACGGCGGCGGCCCGAAGGTCTCGCCGGGCAAGCCCATCCCCGACGCCTACACCAAGGAGAACCTGCCGCTGCTGGACAAGGGCGTCTGCAACATGATCAAGTGCATCCAGATCGCGCGGCTCTTCGGCGTGCCGGTGGTCGTGGCGATCAACAGCTTCCCGACGGACAGCGAGGCGGAGATGGAGCTTGCCCGCAAGGCGGCCGCCGGCGCCGGCGCCGAGGCGGCCGTCGTCTGCCGCCACTGGGCACAGGGCGGCAAAGGCGCGGTTGACCTGGCCAAGGCCGTCATGGCCGCCTGCGACAAGCCCTCCAACTTCAGGCTGCTCTATCCCGACGACATGCCCATCAAGCAGAAGATCATCACCATCGCCACCGAGGTCTACGGCGCCGAGGGAGTGCACTTCGAGCAGTTGGCCGAAAAGCAGATCGCCGCCTACGAGTCCTGGGGCCTGGGCAAGCTGCCCATCTGCATGGCCAAGACGCACCTTTCGCTCTCCCACGACCCGCAGCTCAAGGGCGTTCCGACTGGCTTCACCGTCCCGGTCCGCGAGGTCCGCGCCTCGGCCGGCGCCGGCTTCCTCTACCCGCTGTGCGGCGCGATGCGGACCATGCCCGGCCTGCCTTCGAGGCCGGCGTTCATGGACGTCGACCTGGACGAGAATGGCGGCGTGGTTGGGATGTTCTAGACAATAGCGAACTGCGAATCGCGAGTCGCGAATTGAGGGGCCGTGAGAGCTTTCACGGCCCGTCAGCATGTGCACAACTCAGGCAGGCCGTGCCACGCCTGATTCTCTTTGACGGGCCGACTCTTGCCGTGGTAATATATGTCAATGCCCGAACCGCTTTGCGTAATATGGGACCATGAGGCAGGCGGCAACGTGGAGCATCTTGCGGAGCAAGGCGTTGCTCCCGAAGAAGCGGAAGATGCGATATGTGTCTACTTCGATCAGCGAAAGCCCAGCCGTACTATGCCGAGGTACTGGGTTGTGCGCGGTTTCACGACGGTCGGCAGGTTCCTCGTGGTCGTCTTCGAATACCTGGCGGACGATGACATGGTGATTCCCGTGACCGCCTACGAGCCTGAGGACACGTAACTATGACAGAGCGAACCATAAAGAGAATGGAAGTCAAGCTGACTGATGAGCAGAAGGGAAGGCATGATGAGATCCGCAAGCTGGTGGACCGGGACAGGCCGCGCCTGACACGCGAGGCCCTGTCCAAGAAGGCGGAACTGACGGCCATGCGCGACGCGATGGTACTGCTGAAGCGTCAGCGCGAGGCACGCGGCCTGGCCCTGGGCGAGGTGGCCCGGCGGTCTGGCATAGATAAGTCACGCCTGTCGAAATTGGAGAACGACCCTCGCTCCAACCCAACCATGGCCACGCTGACACGACTTGCAGACGCCATCGGCGTGAAGCTCTCGATTCACGTCGAGGCGGCGTGAATTGCATCGGCCTCGGCTAGTCCCGAGTTTGGCTTGATTTGGGCTTCGCAAGCCTTTGAGTCGGGGAGACAGACCTATGGAAGGTGACAGACACGAATGGGACATCGGGCCAGCAGGAGAAATGCAGAAGAAGTATGGTTGGTATGTCGAAAACTGGCGGCCGCCGGCACTGCGAGAGGAATTGATCCCACCTAATCTGCGGGACCTCATCCCGCTGGCATTGATGAGATGGACGAGAAAGGCATGGCAGGCGAGGAGACGGCAGCATTCGGATCACTGGTGGTCTTTGAAATGGAGGAATGCGGAGGGCCTGGGATGCGGGGACTCTTGCATACCCTGAGGAAGTTCAGAGAGAGTCCCAGCGACGAGAATCGCGGACGCCTTGCCAAAGCAATTTCATTCCTCAAAGGGGTACGACACTATAGGAAGCGCCATGCTAAGGAAATTCAGGAGGCCGAGGAGATGCTAAAAGCTCGCTAGGTGCCTGGTTTACCGTCGCCAGGCGGCCGTGTTCCAGAAGAACCGTTGCCCGCCCCGCCAGCCAAGTCCGCAACGACGCTCTTGAGCCCGCCGACCACGCGGGCGAACCTGTCGTAATCCAGCTTGTCGGGCGTGTCCTGGGGACTGTGATGATAAGGGTAGCGGAGCATGTCGGTATCGGTGATGAGGATGGCCGGGTATCCGTATCGCCAGAACGACCAGTGGTCGGACAGCGCCATGCTCGGCGCGAGCCAGGAGGCGGCCGAGGCCCCCTCGGATGGGAAGGCCGTCGTGCGGCGGAAGGACGCGACGGCCTGCCTCACGATGTCGCGCGAGCCCCAGTTGCTGACGAACATGACGAAGTTGCCGGTGTCGGGGAACAGCATTCCCAGCGGGAACCCGAATCGCTGCGTGCGGGGCTCGTCGGTGTAGTAACCGAGGCTGTCGAGCTGGACCATGGCCACTATGCTGTCTTGCCGCTGGCGGCAGGCCTTGGCGTAGACCATGCTGCCCATCCGCGCGGTCGAGAAGTTGGGCGGCTCCTCGTTGACGAATGTGACGAACCGAATCGTCCTGTCAGTCTTCGCGCCCGCGAAGGCCTGCGCCATCGCTAGGACGGCCGCCACGCCGCTGGCGTTGTCGTTGGCGCCGGGCGCGCCGGGAACGGTGTCGTAATGCGCGCCGACGATGACGATCTCATCGGGGCGCTTCGTGCCCGCGAGCTGCGCCTCCAGGTTCGAGCCGGACACGCCGTCCACTTCGTATGCCTGCCGCGTGACCTTGTAGCCCATCGAGGTGAGGCGCGAGGCGATGTAGTCGGCCGCCTCGGCAAGCCCGGCCGGCGCGCGGAAGTGCCGATCGCCGATGGCGCGGGCCAGCTTCTCGACATCGGCCTTCAGGGCGTCGCGGAGGCGCTGCTCCTGGTCCGTCATCACCGGCAAGGGCCCGCTGAACGACTTGCCGGGCATGGCCAGGTCGACGCAGCCCTGGCACAGCACCGCGATGAGCACGGCCGCCGCCGTCCGGCAGAGCCGCCGCGGACCCGCGATTGTCGCCATACCGTTCGTTCCGATTCCGCCGGATCCCACGGTTCAAGGGTAATCCGCGGCCCCGCGTTGGGCAAGGCCCTGCGCCCAATTCGCCGCGGGAAGGTCCAAGTATGGGCGCTAGCTACGACTGTCGCTAAGATTAACAGCATTCAGGACTTAGGACCGCAGCGGAAAATTATGAAATTTCATTGACGGTTTTTGTTCGCCCTGCTATAATCCAAACAGTATTGGGCCGCCGCATTGTGCGGGCCCACGGAAGGAGCATGTCTGTAACATGCTTAAATCCGCATATCTCAATCTGACCATGTGATGCGCGGCGGCGCGGAAGGCAGGCAAGACCACGGGGCAAGACGCATCCCGGCCGTGAGAACGGCCCGCCAGCCGACCGCCAGTCCGCCTTCGGCGGACCATCGGTCGTCAGCGGCGGGCGAGTTCATCACACCATACGCGCAGGCGAGGCGACCACGGTTTGTCCATGCGCATAGAACACTCTGGAGGCGGCTAGACGGCGCTGAACGAGGGGCAGGATTACCAAACGAAGCCAAAGTTGCCGGAAATCAACATCGCCCCACCCTCGGCCGAGCCGGCCAAAAGGCAAAATCCCGGAACGAACCCGAACTTATATGCGACTGGGTAATCTGGGTAAGATGGCGTCGGGGCCGGGACTGGGTCTGCCGAGGGATGCGAGGCGCTGCCGCCCATCTGGGTCTTCCCCTTTTCCGCCGCTCACGCCCGCGCGCCGCTCTTGCGGAGCAGTTCGCCGCGATGCTGGTAGACCTTCGCGATGCCATCCGTCAGCAGGTGCGCGCGGTCCGGCGGGCAGGCGTAGAGCGTCCAGAACGCCAGCACGGCGCGGTCACGCCACAGCTCCTCCGCCACCGGCAGCGCCCACCGCGACGGCGTGATCGCCTTGACGTACTCGCGGCTGATCTGGTGCCGCCGCTTGGTTTGCGGATAGTAGAGTTCGCTGTGGTTCAGCGGCGTGTAGGTGGTCCCGAACTGGCAGCCTAGCTCCGCCGACAGCGCCTTGCGGAAAAGCTCGCCGCTGAGGCCGTCGTATTCATCCTGGTTGTAGAGGAACGCGAATGCGTAGCCGGTCTGACGGGTGATGTGCCTGCTGCGGCGCAGCGGCCGTGTGCCCGGCGCGGCCGCCACCGCCTGGTCCAGCGCACGGCCGTTGCGGTCGATGATGCGGGCGTTGGCCTTCATCGCCTCAAGCTGGCCCAGCAGCACGGCCGCCTGGAAGCCCGTCATTCGATAGCTTCCGCCGTGGACCTTGACTCCCGGCTCTTGGCCGGAGAGTTCGCGCCCGCAGGTCCGTAGGCTCTCGACCTTCCAGTAGAGTTCCTCGTCGCTGGTCAGGAGGCAGCCGCCCTCGCCGGCGTTCATGGGCTTTGACCGCTGGAAGCTGAACGCGCCGAAATCGCCCAGGCTCCCCGCCCCACGGCCGTCCCACTGCGAGCCGTGGCTGTGGGCGCAGTCCTCGACGACGCGCAGCGAGTTCCTGCGGGCGATCTGGAGGATCCGGTCCATGTCGGCCATGCGGTGGTAGAGGTGGACGGGGATGATCGCCCGCGTCCGCCGCGTGACGGCGGCCTGGATCGCGGACGGGTCGATGCAGAGCGTCAGCGGGTCGGCGTCCACGAGCACGGGCACGGCGTTCACGTCGCAGACGGCGGCGGCCGTCGCCTGCCATGTCAGGCCCGGCACGATGACCTCGTCGCCCGCGCCGATGCCAAGGGCCTCCAGTGCGAGCTGAAGGGCGTGCGTGCCGCTGGTCAGAAGCGAGCAGAACTTCGCCCCGTTGAACTTGGCCCAGGCGGCCGCGAACATGTGGCAAGCGCCCTTCCTGCCGGGCCAGTCGTCCCACACGCCGCCGGAGTGTTCCCGGAGCAGGCACTCGCGCTCCAGGTCCGGCCGGAGCTTGAGCTTCGCGCCGGCCAGGATGTCCTTTGTGACCGGCTTGCCGCCGAGCATCGCGAGCTTGCTCATTGACGTCTCCTCTTGGGACGCCGGTACTTATACGCGCATTGCGGAGCCGCGCCAAGAACGGACCAGGGACGAGGGACTAGGGATGAGCGATTAGGAACTAGGAGCATTGGGCCCGCGGCGAATGCGAGGGTCTGCGGGTTCTTGAAGTCTCAAGGGCTGGGATCACCTCGGCAACGCTTCGGCCGCGCAGCCCCTAGTCGCTCGTCCCTGGTCCCTCTTCGGGATCGGATCCCAAAAGGGCAAAAATGACCTTGCAAGGTCCGACCCCGCTGGTAAAATGCTCTGCTCTTGATTTTGCACCGGCCGCCCGCTGTAGCCCAGGTGAAGGCGGGGCGGCCGTGGCGGCTGCCGTGCCATTCTGACACGTCGGATTCGGCCCGTCGGGACTTGTCCCGCCGGGACGGTTCGGCCGACGCGGTTCGCAGCGGCGGACTTGATCGCCGTGGCGATCCGTGGCACCCGCGTGGGCTTTTCGAGACAGGAACTGGAGACGATATGGCTGTGAAGCTGAGGCTCAAGAAGTTCGGGCGGCGCCATCGCAATTTCTTCCGTCTGGGCGCGATGGACGGCCGCAGCCCACGCGACGGGCGGGTCATCGAGGAACTGGGCTGGTACGATCCCGGCGCGAAGATGCCGGAGAAGCAGATCTCGCTCAACCGCGAGCGGATCGAGTACTGGCTGAAGGTCGGCGCCGATCCGACGGAGACGGTCCGGCACCTGCTCGAGCGCAACGGCATCGCGGTGAGGAGATAGGCTGCCTCCCCGGAACGCACGATGAAGAAGGCTGGAGGCACTATGCAAGACTCCGGAAATCCTCGGCAGCCTGACCTTTGCCTTCCGCCTTCTGCAATCTGCACTTTGCCTTGGGGACATCGAAGGCAGAAGGCATAATGCAAAATGCAGAAGGCAAATCGAATGCGCATCGACATACTGACGCTCTTTGTCGAGATGTTCGATGCGCCGCTGAAGACCAGCATCGTCGGGCGGGCGATCAAGCGCGGGCTGGCGGATGTTCACCTGACGAACATCCGCGACTTCGCGAAGGGCTCGTACGGCAAGGTCGACGACGCCCCGTTCGGCGGCGGGGTGGGCATGGTGATGATGTGCCAGCCGGTGTTCGACGCCGTCGAGGCCGTGCGGCAGCAGGCGGCGCCGCCGGGCAAGGTCGTGCTGATGACGCCGCAGGGCCGCCCGCTGGACCAGGAGCTCGTCCGCGAGCTTGCGGCCCAGGAGCGGCTGATACTGATAGCAGGCCACTACGAAGGGTTCGACGAGCGGATACGCACGCTTGCGGACCTGGAGGTGAGCCTGGGCGACTTCGTGCTCTCGGGCGGCGAGATTGCGGCGATGGCCGTCGTGGACGCGGTCATCCGCCTGCTGCCCGGGGCGCTTGGCAAGGATGAATCGACGCACGAGGAGTCCTTCAGCGACTACCTGCTGGAGTATCCTCATTACACCCGCCCGCGAGTGTATCGCGGGATGGCGGTGCCGGACGTGCTGCTCAGCGGCCACGAGGCGAAGATCGCCGCCTGGCGGCTGGAGCAGGCCAAGCTGCGGACCATGCAGCGCCGGCCGGACCTGTGGGAGAAATATAGGATTGCCCGCGGTGGCGAGGAAACCAAGGGCAAACGAGAACTTGAACATTGAGAATTGAGGATTGAATATTCAATAAGCAATGTTCAATGCTCAAGTCAGGGAACCAGACGGAGAAATGCCGTGAACGACACACTGACCAGGATGGCCGCCGAAGCGATGACCAAGACCCTCAAGGCCCGCTCGGCCAGGCTTGAACAGCAGATCGCCCAGGCCCCCAAGGATGACGCCGCGGAGCTTACCGCGAAGAAGACGGCCATCGACGCCGCGCTGGCCATGCCGCACCGGGACCTGCCCGACTTCAAGATCGGCGACACGGTCGATGTATCCGTCCGCATCGTGGAAGGCGAGAAGGAGCGCGTCCAGGTCTTCTCCGGCGTGGTGATCGGCCGGCGCGGAACAGGCGTGGGCGAGATGTTCACCGTGCGGCGGATCGTCAACAACGAGGGCGTCGAGCGGACGTTCCCGCTGGCCAGCCCAAAGATCGCCGGCATCGAGGTCATCCGCGGCGGCAAGGCCCGCAGGGCGAAGCTCTACTTCCTCCGCAAACGCGTCGGCAAGGCGACACGCCTCCGCGACCTGCACCCCGGCGCTGAGGAGGGCGCGGAAGAAGGCGCCGAGGCCGTCGCCCAGCCGCAAGAGGCATGAGTGATGGTATGGCCCTTTCGGCGCAGCGGCCGCAAGCGCCAGGCGCCGTCCTCGCCGCCCGCCGGCGCGGATGACGACAAGGCGCTGGGCAGTCTGGGCGAAAAGCTCGCCTGGAAGCTGCTCAAGGGCAAACGCTACAAGCTCCTGGCCCGCAATTACCGCTGCCCCTCCGGCGAGGCGGATTTGATCGCACTGGACGTCTCGACCCTCAAAACAACGGGGGCCGAGACGATTGTCTTTGTGGAGGTCAAGACCCGCCGCAGCGACCGCTACACATCGCCGGCCGCCGCCGTGGATGATGGCAAGCAGGCCCGCCTGCGGCGCGTCGCCGCGTACTACAGGCGCGGCCGTGACACGACGGGCTTCGCATTCCGATTCGACGTGGTCTCCATCGTCGCCGCCGACGGGCAGGAGCCGCGCGTCGAGCACATCGTGGGGGCATTCACGTAAGTCAGCGGAGCGGATCATGGACAACATCATGTGTCCGAATTGCGGTCAGGAGATGACTCGCGGCTTCATTCGTGCGCCCAACGGCATACACTGGCGCACGACATCCGATCCGCCGCTGCGATGGCGGTCGATCGGTCGGGCCTTGCGCAACACCCTCGCCTGGTGGTCATTCCGGGAGAATCCCGCGTGGCACTGCGACACGTGCGAGATGCTCGTGGTAGACCACTCGTTGAGGCCGCCGGCGAAGCGACGAACGCGGGGGCTGCCTGGGTGATAGGGCAGATCGCATGCGACTGATCGATACGCATTGCCACCTGACCCACGGGCGACTGGCAGGCGACATCGCCGGGGTCCTTGACCGCGCCCGGCAGGCCGGCGTGGCCGCCTGCGTGTGCGCCGCGGGTGAGCTTGACGAGGCGGCGAAGGCACAGGCCCTGGCCGCCAGGACTGACGCGATGCCGATCTACTTCACGGCCGGCGTCCATCCACACGATGCAAAGAACGCGCCGGCGGACCTCCTTGCCCGGCTCGAGGGATTCCTGGCGGATCGGCGATGCGTGGCGGTGGGGGAGATCGGCCTGGACTATCACTACGACTTCTCGCCGCGGGAAGTGCAGCGGCGGGTCTTCGCCGAGCAGCTTGACCTGGCCCGCCGACTGGGCAAGGCCGCCGTGATCCACACGCGAGAGGCGTTCGCCGACACGATGGCGGTGCTGCGCGATTCCGCCATCGACGGCGGGCTGGTCGTCTTCCACTCCTGCACCGAGCCGCCGGCCAATGCCCGCGCGGCCCTGGACTTCGGCGCGACGATCGGCTTTTCCGGCATCCTGACGTTCAAGAAGGCCAAGAACGTGCAGGAGTCCGCCCGCCTCGTTCCCGATGACAGGCTGCTTGTCGAGACGGATGCGCCGTACCTGTCGCCTGAGCCCGTGCGGTCGATGAAGAACAACGAGCCTGCCAACGTCGCCCACGTCGCGCGGTTCCTGGCGGCCCTTCGCGGCACATCGGATGAGGCCCTGGCCGAGCTTACCACCGCCAACGCCTGCCGGTTCTTCGGCCTGAAGTTGGGATCGTGAAATCCTGTTTACATTTGATCTTGCCGCCGCTAAGGTGTCCGCAACACAGTCCTGCCGCCGCGGGCGCGGCCACGTGAGAGATGTAACAACTGGTCCGTGAGCCGACGCCCGTTTGTGCAGCCGGTCAGAAGCCTTTGCGGACAACTTCGGAAAGAGAACGCCGCAGACATGAAAAATGTGCTGATCTGGCTCGTCTTTGTGCCGACAATTGGCGCGTTCATCCTCCCCCTCGCTGGTCTGATTGCCCCCAAGCTGCGTAACTGGCTGAGCCTGCTGCTCGTCCTGACGCCGCTGGTCCTGTCGCTGGCCCTCATCGGCCCAGTCATGGGCGGCCAGGACGTGACCTGGGGCCTCCAGCTCTCGCAGGGCTTCGAGATGGTCTTCCACGCCGATTCGCTGGCCGTCTTCATGGCCGTCGTCTCGACGCTTGTAAGCTCCATCATCGTCCTGTACTCGATGAGCTACATCAGCCACTACAGGTGGCAAAACGAGTACTACCTGATGGTCGTGCTGTTCCTGGGCGGGATGATGGGCCTGGTGTTCGCGGGCAACCTGATCCTCCTGTACGTCTTCTGGGAGATCACGGCTATCGCCTCCTGGCGGCTGATCGGCTTCTTCCGCGAGAGGTCGCATGTCATCCGCGCGGACAAGGCGTTCCTTGTAACCGTCTTTGGCGCGCTGGCGATGCTGCTTGGCTTCATCATGGTCTACCAGCAGACCGGGACGTTCGACATGGCCGTCATCAAGCAGACGCTGGCCGGCCAGACGCTAATGCCGCTGGCGACGGCGCTGATCCTGATCGGCATGTTGGCCAAGTCTGCTACGCTGCCCTTGCACACGTGGCTGCCTGACGCCGGCGTGGCGCCGTCGCCCGTGACGGCCCTGCTGCACGCGGCCGTGCTGGTCAAGATCGGCGTCTACGTGTACGCGCGTCTCTTCATCGTGACCTTCTCCCTGACGCCCCAGTGGCAGACGGCCGTGCTGGTCATCGCGGCCGCCAGCGCGCTCGTGTCGGCCGGGGCGGCCATGATCGACACCGACCTCAAGCGGATCATCGCCTTCAGCACGGTCAGCCAGATCGCGTTCATCTTCCTGGGCCTTGGGGTCGGCTCGCTGACCGGCGTGCCCAAGGATGTGCAGGTGATGGGCGTGGCCGGCGCGATGCTCTACATCCTCATGCACGGCCTTGCCAAGGGGGGCCTGTTCCTCTGTGCGGGCATCGTCGAGCAGAACACGCACACCAAGGACATCACGAAGATGGGCGGGCTTATCAGGACCATGCCCGTGACGGCCGTGTCGTTCCTGTTCTGCGCGATGTCGGTGATGGGCATCCCGCCCTTCGGCGGGTTCTTCAGCAAGTACCTGGTCATGGCCGGCGCCCTGAACGGCGCGCCGCTGTGGATCGCGCTCACGTTCCTGTTCGGGGCGTTCATGACGATCATCTACCTGCTCCGCGTGTTCAACATGGTCTTCCTCGGCTCGCCGCGGATCGAGGGCGTCAAGGAGCGTTCGCCGGTGATGGTCGCTTGCGTGGCGCTGCTGGCGCTGCTGTCGCTGGCGGGCGGCATCCTGATCAATCTCCCATCTGATTTCGCGCAGTCGGCCGCGCACCAAATGCTGGGAATGGTGAAATGAACGAGTCAACGATGCTCTGGCTGATCCTCGTGCCGCTGGTAGGCGGCGTGCTGACGCTGCTGACGCTCGGGCCATTGAAGAAGGCCACAGGCGCTCTGGCCCTGGCGGCGGCGACGCTGAACCTGGGCCTGGCGGTCGTCTCATTCGGCTTCAAGGGCGCGTGGTCGATGCCGCTGGGCTCATCGGGCATCGAGCTGGCGCTGCGGTACTACAACTTCACCTCCTTCATCATCGCGGCCGTGGCGGGATTCGGCTTCCTCGTGACGCTCTACTCGCTTGCGTTCATGAAGGACCGGCCGTGGGTCAACCAGTTCTACTGCTACCTGCTGCTGTCGGTGGGTCTGACCAACGGCGCGGTGCTGGCCGACAACCTGGTCGCCATGCTGTTCTTCTGGGAGGGACTGCTTGGTCCGCTGTTCGGGATGATCGCCATCGGCCGGCCAGGCGCGTACAAGACGGCCACCAAGGCGTTCATCATCGTCGGCGTGACGGATGTTTGCATGATGGCGGGTATCGCCCTCACCGGCTACCTGGCGGCGAAGACCCCCGAGGCGGCCGGCAACTATCTGAGCATGCAGGCGATCTCGCGGGCGGGCCTCACGACGGCCAGCGGAATCGGCGGGCTTGCGTTCGTGCTGCTGATGATCGGCGCGATCTCAAAGGCCGGCTCGATGCCGTTCCATAGCTGGATTCCCGACGCGGCCGTCGATTCGCCGTTGCCTTTCATGGCCATCCTGCCGGCCAGCCTGGAAAAGCTGCTGGGCATCTACTTCCTGGCCCGCATCACGCTGGACCTGTACCACCTGACGGCCTCGTGGGCTAGCTGGCTGCTGATGATCATCGGCGCGCTGACCATACTGCTGGCCGTGATGATGGCCCTGGTGCAGAAGGACTACAAGCGGCTGCTGTCCTACCACGCCATCAGCCAGGTGGGGTACATGGTCCTGGGCGTCGGGACGGCCATCCCTGTCGGCATCGTCGGCGGCATCTTCCACATGATCAACCACGCGATGTACAAGAGCTGCCTGTTCCTCACCGGCGGCAGTGTGGAGAAGCAGACCGGCACGACCGACCTGGCGAAGCTCGGCGGCATCGGCCGGAAGATGCCCGTCACCTTCGCCTGCTTCATCATCGCGGCGGCGGCCATCTCCGGCTTCCCGCTGACCAACGGCTTCTATTCCAAGGAGCTGGTCTACCAGGGCTCGCTGGAGGCGTTCCGGACCGTCCCGGTCTTCTACATCGCGGCCCTGCTGGGCACGTTCCTGACGGCCGCCTCGTTCCTCAAGCTTGGCCACTCGGCCTACCTGGGCAGGCGCGACGTGAGCAACGACAACGTCAAAGAGGCCCCGCTCCGGATGCTGGTGCCGATGATCGTCATCGCGGGCGGCTGCATGCTCTTCGGCCTCTACAACGCGCTGCCGCTCCAGAACCTCGTCGAGCCGGTGGTGAAGGATGCCCTGGGCGCCGGCGCGTGGGCCACGCAGGTCCACGGCGGCACGTTTGCCGGCCTGGAGCCGCACCAGTGGCTGCTGGCGATACTGACGTGCGTGGCCATCGGCGGGGCGTTCATCAATCACTGGTACGGCGCGTCGCTTCACGGCGGCGGGCTGCACGCGGTGGACCACATCCAGAACGCGCCGGTGCTGGCGACTATCTACGACAAGGCCGCCAAGCGGGCATTCGACCCCTACGACCTGGGCCTGAAGGGCGTCTACGCCGTCGCGGCCGTGCTGAACTGGGTTGACAGGACCATCGACTGGATCTACGACCGGGCGGCCACGACGGCCGGCTACGCGCTTTCGCTGAGCGTCCGCACGGCGCACACGGGCAACTACGCGACCTACGTCGCGTGGTGCCTGCTTGGGGCCGCGGCCGTCATCATCTTCCTGGTCGGTTGGCTATAGGCGCATCGGAAGGAGCGTTCCGGAAAAATGCTTCCACTGCTGATACTTGTGCCGCTGGGCCTGCTTGTGCTGCTGAACCTGCCGTACAAGACGGCCGCCACCAAGCTGGCCTTCATCCTCACGCTGGTCCTGGCGGCTGCGCAGACGGCCCTGGTGCTGCTCAATCCCGAGGGCTTCTGGAGCGCCAACGGACCGTTCAGCATCCCGGGCTTCACGCTCGCCGCCGACAAGCTCTGCCAGGTGCTCGTGCTGACCGTGGGCATCGTGGTCTTCGTCACGGTCCTGGTGGCCGAGGCGACGATGTCCGACCCGCGTCAGAAGTTCAACTTCATCAACCTCGTGCTGGTGGGCCTGATCGGGATGAACGGCGTGGCGATGGTGCGGGACCTGTTCACGCTGTACGTGTTCCTTGAGATCACGGCCGTCGCGTCGTTCGTGCTCATCGCGGTTGAGCGCGGCCGCGATGCCCTGGAAGGGGCCTTCAAGTACATCGTCCTGTCCGCGGTTGCGAGCGTGCTGATGCTGGCGGCAATCGCGGTCTTCCTGATGGTGCCAAAGGGAACGACGTGCTTCGACGGCCTCCACGACGCCCTCGCGGGCGCTCAGGGCAACTTCCTGGCCAAGCTGGCGATGGGCGCGTTCCTTTGCGGCCTGTTCATCAAGGGCGGCCTGGTGCCGTTCCACGGCTGGCTGCCCGCGGCGTACTCGACCGCTCCGGCGCCTGTGTCGGTGCTGCTGGCGGGCATTGCGACGAAGGTGTCCGGCATCTACGCCCTCATCCGCCTGGCCGCCTCCGTGTTCACGCCGAACGACGCCCTCAGCCAGGTCCTGATGCTCGTGGGCGTGGTCAGCATAGTGGTCGGGGCCGTGGCGGCCCTCACGCAGGGCGACTTCAAGCGTGTGCTGGCATACTCCAGCATCAGCCAGATGGGCTACATCGTCCTGGGCCTGGGCTGCGCGTCGCAGACGGGCCTTATCAAGGGCACAGGCATGTCCATCGGCGACCTGGCCCTGATAGGCGCAGTGTTCCACTTCTTCAACCACGCGATATTCAAGTCGCTGCTGTTCGTGAACTCGGCCGCGGTTGAGAGGAGCGTGGGCACGACGGAGCTCTCGCGCCTGGGCGGGCTTGGCGCGAAGATGCCCGCCACGAGCATTACGAACATCCTGGCGGTCCTCTCGACGGCCGGCGTGCCGCCGCTGGCGGGCTTCTGGAGCAAGCTGATGATCATCGCGGCCCTGTGGCTGGCCGGCTTCTACACCTACGCGATGATCGCCATCGGCCTGTCGGTGGTGACGCTGGCGTACCTGCTGATAGTCCATCGTCGGGTCTTCTTCGGCGTCCTGCCCGAGGAACTGTTGGACGTGAAGGAAGCGCCGGCGGAGATCGTGCTGGCGGCCGTCGTGCTCGGGGCCGTCGTCGTCGGCGTGGGCGTGGCGATCCCGTTCCTGCCGAAAAGTCTGATTTGGCCGCTTATCCCAAATATGTAGAATCAAGGATGCCCATGAACGAGGCAATAGTGAACACTGTGCTGCTGGGCCTGCTGGTGCTGGCGGCGATGTGGGCGGTGATGACGGCCCGGCTGCTTAGGGCCATCGTCGGCCTGGCCGTCGCGAGCGTGGCGCTGACGGTCCTGATGTTCCAGCTCAACTCGCCTCTTGCGGCGGTGTTCGAGCTGTCCATCTGCGCGGGCCTGATACCGGCCATCTTCCTTATCGCCATCAACTGGGCCAAGCGCATCAGCCCCGAGGCCGAGATCGACCGCTCGCGCGAGCAGGTCAAGCGGTTCTGGCCGCTGCCGGTGATCGTGGTGCTGGCGGGCATCGTGATGTCGCAGTTGCACCTCCCCGTGCAGGTCGCGGCCGTCACCAAGGCGGCGCAGGACGTCAGCCAGGTGCTGTGGACCACGCGCGGCCTGGAGATACTGGGCCTCGCGGTGCTGCTGTTCTTCGGAGGGGCGTTCGCCGTGGTAGCCTTGGCAAAGGAGCCCAGGAATGATTAGCTTGCTCGCCGAAACCGCCCAGACTGCCGCCCCGGCAGGCGATGGAATGCTGGCCCTCTTCGCCGCCGGCGTCGTGCTGACGCTGGTGGTGGGCTTCTACGGCGTCATGGTCACCGACAACCTCGTGCGGACGCTCATCGGCATGGAAATCCTCACCAAGGGCGTCACGCTGCTGATCATCGTGGCCGGCTACTTCACCAACCAGGTCGCCCTGGCGCAGTCGCTGGCGATCATACTGATCGTGGTCGAGGTGGCCGTCATGGTCGTGGCGGTGGGGGTGGTGTACGGCCTGTTCCGGCACAACAAGTCCATCGACTCGAAGACCATCAGGAACTTCAAGGGATAGTCAAATGGCCGAAGTCGTCCTACGCTTAGCGTCTCCGCCGCTGGCCTTCCTGGCGGTGCTGGTTGCCTGCGGGGTGCTTTACGCCCTGTTGCGGCCGCTGAGGCTGAGGAACCCCAACGCCCCCGGCGGCCTGTGCAAGCCCTACGCCTGCGGCGAGGAGCCCAAGGCCGAGATGCACCCCGACTACGGGCAGTTCTTCCCGTTCGCCTTCTTCTTCACCATCCTGCACGTGGTGGCGCTGATGGTGACGACGGTGCCCGGCGCCCAGACGACCGGAATCTTCATGCTCGCCGCGCTGTTCCTGGCCGGGGCGGCCATCGGCCTGTCGATCCTGTACCGGAGATACTAAGCATGGGTTTGGTCAAGAAGATAGTCACCTGGGCGCGGATCAAGTCGCCCTGGATCATCCACTTCAACACGGGCGCGTGCAACGCGTGCGACATCGAGGTCATCGCCGCCCTCATCCCGCGGTACGACGTGGAGCGGTTCGGCGTGGTCCTCAAGGGCACGCCGCGCCACGCCGACGTGATGGTCTGCTCCGGGCCGGTCACCCGCCAGGTCAAGGACCGCCTCGTTCGCGTCTACGAGCAGATGTGCCAGCCGAAGTTCGTGGTGGCCGTCGGCACGTGCGCGTGCTCCGGCGGCGTGTTCAACGGGTGCTACAATGTGGAGAGCGGGATAGACAAGGTCATCCCGGTGTCAGCGTATATCCCGGGCTGTCCAGCCAGCCCGGCCGCCATAGTTGACGGCGTTGTCAAGCTGCTCATGAGCCTCGAGGCCAGCGAAAAGCCGGCGGCCCCCGCCCCTGAGGAAGCCGCCGCCGCAAAGTGAGTCACCAATGTCCGAAGAGACAGACATCCAGGAGCAGCTTGCCGGGCAGTTCCCGTTCCTGAAGGACAAGATCACGGTCGCCCGCGTGCGGCGGGTCTTCGCGGATGTGCCCGCGGAGAACTTCCAGGCCGTGTTCGACTACGCCGTCAAGCAACTGAACTTCACCATCCTCTGCACGATCACCGGGCTGGACCAGGGCGCGGCCCTGGGGGCGATCTACCACCTGGCCCGCACCAGCGGAGTCACGCTCAATCTCAGCGTCAGCGTGCCCAAGGAGGCCCCCGTCCTCAAGACCGTCACCTCCTACTTCCCGCAGGCCGACTGCTACGAGCGAGAGATGATCGACCTGCTGGGCATGCAGGTGCAGGGCCTGCCGCCGGGGCATAGATATCCGTTGCCGGACGACTGGCCGGCCAATCAGTACCCTCTGCGAAAGGACTGGAAGCCTGAGTCTCTCCAGCCCAAGGAGGCCAAAGATGCCTGACAAAGTGCAGATTCCCATCGGGCCGCAGCACCCGGCCCTGAAGGAGCCCGAGAGCTTCAATCTCACGCTGATCGGCGAGCGTATCGCCGAGATGAACGTCCGCCTTGGCTACAACCACCGCGGCATCGAAAAGGCCTGCGAGCAGCGGACCTACACCCAGGACGTATACCTGCTGGAGCGGGTCTGCGGCATCTGCTCGCACTCGCACGCCACCTGCTTCGTCCAGGCGGTCGAGGAGATCGCCAAGGTCGAGGTGCCCAAGCGCGGCCTGTACATCCGCACGCTGGTGGCCGAGCTGGAGCGAATCCACAGCCACCTGCTGTGGCTGGGCGTTGCGGGCCACGAGATCGGCTTCGACACGCTGCTGATGTACACCTGGCGCGACCGCGAAGTCGTCATGGACATCCTGGCGATGCTGACGGGAAACCGCGTCAACTACGGGATGAACGCCGTCGGCGGCGTCCGGCGGGACATCACCGACGAGCAGAAGCAGTCCATCCTCAAGGCGGTGGACGTGCTCGAGGAGCGGACCAAGTACTACGCCGAAGTGGCCACCGAGGAAGTCACGCTGATGAAGCGCCTGGCCAACGTCGGAGTGATGCTCACGCCCGACGCCATCCGCCTCGGCGCGGTCGGGCCGACCGCCAGGGCCTGCAACGTCCCGCGCGACATCCGCAAGGACGACCCCTACGCGGCGTATCCCGACCTGACGTTCAAGGTCATCACGTCCGAGCTTTGCGACGTGTACGGCCGTGCGATCGTGCGTGTGCTGGAGCTGTTCGAGTGCTACGGCATGGTCCGCCAGCTCATCAAGAACATGCCCGACGGGCCGGTGCTGGCCAAGGTGCCGCGCAAGATTCCGGCCGGCCGAGCCTTCAGCCGCTACGAGGCGCCGCGCGGCGAGGACTGCCACTTCGTCATCGCCAACGGCACCGAGAAGCCCGAGCGCGTCAAGGTCCGCGCCCCGACGCTGGCGAACGTCCAGGCCGTCGCACACATGCTCAAGGACCGCTACCTTGCCGACGTGCCCATCGTGCTGGCGGCCATCGACCCTTGCTTCTCCTGCACGGACCGCATGATCTCCGTCGCCGACGCCTCGACCGGCCGGCGCGGCGTCATCAACTGGGGCGAGCTGCGCGACTACAGTCTCCGGTGGTACCGCGGCCGAGGAGTGGACTTCGAGGAATTGAACAAGAAGTTCAAGGCATAGATTGACAGACCCGCCAAAGAGACAGGCAAGACATCTTGTAGCTGGCAAAGAGAAGTCGAGAGTCCGACAAGAGAAGCGGAATGGACAACATAGAGAGCGTCTTCAGAATCCTGGTCTTCCCCGGCATCCTGTTCCTGGCCGTCTTTGCGCTGCTGGCCGAGTACGTCGACCGCAAGCTCTGCGCCCGGCTCCAGAACCGCATGGGCCCGCCGTGGTTCCAGCCATTCGCCGACTTCATCAAGCTGGTGGCCAAGGAGGACATGGTCCCCGAGACGGCCGACCGCAAGGTCTTCAAGTTCATGCCGGTCCTGGCCCTGGCGGCGGCGGCGACGGCGTTCCTCTACATCCCGGTCTGGGGCACGAAGTCGCCGCTGGGCGGGTTCACGGGCGACCTGATCGTCGTGCTGTACCTGCTGACCATTCCCACGATCACGTTTTTCCTTGGCGGGTGGTACTCCGGCAGCCCGTACTCGCTGCTTGGCTCGGCCAGGACGATCACGCAGCTATTCGCCTACGAGGTGCCGCTCTTCCTGGCGGTGCTGGCCCCGGCGATCCTCGCCAACGGCCAGGCGGGCGTGTTGCCCTGGTCGCTGGGCGGCATGGCGGCGTTCTACTCCGGCCATCCGCTGCTGGCGCTGGTGAACCTCATCGGCCTGTGCGTGGCGCTGGTGGCCCTGTTGGGCAAGCTGGAGCGCGTGCCTTTCGACATACCGGAGGCCGAGACCGAGATCGTCGGCGGCACGTTCACCGAGTACAGCGGGAGGCTGCTGGCGCTGTTCCGCCTGGCGATCGACATCGAGACGGTGGTGGGGGCCTCGCTGCTGGCGGCCGTGTTCCTGCCCTTCGGCCTGGACCTGCCGCCCGTGGCGGTTTTCGTCCTGTACCTGGTCAAGGTGCTGGCCATCGTGTGCGTGCTGGCGGTGCTGCGGACGCTCTTCGCCCGCCTTCGCATCGACCAGATGATCGGCTTCTGCTGGAAGGTGGTCGCCCCCATCGCGTTCATCCAACTGCTCGTAAACCTTGTTGTCAAAGGAACGGTCCTTCAATGAAGAAGCCTGGCAAGATGGCCCGCGAGGCGCTGGGTTCGGTGCTCAAGAAGCCGGCGACCATCCGGTACCCGTTCGTCAAGATCGAGATGCCCGACAAGTTTCGCGGCAAGCTGAAGTACCACGCGGAACGCTGCATCGGCTGCAAGATGTGCATGCGCGACTGCCCCTCAGGCGCGATCGAGATCGTCAAGGTCGGCGAAAAGCGGTTCGAGTGCAGGATCGACTGTAGCCGCTGCATCTACTGCGCACAGTGCGTCGATTCGTGCCCCAAGGACGCCTTGGAGGCAACCCGGGAGTTCGAGCTGGCCGCGCTGGACCGCGCCACGCTCAAGGTCGTCTATCATGCCCCGCCCGCCAGCCCGCCACCAGCCGAGCCTGAACCTGCGAAAAAGGCTTGAGAAGGCCCGGCGCATAGCAGTGCTGGCCGTCGGCTCGACCATCCGCGGCGACGACGCGGCCGGAATGCTCGTGGCCGACCATCTCGCGGAGCTTCGCGCCGCGCCATCGGATCGCCTCCGCATCTTCCGCGGCGAGACCGCCCCCGAGAACCTCACCGGCGAGATAAAGGCCTGGAAGCCGACGCACCTGGTCATCATCGACTCGGCCGACCTGGGCCTGGCCGTCGGACAGGCGACGCTGATCGAGCCGGACGACATCCGCAACGCCCGGTCGTTCTCCACTCACGGCCTGCCGGTGGTGATGATAATCCGCTACCTGCTGGAGTTCCTGGCGTGCAAGGTGACGGTCATCGGCATCCAGCCGCACTGCCTGGAGTTCGGCCGGCCGGTTCACCCGGATGTCGCGGCGGCGGCGAGGCGCCTGGCCGAGGAGATTCACGAGGCTGCGGGCTGACGGGATCGGCGAACGCGCCGGGCACGGCCTGCCGTCCGCCTTCGTCGCTGTGGATTCGCGTTCACCACTTTCCCGTCCCGCCAAATGTACAACGGAGTGCCAGTTCGCTTGGCAAGTTCATGCGCCGCCTTCGCCGCTCGGCGCATTGCCGGCAGGGAGCCGACAATGTCCGGATCTTTGGTGTTAAGCTTGTTCATGCGTTTTCTCCACCCGCCAACAGCACTGGTACCCAACCTGAACTATCGTACAGCGCCCAACTGTCAACCAGCGGCCGACAAACATTCTCGAAGTTCCGCAGCCCGGCGTCAAATCTCCTGCGAACCACATCTTCGGGCACATTGTGGCCGCGTTGCGCCACGCGAGCCTTCACTCTAGAGACTGCCATGTCCGCTGATGGAAGGCTCAGGAAGATAAGTTTGACGTGATATCTCGCCCTCTTCCATCGTCGGATGTGGCGAACGTAGTTCCGGCCGCTCAACGTGGTCTCAAACGCGAAGCTCTCGCCGCGAAGCGCCTTACTCGCCATCAGGCCGAGCATGATCTTGCCGGCCTGAATCGCGACACTTTCCGGGGTAAACGGCGAAAGCCCGCGGGCGATCAGGTCGGCGTTGATGAAGTCAGGGCAACCGGCCTCGTGCGTAAGGAACTGCTCCGCGAAAGTAGTCTTCCCGGAGCCATTCGGCCCCGCGATGATCACGATCTTCCTGCTGGTTCCGTTCCGTGTCATGCCAGCCGCCTTACGTCACACGCCATGGACTTGGCATCCTATCATAACTTGCCCGCAGCCGCCGCGACCATCGCCCGCACATTGGCCAGCCTGGTGTTCACAGGGATGTCGCGCCCGGATTGGAGGATGAAGCTGTCATTCCTCTGAATACTCGGCCTCGGTGTCCTGCAAGTGCCCGGCCAGGAACGACTGGTAGGCCGACATGTCGAAGTGCCCGTGGCCCGACAGGTTGAAGACGATGGTCTTGGCCTCGCCCGTCTTCTTGCACTGCTTGGCGACGTTGATGGCCATGCGGATCGCGTGCGAGCTTTCCGGCGCGGGGATGATGCCCTCGGCCTTGGCGAACTGGACCGCGCCCTCGAAGCAGGCGTTCTGCTGGAGTGCCTTGGCCTCGATGACCTTCTCATGCACCAGCTTACTGACCAGCGGGCTCATGCCGTGGTATCGCAGCCCGCCGGCGTGGATGGCGGGGGGGATGAACGCGTGGCCCAGCGTGTACATCTTGAGCCGAGGGGTCATGCCGGCCACGTCGCCGTAGTCGTACTCGTACTTGCCCTTGGTCATCGACGGGCAGGCGGCCGGCTCGACCGCGATGATGCGTATGTCCTGCCCCGCGAGCTTGTCGGGCACGAACGGGAACGCCAGCCCGGCGAAGTTGCTCCCGCCGCCGGCGCAGCCGATGAGCACATCCGCCTTCTCGCCGATCTTCTTCAGCGCCGCCTTGACCTCCAGGCCGATCACCGTCTGGTGGAGCATGACGTGGTTGAGCACGCTGCCCAGCGAGTAGTTGGCGTCGTCGTGCGTGGCGGCGTCCTCGACCGCCTCGCTGATCGCGATGCCCAGCGAGCCGCTGGTGTGCGGGTGCTCGGCGCGGATCTTGCGCCCGGCGTTGGTCCTCTCGGACGGGCTGGAGAGGCACTCCGCGCCCCAGATCTGCATCATCACCTTGCGGAACGGCTTCTGCTCGAACGAGCAGCGGACCATGTACACGGTGCAGGCCAGGCCGAACTGGCTGCACGCCAGGGCCAGGGCCGAGCCCCACTGGCCGGCGCCGGTCTCGGTGGTCAGCCGCTTGATGCCGGCCTTCGCGTTGTAGTACGCCTGCGCGGTCGCGGTGTTGGACTTGTGCGAGCCGGTGGGCGACCAGCCCTCGTACTTGTAAAATATCTTGGCCGGCCCGCCGATGGTCTTCTCCAGGTTCCGCGCGCGGAACAGCGCGGTGGGGCGGTAGAGGGCGATCTTCTCCAGCACCTCGGGCGGGATGTCGATCCATCGCTGCGTGGAGACCTCCTGCTCGATGAGCGAGTCGGGGAAGATGGCCTGTAGCGATTGCGGGCCTATCGGCTTGTCGTCGGGCCCGATGGGCGGGTCCAGCGGCGTCGGAAGGTCCGCAGCGACGTTGTACCATTGGCGGGGAATCTCGGTTTCGTCCAGAACGATTTTCATACGGTCCATTTCATTACTCCGGGGATGGGGATGATGTTACAGGGGAAAGCAGGTCCTGTCCATCCCCGCGTGCGGCGCGAGCCGGACACCGTGTCGCTGGCTCCCCGCCCTCCAATCTCATCTAGTTCCCTGCTAACCTTGCTTGTCTTGATGCGGATCGCGGCGGGTCAGTCCGGCGGGAAGAACGGGTAGTTGTTGGTGATGCCCCCCGTCAGGATCTGCGGCCCGGTGAAGTACTCCACGTGCCCATCCATCATCATGCCGTTGATCCCCTTCATGTGCGGGGCGCCTTTGGCGATGTTCACGCTGCCGTAGTACATGTTGTCATGTGGCCACTGGCGCGCGTAGCCGTTCACGAAGTCGTAGCCCTGCTCATCCCACACCTGGCAGTACCGCGTCAGGTCCTTTAGCTGGCTTATCTTCACTGTCTTGCCGAACCCCCAGTGCACTATCCCGGTCCCCGTGCAGTCCATCATCCAGAGATAGCAGGTGTTCCAGTACGGCACGTTGGAGTAGAAGTGGTTGTCGTCCTTGTTCTTCTGCGCGGGGCAGTTCATCCGGCGGGAGTAGCGCACGCCGTACGTTGCCCAGTCCTTGCTGTAGTTGCCGTTGGCCGGCTGGAAGCCTACGCTCAACTGGTCCCAGTAAGGCGCGTTGGGCTTGGCATCCGTGTCGAAGTACTGCACGATGAAGTCCTGCCACCAGCGCATCTGGTTCCATCCCCCGCCTGAAGTCACACCATGGACGGCGTAGCTCGGGGGGATGACCTCGGTGTTGTCTCCGACGTACATCAGGTGTCCAAGCCCGATGGCGTGCAGGTTGTTCTTGCACGGTATGGACTTGGCCATCTCCCTGGCCGCGGCCAGCGACGGCACAAGGATCGAGACCAGCAGGGCGATTATCGCGATCACCACCAGAAGCTCTATCAGCGTGAAGGCACACCGCTCTCGGGACATGTCTCTGATCATCGTGTTCCGCTCCAGGCATGACAGACTCATCCTAACCCAACTCGCGGCCGGATGCAACTGCCTACATGGAAAACGTAACCGGCGTCCCCACCTTGACCGTCTTTCCCAGTCGGACCGCGTCCCAGTTGGCCAGGCGGATGCACCCGTGCGAGCCGGTCTTGCCGATCAGCTCCGGATTGGGCGTGCCGTGGATGCCGTAGCCCTTGAGGCTCAGCCCCACCCAGCACAGGCCCACCGGGTTGCGCGGGCCGGGCGGGATGATCAGCTTGTGCGTCACGCCCTTGACCTCCGGCCACATCGCCGGGTCGAAGCCGTACGTCGGGTTGGGCGATATCACCGCCACGCGGGCCTTGCCGGAGGGCAACTTGGCCTTGTCCTTGGCGATGGAGCAGTGTACCAGGCCCACGCACCGCCCGCCATCGGGCGAGCTGTACAGCCGGATGGCCTTCTGGCTGAAGTTGACGTTGATCACGGCCACATCCGCCGACGGCGAGAACCGGCCATACGCCTCAACCGCCGGCGCGCGGATGACCGCCCCGGCCGGCAGATGGGCGAGGTCCATGCCCGGGTTCAGCTCGGCCAGCAGCGCTCGCGAGCAGTGGAACCGCTCGGCCAGCGCCTGGTCAAGCGACGGGTAGGGCAGGCGCGAGACCTTGCTCTTCTCAATCCACGTCGAAGGCAGAGGGCCGACCTGGCTCAGGTCCTCCTGCGAGACGGTGTAGGTCCGGATAGCCCCGGCCTCATTCACACCCAGCGCTGCGGCGGTCGGCTGGTCCAGTTGGCCGGTCGAGGGAAGCCCGATGGACACCTGGAATTCGCGCGTGGCAAGCGCAGTCTTGGCGCGGGGATGGCCGTCGATGACGCCGGGCGAGAAGCCGACCCTGTCCAGCGCGATCTGCCAGGCCAGGCGATACTCGATCGGCGTCGTCTCGACCAGGGGCGCCGGCGGGGCCGGCGTGATTGTCTTTCGGGCCGCGGCCTTGTTGACCTTGGCGCTCTTGCTGCGTCTGGCCGGCTTGTGGGCCGCCTTGGTGCGCGCCTTGGCGCGGGAGAACTTGCCGACCTTGCGCGAAGTGGTCTTTCGCGCCGCGGTCTTGCTCCCCGCCGCGCCGGGGCCGGCGCCGAGGTCCATCGGCATCGCCGCCCATACGCCTCCCCATGCCGCCGACATCACCACGACGGCCGTGACGGCCGCTACCATCCTTGGCCAGTTCTTCATAGCCCGTCTCCAGGGCCCACAGCCTAGCCGAACTTCGGCGCGGAGTGAACCCCAATCTTTCATCGGCGTCCCGCCTTGCGCGGCTGCACCATATCGAGGGATTAGGGATGAGCGACCAGGGACTGGGAGTCTCGATGCCTGCCCGGGATCGGACTGTGAATGATCTCCGAAGCCCCCAATCGAGACGCCCGCCAGACGCGCGGGCCGGAGGCCCACGCCACAGGCGTTTCCCGGAAACTGAAATGCGCCCGGCGCGATATGACTTGAATCTGCCGCGCCTTGTGGTACTATATGGTGCGGACAAGTCAGCGTCGCTTTGGCTTAGAGTATAAGGAGTCGCATTCCCGCATGGAGTCGCCGTCGATCAGCGAAGCGTCGGCCGTATCTCCTGTTGCCCCCATTGCATAGGAATCCCCTCAAGATGTGCGTTTGCCCGGCCCGCACAGTCGGCGGCCGGGTTCAATAGTAAGGTTCATCGAGGCGTTTGCCGACAACGTATAGTACATGCGATCTCTGATCGCAAGGATGAAGTCAGGAACAGGTTACATGAGCGACCGGCAGATCTACCGCGGCGAGACGGCGACGGTTACCTTCACGCCGGTGGGCACGGGCCAACTCCAGATCGCGGCTTGCCAGACGCGCCAAGGCGCATCCGCGTCGGCGGCGGCCGCCGAGGCGTACTCCGCGCTGGCCACGGCCCTGTCGCGGGAAGGCATGCAGCCTGTCCACGAGCGCATCTTCGGCAGCATCGGGGCCGTTTCCGCCATCATGGACGCCCGGCGCGCGGCGCTGGCCGGCACGGGCCACGAGGCGGGGCCGGTCACATACATACAGGGCCGGCCGTTATGGGGCGAGGGGTTCACCGGCTATCAGGTTCACGCCGTGCGCCCGTCGGGGCCGGATGATGTGTGGACTATTCGCGACGCCGGCGGCCCGGTCGGCCGCGGGTGGAGGCGCGGCGGGCTGAAGTTCCTCATGCTGCACAATATCCACGGCAGGGACTCGACTCCGGGCGCCCACAACTCGCAGACGGCCCAGGCCAAGAGGATGATTGACAACGCGCAGGCGATCCTGAAGGCGCAGGGGGCCTCCTACAAGGACGTGGCGCGGACGTGGATTTACCTCTCTCGCATCCTGGAATGGTACGGGCTGTTCAACGGGGCCAGGAACGAGCGCTACACGGACTACGGGCTGATGGGCGGAGGCCCCGGCGTGCATAAGATCCTCCTGCCGGCCAGCACGGGCATCGAGGGCGACAACCCGATGGGCGCCGCGTGCGCCATGGATGTTCTGGCGGTGGTCACCGACCACGCCTCCAACGGCAAGGTCGTCCAGATGACGAACGTTCGCCAGCAGGACGCCTTCAAGTACGGCTCGGCGTTCTCGCGCGGGGCGTGCATCGCCGACGGGGATGTGACGTTCATCCAGATATCCGGCACGGCCGCCATCGACGAGCAGGGCAAGAGCCTCTTCCCCGGCGACATCCGCCGGCAGATTCACAGGACGCTGGACAACATCGAGGCGCTCATCGCCCAGAAGGGCGCGACGCTGGCGGACATCTGCAACGCCACGATCTTCCTCAAGCGCCCCGAGGACGCGGAGGCGTACTGGCAGGTGGCCGCCGAGCGGAAGCTGAAGGACATGCCCGGCGTTCCGATGATCGCCGATGTGTGCCGGGACGATCTGCTGTTCGAGATCGACGGCGTTGCGGCAATCCAGGCCTGAGCGCCCACAGGTCTCTGGCCAGGCTCAAATCCCTGGCCCATTGTCCGCCAATCAGGCTATTGCTATATGTAGATCATCTCGGTAGACTTCATGGCTCGTTTGTCGGTTCAGTCTGCGCGCTTTGGAGCCGATCCAGCTAAGCAGCGAAAGGAAGAGTAAATGGTCAGCAACTGCTCAGGTTCGAGGCATTTCTTCACCAGCGAGTCCGTCACCAAGGGACACCCCGATAAGGTCGCCGACCAGATATCCGATGGCCTGGTCGACAGCCTGATAGCGCACGATCCATACGCCCGCGTGGCCTGCGAGACGCTGGTGACGACGGGCCTGGTGGTGCTCGCCGGCGAGATCACCGTCCACAACCACAAGGCCGAGGAGGCCCTCCTCAAGGCCGAGGACACGGCCCGCGACATCATAAGGTCCATCGGTTACGACGAGGCTGCGGGGGGGTTCGATTTCCGCTCCTGCGCGGTCCTCAAGACGATCCACGGGCAGAGCGCCGACATCTCGCGCGGCGTGACGGCCAGCGGCGACAAGGAGCAGGGCGCAGGCGACCAGGGGCTGATGTTCGGGTTCGCCTGCGACGAGACGAAGGAACTCATGCCCATGCCCATCCAGCTCGCCCACCGCCTGACCGCCCGCCTAAGCGAGGCCCGCGAGAAGGGCATCATCAAGTGGCTTCGCCCCGACGGCAAGAGCCAGGTCACGATCGAGTACGTCAAGGGCGAACCGGTCAGGATCGACACTATCGTCCTTTCCACGCAGCACGGAGAAGACGCGGTTGACCCGAAGACCGACGCGATGAGCGCCAAGGCCCGCCAGACGATCATCGAGAAGATCATCAAGCCGGTCGTGATGGCCGAGTGCCCGGGGCTATGGAACAACCGGATCAAGTTCCACATCAACCCGACAGGCAAGTTCATGATCGGCGGGCCGCACGGCGACACGGGCCTGACGGGACGGAAGATCATCGTCGACACCTACGGCGGGCGCGGACGCCACGGCGGCGGGGCGTTCAGCGGAAAGGACCCGTCGAAGGTCGACCGCTCGGCCAGCTACATGGCCCGCTACATCGCCAAGAACGTCGTCGCCGCGCACCTGGCCAGGTCGTGCGAGGTGCAGATCTCCTACGCCATCGGCGTGGCCGATCCCGTGAGCGTGCTGGTGAACGGCGAGGGCACGGCCGTGGTCGATGAGTGCAAGCTGGGCGACGCGGTCAGGGCCCTGTTCCCGCTCAAGCCCCGAGAGATCATCTCGCACCTGAACCTGCTGCGCCCGATCTATCGCCAGACGGCGCATGATGGGCACTTCGGGCGCGACGGCAAGGACTTCACCTGGGAGCGGACGGACATGGTCAAGCCCCTGCGCAAGGCGCTGGGGCTTTAGAGATTGCAGATTGCAGATTGCAGATTGAAGGGCCAACCCGGCTAACTGGGCTGGCCCTTTGGTTGTTCAATCCGCAATCTGCAATCAACGATCCGCAATTTCCTAGACCCAAAACAAGCGTATGTCCGCCGGCCCGATGCAGGAGCGAAGGCGTCTCGGT
>JBHGBE010000028.1:0-53250 GCA_041946855.1 Phycisphaerae bacterium | reverse complement strand
AGGGATTTCGAGCCTTTTTTGCGCCACGCCTCGGAAAATCACGCTTGTTCAGGGACTAGACCGTCCGTAGAGTTGCACGAGGGGGCGGATCGCCAGGCCGATATTGACAGGCTCCTTCGTCACCTTGCCTCCCTTGACGTAGTATCCCCGGCTCCAGCGGAGAAACTGGTTGCCCAGCTCGACCACGGTGATTTCCGTGGGTCTGGCGGGCAACACGCCGCCAGCGGCTTCCCATTCGGCGATCATGCGGTGGTACTTCTCCCGGCTCGGCGGAGTGTCGTAGGGACCAAGATAATGCCGCCTTCCATTGAGTTCGACAAATGCAAGATCGCGGCCGGTTTCTCGGCGAAGACGACGATACGACGGGACGTGACGGCTGCTCTCAGAGTTGCTCATGGTGCGGCCTCCTAAGCTTGACCGTATACATGTATACGGTTCTGACCCAGGCTTACGGCCGCACCGTCGTCAGACGGGTTGATCGTAACTTACGATCTCGGCTGATGTAACCATCATCACAACTGAACGAGGCGGACGGGAATCGAACCCGCAACCTTCGGCTCGACAGGCCGACGCTCTAACCAATTGAGCTACCGCCCCATGCACTATAGGCCGGGACAGACGCGGCATGGCAAGCTCCGCCATGCCGTGTACGACGTAGTTATATGCTTGCCGGAGGGGACTTGTCAATCCCCTTTGCGGCGGCGGGCGGAAAATCGGCCTGGGGCGCGCCGGAACGCGGCTGGCGGGCCGACTTATGCCGGGGGGCTCACATGCGGGGAAGCCGACGCACTCGGGGCAGGGCGATGAGCGCGCGCCGGCCCCCCTAGAAGAGAGCATTGGGGCAAGCCGATCAGAACAGCCACTTCCTGTCGTCTTTCCTGGCTGAGGACGATGGAGGTTGAGCGGCATCCTTGGCGGCGCCGGCCATGACTGGCTCCTGCGAATCCGCGTTTTCGGCGGGCTGTGCAGTCCCGTCCTGCGAATCGACCGGAAGTTCCGAGTCGCAATCGACGGCAGTTTCCTGGACATCCCCAGCATCGTCGTAGTCTGCCTGGCCGGTCTCGTCCCACACGGCCGGTACGGGCGCCGGCGCTTCATCATGTTCTGGCGCTGGCGTGGGATCGGCAGGCGAGGCAGCAACCGCGGTCACCTCTGCTGGCGCAGACGTGGGCGCCGGCGCGGCAGCAATTGGCGCCGGCTCTTGGGGCGTCGGCGATTGGGTCGTCGGCGACTGGACGACAGGCGTCGGCCGGACCGTCGGCTCCGCGGGCAGCGTCGGGACCGTCCGGGGCTTCTTCGGTCCCTCGGCCCGCCCCTGGCTGCGGAAGTACTTCTGGAACCTGGATGAATCGCCGCTGAGGCGATTGGTGCGGGCGTGAAGCAGGTGCCGCAGGTACTCATCCAGGTCCGACTCCTCGAACCTGGCCAGGAACCCCGGCTGGGCCGTGCGGTTGATGGTGATGATCTCGTCGATCAACTGTCGCTTTGTCATGTGCTCATCCTCGTCGCCCGTCGCCTTTGTCATCCGTGACGCACACAGAATCTATCGGCGGCGCTTTTGCGAAAACTTTAGCCGCGATCCCTGGTTGGCCGCGCGGCCGCCGTCGCCCGCCAATCTCCGGACGCCGCCAGACGCCTCTTCGTCCAGGGGCCTCCGGAGCGTATACTGTTGGGATTACAGTCCTGGAGCACGCTTGATGAATGACTGGCTTGAGCAGATTGAGTTCGAGCGGACCGGCCCGTTCCGCAAGGCCGTGGCGCGGGCGATCGTCAACCCGCTGGCCAACTACCTGCCGGCGAGCCTGCTCCGCGCGATCCTGAAGCTCACCAAGAGCCGCCTGGCCGAGGCCAACTGGAGAGACCCCGGCGGCTGGCGGAGCATGGTCATCAGCTACGACGGCCACAGCGGCAAGCCCGTGGACCGGATCCTCATCGGCGCGGGGGCCATGCCTCGCGCCCTGCGCAACCGCCGCAAGCTCGCCTCGCGGCTGCTGGCGCGGCTCATCGACGCATCCGCGCGGCAGCCTCCGCACGTTCTGTGCCTGGGCGCTGGCCCCGGCTGCATCATCGCCGACGCGCTGACCGCATCCACCGCCAAGGCCACCGCGACGCTGGTGGACCTCAGCTCCGATGCCTTCGACTACGGCCGCGAGCTTGCCACTAAGCTCGGCCTCGCCGACCGCGTGCGGTTTGTCGTCGGCGACGCCCGCGACGTGCGGAAGATGCTCGACGGCCAGGTGGACGTCGTCAAGATGCTCGGCCTGTGCGAGTACCTGACGGATGAGCAGATCAAGGCCATCGCGACGGCTGTCGCCGAGGTCATGCCGGCGGGCGCGCCACTGGTCGTCAACACGCTCTCAAAGGCCCACGGCACCGACCGCTTCTTCCGCCGCGTGTTCGGCCTGCACATGACCTATCGCGACGCGGCCGCCCTCCAGGCGATCTGTGCGGCGGCGGGCTTCGGCGACTTCGCCGCGTACTGGGAGCCGCAGAGAGTCTACCAGGTCATGGTCGCCCGGAGAAAATAGGGGACGCTACCCTATTTTCATCCAGGCAATGCTCGGTTGACTAGCACGGGCAAGAGCCCACAGAGAATTGACCGATGCACGACGAGAGAAACAGGGAAGCGTCCCCTATTTTCAGGAAACGCTCCGATGCCTGATGTGGCCGTGCCATGGGGAAGGCAAGACCTGGCGATCACGCTGCCGGACAACTGGACCGTCCAGCAGGTGGTCAAGCCGGAGCTCCGCCCCGCGCCCGCCGACTGGCCTGACCGCATGGCCGAGGCCCTCGGCCAGCCGGCCGTGGGCCTGCCTCTCGGCAAGCTCCTTGCCGCGCGGCCCGGAGGCAAGGTGGCCGTCATCGTCGAGGACATGACGCGCCACAGCCCGCTGAGCGAGATACTACCAATCCTGCTCCGCGAGCTTGACCACGCCCGCGTCGACAGGGCGAACCTGGAGGTCGTCTTCGCCACGGGCATGCATCCGCCGCTGACAGCCGCGCAGGCCAGAGCGAAGCTCGGCCCGCTGGCCTCAGAGCTGCGCTGGCGGTGCAATCCCTGGCACGATAGGAAGGCATACATCCGCGTCGGCAACGTCGGCAAGGTCAGCGTCCTGGTCGACCGCGGCGTGGCCGGCGCCGACCTGCGGATCATCGTCTCGTCGGTCAGCCCGCACCTCCAGGCCGGCTTCGGCGGCGGGTACAAGATGCTCGTCCCCGGCTGCGCGCCGCGCGAGACGATCCGCGTGCTCCACCGCCAGGGCCTTGGCCGCGGGGCCAGCCAGCTCGTCGGCTCCGACGCCGAGGCCAACGCAATGCGCCAGGCCATCGATGCGGCCGGCGCGCTCATCGACCAGGCCCACGGCCGGACATTCGCCGTGCAGTACCTGCTGGACGGCGACGACCGCCCGTCGGCCGTCGCGGCGGGCGATGTCGTGCCGACGCAGCGGATGCTGGCCAAGCAGTGCGCGGCCGCCTGCGGCGTGGCGACGCCGGCGCCGGCCGACGTCCTGGTCACCAACGCATTCCCGCGCGACTTCGACCTGTGGCAGTCGTTCAAGGGCATCGCCAACACGCTCTGGGCCGCCAGGCCCAACGGCGTCGTCGTCTGCCTGGCGAGGTGCGAGGCCGGCGTCAACGGCATGGCCCGCCCGCCGCGATGGCCCTTCAACCAGCGATGGACGCGGCGAATACTCCGCGCCGTCGGGCCCGAGACGCTCGGCGCGATCGTCATGCGCCTGGTGCCGCGCCTGGCGGGCGACGCCGCGTTCTTCATCCGCATGGCAGCGCAGATGCTCAACCGCAACCCGATCATCCTGGCCAGCCCCACGCTGCACGCGGCGGGCGTGAAGTTCCCCGGCCTGGTCATACTGCCGACCGCGGGCGACGCCATCGCGGCCGCCTCCGCCCTCCTGGGCAACGGGCCTCAGCGGGCGACAGTCTTCCCGTACGGCGGCATCACGTTCCCGGTGCCAACCGCGTGAGTTGGGGGCGAGTTGAAGGGGATGGCGCGGACAACAGCGCCTAACGGCAAGCCCTTACCTCCTCTGCCCATTGTGCCGCTAATCTGCCTTGGCGTTAGGCGCTGTTGGGCGCGGTCTTGGCGCGAGCCAAAAGGAAATGACATGGACTGCGTTACTTGGCCTCCACGACCAGGTCATCCCCGCCGTGGTCTCTGTCCATCCCGCCGTCGTCGGTCAGGTTCCCGCCGACGCTGTAGAGGATGTATCCGGTCGCGGCGGGTTTGTAGATGAAGTCCTTGCCGCCGGCGAAGAAGACTACCGTTTGTTCCGTTTCGGCAGTCGAGCGGCTATCATGGATGTCTTGACGCCACAACTTGCCAGGAGAACCTGATGCGGACCAGCGCCGGACGTATCGCACTCGTGTTGATCGCGGCATTCCTGCCTTGCCTTGCGACGGCCGCCCGCGCCGCCGAAGGTTTCTCAAACATACCGTTCGAGACCGAGACGCTCGCCAACGGGCTGAAGGTCGTCTACGCGCCGATCAAGACCTCGCCCGTCGTCCACGTCCGCGTGCTTTACCACGTCGGCTCCAAGGATGAGCGGCCCGACCGCCAGGGCTTCGCCCACATGTTCGAGCACATGATGTTCCGCGGCTCCGAGCATGTGCCGCCGCAGCAGCACATGAAGCTCGTCCAGATCGTCGGCGGCTACTCCAACGCGTACACCAGCTTCGATCAGACGGTCTACGTCAACACCGTGCCGGCCGGCGAACTGGACCTGCCGCTGTGGCTTGAGGCCGACCGCATGGCCAGCTTCAAGGTCTCGCCGGCCATCTTCGCCACGGAGCGAATGGTCGTCTCCGAGGAATGGCGGCTGCGGATGAACCAGCCCTACGGCACGCTCCGCGAGGAAATCGCCAGGGAGATGTTCACCAAGAGCCACTACCGCTGGACGCCCATCGGCAAGATGGAGGACCTCGCGGCGGCGTCGGCCAAAGACCTCCAGGAGTTCTTCAACCGCTACTACGTGCCCAACAACGCCGTGCTGGTGGTTGCGGGCAACATCGACGTCAAGGCCGTGAAGGAGACGGTCCACAAGTACTACGGGTGGATTCCCCGCGGCGCGGACATCAAGCGCGAAAGCCCGCCCGAGCCGGAGCAGACCGAGGCGCGGCGCAAGGAGTTCGCGTGGAACGTGCCGCTGGCCCGCGTGATGATCAACTACCCGATGCCCAGGTGGATCGACGAAGACCAGGACGCCCTTGGCGTCATGCTGACGATACTGGGCGACGGGCGGTCCAGCCGCATTTCGCAGGCGCTGGTGACGTGCAAGGACCCGCTCTGCACCCAGGCAGGCGCGATGGGCATGAACCTGGAGGACGGCGGCGCGATGGGCGTTTCGGCCACGGTCCTGGAGGGCAAGGCCGCCGCCGACGTCGAGAAGGTCCTCCGCGAGCAAATCGCCCTTATATGCAGGGAGCCCGTGACGGCCGAGGAGCTTGCCAAGGCCAAGGTGCAGGCGCGGCTCCAGCTCGTCAATCGCTGGCAGACGGCGGACAGTTCGGCCTCGGAACTCGGCGATGAGATGCTCTTCCGCGGCGACCTTTCGCACGTCAACACCGCCCAGCAGCGGATAGAGGCGATCACGGCCGACGATGTCCTCCGCGTCGCGAAGAAGTATTTGGTGGACACCAAGGCCAACACGATCATCGTCACCCCGGACCCCAAGGCCCCGCCCATCGCGGCGACCAATCCGGTCTGGCCGGATTCGTCGAAGGCCTCGACACAGCCGGAGGATGCCCATCCCGTCAAGTTCCCCGCCGACTATCCGACAGCGCCGCCGCTATCGGGCAAGGTGCCGTCGGCCGTGTTTGAGAAGGGGGTGGAAAAAGAGATCGACGGCGCGCAGGTGATCGTGATGACCGACCACAGGCTGCCGACGGTCAACTGGTCGCTGACGTTCGGCGGGGGCTCTTACTCCGAGCCGGCCGACAAGACGGGCCTGGGCGGCATCGTCGCCTCGATGGTCCGCCGCGGCCCCAAGGGCACGACCTACAACGAGTTCAATGACCGACTGGAGTCCCGCGGCATTGCGCTCGATGTCTCCGACGGCGGCGATTTCACACGCGTCTCGGGCAACTGTCTGACGGAGCAGCTTCCCTTCGCGCTTCAGCAGATGCGTGCGATGGTCCGCGAGCCGGCGATGGACGCCGCTGAGTTCGACCGCCTCAAGGCCCAGTCGCTCAGCGGCACGCGCATGGCGCTCAACAGCCCGACGGGCGTGGCCGACAGGGAGCTGAACCTGGCGATCTACGGCGACACGTTCCTCGGCCGTTACACCACGCCCGCGACCATCGGCGCGATCACGCTCGACGACGTCAAGAAGTACTTCGCGAACAACGGCTACGGCCCCGGACCTCGCAAGCCGATCTTTGTCATCGCGGGCGATGTATCCGTGGAAGACGGGCAGAAGCTTGCGAAGGAGGCACTGGCTGACCTTGCGGATCGCGGCCATGTGCTCGCAAGACAACTTTCAATAAGCAAGCCGGAATCGCGGCGAATCATCATCATCGACCGGCCGGAGTCGAAGCAGGCCAACATACGCATGGGCATCGCCGCATACGACATCCGCAGCGACGACAAGTTCGCCGGGTCGCTGGCCAGCCAGATCCTCTCGGCCGGCATCGACTCGCGCCTGGGGCGCTACGTGCGGGCGGAGAAGGGCTACGCCTACGGCGTGTGGGGCGTTTTCAGCCCGACCCGGCAGGCCGGCACTTTCGAGGTCAGCACAGACACGAGGATCGAGTCCTGCGTCGATGCGGTCGAGGCGTGCTTCAAGGTGCTGGACGACATGAAGGCCGCGCCCGTGACCGCGAAGGAGCTTGAGGAGGCCAAGCTCCGCGTCGCAGGCAGCATGGTCATGGGGATGCAGACCGTCTGGCAGCAGGCGCAGCGGCGGATTGACGGCATCCTCAACGGCTACCCGGTCGATTACTACGACGTCTATCCGCAGCGGATCGCCAAGGTGACGGATGCGGACATCCAGGCCGTGATGAAGAAGTACGTCGACGACGGCCGGATGACCATCGTCGTCGTCGGCCCGGCCGCGGCCTTGAAGGACAACCTCGCCAAGCTCGGCAAGGTCGAGGTCCTGCCGATGCCCCTGAGTCGCACGAAGTAGGCTCGATCGGCCGGCCTATGCTCCAAGAGATCGTCGCCGTCGCTACGGGACGTCGAACGGATAGTACGTGGTGCTCCGGTTGTAGCTCAGCAGAAACACCGGATCGAAGATCCGGACGTGCCCGTCCATCATCGCGCCGTTGAGCGTCCTCAGGTGAGGCGCGAGCTGCGCCAATATCTGGAAGTAGCCCCAGGTCTGGGGCGAGGCCAGGTTGGTGTAGTTCCGCCATCCCGGCCATCCGTCGGTCTCCACGATCGGGCAGAAATTCGCCGCGCCCCTGATCTCGCTATAGCGAATGGGCCGCAGCGCGTTCGGGGGGTCGGGTTTCCACCACGCGTCCCCGAGCCCGATGGCAGCGCCGGGCGTTATCCAGTTGGCGCACCACGCGCGCGGCTGGTTCCAGTACGGTGCGTTCCAAGTGTACTCGCAGATGTCGCTGTTGGACTGGCTGGGGCAGTCCATCCGGCGGGAATACCGGATGCGGGGCATGTACTTGTCGTAGTTGCCGTCGGCCGGTTGGACCCCGATGCACTCGCGCGAGTCGAGGTTGGATCCCGTGGCGCGGACGGCGTCGGCGTCGAAGTACGGCTGCATGAAGTCGATCCACCACCACTCGACCTGCCCCCCCCGCCCGCGTTGAGGCGCACCTTGATGGGCGGGATGAAGTCGTTGTTGCCGGTCACGTAAAGCTGGATGGCGTTGCCCATCTTCTTCTCGCCGCTGGCGCAGACAACGCGGCGGGCCAGCTCGCGGGCGGTCTTCAGCGAGGGCAGCAGTATCGCCACCAGCAGCGCGATGATCGCGATGACCACCAGCAGTTCGATCAGCGTGAACGCTATGGGGTTCTTTGTCATGCGGCTTGCCTCCACGGATCACCTGTCGAGCGGGTTGAGCAGAGAGGCCGGGAATTGGCTGGCCACAAGGTTCCGTGGGCTCGCGTGCCCGTCGAAGTAGACCAGCGTGGTCTGGCCGAAGTGCCTGCGGTCGGTGGCCCGGATCATCCTGCTGTCCGGATTGAACTGGCCGTAGTTGAACGGCATGTCCCACTGGCCCAGCAGGTCGTAGATGCCGAAAGAGTTGCTGGTCAGCCAGGGGGCGAGGATGTTGACCTCCGCGATGTACAGGACATCCGACGGGTGGCCGGGCAGGTCGTCGATCCGCGAGGCCGCGCCGGAGTTGTAGCTCTTGTACCGCTTGTAGTAATCGAAGTCGACGCCGTTGGCGACGTAATTCAGGACGAAGGCCTTGTTCTGCACGCCGGGGCAGCGGTACACGGGCAGCGTCTTGAGGGCGGCGTACATGGCGTAATCGTCGGTCATCAGGGAGCGCGGCCAGGGCTTACCGCCGACGTACTTCGAGAGACACCAGGCGAAGAAGTAATGGGCGTAGGCGCCGTCGCCGGGGGAACCGTAGTCCGGCCAGTACCAGTAATCGCGTGGGACGAAGTTGTTGTTGTCGGCCGCGTAGAGGTGCGTGCCCTGGCCCATCGTGTGAAGATTGGTGGAACAGACGACCGTCTGCGCCTGTCGCCTGGCGGCCTGAAGGCAGGGGACCAGGAGCGACACCAGCAGGGCGAGGATCGCTATCACCACGAGCAGCTCGATCAGCGTAAAGGCGCGGTGGATATGATGCGCCATGGACCTGCTCCTTCGCGGGTGTTCTATGCGGCCGGCGGCGGGGATGGAAGGCATTTCCGGGCGGCGCACGGCCCTCTGTGCGTTACGATAGTGCGGTGCGCGACCTGACGGCCGTGCCGGGTCGCGGCGCAGCCAGGCCGCCCCGCGGTCAGATGAGGCAAGTTGTGTCTGTTCGAACAGGAGAACTATGAAACTCGATGTTCTGATTCGCGGCGGAACGGTATATGACGGCCTATCGGCCGCCGGCCGGCTCGCCGATGTCGGGGTCCTTGACGGCCGGATCGTCCTGCCGCAGCGCGGGGCCGATGTCCAGGCTGGCAAGGTGCTTGACGCCGCGGGCAAGGCCGTCATGCCCGGCTTCATCGACATCCACACCCACAGCGAACTGGCATACCTGATCTGGCCCAACGCGACGAGCAAGCTGCTGTCGGGCGTCACGACGGATGTGGCCGGCAACTGCGGCTCGAGCGCATTTCCGCTGCTGGGCGACGTGCTTCGGCGGCGGCAGGCCGACAACGCGAAGTACGGCCTGAGTATCGACTGGACGGATGCGGCCGGCTACTTCGCACGCCTGGAGGCGACGCCGTGCAGCGTCAACCGCGCCGTGCTCGTCGGCCACGGCAACCTGCGGGGAAGCGTGGTGGGTTACGACAACCGGCCCGCCACGCGCCAGGAGCGCGACGCCATGCGCAAGCTGCTGGAGGACGGCCTGGCCCAAGGCGCATTCGGCATGAGCAGCGGGCTGATTTACCCGCCCGGCATTTGGGCCAATACCGAGGAACTGGCCGAGCTGGCTACGGCCGTCCGCGCTTACGGCGGCTTCTACAGCAGCCACATCCGCGGCGAGGGGGCGACGCTCCTGGAGGCCGTCGATGAGTTCATCGCCGTGCTGGAGCGTTCGGGCTGCCGCGGGCAACTCAGCCATATCAAGACATCCGGCCGTCGTCACTGGGACAAGCTGCCGGCGTTGAAGCAGCGGCTGGATTCGGCGCTCGACCGCGGCGTGAACCTGATGGCGGACCGCTACCCGTACACCGCGTCGTGTACGTCGCTCTCAACGACGGTGCTGCCCGAGTGGGCGGAGGAGGGCACGCGCGAGGCGATCATCGCGCGGCTGAAGAGCCCCGCGGAGCGTGCGCGGATCGTGGCGGACGTCGCCGCCCGTGATGATGCCGACACATTGTTCGGGGATGTGCGCGTCATCGGCTTTGGCCGCGACGACCTGGCGGAGCTAGCGGGCAAGTCGCTGGAGGAGCTCGGCCGCCTCCGCAAGCTCGACCCGATCCAGGCGACGCTCGACCTGATGATCGAGGATGAACTGAGGACCGAGGTGGTTCACTTCTGCATGAGCGAGCGGAACATGGAGGAGATCTACCGCTGGCCGATGGTCATGGTCGGCTCGGACTACGGCGCCCGCGACGCCCTGGCCGACGGCGAAGGCTGCCACCCGCGAGCGTTCGGCACGCCGGCGGCGTTCCTCCAGCGGCTCGTCCGCGAGAAGCGCATCTGCGATTGGCCGACCGCCGCCAGGAAGCTGTCGACGATGGCCGCCGACATGCTGGGACTGCCTGACCGCGGGAGAATCGCCGCCGGCTGCTGGGCCGACCTGACAGTGCTCGACCCCCAGACCGTCGCCGACAGGGCGACCTATGACAAACCCAGGCAGACTCCCGCCGGCATCGAACACGTGCTGGTCAACGGCGTAATCGCAGTTGAATCGGGCGGGTTCACCGGCGCCCTTGCCGGACAGGTGTTGCGCCGCCGCTGAGGCCCGCGCGCCGCGATCACAGCTTGTGCAGCGTCAGATTCGTCTCTTTGGGACCCGTGGGTGTCCGGATCGCGCTGGACAACATCGAAATTGGTGACTGTCCCGAATTTCCAATAGCTGATGCTGCACTGGCCATCCTGCGCGGCTCAGGACGCGACCTTGACGATCAGCTTGCCGAAGTTCTCGCCGTGGAAGAGGCCGATGAAAGCCTTCGGCGCCGCCGCCAGGCCCTCGACGACGGTTTCGCGGTACTTGATCTTCCCTTCGGCCAGCCACCGGCCCATGTCGCGCAGGAACTCATCGCGGCGGGAGGCGTGGTCGCCGACGATCATCCCCCGGATCGTGATTCGCTTGACGAGCACGGGCATCAGGTTGGGGCCCGCGACAAGTTCGGTGGCGTTGTACTGCGAGATCAGGCCGATCAGGGGGATTCGCGCGCCGACGTTCGCCAGGCGCAGGACGGCCTCCAGCATCGGTCCGCCGACGTTCTCGAAGTACACGTCGATGCCGGCGGGGCACGCCCGCTTCAGCGCGCGGAGCATCGGCTCGGTCTTGTAGTTGAAGCAGGCGTCGAATCCGAGCTCCTTGGTGACGTAGAGGCACTTGGCGTCGCTACCGGCGGAGCCCACCACGCGGCAGCCCTTGATCTTCGCGATCTGTCCCGCCACCGAGCCCACGGCGCCGGAGGCCGCCGACACGACGACCGTCTCGCCCGCCTTCGGCCGGCCGATATCCAGCATGCCCACGTAGGCCGTCATGCCGGGCATGCCCAGCACGCCGAGCGCGTATGAGAGCGGGAGCTTGCCCATCTCGATCTTCCGCAGCGACGAGCCGTCGTCCAGCCCGAATTCCTGCCAGCCGTCGTACCCCAGCACGATGTCGCCGGCGGCGAAGGCGGGGCTTTTCGACTCAACGACCTGGCTGACCGTTCCGCCGCACATCACGCCGCCTACTTCGACCGGATCGACGTAGGACCGGCCGGCGTTCATCCGGCCGCGCATGTACGGGTCGAGCGAGAGAAACAGCGTCCGCCTGAGCACCTGCCCTTCGGCGGGCGACTGCACGGGACGCTCGACAAGCTCGAAGTTCTGCGCCGTCGGCTCGCCGGCGGGACGCGACTTCAGCAGGATCTGGTGGTTCGTGTAAGCCATTGTGTTTCTCCGCTAAGGGTACGTGCCTTCCGCTATGCCGCATGGTCATCACGTGGAATCCAGCCGGCACAAGCATAGCGCCCTGCCTCAAGGCTGGCTGAACATCCTGGCAAGTTCCAGGCGGGCCTTGTCCCATGCCTCCGGGTCGTCGTTCCACTTGCCCGCGGCCGGGCATACGGTGTCGACTATCGGCTTGGTCTTGGCCTCCTTGCCCTGCTGCTTGAGCAGCCACAGGTACTCGTAGTCCTGCGCGCCTCGCCGCAGGGACTTCATCGCGAAGCTGGCGATTGGGCCCTCGATGCCGATGTCGTGGCCGGGATAGAAGAGGATGCCGTCGCCGTTGATGCGGATGGCGTCCCGCTCGGGATAGCCCGGCTTGCGGGTCTCGTCGAAGTTCAGCGGGTTGTTCCACAGGTCGGTCAGCCACTTTTCCGGGTTGGCGTTGACCTTGGCGTAGCTGAAGCCGGCCTTGCGGAGGTTCTGCTTGTCGACCCAGTAGCAGCAGTCCCAGAACTGCCAGCCGCCCAGGTCCATCTTCCAGTTCATCCAGACGATTGACCGTCCGCCGTAGCCCGGCGAATCGACGTACGGCCCGGCGGCGTAGCCCATGTTGACGGCCCACACGGCGTCGCCGCGGGCGATGATCTTTGGTATGTCCGCGATGGCCGGCTCGGAATAGATGTTCACGTCGCCGGCGTCGTACCTGGCGTACTGCGGCGTGGCGATGAAGGTCTTGATCCTGTCTCCGACGGCCTCGTGGACCCACTTGCACCGCTGTTTGGACGTGGCGAAGTCGGCGGCCGAGTGCGGCTCATCCCACATGTAGGCGATCAACAGCGCCTTGGGCTTCTTCTGGTCCCACTTGGCGACGATGTCCCTGGCCTGCTTCTTGATCGCGTCCTCCTTGTCGCCCTCGGGCGTGATGACGGCGACGGTCTGCCCGACGCCCTTGCCGACGCGCTGCTTGAAGCCGCTGCCGTCGTAGTACTTCCAGTACCGCTCCAGCACCTCCTCCAGCCCGCTGCCGGCGCAGGGGCCGAAGTTCAGCCGGTGCTGGTGGGCCATCTGGAAGTACTGGTCCTCGATCCTGGCCCATTCCGGGGCGTTCATGTCGCTGCCGAGGCGATGGGCCCACTTGAGGTTCTCCGGCCCGGTGTAGAGCATCGTGCGGAAGTGCGTCTCGTGCGGCAGCGTGAAGTTCCATACCTCCAGAGAGACCTTGATCTCCGCTAGCACGCCTTGGCCGCCCTTGACCTTGAACGTGCCGCAGTACGTTCCGGCCTTTGCATCCTCGGGGACGTAGATGTCCACCCACACCGGCTGGTTGCGGCCGGCCGATACCGTGAACGGCGCGCCGAACATTCTTGCGTTGAACGGGACCATCTGCGTGGGATGCTCGCCGGCCGTGCATTGGGGAAAAAGGTTCTTCGCGTCGCTGCGGGAGCTGACCTTCACATCCAGGTAGTGCTCGACGAACATGTCGATGTTCGCCTTGGGTATGACCGCGCCGGCGGGGCCGGCCAGGTCGCCCGCATCTATCGTTACGTCCTTCAGTTCGCCGGATGCCGCCCGCACTCCGATCTGAAAGGCGACGTACTCATTGCGGGCCGAGCCCAGCTTGACCATCTTGTCGGCGCCGGTCCAGATGAGGTTGGTCGCCTGGGGCGCGTCAGCCGGCTTGACCTTGGCGGATTCGCCGACGCACCAGACAGCGGCGGTCTGGCCCTGCGCCGATGCCGCGGACAACAGGACAATCGACACGATGAGCTTCTTCATGATGTGCTCCTCATCCGAAGGTCCACAGGCAGACTACCCGCTTGCCGCGGCAAGTGCCAGCGCGAGGCAAACTGTCCGGCCGGTCTCCGCCATGTGCCGCCGGCCCGCCGGAAACTGGTTGCAGACATCCTTGACAGTCACGGCGGCGAGGGTTAGATTCATCCTGAAAGCCGAATAGACGTGTTGCCCCTGGAGAGGTGGCTGAGTGGCTGAAAGCGACGGTTTGCTAAACCGTTATAGGGGATCAAACCCCTATCTCGGGTTCGAATCCCGACCTCTCCGTTAAGCCGGGAATGGACTCGACAAGCTCCTGTGCCGCGGAGATCAAGAGCGCGTGGAAGGCGGCGGGGCGCGGCGGAGGCAATCTACGTCGGTTCGTCGCCGGCGCTCGGCCGCTTGCGCCGCCTCCCTCCCGTCTGGACTTTGATGCCCTTGTTGAGCGCCCGGTCCATGTTGCGGATGGCCTGCTTGAGGCGGAGCTCGTTCTCGACCAGTGCGATGCGGACGTAGTTCTCGCCGCACTCGCCGAACGCACGGCCGGGGGCCACCGCCACCTCCGCCTCGTCCAGCAGGCGCAGCGAGAAGGGGATCGTGCCCTGGCCGGCCAGGTGTGTGTCGCTGACGCGGGCCCAGACGAACATCCCTCCGCGCGGCGGCTCGACCTCCCAGCCCATCTTTCGCAGACCGGCGACCACCACATCGCGGCGGGCCTGGTATATCTTGGCCTGGTGGACGACGTCCTTCTCGCAGTGGCGCATGGCGATGATGCCCGCGATCTGGATAGGCTGGAAGATGCCGTAGTCGTAGTAGCCCTTGATCGTCGCCAGGGCGCGGACCATCTCGGCGTTGCCCACGCAGAAGCCCAGCCGCCAGCCGGCCATGTTGTAGGGCTTGGACATCGTGATGAACTCGACGCCCACGTCCTTGGCGCCGCGGGCCTGGAGGAACGACGGGGCCTTGTAGCCGTCGAAGCACGTGCGGCCGTAAGCGAAGTCGTGGATGATCATGATCTTCCGCCGCCGCGCCAGGTCCACCACCGCCTCGAAGAAGTCCACGCCGTCGAGCGTCATGGCCGTCGGGTTGTGCGGGTAGTTCAGGATCAGCAGCTTGGGCTGCGGATAGAGGTGCTCGACGACATTGGCCACGCGCGACAGGAACGCGCCGTCGTTGCCGAGGGGGACGTTGATGACGTTGGCGCCCGCCAGCGCGATGGAGTAGACGTGGATGGGGAAGTACGGGTCGCCGACGACGGCCGTGTCGCCCGGCCCCATCAGCGCCAGGCAGATGTGCGAGAAGCCTTCCTTTGAGCCGATGCAGGCGATGACCTCGCGGTCGGCGTCGACGCCCACTCCGTAGACCCGCTCGTAGAGCCTTGCGACCTCGCGGCGGAGGTTGAACACGCCGGCCGATGCGCTATAGCCGTGGTTTCGCCCGTCGCGCGCGGCCTCGCAGAGCTTCTCGATGACCTCCATCGGCGGGGCGTCGTGCGGGTTGCCCATGCCCAGGTCGATCACATCCGCGCCGGCGCGGCGCTTCTCGTACTTCATCCTGTTGATTTGCCCGAACAGGTACGGCGGCAGCCGCCGGATGCGGGAGGAAACGTCTATCGTCCAGGCATCACTCACGATTCCTTCCCTTTGCGCGAGTCTTTCAACTGGGGATTATCGTAAGGCAAAATGCAGAGCGCAAAATGCAGAATGCAGAACTCAGGGAGAGGAGCGGACTCCTTCCGTTCTGCCTCTTGCACTTTGCATTCTGCATTCTTCATTTCCTTGGACCTTCTTTGGCGGCCTTGTCCAGCTCCGCCTGCTTGGCCTTGAGGACCGGATCGACGTACTCGACCTTGCCGTTCTTCTTGGCGTCGTCGATGAGTTTCTCGAGCGCGATCTTCTGCTGGGCGGCGACCTTTTTCTCGCGGATGGTCTCCTGGAGGCGGGCCTTGACGTCCTCGAGCTTGACGTTCTTGGGGTCCTCGATGGCCGTCGCCAGGAGTATATGGTACGTCGTGCCCGACTGGACAATGCCGGAAAGCTGGCCCGGGGCCTTGAGCGCCATCGCGGCCTCGCGGACGGCCAGCGCGACGTTGGTCGACTTGGCCCCGATGGGCGGCAGCAGCCCGCCGTTGCCGGCGGTCACGCCGACGGAGCTGGTCGTGACAAGCTCGATGAACTTGGCCTCCAGCGCCTTGGGGTCCTTGATGCCCTCGAGCTGCTTGAGCGCCTTGTCGGCGTTGGTGGGCGTGTCGGTCTGGAAGTCGCGGACGACCACCCGGCGGTCGTAGGTGATGGCGAACTCATCCTTCACCTCGTCGTCGCTGACCTCGATGGTCGGCGCGATGAGCTTGCGGAGCATGGCCTGGCGGTGCATGACCACCTCCCACATGGCCTTCGACAGGCCCATGCGGCCGACGAGGTCGTCGAGCATCTGCTCTCGCGAGGCGGCCGGCGGGAGCTGGCCGAAGACCCGCTTCATCGTCGCGTCGGTCTCAGCCTGCACGTCGGCCTCGGAGATGGTGACGCCCTTGTCGGCGGCGGACTGGCGGACAAGCTCGTCGGCGATGAGCTGCTGGGCCATGAAGATGCCGTAGTCGCGGACGAGGACGTCGGTGAGGGACTTCATGTAGACGGGCCGGCCGTTGACGTAGGCCATCACGTCCCCGCCGGTGGGCGGACTCCAGACGATAGGCTCGGAGGTGGCTCGCGGGGGCTCGGCCGGGGGCAGAGGCGGGCGCTCGGCCGGCGGGTTCATGGCCGCCAGGGCCGCCCACGTCATGAAGACCGCAATGGCGGTAATCGTCACAGGTCGCATCGTGGTTGCCTTTCAGGCGGCCGTTCCAGGAATACTGCCGAAGCACAACCCGGCGAAGAGGGCCGCCAGAATGGTAGCGTAGCGTTTGACCGCCGGTGCGTCAAACAAACCGTCGCGTCTTGCCTTCTGCGCCCGTTGTGGTAGAACCTCGCCAGACGCCACAGGGAGAACGCCATGGAATTCAGAGATGTGGCAATCTGGGCAATACCGGCCGCGATCGTTGTGCTGGGCCTGGTTTTCTGGCTGTTCGTCCGCAGGAGCATCCGCACCCGCCTGAAGATCGTGCAGCAGCTCAGGGACGACCCGCAGATAACCGACTGGCTGGTGGTGTTCAACTGGACTCGCAAGGTGATCTACGTGCCGACGATCATCGCGTCGCTCATCGCGGCCGGGCTCATGGCGGCCACCTATGACTTCAAGTGGCTTGACATCGGCGCCGACCCGGAGCGGCATTTCGCCAAGACGTTGGGCGGGGTATGGCTGCTCATCTTCTTCCTCAACTTCCTCGTCGATGAGTACGAGATGGATCTGAAGGCGCTGCTGCTGGTGGGGCTGGCCGTCGCGGTGGTGGTGCTGTGGCTGACGCTGATGGACTGGCTCGCGCCGTTCATCCGCTCGTTCAGGCACCTCGGCGTGGAGATGAACTCGACGGGGTACCTGCTGCTCGCCTTCATCTTCACGCTGGCCATAGTGATCTCGTGGATCAAGGGCCTGTTCTACTTCGTGGCGCTGACGCCGAACTTCATGAACATCCAGAACGGCCCCAACGAGACGAGCGAGCAGGTCTCCCGCGAGGCGTTCAGCACGCGGATCGACACGGGCGACTTCCTTGAGCGGATGCTGGGCTTCGGGCAGATCATCATCACTTTCGCCGACACCCGCCGCCAGCCGATGGTGCTCCTGGTCGGGCGCGTGGGGAGCAAGGCGGCCAAGCTGGAATCGCTCCGCGGCCACCTGGCGGTCGAGGCGGTCGCGCCGTCAGGCGAGGGGGCGACGAAGGAGTAAGAGAAGGCTGCCAGTCGGTGACGGACTGTCACCGACTGAAGTGCCCGGCGGGCGCGGCAAACTGTTTTGTTATTCCCTTGACTTTCCGTGCCGCAAAGCCGATGATGCAACCATAAGGGCTGGCGGATGTTGAGGAAGTGTTCCTTGCCCGCCAGCGAATCCGGCTGGCAGCCGTGTTCTTTTGCAGCTTGCACCCAGGTTTTCCGCCCTGTGAATGTCCTTGCGAAAGCACTTCACCCCGCGGTAAGTCGGCTTGGATGAGCACGCTCGCGAATCCAGAGTGCCGATGGTTCAAGGAGCCATTGCTATGGCTAGCGGTAAGGTGAAGTGGTTCAACGATGCGAAGGGTTTCGGGTTCATCACGGCCGATGACGGCACGGACGCCTTCGTGCATCACGGCGACATCCAGGGCGAAGGTTTCAAGTCGCTCGCCGAGGGCGAGACGGTTACCTTCGACATGACCCAGGGCCCCAAAGGCCCCAAGGCCGTCAACGTGCGCAAGGGCGCATAAGCCCGCCCGCAACGTGGACCTATCGAGCGCCGTCCCAAGGTGCAAAAAGGGACGGCGCTTGTTTTTTCCCCCTGGCGCAAGCCTACGATTGGAGAACGATGCGACTGCTCCTGATTAACCCGTATAACCCGCTGGTGAGCCTCATCAACGTGAAGGCAAGCCGCTGGAACCGCTACCGCGTCTGGAAGCCGCTTGGCCTGATGGTCATCGCGGGCCTGACGCCGCCGGAATGGGAAGTCACCATCATCGACGAGAACCTGGGCGTGCCGGACTACTCGGCCATGCCCCGGCCGGACCTGGTGGGCATCACCGCGTTCACGTCGCAGGCCAGCCGCGCGTACGACGTGGCGGCCGTGTTCCGCCGCGACGGCGTCCCGGTGGTCATGGGCGGAATCCACGCGACGATGTGCCGCGACGAGGCCCTGCGCCACGTCGATTGCGTCGTGACCGGCGAGGCCGAGGGCGTCTGGGCGACGGTCCTCCACGACGCCCGGCGCGGCGTGCTCGGCAGGACTTACTCCGGCAAGCACGTGGATATGGCCGACGTGCCGCCCGCGCGGCACGACCTGCTGGAGGGCCGTTACGCCTTCGGCTCGATCCAGACCACGCGCGGCTGCCCGCTGAACTGCAACTTCTGCTCCGTGTCGGCCTTTAACGGCAACCAGTACCGGCGGAGGCCAATCCCCAGCGTCATCGACGAGTTCCGGTCCATCCGCGAGAAGTGGGTGCTGGTCGTCGACGACAACCTCATCGGGACCGCCCCCGCGCACATCGCGCGGGCGAAGGAGCTTTTCCGCGCGATGATCGCCGCGGACCTTGGCAAGCGGTGGGTCGCCCAGGTGACGATCAACATGGGCGACGACGAGGAGCTGCTGGACCTGGCCTCGCGGGCCGGGTGCCGCGGCGTGTTCATCGGTTTTGAGTCGCCGACGGCCGCAGGGCTCGCGGAAGTGGGTAAGAAGTTCAACATGCTCAAGGGGCGCGACTTCAAGGCATCGGTGCGGCGGATCCAGCGGCACAATATGCTGGTGGTCGGGTCGTTCATAATGGGCCTGGACAGCGACGAGCCGGGCATCGGCCGCCGCATCGCCAGGGCCGCGCGGAGCTACGGCGTGGATTTGCTCAACGCCCTGTTCCTGACTCCCCTTCCGGGCACGCGCCTGTGGGACAGCATGAAGTCGGCCGACCGCATCGCCGCCGACGACTTCCCGCGCGACTGGCAGTTCTACACGCTCGGCTTCCCCACGGCCCGCTACAAGCGGTTCTCCTGGTCCGAGATCATCGAGGAGATGAACTCCTGCGACCGGGGCTTCTACTCGATGTGGCTGATCATCCGGCGCGCGGTCCGCAACCTGCTCCACCGCCGCCGCCCGATCCTCGCCTTGGTGGCCGACCTGTCCTACCGCAGGAACGGCATCCTGAACCGGCGAAGCTACGGCCGCCTCGACACGTTGCGAGGGGCGTAGCCAGCAGACGGCAAAGAGCGGTGACATCTGACCGGGGGTTCGCAGTCAAGACCACGCTAATTCGACTTGTGGATTGCGAGCCGGCCGCTACAATGCTCGCAGGATCAGACGGCTCCATCCCGGAGCGCAGTCGGGCCTCTCAGGCAGCGGGGCTTTTCGAACTGGGAATTGCGAATGGCGATTCCGAAAAGCCCGTGGGACCGGAATACCACGGGCTTGCCGGCGCACGCGTAGGCGCCGGAAATCGCGAGCGACGATTCGTCCAACATGACTCCCGACAAGCGAAAAACCACGGCGGCGTGGGTCTCCGTCGCGTCCAACAGCGGTCTGATAGCCGCGAAGGTCGTCGTCGGCACAATCATCGGCTCGGTGTCGGTGATCTCGGAGGCGATCCACAGCGGCGTGGACCTGCTGGCGGCCGTCATCGCGCTGCTGGCGGTGAGGGAAAGCTCCAAGCCCGCCGATGAACGCCACCCTTATGGGCACGGCAAGTTCGAGAATATCTCCGGCACCGTTGAGGCCGTCCTGATCTTCGTGGCGGCCGGATGGATCGTCTACAAGGCCGGCAAGAAGTTCGTCCACCCGGCGGAGATCACCCCTGGCTGGGGCGTGGCTGTGATGCTGGTCTCGGCGCTGGTCAACTGGCGGGTCTCGCGGATGCTGTTCAGGGTGGGCAAGGAGACAGACTCGATCGCCCTCCAGGCCGACGGATGGCACCTGCGGACGGACGTGTGGACATCGGCCGGCGTGATGGCCGGTCTGGGGCTTATCTGGGCGGGGGACATCATCGTTGCCAACATCGGCGGGCTTGCGCCGGCCCGGCGCGACGCCATCCAGAAGGCGCTGCACTGGATCGACCCCATCGCGGCCATCCTCGTGGCGGGGCTGATCGTCAAGGCGGCGTGGGAGCTGACGGTCAGGTCGGCCCGCGACCTGATGGACGTGCAGTGGCCGCCGGAGGAGGAGGCGTGGCTGCGCGAGATGCTCAAGACGCTCGGCCCGTCCGTCCACGGCTTCCACCGCATCCGCACGCGGAAGAGCGGCGCGGATCGCTTCGTCGAGCTGCACATATTCGTCGAGGCGGCGATGACCGTCGAGGAGTCGCACCGGCTGTCGCACGAGATCGGGCAGCGCGTGCAGGAGCATTTTTCGAACGCGGGCCACTCGCACGTGCTGGTACACGTGGAGCCATGCGCCGGCCGGTGCGACGAACAGGGCTGCCGCGCGGGCTGCCTGCTGGACGAGAGCGTGCGCCAGGCCATCCGACAGCGCCGGCAGGATGAGTTGCCTTGACTCGCCGCGGCCCCTATCATTAACCGGGCGGCGGGGACGGCCGATAAGGGAAATGAGGATAGGCACATGGCGACAGATTACGAAAAGGCTTTCGATGCCCTGCGAAAAGACATGGGCGAGCTCCGCGCGGATGTCAGCGCGCTGATGGACTCGCTCAAGGAGAGCGCCAAGGCAAAGGCGGCTGGGGCCCGCGAGCGCGTCGAGGAGACGGCCCGCAAGGGCGCCGAGCACGTCAAGGATGCGGCCGAGGCGCTCAGGGAGTGCGGGCGGAAGGTGAAGGACCATGCGGTGGAGGCGCTTGAGGACAAGCCGGTCCTTGTCCTGCTGGCGGCCGTCGGCCTGGGCGCCATACTCGGCAGCCTCGTGGCCTGGAGGCACTCGCGATGAGCGTGCTGAAGGAACTTATCGACGCGGTCACGGGGCTGGTCAAGTCGCGCGTGGAAGGCGTCGGGCAGAAGGTGCGCAAGACCGGCAAGGCTCTGCCATTCTGCTTCCTGGCGACGGTCATGGCGCTGTGGGGGCTGGCGCTGCTGATCGCGGCGCTGTTCATCGTGCTCGTGCCCCACGTCGGCGCGGCCGGCGCTGCCGTGATATCGTCCGGCGCCGCGCTCTTAGGGGCGGCCGTCATGGGGCTGATCGCGATGATGCTCATGAGTAAAGATTAGACGCTGCGCTCCCAACGCAGAGGGCGCGGAGAGGAAAAGGGATTTGACCGCCTTCTCTCCGCGTCCTTTGCGTTCTCCGCGTTGAACTGTCTTGAGCGAGGCATTCCCTCCTACCGCCCGCCTGGCAGCGTCAGCTTGTCGCGATAGTACTCCGGCAGTTGATCGTTGGCGACATCCTTCCACAGGCCGCGGCGGGCCTTCATCGCGTCCTTCTGGAGCTTCTCGAACTCCTTCTTGTGCGGGTGGGCGAAGAGCGGATAGGCGTAGCCGTATCCCTCCTCCACGAGCACGCGGTTTAGCATCCGGCCGTCGGGCAGCACGATGTACGCCAGCAGGCGGTCGTACCTGTCGCGAGTGTCGTGCGTGGGGTCGAGCTGGAGCGTCACGGTCTGGTTGAGGGCCGTCTTCTTCGTGAACGCGCTGGCCTCGGGGCCGAAGTGCTCGACGGGCGTGTTGGGCTTGACGGTCTCGGGCGTGTCGACGCCGATGAGGCGTATCCGCTGGCAGTAGGCGTGCGGGCCGGGGACGTCGATGTCGATGGTGTCGCCGTCCACAACGTGGACGACCTTGAACTTCCTGCCGTCGAACGTGGCGAGGTCCTCGGCGACGGATTCCGAGCGCGGCGCCCGCGTGCGGCCGTGCTGGCCGCGGCCGAAGACGCCCATCCTGTCGGCCGCGACGAACGTGCCAAGCAGCGCCGCGAAGATGATCGCGATGAGCGACTTGCGGCCGACGTACCGCATCCGCCGCCCCGAAGGCGAGAGCTTGGGGAAATAATACCTGCGCGGCATGGACGAATGGTACGGCATGAGTCACGAATATCGAACAGGAAATTTCGAATGACGAGGTGAGGAGGACGGAGCCGTGCAGGGCCTCACTTCGACATTCGAAATTTCCTGTTCGTTATTCGTGATTTCCTCTGGTTACGCTTCAACGGGTCCTACTCTTTCCCACCTTCCCGACCGGCTCGATTCGTACGCCGCGGCCATGATCGCGACGGAATCGAGAATGGCCGACAAGTCCGCGGCGAGCTCGTCGGCCGGCATCTTCCCCTGGATTGCCGCGATGAGCCTGTCAACCTGCGACGGGCGGGCGGCCAGCGGGGCGACGGGCGCGGGCTCCTGCTTCGGCCCGCCGGTGACGTAGTCCTTGCCGGTATTCCACAGCGCCTTGGCGGAGCCTTGGATCTCCAGGCCGCCGATGCCGCCGGTCTGCGTCCAGGCGGCCTCGACCGTCCCGATCACGCCGGATGCGAAGCGGATGTGCATGATGCCGAAGTCGTCCACGTTGGGATACGCGCCCGACTGGTTGCCGGCCGTCGCCCAGACCTCCCCCGCCGGCCCCAGAAGCGTCCGCAGCAGGTGGACTGCGTGAGTGCCGAGGTCCATCATCGCCCCGCCGCCGGACAGCTCCGGCCGTGCGAACCACGCCAGGTCCGGGCTGTCGAACCACCGGCCATACGCCGCGTTGTGGGCGCATACGACGCGGGCACGCGTCACCGTGCCGAACTCGCCGTCGCGAAGCATCCTCGCGACGGCCTGCATCTGTCCGCCGAAGGGCTGATGGTATCCGCAGAAGAGCGCCGTGCCGTGCTTTCTCGCCAGGGCGGCGATCTCGCGGGCCTCGGCGACCGTGGTGCAGAGCGGCTTCTCGCAGAACACCGGCTTGCCGACGGCCAGCGCCTGGCGGAGGATGCCCAGGTGGCGCGTGTTCTCCGCGCAGACGATGAAGCCGTCGATCGCGGAATCGCGCAGCAGCTCGCCGAGGTCGCCGACGAACTTCGCGCCGAACTTCTGGGCGTATCGCCGGCCGCGGTCGGCCACGTCGTCCCAGATCGCGTATGCCTTACGGCCGTCGGCGCCCTTGGCCAGGCTTTCGAGGAATCCCTTGGTGTGAATGTGCGCGGTGGACAGCACGGCGATGTTCGGCATGGTCGCTCCTTTCGCTGGCCGCCATCTTGCGCAAGTGCGGCAGAGTTTCAAGGGGTGCGTGTCAACAGCGGAGGAACTGAGGAACGGATGAAGAAGAGGCTGGAATCTGAGTTCGTGGAACCGTCCTCTGCCAGCGCTCTGTTCCCATCCGAAAACTGAAGCCAACTCTTCCCCTCCGTTCCTCAGTCCCTCCGTGTTGAAACCGCGGTTAGATGGAATATGACCACCAACTCAGGACAAGCCGTCATCCTAGCACTCGCAAGCGTCGTCGCGGCCTTGGCCTGCGGAGCGCAGTCCGTCGCCGCCGCCGGCAATCCGGCAACAGCGCCGTCGACCGCCCCGGCCAGGCGCGACGCCGGGACCAACGAGCGACTCGGCGAGATCGTCGAGGCCAACATCATCGCCACGCACGCCTGGCAGGTCCTCATGGCCCAGAAGGCCAGGAAGCCGGACATGGACTGCTACGCGGCCGGTGAACTGTCGGCAAAGGACCTGGAGGCCCTCGTCGCACACCAGCAGGCGCTCGTCACAGCCGACCCGGCCGCGATCAAGGCATGGGCCGAAGGCAAGGCCTCAACCTTCGACCGCGCGAAGGACCTCGACCCGATACTGAAGGCCCCGCTGAAGCTCTCGGGCTCTCTGCCCGTTAGCCTTGCGGCGGAGTACCTGACGGCCAAGGCAACGGCCGCAAAGGCGGAGCCCGCCCGCGCGGACATCCGCGCCGTCGCCAGCCTGATGCAGACCGTCATGGAGGTCAACCGCGACGGCGAACTGCTCCAGCAGCAATACGAGTTCTACATCGCGCTGGGCCTGGCGGCGTACCAGGGCCAGCTCGGACTGGGCGGCTCCGACGCCGACATCGGCGAGATGGCCTGGGAGCTTTCGCCCAAGACCTGCCCCTCGCCCTTCGGCACGAAGGTCCGCGACTGGAAGATCGCCGCCCGCAAGGTTTGGAACTGGGGCGAGAAGAAGCTCCACATCCGCGACGGCCGCGTGCTGGCCCGCGAGATCCTCCAGGAGGCGGACATCAAGGAGCTTGTCCCGAAGATAAAGGCGATGAAGGCCCGGCGGATCGCCGTCATCGGCCACTCGTTCACCATCGACAACCACTGGTCATCGCCATCCAGCGGGACGCAGATCGCCGCGACGATCTTCGAGATGGAAAACCCCGCGGTCCAGTGGCGGCACTTCAACGCGGGCGGCATAAACGCCGTCGCCGCGAAGAAGATGTTCCTGGACAAGGCGCTGGAGTGGAAGCCGGACCAGGTCTTCATCCTGGTGATCGCGTCAAGCCCCGCGGACCTCGCGGCCATGAAGGAAATGGCCGACGCCTTCACGACGGCCGGCGCGAAATTCACCGTCATCCCCTACCAAGACAAGGCCGCGATGCAGAAGCTCGCCGGCGAGTGCAAGCTGACCGTCGCGGACTTCGACGCGGCCTTCGCCGCCAGCCCCGAGCGGGCCAACTTCGTGTGCCTCGACGGCGTTCACATGACGGAGTCGTACCACCGAATCATGGCGAAGGAACTGGTGAAGTTCCTGGTGAAGTGAATTCGCATCCGCCGCCGCGCCAACAGGTTTCGCCGCGCGCGAACAGCGCCTAACGGCAAGCCCCCAATTGTGCCAAAGCGCAATTACTGGCTTGCCGTTAGGCGCTGTTGCACCGTGCTGCCCTGTTTGTAGCTACTCGCTCGCAATCGCCGTCTTAGTCGCCTCCGCCGGCCTGAACGTCACCTCGATGTTGTCCGACGGCTTGAAGTCGCGCATTGTCCAGGTCATTACCTTGCCTTCTTGAGTCTTGGCCGCGCCGGCCGGCGCGAGGCGGACGATGCGGTCGGGGGCCACGCCGTCGAGCGTCACCGTAACGACGGCCTCGTTGATCTTGCCCTTCCACGTGGCGCCGGTGCGGAGCGTGTAGCAGTAGTGGAGGAGGTCGCCCTGCTTCTCATCCGCCAGCTTCGCCGGCTCGACCCAGTAGGTGACCTTGACGACGCGGGCGGCGTTGGCCTCCATCGGCACGTCGAAGACCTTCCACTGCCTGTACGGCCCGTCGAAGCGGTACGGCTCGGCGGCCGGGCCATCCTTGGCGGGGCCTTTGCCGCCAGGGCCGGCGGGCGGGCCGCCCATGAACTCATCACGGCCGGCGCCCATCTCCGCGCCAGATTGCGTCCAGACGTCCTTGATCGCCTCACCGTCGACGCTGGCCGTGAAGTCGTTGAGGGTATCCTCGAACTCGCCCAGCGGGTAGCCCATCGCGACCTTGCCGGCCTTGCCCTCGTTGTACAGGTGGAAGACGGCCTCGACCGCGACCTTCTTCTCGCCCAGCGTGATGTTGACCTGCTCGGACTCCATCCGCACCGGCGTCCAGCGCGAGCGCGGCATGGCGACATCGGCCAGCACCTTCTCGATGACCGCCAGCCCGCCGACGGCCAGCACGACGGTTGCCAGGACGATTGCGAACTTCGATGACTTGCGCATTTGCTTCTCCTTTCAACGGTCCTGCTTGGGCTTGAGGACCACATCGGCCTTGGCCTCCTTGCCCGATTCGACTTTCACTTCCAGCGGCGCGGGGCCGACGAGGCCCTTGTCCGTAGCCTTCTTATAGAGCGTCGCGACCATGTTGTATCTGCCCGGCAGGACGTTGGCGAACTTGAACGCCCCTGCCTTGTCTGGATACGCGATGTACTGGCGCGACCTGGACCTGCCTTCAAGCGAATCCAGGCGGAGGTTCACCATGCCGGCCTCCACCTCCACAGGCTCACCGTCCGCGCCGACGACCGTGCCGGCGACCGTGCCCGTGAGCTGCGCGGTGACCGTCGCCTTGACCTCCCCCGGCCCGCCGACCTTGACCTCGGCATCCTCTGCGACCAGCGCCGGGTCGAGCGGCCGGCAGGACAGCTTGTGCGTCCCGTCCGGCAGGCCGACGAAGCGGAACTGGCCCTTGTCGTCGGCCATGGCGACCTGCGGGGCCTGGTCGGTCATCGGGATGTAGAGGGCGTTGGGGTCGCGGCTGACCTGGAGCGTCACCTCCGCCCCGGACAGGGGCTTGCCGTCTGCCGTAACGGCCGTGCCGACGATCGTCGCGCCGGGCTTGAGCTTCACGTCGACCGTCTCAACCTTGCCGGCCGGCAGGTCCTTTTGCGGCGCGGCCGCCACGAGCAGGTTCAGGCCCTGCGGCGGTATGACGGCCACGGACCACTTGCCCGGCGCGATGCCCGCGATGGCGTACTTGCCGTCGGGGCCTGTCAACACCGGCCCTTGCCATGTTACAGCGCCGCGACCGACCTGCTGTATCGCCGCGACCTGGCAGCCGGCCAGCGGCTTGCCATCCGCGTCGCTCACCACGCCGGAAACGCCCGCCCCGGCCGTCAGGCGGACATCGGCGGTGTTGGGCTTGTCGGGCTTGAAGTCCTTGAGCGGTACGCTCGCGCCCATGAGCATCGCCGGAGTCTGCGGCGGCGAGACGTGAAGCTCCCACTTCTCGTCTCGTGACGGCGGGCCTTTGCGAGCCGGGGCGGAGATGCCGATGATCGCGAACTTGCCTTCCGCATCGGTCGGCGAAGCGCCTCGCTGGTCGTAGCCGTAGCGGAGCGAAACGGTCGCGCCGGGCACGCCCTTGCCTTCGGCGTCGGTGACGGCCCCTGTCAGCTTGCCGCCCTCGGCCAGCTTGACCTCGTGCCTGACCGAGAGGCCCGCGACGGTGTTCATATCGACGGTCTTTTCGCACCAGGGCGAGGGCCAGGGCGGCTTGATCGTCACCGCGTAACGGCCGGAGGCAAGGCCGGCGATGACGAACTTGCCTTGGGCGTCGGAGGTCGCCTTGACGGTCGGCGGGCTGCCGAAGCGCGTGTGAAGCACGCTCAGCGTAAGCGACGCCTCCGCGCCGGCGACGGGCTTGCCGTCGGCGCCGAGCACGGTGCCGACGATCCGCCCGGCCTTGTAGAGCGTCAGGTCCTGCACCGCCAGGTCGCCATCGGCCGGTGCATTGATGCCTCGCACGACGGCCGGGGCGAGGTCGTTGCCCGCGGCCCTGGCCGTGACGACGTACGTCTCCTTGGTCAGCCCGCCGATGGAGTACCTGCCCTCGGCATCCGTCGTGGCCGAGCCGGAGTACCACTGGCCGGGCATCTGGTACATGGACGGCGGGCCTTCCTCCGTTGCCTCGTCAAGCGCCGCCGTCACGGGACAGCCGGCGACGGGCTTGCCCGCCTCGTCGAGCACGCGGCCCACCAGCCGCGCCCCCGCAGGCAGCGTGAAGTTCGCCTCCGCTGTCGCCTTGTCGCCTAGCTCAACACTGCGGACCCCCCCGGGCTTCCATGAGTAGAGGCGTATGAGGGCAGTGCCGGCGGGCGGTTCAATCGCGCCGAACGTGTACTTGCCCGCCGCGAGGCCCGCGATCTCGTACTTGCCGTCCTTGCCGGCCGTCACGGTCCGAGTCTGCCGCCACCAGCCGCCAAAGCCGCCAAGGTTCAGCGTGACGCTCGCTCCGGCGACGGCCTGGCCCCTGGAGTCCGTGACCGCGCCTGTGATCTTCGAGGTCGCCGGCGCGAGCACGATGGTGATCTCCGGCGGGTCGCCAGCGCGGAACATGGTGGTCATCTGGTGCGGCAGCACGGCCGTCACCGCGAACTTGGTATCCGCGGGCGGATCGACGCTGATGCTCGCGCTTTGGACCAGCCTGGCCTTGGCCTTGATGCTGAACGTGCCGTCGGCGACCGTCGTGGCGGTCCAGGTCTCCTCCGCATCGGGGTTGTACGCCTTGCCCGTGATGGAGACCTTCACGCCGGGGACACGGGGCCCGGCGGAGCAGACAGCCTTGCCGTGAAACGTCACCTCGTCGGCCTTGGCAGGCGCGGATGCCGCAGCAGGACCCGTTGCGGCGGCGGGCTCAGGCGCGGTGAAGACTACCTCTCTTGGCCCCGCGTTCTGCGCAATGGCCAGGCCGGCCAACGCGCAGCCCAGCAAGCCCGCAACTACCAGCCAGACCCTCGTGCCTGCCGCTTCATCGTGCGATCCTGTCCCTGCCTTTCCCATGGCGCAGCCTTTCGCAATGAACAGATTGCCTCCCCATCATCAAATAGACGCACGCGGCCGCCAGAAGATTCACTATTCCCGGCAGGAAGTACGCCCGGCAGTAAACCGGGCCAGGCTTGCATGCGAGCCAACAGCGCCTAACGGCAAGCCCTCACCTGCGCCAAGGCGCAATTACTGGCTTGCCGTTAGGCGCTGTTGGTTCGGTTCCGGTTCAGCACTTCAGTTCAATCTGCAATCTGCAATCGTCAATCACTTGTGCGGCATGGCCAGGTACGCGGCCGCGTCGCACCAGTGCCGGCGCATGATCGCCATCTTCTTGCGGAGCTGGTTGACGATGTCCGCGCCGAGCATGAACGTGTCTTCCACGTCGCCGGGACCGCTGGCTGTGACGAAACGCTTCAGGCCGCCGCTTTCGAGCATGTCGATGAGCTGCGAGGTGTTGTCCAGTTCGTCCCGCATGAGCTCGTTCATCTGGAGCAGGTCGGGGTCGCCGGTCATGCTGAAGACCTTGGGCGGGATGTGCGGGCCTGTGGCGAACTTCTCCTTGCTGCGGTCGCGGAGGACCTGCATCGGATAGAAGTTGCCGATGGAGCGGATGATGCTCGCGTACATGCGGAGCGACAGCGCCATCTCGCGGAAGATTGCCACCTCGCCCTTGCCGTCGATCTTCTCAAGCTGGCCGGCCGCATCCTTCATCTTGCCGACGAACGTGTCCACCGCGTGGACGCGCACCCACGGGTCGGTCTCGTCGATTGCCCCGGCCTGGAGCCGGCCGCCGTGCCAGTCGAGGTAGTCCATCCGGCCCTCGTTGATGTTCGGGTTGAACACGTGCGGAAGGAAGTACGCCTCCTCATCCGGCGTGAGCTTCTCGGGCATAATCACCAGCGGGCGCGTGATCATCCGCATCGACACGCCGATGTAGTTCCCGCTGAATCGCGGGATGGTCATCGCCTTGTACTTGTAGGCATCGTCCACGGCCAGCAGGGCCTCGAAGAGCGCGTCGGCCTGCCGCTCGCCGGCCCACCGGGAGCAGAGCTTGCGGAGGAAGTTCAGCCGCCCCAGCGTTCCCTTGGGCGGCCTGGCCGTCAGGTAGGCGTCGATCACGTCGATGACCAGGCTGGTCACCTCCGGCAGGTCGTGGCTGCGCGAGTAGTTTGTGGCGAAGCCCAGGTACGCCCGGCGGACGGATGGATCAGTCCACTTCTCCATCGCCCCGATAACGGCCAGGGGGTTGATTATGCCCTTGACCGGGTTATCGACCACCGTGCCGGTGGAGACGAGGCGGTTGTCGTGCTGGAGGTAGAGGAACGTCTCCTTGTCCACGCTCTTCCAGATCGACTCCTGCTCGGCCCGCACGAAGTTGGCGTGGGCCAGGACGACGACCTTGTCCTTTCCGCAGCCGTCCTGGAAAGCGTCGAGGATGTTCCGCACCCGCTGGCCGGTGGAAAGGCCGCGGCAGTGGTCCGGGCCGTTGGGGCCGGGGTAGAGGTACTCGTTCCAGCATATTCCCGCGCCGGCGTCGTTGGTGAACCAGGAAATGTCGGTGAGCCGCGGGGCATCCTTGTATAGCTGGCGGGTCATCCAGGTGAGCATCTCGCGGCCCTCGGCGCAGTCGAAGCACGGCGCGAACTCCTCCTTCCGGCTGCGGCGCGGGTGGTCGATGCGGGCGCCGCGGAGGCGAGGGTACTTCACAAAGAACGCCTCGGGCAGGTAGAACGGCTCGTGCGTGGCGAAGGCGGCGTCGAGCTTGTACTTGTCCAGCACCTTCACGCACGCCTTCAACAGGGCGCGGTTCTTGCGGACGTGGTCGGGGTTGATGAACGGGGCGATCTTCGGGTGCGGGAAGAACTTGTGAAGCACCGAAAGGCAGGCGGTGTACTCGTGCCAGGGGCTGCCGCCGGGCGGGATGTCCTCGACCGTCTTGCGCGACAGGCTGGAGACCATCATCGCCACCCTGGCGTGACGCTTGAGCCTGGCGGCCTGCGCGGCGAAGAGCGCGAAGTCCCTGGGGTTGCGAACGGCCGCCGTCACCACGAACGCCTTGTCCTGGGCCATGCTGATTCTCTCCTTGCTCATTGAGCATTGAATGTTGATTATTGAGTATTGCTTCGGGCGCAGGCTCAATAATCAATATTCAATGAGCAATAATCAATGGCCAAGTTCCCCCGGCGCGGGAAGTGCGCCCAGGCGTCACTTGAGAGCTTGAAGCTGCTGGGCGGCCTTCTGGGCGGCCTTGGTCTTGGGATAGTCGCTCACGACGGCCTGGAGCATCTGCCTGGCCTTGAGCAGCAGCGCCTTGTCATTGCCCATGGCCTTGGCGGTGCTGACGTAGGTCATGGCCCCTTCGTAGAGCGCCTGGGCCTTTTCTTCATCGCTCAGGGCCGGCGCGGAGGAGGCGGGCTTGGAGGTCGGCGCGGGCCTGGTGGTGTCTACGGCGGCCGGAGTCTTGGCCTTCTCCACCACCTGGCAATCCTCAAGTGTGAAAAAGAGCGCCGGCTTGGCCTCCGCGCCGGTGGAGGACCATTGGTAATACCCCCCTCGGCCGTCAGCTTCGTAAACGCCCGTTGATATGCGGCAGGTCTTGATCTTGCCCTGAACGGTAACGACCTTTCCCCGCGGGATGCCGGCGAGCTTCAGGGTCGTGGACTTGTCGAACTCCAGGCGGAGCGCCAGGAAGTAGTCCCGCCCGCCGGTGGAGATGGTGCAGCACAGCCAGCAGTAGACCCCGCCGCGGAATCGGTCGGGTATCGCGTCGCCCCATGTGAAGGGCGTCTGGCAGTCCTTGCCGTGCAGGTTCTCGACCGCCCAATCGTTGAAGGCGGACACGTTCAGGCCGCTCCACTTCACGCCCAGCTTCGGGAAGATGTCCTTTGGCATGCTGGCGAGGACCTTCTCCGGGCTGGTCAGCGCGATATCCAGCGCGGCGGGCGTCGGCGGCGGAGTGGGCGCGGGAACGTCGGCCTTGAGCGCCGTCCAGTCGGCCATGCCCAGCTTGGCGCCGACGGCCGGCAGCCCGTCGGCCATGTCGCGGGCCACTTCCCAGAGCACGGCCTCCTTCGCCGTCAGTGTCAGGCATCTGCCCTTGGTCTTGACCAGCTCGCCGGAGCCGTCCTTCTCGAAGACCAGCTTGCCTTCCTTCCGTGTCGCGGTCACGGCGAAGGTTGCATCCGCGATCGCCTCGGCCAGGACGGCAGGCCGGCCGGAAAAGTCGGCCGCCTTCTTAAGCGTCGCCTGCCAGAGCAGGCGCATCTTCTCCTCGACATCAGGCGCAAGGTCGATGACCTTTCCATCCGGCCGCCTGCCCAGCGATGCGCTGCCGCCGATCCTGCCCACGTCGGCCATGTAGATGTCGCCGCAGGCCAGCGCGACCGCGGAGGACGGCGACAGGGCGTCGTGGACAAACGCCACGTAGCGGAAGTCCGTGGCGGCGATCATCAAGTCGACGATCTTGTCGGCCTCATCGGTGGCGCCCGCGTACGACTCGATCTCGAGGACGACGGCCGCCGGCTTGAGCTTCGCGGCGGCTCCTAGGTAGGTCTTCATCTTCGCGGCCGTGAACTCCTTGCCGATGTCGCCCTTGACGGGAATGAGGAAATACTTCGCCTTCTCGGCCGGCTTCGGCGACGGCCGTGACCCCGGCTCGCTCGCAGGGGAAATTGAAGGGGCCTTCGTCTCATCATCCGCCCCGACAGCCAGACCCATCGCCAGCAGGGCCGCTAACGAGATGACTACGCAGCGCTTCATGTCCATACCTTTCCCGCAGGAAACGCTCATGCGACAGGCCATACCCACAGGCCGACTAATAGTAAGACGCCGAAATCCTACCTCGGTTTCGCGGATCTTGCACTCAACTCCCGGCCGGGAATTCCCCGGCCGTCCCGCTCTTGTCCGTTCGGCCCCGCGGCCGATACAATCCCGCCCATGAAAACCAAGAAGGTCGCCCTCAGGTCGTCCAGGCACATCGGCGCCATCCGCGCCGCCGTCAGGAGGATCGGCGCCGAAGGCATAGACATCTCCGACCGCATCGCCGCCTTCGCCGAGCCGCCGCTGAAGGAGTTCAAGTCGGCGGACCTGCTGGCGGATTTCCTGTCGCGCAAGGGCTTCGCGGTCTCGCGCCCGTGGAGGAACCTGCCGACCGCCTTCCGGGCCGTGGCGGGCAAGGGCGGGCCGGCCGTCGCGATACTGGCCGAGTACGACGCCCTGCCCGACTGCGGCCCCAGGACCGGCCAGTGGGGCCACGGCTGCGGACACAACCTGCTTGGCGCTGCTGCGGCGCTGGCGGGCGTGGCCGCGGCCGGCGTGCTTGCGAAGCTGAAGAGGCCCGGCCGCATTGTCGTCATCGGAACGCCGGCCGAGGAAACCCTCGGCGGAAAGGTCTTCATCGGCCAGCAGCGCGGCTATCGCGGCCTGGACGCGGTGCTGGCCTGGCACCCCGGCTCGGAGACACGGGCCGACCTGGCCGGCCTGACCGCGATGGACTCCATCCTCTTCGAGTTCCGCGGGCGGACCTCCCACGCCGCCGGCGGGCCGCACAAGGGCCGCTCGGCCCTCGACGCCGCGATGCTCATGGACGTGATGATCAACTACCTCCGCGAGCACGTGGAGTCCAACTGCCGGATGCACTGCGTCATCACCGACGGCGGCAAGGCCCCCAACGTCGTGCCAGACCGCGCGTCGATCTGGTACTACATCCGCGGGAAAGACCGCAGGCAGGTGGACGGCCTCCGCCGCCGCGTGGTGCTCTGCGCCAAGTCGGCCGCGACGGCCACCGAGACCGCGTGGAGGATGGACGTGATCAGTTGCTGCACCGAGCGGGTACAGGTCAAGTCCATGGCGGAAATGGTGGACGCGGTCCTGCGCCGCTGCGGAGCGCCGAAGTTCTCCGCCGCCGACCTGCGGGCCGCGAGGAAGGTCATGCCCAAGGCCGTCTTCAACAAGAAGATCGAGCCGATCAAGGACAAGCAGGGCCACGGCTCCAGCGACGAGGACAACGTCTCGTGGTTCGCGCCGCTGGGGAGGATGTCGGTGGCGTGCGTCCCGAAGGACACCATCGGCCATCACCGCGACGAGGCCGCCCTCAGCGTCACATCCGGCGCGCATCGCGGGATGGTCCGGGCAGCCGAGGCGCTTGCCGCCTGCGCTGTCGAGTTGGCGATCAACCCGGCTGCGCTAAGGGCCGCGACTGCCGAGTTCCGCAAGGCCATGAAGGGACGGAAGTACAAGCTGCCGCTTTCACCCCGCGCGGTTGAACTGTCCGAGGCACTGGCGGCCCGGACGGCGCCGAAGTCCTCGCCTTGAAACAAAGTGGGCAGTAGGGAGTGGGGCGTAGGAAGTGAAACTCGCACGCGGGCCACACCCTACTCCCCACTCCCCATGCCCTGTCAGGCGCCGCGCCGGCCCGCAAAAAGTTTCGGTTTGGGCCTTGTCGAGACGGCGGGGGCGCGGTAATATATATCGCGCTCCGACCTCCGCTCCTTGATGCGGCGGAGTGTGTTGCAAGTCGAGAGGCGATGGGCGAATCTCGCTCGTTCGCACCCGCCTCAGGCCGCACCGGCCAAGCTCAAGCAAAGCAGGCTCATTTCTTGCGAGCTGCACTCTCAATCCAAGTATCGACGGTCAGTTCTTTGCGTCACGCGCGTCGCGTGGCGATGCACAAAGCCGGGGTGGAAGAAGGAGACGGCGATATGAACAGGATCGCGACAGCCTCTACTGTCTTGGCGATGGCCGCCTTGGCCGGGCCGGCCATCGCGGTGGACTACTACGCGCCTCCCTGGGACGCGAAGTTGCCAAACCAGACTTCGCAGGCCTGGGAGTGCTTGCAGAGCTCCGGCACCACCGGGATCGAGCCGACCCACATCACGAACCCGTACATCCCGCCCTGGCCCACGATGACCGTGACGGGCTGCGACGGCATTCAGCTCATTCCAGGACCTAACGGCGACCTGGTCTGGACCTGGCACATCGGGCCGGGCGGTGGCGGAGTGGACATCTACGTGCCGAACAACCCCGACCCCAACCTGGTAAAGCGGATCTTCTGGCAGGTCACGTCGGACAAGTCGCCCACGCCGACGGGCAACCCGCCCACGACTAACCCGCCGGGAACCGCGCCGCCGGCGCCTTACCCGCAAGTCCAGTGGCCGACCGACAACTGGTACACCTACAACGGCCTGCTGGAGATTCGGCCAAACCCGCCGGGCGAGACGATCCACTTCGACCTGGTTGAGTCCACGAACATCGAGGAGATCGTCATCAAGACGATCTGCGATGTCCCCGAGCCGGCCACGTTGGCGCTGCTGGGCATTGGCGGCTTGGCGCTGCTTCGCCGCAGAAACTGACCGGCTCACCCAGCCGGTTTCGACAGAACGGGCGGACCCCGCGGTCCGCCCGTTTCGTTTCCAGGCGACAGGCCGCGCCGATCCGACCTGCCTGGCCTGCCCGCGATTTGTCCGCTCTGCGCCCTTGCACTGCCGGACGCTGCTGGTACAATGTTGTGCTCTTTTCCACCAAGAGAGCAGGAGAGCGATGCGCATGGCAATCAAGGCGATAGACTTGCGGCGCGGCATGGCCGTCAACTACAAGAACGGGCTGTGGGTCTGCGTGGACAACCAAAAGGTCGCCAAGGGCAACTGGCGCAGCTACCAGGTCATCCAGCTCAAGAACCTCCAGACCGGCCAGCTCATCGAGGACCGCTTCCGCACGGATGAGGGCTTCGAGCAGGCCATCCTCGACCGCAAGCCGATGGAGTACCTCTACACCGAGGGCAAGAACATCGTGCTGATGGACGGCGACACCTACGAGCAGGTCCCCGTCCCGCTGGAGCTGATCGGCGACGCCAAGGTCTACCTCCAGCCCAACATACCGATCATGGTCGCGATGGTCGACGGCAAGCCCGTGACGGCCGAACTGCCCAACACGGTCGAGCTGACCGTCGTTGACACCCCGCCGGAAGTGAAGGGCGCAACCGTCACCAACGTCGGCAAAGAGGCCAAGTGCGAGGGCGGCGCGATCGTCAAGGTCCCGCAGTTCATCAAGATCGGAGAGAAGATCAAGGTCGATACCCGCACCGGCGAGTACCTGAGCCGGGCGTGATCTGAGGCAGATGGCGGCGCTGTCCACAGTCGCCCAATGCCGCCGGAGGACTACCGCTGTCCCGCGCCGCGCCGATGGACTTTCCTGAGCTCGTCCACGTCCGCAATGTCCCTGGGCCTGGCGCCGGCCATTTTAGATGCGACCAGGTCATCGTACGATAGAACATTGATCGCCAGCCCGTCCTCAAGCGTGACCACCTGCCTCCGCTGATAGCACGCGGCGAAGTCAACTCCCGGAATCATGGAGAACAACTCCAGCTTGTTCGGGGGGCGGCCAATCCGCGGAGTCTCTGAACGGACCGCGAAAAGAGGGGTTCGGGAATGGCGGAAGCGGGAAACCCGAAGCTGACGAGAACATCGTGAAGCCGTCCAAGGTTCTTTTCCGTGACGGCAACCCAGAATTCAATGTCGTCGGTGTATCGGACGTATCCGGCCGTAAGGGCTTCGTAACGGCTTCGGGGACAGTCCCGCTGTTTGGGACTGTCCCCGGCGCGCCGGGATTCACCCGCGCAGTTCCCGGACGGGCTGTGGGCAACCAGCGATCGGCTGCTCTTCCAGCAGCGACTTGATCCTTCCGGCCGTCAGTTGGGCGGCGGCGAGTTCGCCCGCCGGGGCGGGCAGCAGCCCCCAGCGGGTGCGGTAGTAGAAATCGACCAGTCCCTCCAGGTCGCCAGGCGGTAGGTCGAACTGCCTTGCGGCGTTGACGGCCGACTCGCGGAGAGTCTGGTCCTTGCGGCTTGCCAGGCCCTTGCGCTGGAGCAGGACGAAGAGCCTGAGCACGAAGTCCACTTGCCGCTGCGCGACGAAGACAGGGTCGCGGGCCTCGCGCCGCCGCCGGGCCTGGCGGCGGATGAACTTGGCGGCCAGCAGCGTTTCGGCCACAAGCGAGATCGCCCCGACGACGATGACGAAGCCGAGCATCGCGGAATCGACCTGGCCCTCGCGCAGGAAGTTCTCCAGGCCGTTGCGGACGTCGGCCGCCAGCGTCTTGAGCCAATCCCAGGCCCAGCGGAACGCGGCCGTGACCGATCGCCAGAGTTGATCGCGCGAGGCGGAGTCGTAGCCGACGACCTTCTCGCGCCAGGAGAACTGTAGCTCGCCCAGCCAGTCCTTGACGGCCCCCCACCACGACTTGCCGTGGGCGGCGACCGCCCCGCCGCCCGCGGGCGTGGCCTCGATGACGACCCAGTCGCGCCCGGGGATATACACCTCGGCCCAGGCGTGGGCGTCGCGGTTGCGGACGAGGTAGTGGTCGCCGCTGCGGTCGGCCTCGTCCACGCGGAATCCGGTGGCGAGGCGCGAAGGCACGTTCATCAGGGAGCACATGACGGCCGCCGCCGACGCGAAGTACTCGCAGTGGCCGTGGCGCATGCTGGTCAGGAAGTCCTCCACGCCGTCGCGCGTCGGGTCGGCGTCGGTCAGGTCCAGCGAGTAGGTGCAGTAGTCGCGGAGCTTGCCGGCGATCCGCTCGGCGATGGCGAGGTCGGCCAGGCCGGCCTCGCGCGCCACGGCGTCGTGGCGAACCACGAGGTCCCCCAGCCGCGGGTCGCTCCTGGCCAGCTCCTCCAGGAGCTTGTCCACGTCCTCCTGGCGGGCCGGGTCTGGCTGGGCCAGCAGTTCGGCCACGCGGCGGTCTTGCCTGGCGATGGCCCAGGCGGCGCGGCCAAGCTCCTGCTGCCGGGCGCGAAGGGCGTCGCGGCCGGCCGGCAGATCGCCGCACCATTCGCGGGCCAGTCTGGAGGTCTCCTTGAGCGTGTCGGCGGGAAGCTCCAGGGGACGGGGCGACCGCTCGCCCATCTGGGCCCGCAGCTCGGCCAGCTCCCTCGCGTGGGCGGGCACGTCGGCGGGCGCCAACGATACGGCCGTGTATCGCACCAGGCCGCTCTCCAGGTCGGCCGGCGCCAGCTCGATGTTGAGCGCCGGGCCGACCCTGCGGACAGCCGCTCGCGGCCGGACGCTCAGGACCGGCCAGCACGCGAAGAGCGTCGGCGCCAGGGCCGGCGACATTGCGACTTCCTGCGTGAAGCCTTTGCGCAGCAGCTCCGGCGGCGCATCGGGCAGCGTGCCCGCCACGGGAGCGGACAGCGGGAACTGCCTGGCCCATGCGGATGGGGCGGTGCGCCCGTAGCTGTCGAAGACCGCGCCGCGGAGATAGAACGGCCCGGTCGGCGCGGCGTCGGTCGGATCCACCGGCGCGACGCGAAGCCGCATCGCGACGCTGTCGCTGAGATAGATTCTCCGCTGCTCGCCGAGGCGGACGTTAGTCGAGAAGCCCGACTGGGCGGCCTCGTCCTCGCCGAGCCGCGCGGCAAGTTCGTTGCCGATTGGCCCGCGCGGAGCGATGACGAAGACGCCCGCGCCCGCCAGCAGCACCAGCGCCAGGACCCACGCCAGGCGGCGGAGCAGCGGGCCGGCGGGCCAGTCGCGCGCGACGTTCCACGCGACCTGGTGCGGCGACAGCGGCGCGGGCTCGTTGGGCAGGCGGATGCCGGCGGCGGAGTCGAGCCCGCGCTTGATCGTCAGGACCATCGCCACGTAGCAGGCCAGGGACAGGTGGACGACGATCGCGGCGGCCAGCCACAGCTCACGGCAGGCCAGCGAGGCGGCCACCATCAGCAGCAGGCTCATTATGAGCATCTGGGCGTAGTCGCGGTTGCCCTTCCGCTCGAAGAGCTTGCACACCTGGATGAGGATGAGGTAGTGCCCCAGCGCCGCCAGCAGGCTCAGCGGCTGGCCGATCAGCTCGGCGATGAAGACCAGCGTCGCGGCGATGACGCTGATATTGATGAACATCCGGCTGACGTAGATCTCCTTGCGGCGTACGACGGCCGCCAGGTTGACCCCTACCGCGATCGCGCCGGCGGCGGGATAGAACAAGTTTCCCTCGGCAAGGCCGGAGGACACGACGCCAAGGAGGATCATGGCCAGCAGCGGCAATTCCAGGCGGCGGCGCTCGGTGATCAGGTTCTCGGCCGCGGTGTAGGCCCTCAGAGGCATGTCGGGCCTCCGACAGGCGCGGCGTGTGGATCATCCGTGGCGCGGGCGTCCTGGTCGCCGGGGCGGGCGTCCGGATTCTGGTCTTCTTCGGGTGCGGCGGCTGAGACGGCCTCGCCCGACTCCTGGAATAGCGGCGAGTCGATGAAGATCGCGTCGAGCCGGTCCTCCGTCAGGACCATCAGGTGGCGGCACGACGCCCGCAGGCGGGTCGCACGGAGGTCCTTCAGGTTGGCGGCGTCAGGGGCCAGGAGCGCAACCTGGGCCTGGCGCAGCAAGGCCGGCCGGAGGACCGCCAGCGTGTCGTTCAGCGAGTGAGCGGCATTGGCGTCCACGTCCGCCAGTGCGTCCAGCAGCACCGCGCGGTGCGCCGAGCCGGCCGATGCGCCGATGGCGACCGGCCCGGATGAGTACGCCAGGGCAAGGCCGACCTGGTATCCCCTGGCGATCGCGCGGTCGACGAGCGTGGCGGCGAACCGCAGGACTCGCTCCAGCTTCCGCCGGGCCGCCGGGTCGTCGGGGTCCCGGACCCGCGTGTCGACGAGCAGCCAGAGGATTTCCGGCAGGGGGCGGGCCATCTCGCGGACGACGGGCGCGCCGTTCTTCGATATCGCCCCGGCCGACCGACGCCAGTGGATCCATCGCGGGTTGTCGTCGGACCTGTACTCGCGCAGGCCGAAGAACTCATCCTGCCCGCCGGCGTCGCGGCTGGGGGCGGCGTTGGAGCTCTCGGCAGCGCCGTGGTGAAGCAGGTGGCGCTTCAGCCGCCCCGGCGCCGGCCAGACGACCAGCGACGAGTCGCGGATGAACCGCCTGTGCGCCAGGACCAGGCCGAAGGGAAACCGCGTGGTGACTTGCACCGCGCCCAGGCGCAGCCGCCCGCGGCGCATGGCGACGAACCGTGCGCCCGCGCGGAAGACCGTCGAGCCGGGCAGGTGCGTGCAGTATCCGTTGGCGCTGTGGATCGCGCCGTTGCCGGCGGCGGGCCCGGACTTGCCGCCCGGCCCGCGCTTGGCCGGCGGAGATTGAACTTCCTCCACGGTCAGGGCCAGGCATGACCGCCGCCGGTTGTTGCGCAGGAAATACGCGATGGGGACCGACTGGCCCTGCCAGACGCGGTCCGGCGCCTTGCGGCTGAGGTCAAGGCCGCGAAGCATGCCCATCGACATGATGGCCGAGAGCTGGAGGACGGCCACCATGCCGCCGAAGGCGACGTACATCATCGGCGCCTGGCTCTTGACGGCCGCCAGGCCAACGAGGACCGCGACGACCAGGAACAGCCACCCGGCGCGTGTGATCCGAAACCGCGGCGCGGGCGGCATGGCTGCTGCGGGCTTCGATTTGCGCTTCGCGCGTTTGCTCATGGCCGCCGACAGGCCCCTACTGAGGAGCGGGGATGGTCTGGAGTATCTGCTGGAAGACGGCCTCCGTGGCCCCGGCCGACCCGTCGTGCGTGAAGGCCCGCCCGACGAGCCTGTGGGCGCAGACGCTCGTCGCCAGCTCCTTGACATCGTCCGGCACGACGTAGTCGCGCCCCGCCAGAATCGCCGACGCCCGCGCCGCCTGGAGAAGCGCCAGGCTGCCGCGCGGCGACAGGCCGATGGTCAGGTCGTCGCTCCGCCGCGTCGCCTCGGCTATGGCCAGCACGTACTCGACGATGGCGTCCTCAACGCGTACCTCCAGCACCCGGTCCTGGATGGCGATGAGGTCGGAGCTGGTCATCACGGGCCTCAGCTTGCCAAGCCTCGTGCGCGACGGCTGCTCGCGGAGGATGTCCCGCTCGGTGGACTTGTCGGGATAGCCGATGCGGACGCGGATCATGAAGCGGTCGAGCTGGTTCTCCGGCAGGAAGTACGTGCCCTCGAACTCGTAGGGGTTCTGCGTGGCCAGCACCATGAACGGCGGCCCAAGCGGGTAGGTCCGCCCGTCGGCCGTCACCTGCGACTCGTTCATCGCCTCCAGCAGCGCGCTCTGCGTGCGGGGCGTGGTGCGGTTGATCTCATCGACCAGCACGATGTGGGCGAAGATCGGCCCGCGCTTGAAGACGAACTCGCCGCTCTTGGAGTCGTAGACGCTGACGCCCAGGATGTCGCTGGGCAGCAGGTCGGGCGTGAGCTGGATGCGGTTGAACGCGCAGTCGATGCTGGCGGCGATGGCCCGCGTGAGGATGGTCTTGCCGACGCCCGGCACATCCTCCAGCAGCACGTGCCCGCGGCCCAGCAGCGCCACCAGCACGCGCCGGATGGATTCCTCCTTGCCCAGCAGGACGGACTGGACGTTATCGAGCAGCGCACGCAACTTTTCACAAGGACCGTTCTGTGCCATCGGCAATCGGCTCCCGCGCCCCTGCCATGCTCATGCGGGCGGATGTATGGACATTATAACACCCGCCCGCCCGGCCGCCACGCCCGTGATTTGGCGCGACTGATCCGCTGCATTCCCGGCCGTGCTGTGGTAGACTTCCGTACGGACATGTTCACGGGAATCATACGACACATCGGCGAGGTGGTTGACGCCAGGGCGACGCCGGCCGGGCGGAGGCTGGTCATCGACCTGGGCCCGCTGGCCGACGGTCTGGCGCTTGGCGACAGCGTGGCAGTCAGCGGGGCGTGCCTGACCGTCTCGGAAATCGGCCCGCCTCGGGCGAAGCGGGCCTCGTTCGACGTGATCGCCGAGACGCTGGCCAAGACCACGCTTGGCTCGTTTCGCCGCGGGTCGCGCGTGAATCTGGAGAGGTCGTTGCGGGCCGACCAGGGGCTTGATGGGCACATCGTGCAAGGCCACGTGGACGGCATGGCGGCGGTCAATGCCGTCCGCGCAACGCACGCCGGCGCGGCCGGCCAGCACATCATCGAGTTCACGGCCGGCGAGGACCTGACCGGCCTGATGGTCCCCAAGGGCTCCGTCGCCATCGACGGCGTCTCGCTGACGCTCGTGGACGTGACGGCCGATGCGTTCAGCGTCGCCCTGATCCCCACCACGCTGGCCGAGACTACGCTTGGCGAACTGCGGCCAAGCTCGAAGGTCAACGTGGAGACCGACATCATCGGCCGGTATGTCGCGAAGTACCTGCGCCAGATTGCTGGCGGCGCTCCGGGCGGCGGCCTGACGATGGAGAAGTTGCGCGAGAGCGGGTTCATCTGATAGGGGCGCCATGGCAAGGAAAGAGGACGACAAGCTTCCGGCAGAACTGCCGACAGACGAATCAACACATCTACCGGCTAGGCGGGGCGAGATTCTGCTCTATCAGACCGAGGACGGCCGAACGCGGGTCGAATGCCGATTCCAGGATGACACAATCTGGCTGAGCCAGGCGATGATGGCGGAGCTGTTCCAGAAGGACGTTCGGACCATAAATGAACACCTGAGAGGCATTTACGAGGACGGGGAACTGGATACTGGGGCAACTATCCGGAAATTCCGGATAGTTCGCGCTGAAGGCGGCCGCGAGGTCACCAGGCAGATAGAACACTACAACCTCGACGCGATCCTGGCCGTCGGCTATCGGGTGCGGAGCCAGAGGGGGACGCAATTCCGACGGTGGGCGACGGAGCGGCTGAAGGAGTACTTGGTAAAGGGCTTCGTCCTGGACGATGAGCGGCTGAAGAACCCGCCGTCGCCGGACATGGGCGTGCCCGACTACTTCGACGAGATGCTGGCCCGAATCCGGGACATCCGGGCCAGCGAGAAGCGTATGTACCTGCGGGTGAGGGAGATCTTCGCGATGGCGGCCGACTACGAGCCGTCATCGGAGCAAACAACCATGTTCTTCCGCGTCATACAGAACAAGTTGCACTTCGCGGCAACCGGCATGACCGCGGCGGAACTGATCAAGACCCGGGCCGATCACACGCTGCCGAATATGGGCCTGACAAGCTGGAAATCGGGCGAGGTCCACAAGACCGACGTGACCATTGCCAAGAACTACCTGAACGCGAAGGAGATTGACGAGCTGAACCGGATCGTGGTCATGTGGCTGGACTTCGCGGAGGACCAGGCAAGGCGGCGCAAGCAAGTGTTCATGAAGGATTGGGAGCAGCGTCTGGACGAGTTCCTGAGATTCAATGAGCGCGACGTGCTGACCCACGCGGGCAGCATCAGCAAGGCCGACGCTGACGCCTTCGCCGAGGAGCAGTACGACCGGTTCGCCCAGCGCCGCCGAGCCTTCAAGGAGGCCGCCGGCGAGCAGGACGCCATGAAAGCCCTGGAGGACGCGGCCAAGAAACTGCCCGACCGGGTCAAGCCCAACAATGGGAAGGGGAATTGAGCTTGGTTCCACGAATTGCTGCGGCCATCCTGACGTTGGTCCTAGCAATGGCCGAACTAGCCGCTGATGGCTTGGCATCTGAACGGAGCTCTGCTTCCCGACCGGCATCCAAACCGGCAACGAGACCTGTGTACTCGGCCTGGCCGTTCGACGCCAAAGAGGCGGCGCGGCGACAAGATGAGACAGCCAAAGTTGATGGCATTCCCAAGGAGCGCATCCTTAAGGTCGGGTCCAGATTTCAGCTGAAGGTTGTCCTGATTCCGGCGGGAAGGTTCATGATGGGGATCAATCCCCAAGCGGACGATCCGGACCAGACTGATCGTCACCGCGAAGTCACGCTCACGAAACCCTTCTACATCGGTGCTTTCGATGTAACCAAGAGCCAGTTTGCCGCTTTCGTTGCGCACACCCAATACGAGACAGACGCGGAAAAGGAGGGCAGCGCCTTTGCTTTCAAGCGTGCCTTGAGGCCCTTGCCACAACCAAGATCCTCGCCGTGGGATGGGACGATGGTTACATCTACACTTCACCCGCTGGGAAGTTCAAGCCAAACGCCTTTGGGCTGTACGACATGCACGGTAACGTCTGGCAATGGTGCAGCGACTGGTTGGACAGGCGGTTCTACGACGTTCATCCCAAGGCCATAGACCCTAAGGGGCCGTACAAGGGAGACACCCGTGTCATTCGTGGCGGGGCCTGGAGCGAAGGCTACAGGCTGGAATCCGGTTTCAGGTACGGGGCGGTCAAGGGATACCGAAGCACGTCCATTGGATTTCGCACTGTGGTACCGGTGGAATAGGTCTCCGCCGGCCGCTCCGCTCACAGCCGGTACAGACGTTTGGGGTTGTCGTACATCCAGCCTGTCAGGATCGCCTTCGCGTCGTCGATCCCCATCCAGCCGCGGTCCACGCGATCGGCGAACACGCGGGAAAGGCTCTCGCGGCACATCGCCAAATGGCCGTGCAGAAGTTGCGGGCACCAGATGAAGTCGCCGCCGAACCCCGTGATCTTGCCTGTGGGCACCAGGTCGAGCCACTCGGCCAGGCCGGCCTCGAACATCCGCTGCGAGACCAGCGGCGACCAGCAGAGGTTCAGGTGCGCGTTGGGCAGGTTCTTGCCCGCCATGGCGGCCTGCCGGACCGACGGCATCGACATGTGGAACAGGTCGAACCGCACCTGCGGCATTCGGGCCATGGTCTGCCAGAAGTTCATCACGTCGAGCGTGCGAAAATCGCCCCAGACGCCGCAGTGGACCGCGACGGGCAAGCCCAGTTCGCCGGCCAGGCTCAGCGCGGCGTCGTAAAAGGCGCGATTGAGCGCGGCCATGCCGGCGGGCGCGACAGGCTTCTTCTCGCGCAGGCATCTCAGGGCAGCCTCCGCCACGGGCTGGTCCGGCGCGCCCATCGGGCAGGCGGCCGCCTTGAAGCCGACCACGTGCTCCTCTGCCGCCGCATCGCGCATCATCTTCGTCACGGCCTGGATGAGGTCCTCGACCTTGCGGATGGCCGTCCCGGTGGCCGTCTCGTAGTACTCGACTTCGCTGCCGCTTCGCGGGGAGACGATGCCGATGATGAGCGAGAGCATCTCATAGTCCCGGCCGTCGTAAGGGTAAGGCTCGATAGCGCGCGTGCCGTTGGAGACCACGGCCCGCTCGATGCGGAATGTATCGCGGAGGACACGCATGTACAGGCCCGGCGTGTTGGCGGCGCGGAGGGCCTCGCCCACGGCCTCGAAGTTGCCCGCGTTGAGGTCGTCCTGGCCGATCAGCGCCTGCACGGTCAGGCGCACGCCCCGGCCGTACGACCCATGCTTGACCTGCGGCCAGAACGGCTCCACCAGCCGCCATTTTTCGGCCGCCGTCATACGAGAGTCGGTTCCGTCGAAGCCCTTCAGGCCGGCTGAATAGAGGTCCCCGGCGAGGTACTGGAAGAGCCACGCGAAGTCGAGCGGCTGCTCAAGGTGGTGGCGTTCGGGCTTGAGGTGCTCGTGAGCGTCGATGATCGTCAGCCCGCAGAGGTACTCGTGTATGGCGTCGTACGTTTCGGAGCGAGTTGGGCCTTGCATGTGGTGTTTCCTGAGTTGAGCTTGTCCGGTCCGCGCGGATGATACGCCGCCGGGGCGGAGTATGCCAGCTTTCGCGCTCACCAGGAAAGGCCAAGGCATGATAAACTATGTTCATGTGGAATGGCCTGCCGACAATCGGCATCACGATGGGCGACCCGCTGGGCGTCGGGGCCGAGGTCGTCGTTAAGGCCCTGGCCGACGTCGAACTTCGCCGGCGGGCGCGGTTCGTCGTGTTCGGGTTCAGCGAGCAGCTCTCCTACACGGCCGACTCGCTTGAGATCGACCTTCCCTTCTTTCGCGACCACCACGAGAACATCCGCCGGTTCACACACGACCTGGTCGTGCTGGACTACGACGAGATCTCCCTGCCGCCGGCGATGGAGCGCGGCCCCAGCCGGCTGGGCGGGCAGGCGTCGATGGCATTCTGCCAGGACGCCATCGCGGCCGCACGAGCGGGGCTCATCGACGCCATAGTCACAGCGCCGATCTCAAAGAAGTCCTGGGAGCTGGCCGGTTTCCGGAAGTACCCCGGCCACACTGAACTGCTGGCGGACAAGTACAAGACGAAGAACGTCGCCATGATGTTTGTCTCGCCGCGGCTGAAGGTTGCGCTGGCGACGATCCACGAGCCGCTGTTCGAGGTGCGCAACAAGTTTACCATCGGCTGCATTTTCAACCCCATAGACCTCGCGGACCGGGCGCTGCGCGAGTGGTTCGGCGTGTCTAAGCCGCGGATCGCCGTCTGCGGCCTCAACCCGCACGCGGGCGAGGATGGTCGCTTCGGCGACGAGGAAGGGCGGGTCATCGCGCCGGCCATCCTCATGGCGTCCGAGGCGGGCATAGACGCCAAGGGTCCCTTCCCCGCAGATACGGTGTTCATCAAGGCGCTGGAGGGCAAGTTCGACTGCGTCGTGGCGATGTACCACGACCAGGGGCTCATCCCGATCAAGCTGCTCGCCTGGCGCGAGGCGGTCAACCTGACGCTGGGCCTGCCGGTCATCCGGACCAGCCCGGACCACGGAACGGCCTTCGACATCGCCGGCCGCAACAAGGCCGACGCCACGAGCATGGCCTGCGCCGCCCGCCTGGCCATCGACCTGGCCGTCAAGCAGGCTGCGAAAGCCTCTTCCGGAGGGCCTCGATCCGGTTGCGGACGTCCTTGAAGTTGAAGTCCATCTGCGCTACCTGCGAGAAGTAGTCCTGGGCCTTGGTCAGGTCGTCCTTCGACGAGCTGGCCTCGCCCATCCTCTCGCACACGTCGCCGAGGTTGTAGAGCACTTCCTTCTTCCGGGCCTCGCTCATCTCAACGCCGAGGGTCCGCTCGTAGGTCTCCTTGGCCTCGCGGAACCAGCCCTTCCGCGTGAACGACTGCCCCAGGAGGATGTTGGAGGTAACGGTGCGGCGCGGGTCTCGCTGCGCCTGCTGAAGCAGCGGAATGGCCTCATCGATCTTGCCGGCGATGTACAGCCGCCTGGCCAGCTCGTACTTGAAGGCCAGGTCGGTGGGATAGTTCGCGGCCCGCTCGGCGTACTCGGCGGTCTCGAACTCCAACTGCTTCTGCGCCTGCTGCGCGGCGCCGGCCGTGTCGCCCGCCGCCACCAGCGCGGCGTAACGGCGCTTGCCCTGCTTCATGCGGATGTCGCCGATGCGCATCTTGAACTGGTACGCTCCGGTGTCCTTGTAGCCCTTGGCGAGGATGTCGATGGCCTGGTTCTCGTATGCCTCTTCCTCGATCTTCAGCAGCGCGTCGGCCGCCCCGTTGATCTTGCCGGGCACGGTGGGCGCGGCCTCGTACTCCTTGATGGCCTTCTTGATCTGCTCCTCAAGCCAGGAGCGGCTCTGCACCATGCGGTCCTGCTCGACGAGGTCCTTCTGCTTCTGCTTGTCCTTGATGCCCTGGTCGAGGTTGCCCTCGTCGTACCCGCCCTGGCGGATGGTGGCGTTGGCCTCCAGGCCGCGGAGGGCGTCCTTGAGGGCGTTGTCGTTGGGCGCGGCCTCGACGGCCATTCGACAGGCCGCGACGGCCGAGGCGTACTCCTGCATCCCCTCGTAGGCTTTCGTCAGGACGATCAGGATCCGCTTGTCGAGCCGCTTGCCGTCCTTCTTGGCCAGGCGCTGCGCCTCCATCATGATGTCGCAGATCCACTTCTGGACGTCCTTGAGTTCGAGCTTGATCGCGGCGTTGAGCACCTGCTCCATGAAGGCGACGCTGCCTGGCTCCTTGGCCAGCAGGTACTCCGCGTTGCGCAGGCTCTGTGCGGGGTCCTTCACCGGGCGGTGCTTCATCCCCTCCATGATGCCAGGTCCCTTGCCGCCCTGTGCCTTCCGCTTCAGAGACACCTCCCGCAGCGGCTTGTGCCCGCGCTCTATGTTCTCCGGCTCGCGGAGGATGCCCTCCAGGTACATCTCGATGGCGAAATCCCAGTTCCCGGTCGACGCAACCTGATCGGCACGGTCGAAGAATGCTTTACCCTTGCCCTGAGTCATAGGCAGCCATTGTAAGTTGCGGACTGTAAATTGCAAATTGAACTTGGGGATTACTGCTCCATGCCGCTATCTCCGGGTGTCCGGACTCTCCCTTGTGCCAGAGGCGGCCAGCCGGGTACGATAGCGGGATGAAGACCACAATAAACGTGTTCACCGCCAAGGCGTGCGCAGCTCCCCTGCTTGAGGCTGCCAAGCTCTACGAGGCCAACGAGGGCGTGGCCATTCACGTTGACATGTGCAGCCGCCACTGCGCCAGCACCAACGCGGAGGAGGCGGTCGGCCCCGGCGGCGACGACTTTCTCCAGGAGATCGCGGATGCCGGCATCTACGACTGCGCAATCGCCGGCGCGGAGTACCTGCTGGACGACGGCGAGGTGCGCGGCATTATCGCCAAGGGCGTGCGGCGGTTCATCGCGCTGCGGCGGTCGGCGCTGCTGGTGACACAGGCCAATCCCAAGGGCATCGCCCGCCTTGAGGACATGGGCCGCCCCGGCGTCCGCGTGGCCGTCTCCGTGCTGGACTGCCTGAAGGGCGTCTGGGAGGACATCTGCGCGCGGGGTGGCCTGCTGGAGGCCGTGCGGAAGAACATCACGTTCTACGCCAACGGCTGCATCTCCATCATCGAGGCCGTCGCCCAGGGCAAGGTGGACGCCGCCTTCGGATGGAGCGCCTTCAGTCACCTGGACAAGCGCATCGCCGTCATCCCGCTGCCCGATGCGCTGAACGTCTCGCGGGCCACGTCAATCGGCATGCTCAAGCTGGCGAAGAATCCGCGCCCGGCCGAGGCGTTCATGGATTTCCTGACCACGCCGGAGGCCCGAGGCATCTATCGCCGGTTCGGGTGGGTCTGACCAGGGCGCTAAGCCGCTCTTTGGCTCGACAAATCGCCGGAAGGCGTTACAATATCCTTGTCGCCAGGTGTGCTTGCTTGGACCGGTCCATCTGCGCCATGGGACGGGCGTCGCGGACCTGACGGAGGCAATTCGTGAACGGTAAGCGAAGTTCAGTTCTGGCAGTGTGTACGGCCGTTGTCCTCCTCCTGGGGTGCATCGTCGCAGAGCTGCTGGGCGGCGGAACGCCCGACTCAAAAACAGGTGCTACCCCCGCCGCGGCGCCAACTCCGTCTCCAAGGCCGGCCGGGCCGGGGGCGGCGGATTCCGCGACAGGCGCGACGGCGACGCCCGCGCCCGCCCCAATGCCGGCCCCGTCCGCGGTGAAGACGAAATCGCCTGCCGGCGACCAGACGGCCGGGACGCCCGGACTGAATTGGTCGCGACTGAAGACGCCGTCGTCCCCCGGCGTGATCTTCCAGCCTGCCGGCGCCGCGCTTGGCGCCACGGAAATCCTGGTGATGCCGGATACCTGGGTGGACATCACAGCCGGCGACGCCAACGCCGACGGCATCGTCGACATGACCGACTACGTTATCTGGTTCGACAACTTCGGAAAGACCGGCGCCACATGGCCGGATGGCGACTTCAACGGCGACGGCATCGTCGACATGACCGACTACGTTATCTGGTTCGGCGGCTTCGGAGGCACCGCGGGGCCGGTGGGCGTCGTCGCCAACGTGAAGGTGATGTCGAGCGCGAATCCCCTGGACGTGTCCTCGCTGGCGGCCTGGAAGAGCTCCGTCATCACCGACGCGATGTCCGACAAGGCCAAGGCCCTGGCAGTCTGGCGAACGGTCGTGTCCTGCCAGCACCAGGACTCGCCGCCCTCGGAGTACCTCCAGTGGGGCGACAACGTGGCGGACCCGCTGAAGAACTTCAACGTGTATGGATACTCCTTCTGTAGCATCGCGGCGTCCCAGGTAGCCGCCCTGTCGCGATATGTCGGCCTGGAGGCCCGGAACTTCGGGATTGCCGGGCACAATGTGGCGGAGGTCAAGTGGGACGGGGCGTGGCACATGCTGGATGCGTCGCTGATCAACTGGTTCACCAAGCCGGGGGCTGACCTGGCCAGCATCGACGAGATCCAGGCCGACATCGCCGCCTGGTATGCCACGCATCCCGGCTACAAAGGCAACCCCACCGCCCTCAACACCTATCAGTCGGGCAACGGCTGGACGCAGTGGAAGACCGGCGGCCCGCAGTTGGTGGCGTCGTGTACCTTCTACGACGCGGGGGGCTGGTGGCCGGCCAAGACGCACGGCTGGGCCAGCACCATGCAGGAGTATGACGGCAGCTACGACAACATGCAGGAGGACCAGGCCAGCAGCCTGGGCTATCGCGTCAACATTCAGCTCCGGCCGGGCGAGGTGATCACCCGCAACTGGTCCAACAAGGGCCTGCACGTAAACATGGACATCGGCGGGACGCCCGGCTCGCTGACCGACGTGAACGGGCAGGGCGACATGGTCTACTGCCCCGCCTACGGTGACATCGCCCCCGGCCGGATCGGCAACGGCACTCACGTCTACACCGTCCCCGTCGGCGACAGCACGCTCCCCCTGAGCGCATGGCGGTTCGACAACCTAACCAACAGCGGGAGCGGGTCCCCGACCCTGCGCCTCGCGAACACAGGCACGGACGGCTGGCTGGAGCTGCGGATGCCCTCCAGCTACGTCTACCTTTCGGGGACAGTGACCTTCAGCGCCGTAGTCGCCGCGGGCGGGCAGATCGACGTCAAGTTCAGCGACAACAACGGCACGAGCTGGAAGAACGTCGCCAACTACACCACCAGCGGCGTGAAGACCGCCAGCCTCAAGAGCCTGTGCTACCGCCGCTACGACTACCGCCTGCGCTTCATGCTCCGCGGCAACGGCACGGGCATCGACTCGATGACCATCTCCCACGACATCCAGCACTCGCAGCGCCCCCTGCCGGCCCTGGGCCAGGGAGACAACGTCATCTCGTTCAGCGCGGGACAGGAAGGTACGGTCACAATCGAGGGTTCCTCTACCTCAGCCAACGCCTCGAAGCAGATACTTTACACCGACTACGGCCCGGCGCTGGTCAATTGTTCGCAGTATCCCCCAATGATAACCACTTACGGCGCCACGACGGGGTCGCTAACGCAGACCATCAGCGCGCCGGCGGACATCAAGCGGCTGCGGATGTCAGGCTACTACCGCGCCCGTGACGCCCGCGACAAGTGGGACGTGCAGGTTTCGTACAACGGCGGGGCGACCTGGACGACGGTCGCCACCTGGGCCGGGGCCTACCGCGACATGACGGGCTACGCGGAGGCGACCGGAGTGCCCGCGGGCACGCGCACGGCCAAGGTCCGCTTCGTCGGCACGCAGTACAACACGACCTGCCTGTTCAACCACCGCATCGACGCCGACTACAACATCCCCAACGGCGGCTTTCATCCCGTCCAGATCACCTACCTCTGGACGGAGGGCGGCGTGCCCAAGCAGGACGTACACGTGGCCGCGACGCCGAACGAGACGTACCACATCAACTGCGCCGTCAAGCCCGTGGTGAAGAGCATCATCCTGGAACTGGCAAAATGACCATCACTTTCAAGTGCCAGCGGTGCCAGAAGGAAGTGCAGGCCCCCGACGCCGCGGCCGGCAAGCGCGGCAAGTGCCCCTTCTGCGGCAACAGCGTACACATTCCTGAGCCCGTCGCCGAGGGCGACATCCTTCCGCTTGCGCCGATCGACCAGGAGGAAGAGCGCCGACGCGAAGAAGAGCGCCATCGCCTGCTCCGCCAGCAGAAGGACCTCCTCAGCGAAACCGGCGGGCAGCAGACCGAGCCGCCGCTGGAGCAGCGCGAGGACCTGTCGCCGGAGCACCTGCACCATTTCGTGGTCAACTACTGCCTGGACATGGCCGGCGGGAAGCTGGACCGCGCGGAGACGTACGTGCCCCAGCTCAAGAAGTTCGGCGTGACCGGGCGGGCGGCCGTCGATGACTTCCTCAGCGGAAGGGCGCTGGAGCCGGCCCTTGACAGCATCCCCGCCCGCGTCCTTCAGGGATTCCTCGCGGAACTGAGGGACAAACTCAGATGAGAGCAGACAGTGGGTAGTGGGGAGTAGGGAGTACGGAGTGGGGAGTGGCGACAACTCGCTATTCGCCACGCCTTACTCCCTACGCCCTATTCTTTACTCCCTGCTTCTTCCTCAGAAGCTCGGAGTCGCCGGCGGCGGCCGCGACGGCCCCTGCTGCATGCCCTTGAGCACGTTCACGATGTTCATCAGGTCCTTGATCTCGGCGCTTGGCACGTAGATGACCACGTGCTCCGTGCTGCCTGTGACGCCGGCCCCGATGGCGATCGGCGTCTGCGTTGTGGCCTTGAACGGCGGCGGCGCCACGCCCAGCGTCGAGACGCCCTTCTTGATCAGGTCGGCCAGGTCGGTGCCGCTGAACACCATTACGCCGACAAGATTCCTGGGCATGAACTTCATGGCGTCCATGACGCCCTTGTCGGCCGGGATGGTCCCGCCCTCCTTGGCGGCCTTGACGGCCGCATCATGAAACGCCTGTGCGCCGCCGAATGTCACCACCACCGTGTTCTTGTCGGCCGCCGACACAAGGAAGCGGACCTTCGGCTCGCCCAGTATCGACTTCAGCAGTTCCAGCTCCTCCTCGGACAGCTTGGTGATCTTCGGGTGCGCGATCTCGATGGCGTCCGGCTGGTTCTTCTTGTAGGTGATGGAAAGGTCCTTGATCTCCGGGGCCTTCTCGCTCAGGGCGGCCTTGAGCACTTCCTCGCCCACGCCGCACATGTCGGCCAGCAGCGACTTCATCTTCTCGGCGTCCTTGCACTCGATGACGAACGCCACGCCGAACATCCCGCCAGTGTCGGTCGCCTGGCCGATCACGCACTGCGCGGAGGTGACGTCCTGCTGGCAGCCTTCCATTATCTTGTTCAGCCTGGCGATGGTCTCGTCGGAGATCTTGCCGCCGCCGGCCTTGGCGATCGCGCCGGTCAGCCAGTCGGTGCTCATCTTCTGAAGCCTGGCGATCTCGGCCCCCGCGGCGCCGCCCGCATTCGGCGTGGCGGGCCCGTCAAAGGCCAGCACGTAGCTGAAGTTCGGCAGGCGGCCCAGCAACGGCTTGTCCTTGGGCTTCATGGCGGCCAGCGCCTTGCCCAGCGCGCTGTCGGGCGCGAAGTCGACGAGCTCCTCGATGACCAGGCCGGTCTTGTCGAACCGCGCAGCCATCGTCAGGCCCTGGACCTGGGCGAGGACGTCCTTGTAGATCTCCATGATCTTGCCGAAGTCGCCGGGCATCATGCCCGCGGAAGGAAGCGGCGCGCCGGACGCCGCCGCTTTCTCGGATGCCTTCTTCCCGGCTAGGCCCATGATCTTGATGATCATCGGCCCCGCGATCTTCATGTTGACCTGCACGGCCACGTCGCTGCGGCCGATCAGCGCCGCCTGGTCCTTCGTCAGTTCGCCGGTGGCCTTCTTCGTGGCCTCCATCACGGACGTGAGCGCCTTGTCCACGGGGCTGAGAAGCACGTAGCCGTTGGACGCGATCGCGTAGATTGGCCCGACGTCCAGCGTGATCTTCGTGAACTTGCCGACCTGCTCCTTCTTGAGGTCCTTGGCGCCGGCGAAGACGGAGTCGACGTCCTTGCTGGGCACGAAGACCACGAACGGAAGCTGGAGGTCGCCCTTCTTGCCGGACATCCGGTCCTTTATGTTTGCCTCCATGTCGATGCCGAACGGCGCCGGGTCGAGCATGGCGGCCGCCACGCCGCCGGAGGCGTTGAACCCCTCGCCGAACTTGAACTGCGACTTGATGAACGCCATCAGGCCGTCGGGCATCTCATCCTTGACCGCGCCGCCCATGCCGATGTCGGCGATGAACTTGTCCACGTTGTCGGCGGCGGCCTTGAGGTTGTTGGCCACGATATAGCCCATCGTGCCGGCCGGGATCTGGTCGATGACGGCCGTCTTCTCCGCCGCCTGCGCCCAGGCCCCGCTCGCCAGTGCGCCAGCCAGCAGCGCCGCCGTCAGGACACGCATCGTCTTCATGGTTGTCTCCTTCTATCGCCTTGGTTTGGGTCTCGGCCTCGTCCCGAGTCCGCGCGCACAGCCTTGGTATTGTATAGACGTTCGGACATCATCTCAATCTTTCCGATTTCGCGGGGTGCACTTCAGTTTCCGGGAAACGCCGGTGGCGTGGGCCTCCGGCCCGCGCGTCCGGCGGGCGTCTCGCCCGCGCAATGAACTGCCGGGCGAGGGCAGGATGCCCTCGCGACGC
>JBHGBE010000027.1:0-55683 GCA_041946855.1 Phycisphaerae bacterium | reverse complement strand
CAGAATATATTATGACGTTGTTTGCAATCTGTAGTTGCAGACGGGTGAAGTGTTACCATTGAGGAATGGCGGTCCGTCGCCGGGCCTTCATTCTGGAAGATGGGCCATTCATCGTCGCCGTTGTCGGCCGGCACGTAGTTGATCCAGTCCTCTCGCTTGTCCTGCGCGAGGTACTCTATCACCAGCAGGTCGCTTTCGATGGTGTCCATCGAAGGCTCTGTAGTGGCCGGCGCCTGGACAATCGGCAGTGGCGGCGTCGGCGCGGGTGCCGTGCCGGAATGCCCGAGGGCCAAGACGGCCAAGACGATTGCCGCCGCGGCGGCCGCCGCTGCCAGCGCCGGCCAGAGGATGATGTGGATGCGGCTTCGCCGGCGCTGCTTCCATGCGACACCGGGGAATGTCTGCCGGCCAATGTGCGTCCGGAGGTCTTCCAGGCCTTCGAGCACATCGCCGTAACGCTTCTCGATGTTCTCGTCGTGCTCGTCCATGGCTCAATCCGGCTCTTTTCTGATGATCTTCCTCAAGTTCTCAAGCGCCGCAAAGACGGCCGCCTTCACAGTGCCCTCGGCACAGCCCATCAGCTCCGCCGTCTCGCGGAGACTCATCTGGAGCAGGTAGCGGCAACTGACCGCTTCCTGCTGCCGCGGCGGCAAGGACGCCAGGGCCTTGGCCAACAGCTCGCGCCGGGCGGCCTGGTCGCTCTCGGAGGATGGCTGGCCTCCGCCCGCTCCCAGCCCGACGACGCCCGGCGGCCCACAATCATCGCCCGCCAGGTTGTCCAGGTCAACGCCATCGGCCCCGCGCCGGCCGAGCCGCCTGTGGCACTCGCGGATGACGTTCATCGCGATGCCGTACAGCCAGCCCGACACGTCGCTGCCGCGCCGCCAGGCCGTCCGGGCGCGGTAAGCCCGCAGGAACGTCTCCTGCGTCGTCTCGGCAGCATCCGCCGAGCCAAGCCCGTGGGCCAGGGCGAACCGGTACAGGTCGTCCTGCGCAGCCATCGCCAACTTGCCAAACGCGCCGTCGTCGCCCGACGCCGCGCGGTCCATGAGTTCGGTACATACTTTGCGATCTTCCCTCATGGTCCTATCATTAGTTGTACTGCCGGATGCACGGGTTTAGGGCCTCGGCCGGAATTTCACGCTTAGCCGTCGCGGGCACGCCTGCCTTCGCCAGGGCCGCGATGCGGGGCGGTGGCCGCATGCTCGGCTCGGGCCGATAGCACTCGTAGCCGATAAAACTATAACCGCACTTGACGGCCCGCCGGCCAGGTGCTACAAGAGAATACTATGCCGCGACGGTCCCGCGGCGGGCATTCGACCTCCCGCCGCGGATGGCCGCCAGGCGGGGCTGTGGCGCAGTTGGGAGCGCGTCTGCATGGCATGCAGAAGGTCGAGGGTTCAAATCCCTCCAGCTCCAGTAGGTAGAGGTCCGACCATGAAGGTGGCCGTCCTGGGGTCCGGCAACGGGGGGTGCGCCGTTGCGTATGACTTCGCCGCCCATGGGCGTGAGGTCAGCCTTTACGATCTCGAAGCATTTCCAGAGAATATCGCCGCGGTTGGCCGGCAGGGCGGCATCCATGCCGAGGGCGACATCGCGCCGGCGGGCTTCGCGCCAATCGCGTATGCGGGGCACGACGCCGGGCGCGCGCTGAACGGTGCGGAGCTGGTGCTGGCGGTAGGACCGGCGTACAGCACAACGCCGTTGGCCCAGGCCTGCCGGCCGTACCTGCGCGAGGGACAGGTGGTCATCGTCTGTCCCGGCTCATGCGGCGGGGCCGTCGAGTTCAAGAAGGCGGCGAATCTGCCTCTGCGCGACCGCGGCGTGATCGTGGCCGAGACCCACACGCTGCCGTACGCCGTGCGCCTGATGAGTCCCGGCCGCGTTCGCGTATTCCTGAAGCTCAAGGCCGGCGTCTTCATCTCCGCCCTTCCAGCGCGGGACACGCGGCGGGCGCTCGACCTGGTGCGCGATGTCTATCCCTGCCTGACGCCGGCGCGGAACATCCTCCAGACCGGCCTCCAGAACGCCAACCCGATCATCCATCCGGCCGTCACGCTGCTGAACGCCGCACGGATCGAGCGCACGCGAGGCGACTTCCTCTTTTACGAGGAGGGCGTCACCCCGGCCGTCGGGCGGCTGATCGAGGCCCTCGACCGCGAACGCATCGCCATCGGCAGGCAACTGGGGCTGGACCTGGTTCCCGATCCCAAGATCAGCCTCGCGCAGGGCTACATGGCCGAATCGACATACGATGTTGGCTACTCCACGGCCCCGGGCTTCAAGGGCATCAAGGCGCAGAGTTCGCTCGACCACCGCTACTTCAACGAGGACGTCGGCCACGGGCTGGTGTTCCTCCACGACCTGGGGCTTCAGGTCGGCGTCGCCACGCCGTGCATCGACGCGGTGGTCCGCCTTGCGTCCTGCCTGATGCGGCGCGACTACCTCGGCGAGGCCAGACGCACTATGGCCTCGCTAGGGCTTTGCGGGCGCTCGGCGGATGAACTGACGGCCCTGCTCGAATAGCGGCGGTCGGCGCGGGCGCGGCTTTGACGGTCATCTCGGCGTGACTCATGCCCGGTTCACCTCGCGGGCCTTTACAACTTCTTTACGCGCAGGCGGATACCTTTTGCCCCTCTCTTGCGCCGCGCCGGGTATGCTCTCCATAGAATTGGCAATCGTGGCAAGGAGACCGGCCGTGGATGTGATATGCGTCGGGATCGGCGTGGCGTTCTTCCTCGTGGCCTGGTGGCTGGTCTACGCGCTGGGCCGACTGGACGGAGGCAAGGCAACATGACTTGGGCCTACTGGTTGAGCGGCGTGCTGGCAGGACTGCTGCTGGTGTACCTGTTGGCCGCCATGCTCCGGCCGGAGAAGTTCTGATGCTGGCCGGCGATATCCCGCAGATTGTCCTGTTCCTGCTGGTCCTGCTGGCGCTGGTCAAGCCGCTGGGATGGTACATGGCCCGGGTGTATGAGGGCACGCCCTGCGGCCTGGACCACGTGCTGGGGCCGGTCGAGCGGCTGATCTACCGCATCTGCGGCGTCAATCCGGCGGGCGAGATGAGCTGGCAGAGATACGCCGTGGCGGTGCTGGCGTTCAGCTTTGCCGGGTTTCTCCTGCTCTACGTGCTCATGCGCTTTCAGGGCTGGATGGGGCTCAATCCGGAGCACATGCCGGCAGTCCCGCCGGACCTTTCCTTCAACACGGCCGTCAGCTTCATCACCAACACCAACTGGCAGGCCTACGGCGGCGAGGCGACGATGAGCTACCTGACGGAGATGCTCGGCCTGGCCGTGCAGAACTTCCTGTCGGCGGCGGCGGGCATGGCCGTGCTGGCGGCGCTCATCCGAGGCTTCGCCCGCCGCAATTGCCGGACCATCGGCAACTTCTGGGTCGACCTGACTCGGACGACGCTGTACATCCTCCTTCCACTGGCGCTCGTCCTGGCGATCCTGCTGGTATCGCAAGGCGTGGTCCAGACGTTCGGACATTACCAGAAGGCGGTGCTGATCGAGCCGTTGAAGGATGGCGACGGCAATCCGGTGACGGAGCAGACCATCGCGGTCGGGCCGGTGGCTTCGCAGGAGGCGATCAAGGAACTGGGGACCAACGGCGGCGGGTTCTTCAACGCCAACTCCGCCCATCCGTTCGAGAACCCCACTCCGCTGTCGAACTTCCTGGAGATGCTGGCGATACTGCTGATCCCGGCGTCGCTGACGTACACGTTCGGCAAGATGGTCGGCGACACGCGGCAGGGGTGGGCGATCCATGCCGCCATGCTTGTCATCTTCATCGGCCTGCTGGCGCTGTGCTACGGCTCCGAGCGGGCAGGCACGCCGCAGCTCGCGGCCGCCGGGGCCGATATCTCTCACTCGCCCACGCAGTGCGGCGGGAACATGGAGGGCAAGGATGTGCGATTTGGCGTCGTCAACTCGGCCCTGTGGGCCACAGCGACCGCGAGCACCTCATGCGGGGCGGTCAACTCGATGCATGATTCGTATACGCCGCTGGGCGGGATGGTTCCGCTATGGCTGATCGAGCTGGGCGAGGTGGTCTTCGGCGGCGTGGGATCAGGGCTTTACGGAATGCTGGTCTTCGCGATCGTGGCCGTGTTCATCGCGGGGCTGATGGTGGGGCGAACACCCGAATACCTTGGCAAGAAGATTGAGATATTCGAGATGAAGATGGCGTCGCTGGTCGTGCTGGTTCCCGTGTTCATCGCGTTGATCGGGACGGCCGTGGCGGTTGCGACGGCGGACGGGCAGGCGGGCGTCAGCACGGGGGCGGGCAATTCCGGCCCGCACGGCTTCAGTGAAATCCTCTACGCATACTCCTCCACGGCGAACAACAACGGCAGCGCCTTCGCGGGCATCAACGCCAATTCAACCTTCTACAACCTGACGACCGCCCTGGCGATGCTCATGGGCCGGTTCCTGTTTAAGCTGCCGGTGCTGGCGATAGCGGGCGCACTGGCGGCCAAGAAGTCCATCCCGGTCGGCGCCGGGACGCTCAGGACACATGGACCGCTGTTCGTGGGGCTGCTGGTCGCGGTTGTGCTGATCGTAGGTGCGCTGAGCTTCATCCCCGCTCTGGCGCTGGGGCCGATCGTGGAACATCTGATGATGATCGGCAGGTGAGGCGGACCATGACGAGCAAGGCAAGAGAAGCGAGGCTGCTGGACTGGGCGATCATCGTGCCGGCCGTCGGCAACTCATTCCTCAAACTCAGTCCGCGCCAGCAGTGGAAGAACCCGATCATGTTTGTCGTGCTCATCGGCGCGGCCTTGACCAGCGCGCTATTCGTCGACGCATTGTTCGGCCACGGCGAGGCAAGCCCGTGGTTCATCCTTGGCGTGTCGATGTGGCTGTGGTTCACGGTTCTGTTCGCCAACTTCGCCGAGGCGATGGCCGAGGGACGCGGCAAGGCCCAGGCCGACGCCCTCCGCAGGGCCCGGCGCGAGATACCGGCCAAGTGGCTGGCCGACCCCAGCATCCGCGGGCAGGTCCAGCCGGTGCCGGGGTCGATGCTCAAGAAGGGGGACGTGGTCCTGGTGGAAACGGGCGACTTCATCCCGGCCGATGGCGAGGTCATCGAGGGCGCAGCCAGCGTCGATGAGAGCGCGATCACCGGCGAATCGGCCCCGGTCATCCGCGAGTCGGGAGGCGACCGCTCGGCCGTCACGGGCGGAACGCGGGTGCTGTCCGACTGGCTGGTCGTCCGCGTGACGGCCAGACCCGGCGAGACATTCCTGGACCGCATGATCGCGATGGTGGAAGGCGCCAAACGCCAGAAGACGCCAAATGAGACCGCACTGAACATCCTCCTTGCGGCGCTGACGATTATCTTCCTTGTGGTCTGTGCGACGCTGCTGCCGTACTCGATGTACAGCGTTCAGCAGGCCCACGAAGGCGCGGTGGTCACGATAACCGTGCTGGTCGCGCTATTGGTGTGCCTGGTGCCGACGACGATAGGCGCGCTGCTGTCGGCCATCGGCATAGCGGGAATGAGCCGGCTGAGCCTGGCCAACGTGGTCGCCATGTCCGGCAGGGCGATTGAGGCGGCCGGCGACGTTGACGTCCTGCTCCTGGACAAGACCGGCACGATCACGCTGGGCAACAGGCAGGCGACGCGGCTCATCCCGGCTGAGGGCGTAACGGAAGAAGACCTGGCCGACGCGGCACAGCTTGCCTCGCTGGCCGATGAGACGCCCGAGGGGCGAAGCGTTGTCGTACTGGCCAAGCGGCAGTTCAGCATCCGCGCCCGCGAGATCGAGAAGCTTGGGGCGAAGTTCATACCGTTCTCTGCGCAGACCCGCATGAGCGGCGTGGATCTGAACGGCCGGGTCATTCGCAAGGGCGCGGCCGACGCCGTCGAGGCATTTGTCAGCACACACGGCGGCCACGTGCCACAGAAGATCAAAGACGTGGTGCAGTCCATCTCGCGAGAGGGGAGCACGCCGCTGGTCGTCGCCGACCGCGGCAAGGTGCTGGGCGTGATCTGCCTGAAGGACATCGTTAAGGGCGGCATCAGGGAGCGGTTCGTCGACCTGCGGCGGATGGGCATCAAGACGGTAATGATCACCGGCGACAACCCCATGACGGCCGCCGCCATCGCCGCCGAGGCCGGCGTGGACGACTTCCTTGCCGAGGCCACGCCGGAAACGAAGCTCAAGCTCATCCGCGAGTACCAGGCCCGCGGGCACCTGGTCGCGATGACCGGCGACGGAACAAACGACGCCCCCGCCCTGGCGCAGGCGGATGTGGCCGTGGCCATGAACACAGGCACGCAGGCCGCCAAGGAGGCCGGCAACATGGTGGACCTCGACTCCAGCCCCACCAAGCTGCTGGACATCGTCCACATCGGCAAGCAGACGCTGATGACCCGCGGGGCGCTGACGACCTTCAGCATCGCCAACGACGTGGCGAAGTACTTCGCCATCATCCCGGCCGCGTTCGCATCGACCTATCCCGCGCTGGGCGCCCTGAACGTCATGCGCCTGGCGACATCGGCCAGCGCGGTGATGTCGGCCGTGATCTTCAACGCGATCATCATCGTGTTCCTGATCCCGCTGGCGCTGAAGGGCGTCAAGTACCGCCCCCTGCCGGCGACGGAACTGCTGCGCAAGAACCTGTGGATATACGGCGTCGGCGGTCTTGTCGTGCCGTTCATAGGCATCAAGCTCATCGACCTGCTGCTGGTGGTGATGGGCTTGGCGTAGTGTGGTGCGGTCGTTTTGTCGTGTATGTCCTATGAGTCCTATAGGTCCTATGGGACGATTAGGACGAATGGGACATATAGGAAAAGCAAGGCAAGGCTCAGGCATGAGATCATGAGGTCCCTTCGACAGACTGTTGGCATGCTCGTCCTGCTGGCGCTGGTCACGGGCGTCGCCTACCCGCTTGCGGTCTGGGGCGTGGCGCAGGTCGTGTTCCCGCACCAGGCCAATGGCAGCTTGATTGTTCAGGACGGCAAGGTAGTCGGCTCCGAGCTGATCGGCCAGCAGTTTACTGGCCCGGAGTATTTCTGGTCCCGGCCGTCGGCGACGCTCGCGACATCCGGCACGGCCGACCGGCCCTACAACGCCGCCAACTCCGGCGGATCGAATCTCGGGCCGCTCAATCCCCGCTTGGCCGATAACGTGAAGAAGCGGGTCGAGGCGCTTCGCTCGGCTGACCCAACCCATCGGCCGGATGTGCCGGTCGACGCTGTCACCGCCAGCGCCAGTGGCCTTGACCCCGACATCAGTGTGGCGGCGGCCGAGTATCAAGTCCAGCGCGTCGCGGCGGCAAGGCGTATCCCCGAGGCCGATCTGCGGAAACTGGTTGAGCAGCATACCAAAGGCAGGCAGTTGGGCGTCCTGGGCGAGCCGCGAGTGAACGTGCTGGAGCTGAACCTTGCCTTGCGCCAATCCGGGCGATAGGCTCGCCCGCGCGGTTACCTATGGGCGAACCACTGCCAAGTCCCGATGAGCCGCTGGAGCATCTCCGCCAGGAGGCAAAGGCCGCCAGGCGCGGAAAGCTGAAGGTCTTCTTCGGCTACGCGGCCGGCGTCGGCAAGACGTTCTCCATGCTCGAGGCCGCGCGTTTGCAGGCCGCCGCCGGGGTGGGCGTCGTGCTGGGGTACGTCGAGCCGCACGCCCGGCCCGAGACCGAGGCCCTCACGCTCGGCATGGAGATGCTGGAGCCGCGGATCGTCGAGTACAAGGGCATCAAGCTCAAGGAGTTCGACCTCGACGCCGCGCTGGCCCGCAAGCCGGCCGTGCTGATCGTCGACGAGCTGGCCCACACCAACGCCCCCGGCTCCCGCCACGTCAAGCGGTGGCAGGACGTTGAGGAGCTGCTGGAGGCCGGCGTCAACGTCTATTCCACGCTCAACGTCCAGCACATCGAGACCCTCAATGACGTCGTCGCCCAGATTTCCGGCATACAGGTCCGAGAGACGATCCCCGACGCGGTGTTCGACCAGGCCGACTCCATCGAGCTGGTCGACCTGCCGCCGGAAGAACTGCTTGAGCGGTTCCGCGAGGGCAAGGTCTACGTGCCCGCGCAGGCCGAGCGGGCGATGCAGCGGTTCTTTCAGCTTCCCAACCTGATAGCGCTGCGCGAGCTGGCCCTCCGCCGCGCGGCCGACCGCGTGAACGCGCAGGTGCAGGCGGCGCGGGGCACGGCCGGCGGCACGCAGGTCTGGGCCACGAGCGAAAGGCTGCTGGTGTGCGTAGGCCCCAGCCCGACATCCGCCCGCGTCATCCGAGTCGCCAAGCGAATGGCATCGGCCCTGCGGGCGCCGTGGATCGCCGTCCATGTGGACACAGGCAGCGTCATGGGCGACGCGGCAAGGCAGAAGCTCACGCGGAACATGAGCCTGGCTGAGCAGCTTGGCGCCGAGACGGCCACGCTTGCCGGGCAGGACATGGCCGATGAGATCGTCAAGTACGCCCACGCCCGCAACGTCACCAAGATCGTCATCGGCAAGACCGGTCAGCCGCGATGGCGCGAGCTCCTGGGGCGGTCGGTTGTCAGCCGCCTCCTGCACCGCAGCGGCGACATAGACGTCTACGTCATCCGCGGCAGGGACGAGGCCCTCCAGCAGGCCGGCGGCCCGCGGCACGTGCGCACGGGCCAGCGCATCAACTGGCCGCGGATCGCGATGGCCGCCGTCGTGACGGGCCTGTGTACCGGTATCGCGGCGCTGGTCCGCGCGGCCTGGCCCGGCCTTTCGGACGCCAACCAGGTGATGATCTATTTCCTCGGCGTGGCGTTCGTCGCGGTCCGCTTCGGCCTGGGAGCCGGCATCCTGGCGTCGGTCCTGAGCGTCCTGGCCTTCGACTTCTTCTTCGTGCAGCCGTCATTCACGCTGGCGGTCTCCGACACGCAGTACTTCATCACGTTCGCCGTCATGCTCGTCATCTCCGTGCTCATAAGCACATTGGCGGACAGGATTCGCCGCCAGGCTGGCTCGTCGCGCCAGCGAGAGCGGCGGACCGAGGCGCTTTACCGCCTCAGCCGCAAGCTGGCGGCCACCGCCGGCACGCACCAGTTGGTCGCCGCCGCCGAGATGGAGCTCGCCGCCAGCTACGCCAGCGAAGTGGCCATCTTCCTGCCCGACGATGCCGGCAGGCTCAAGGCGACGCTCGGCGGCCCGGCGAGCTTCACGTCAAACGAGCACGAGTTGGCCGTCGCGCAGTGGGCGTTCGAGCACCGGCAGCTCGCCGGGGCCGGCACCGACACGCTCCCCGACGCCCACGCCCTGTACGTCCCCCTGACCAGCCCCAAAGGCGCGGTCGGTGTGCTGGCCTTGCGGCCGTTGGAGCTTGGACGGTTCGACTCGCCGGACCAGCGCCAGCTCCTTCAGACGCTCGCCAGTCAGATCGCCCTGGCCATCGAGCGCGACAGCCTCGCCGAGCAGGCCCGCAAGGTGCTCCTTCAGGCCGAGGCCGAGCGGCTTCGCGGCACGCTGCTGGCAAGCGTGTCGCATGACCTGCGGACGCCTCTGGCCGTCATCGCCGGAGCATCCAGCAGCCTGCTGGAGGAAGGCCCGGCCATTCCTGACGCGACCAGGCGCGAGCTGCTCCGCACCGTCTTCGACGAGTCCAACCGCCTGGCCCTCCTGGTCGACAACCTGCTGCACATCACCCGCATCGAGTCCGGCGCGGTGGCCGTCAACAAGCAGTGGTATCCGCTGGAGGAGGTCGTCGGCTCGGCCCTGGAGCGGACCAGGAAGCCGCTGGCCGGCAGGCCGGTGAACGTACGCATTCCGGATGACCTGCCGCTGGTGAAGATGGACGGCGTGCTCGTCGAGCAGGTCCTCGTCAACCTGCTTGAGAACGCGGCCAAGTACACGCCGGCCTGTACTGCGGTGGACATCTCCGCCCGCATCGAGGACGGCGGCCTCACGGTCGAGGTCGCCGACCGCGGAGGGGGCCTAAGCGCGGAGGAGCGCCAGCGCGTATTCGACAGGTTCTACCGCGGCGCGACGGTCGGCGCGGGCCAGCGAGGCGCGGGACTGGGCCTTGCCATCTGCCGGGCGGCCGTCGAGGCCCATGGCGGGAAGATCTGGGCGGAAGACCGTCCAGGCGGCGGGGCGAGGTTCGTCTTCAGCATCCCGCAGAGTGAGTTGCCCCCGAATATTGAGGATGCGGCGCAAGGTAATCAGTGAACAGTAAGCAGCAATCAGGAGACGGCAACGAGTAATCTTCGAAGCACTGACAGCGCATGCGAATGTGATAAGGTTGCGCAGCCCGATCACAGCTTACTGACTACGAATCACTGATTACTATTCACTGAACATGAGTGACCAAGGCCCGCATATATTGGTGATCGAAGATGACCCGCCGATACGGCGGTTTCTGCGGGCATCGCTGTCCAGCCACGGCTTCGGGGTCGAGGAGGCCCCGGCGGGCAAGGAGGCCCTGATGCTGGCAACGCAGCATCCGCCCGACCTGGTCATCCTCGACCTTGGTCTGCCGGATGTGGACGGCCTGGAGGTGATCCGCCGCCTGCGCGACTGGTCGACCGCGCCCATCATCATCGTCTCCGCCCGCGGCCAGGAGAAGGACAAGGTCGCGGCCCTCGACGCCGGGGCGGATGACTACCTCACCAAGCCCTTTGGCGTGGGCGAGCTGCTGGCCCGCATCCGCGTCGCCCTTCGTCACGCGGCCACTGTCGCGGCCGGCAAAGGCAAGGAGGCCACTCAGTTCGCCGTTGGCGAGCTGCGGATAGACCTGGCCGGCCGGCGAGTCTTCGTTGCCCAGCGCGAAATCCACCTGACGCCCATCGAATATAAGCTGCTGACCACGCTGGCCCACCACGCCGGCAAGGTGCTAACGCACCGGTTCCTCCTCAAGGAAGTGTGGGGGCCGCCGTACGTCGAGCAGAGCCATTATCCCCGCATCTTCATGGCCAACCTCCGCCGCAAGATCGAGGCCGATCCCGCTCGCCCGCGGTACCTCTTGACCGAGCAGGGGGTGGGATACCGCCTGGTCGACGAGTGACCCGGCGGCCTTGCGCCGCGGGCGGGACGCCTGCGGGACGCGCGGGCGGGACGCCCACGCCACAATCGGGCTGTATACCCACAGCATCGCTCACGGCCGAATCTGGTTGTGAGCGCACCGCCCGCAGGCTAGAGTGGTCCGCCAATGAATATCCGGACCTACAAGCTTTCGCAGATTTCGCTGGGCGATTTCACACTCGCCGGCTACAGCGTGGCGGGCGAGGAGTCGCTCGTCATCGCGCCGGAGCTGGACTGCTGCTTCGACATCGGCAAGTGCCCGCGCGAGGCGCTGGCGATCAACCACATACTGCTGTCGCACGGCCACATGGACCACGTGGCGGGGCTGCCGTACTACTTCGCCCAGCGCGATTTCCAGGGCATCGCCGGCGGCGAGGCGGCCGTGCCGGCGGACCTGGTCGAGCCGCTGGAGGACCTGATGGCGGCCTGGGGCCGGGTCGAGGGCCACGTGCCGCCGCACAAGTTCGTGGGCCTGAAGCCCGGCGACGACTACGAGATTCGCCGCGGCCTGATTGCGCGTGCCTTTCCCGTCAAGCACCTGCCGACGTCGCTGGGGTTCGCCGTCATCGACGTGCGACAGAAGCTCAAGGACGAGTTCGCCGGCCTGAGCGGCCCGCGGATCGTCGAGCTCAAGAAGAAGGGCGTCGAGATCACTCGCCGCGTCGAGTTCCCGCTGGTGGCGTACCTGGGCGACACGGGCAACGTCAACTACTCCGTCCTGCCTTACGTGGCCAACGCGCGGGCGCTGCTGATCGAGTGTACGTTCTTCGACGCCGACCACGTCAGCCGCGCGCGGGCCGGACGGCACGTCCACATCGGCGACCTGCCGGAGATGCTCGAGGGCATGAACAACGAGCACATCATCATCATCCACGTCACGCGGCGGACGAACATGGCCGCCGCGCGGGCCATCCTCCGCAAGAGCCTCCGCAAGGAAATCCTCGACCGCGTTACGTTCCTGATGAGCGCTAAGTACGTGGAAGAAGAATAGATAGGGACGCGCACCATTTTCCCCTACCTAAACCGGCAAAATGGTGTGCGTCCCTATTTATCCAGCCGGTCTATCACGACGACAGTCTCGTCATCCACCTGCGGGCGGGTGCCGCGGAAGGCGGCCACGGCGTCAAAGATCGCGTCGGCGCAGCTATCGGGGCCGTCGTCGCTGTGGGAGTTGATGGCCTCTACCAGCCGTGCTTCGCCGAAGCGCGCCCCGGAGGCGTTGGCGGCGTCGGTCACGCCGTCGGTATAAAGCACCATCCGCTGGCCCGGCGTGAATGTGATGCAGTCCTCCTCCGGCGCGAACGGCTCGACGCCCAGCACCATGTTCTTCGTGCCGAGCGGCAGTGCCTGGCACTGCTTGCGGTCGAAGAGCAGCGGCCGAGGATGGCCGGCGTTGACGAAGAACGTCACGCCCGTCGGCGCGTCGATCACCGCGAAGAACAGCGAGCACGACAGCACCGACCCCGTGCGCTCGCCAAGGTCTATCAGCATGGCGTTCAGGTCCGATATGACCGGGGTGGGGCGGCTGAGCCTGTCGCGCGCCAGGCTGCGGAGGAAGCCCATAATCTGCGCCATCAGCAGCGACGCCCGGACGCCGTGGCCGACCACGTCGCCGACGAGGATGGCGACCTGGTCCTCGTTGACGCGAAGGAAATCGTGGAAGTCCCCGCCGATGGTGCTGCACATGCGGTTGCGGGCGGCCGCGGCCTGGTGGACGCAGTCGACAGGACAGGCCTTGGGCAGCAGCGCCGCCTGAAGCTGCGCCGCCAGCGCAAGGTCCAGCTCATGCTCGTCCTTGGCTGTCTTCCTTGTCGCGATCTGCCGTCCGGGCATCTTGACTCGGTCTCTGTCACCGGAAGTATAGAACCTACACCCGCGAGAACTCCTCTTTGCCCACGCCGCATTCGGGGCAGACCCAGCTATCGGGCAGGTCCGCGAACTGCGTCCCTGGCGGGATGCCGCCTTCCGGGTCGCCCTTGTCGGGGTCATAGATCCATCCGCAGACGTCGCACACGTATTTCATTGCCGTCCCTTGTCGAACACCGCGAGCGTCACCACTCGCCCTGGCCCCACCGCCTGATGTCGAAGAACATCACCATGGCGAACACGCCCAGTATGAGGGCCAGTCCGACGTACGTCACGATGGCCATGACGTTCGCCGGTACGGGCTTTCCGCGGACCTTCTCGATTATCAGCATGACCGCCAGCCCGCCGTCTACCACGGGGATCGGCAGGAAGTTGATGACCGCCAGCGAGATCGAAATGATCGCCATGAGATAGATCAGGTGTGAGAGGCCCTGCCGCCCGGCGACCACCGCCGCGCTTCCGATGCCCAGCGGCCCGCGCAGCTCGCTGACGGGAATTGTCCCCGCGAAGAGCCCGCGAAGCTGGGCGTACGTCTTTATCGTCGTGTTCCGCGTCTGCCGCGCGCCCCAGGCAAGCGCCGCGCCGGGGTCGCTCTTCTTGATGAGCACCTCCAGCGGCTGGAACAGGAAGCGGTTGGCCCTCGGGAGCATCAGGGCATACTCGTCCGGGTCGAACTTCCACCTGTCCAGCTTGTCGATCTTCACGTTGACCGTCGTGCCGTCCCTGGCTAGGCCGATGACGGCTTCCTGGTCCGCGCATTCCTTCAGGCGCTCGTACACGTCGGTCCAGTTGGAGACGCTGCGGCCGTTGATCGTCTCAATCTTGTCCCCCGGCTCAACTTCCCCGGCCAGCGGGGAGTTGGGCTGGACAAGCCCGACGGCCGTGCTGTCAGTGTCCGGCATCTCGGCGATGCCGATGAGCGCGCCGTTGCGGTCGCCGCGGGGGACGATCCACATCGGGTCGAGCGTCTTCCCGTCGCGCTGGACCACGATGTTGGTCCCCTTCCCGGCGTACTGCTTGTTGATTTCGATCAACTGGCCGTGGGTCGCCACGTTCTGATCGGCGTATCGGATGATGACGTCGCCGGCCTTCAGCCCCGCCTTCTCGGCTGCGCCGCCGGGTATGACCTCGGCGACGGCCAGCCTGGGTGAAAGGCCCAGAATGCTCAGGGCCGGGCCCTGCTCGCCAGCGAAGGTCACTTCATCGCGCGAAAGGACTTCTTCCTTGCCCTTGCGGTCCCGAATGACGAGAGACGTGGGCGTGCTGGAAACGACGATCGCGTCGAGCTTCACCAGGCCGGAGGTGGTGCTGGGGACGAGCTTCCACAACTGGCCGCCGCGGATGTCCAGCCGGACGGGTACGTCCAGCAACTTGCCGTCGTGGTCCACCCTCAGCGTGGCCTTCGACCGCGATGCCTCGGCCAGGACGGTATCTATGTCGGCGAAGTTCCGGATTTCCTTGCCATTGATGGCGGTGAGCATGTCGCCGGCGCGGATGGCCGTCGTGCCATTCAGTTTGACATCGGCGGCCAGGACGGTGCTCCTGGGCGGCAAGCCGATGCCGAACGACAGGAACTTGCCCTTGAGGTTCGGGTCGGCCTTCACGCCTATGTGGGCGTGGCCGATATAGTCCTTCCCGTCGATCTCGCGGGATATGGTCATGTTGAACGTCTCATCGGGGCGGGCGACGACCGAATCGACGAAGATGCCGAACCAGTCGTAGATGCGCTCGCCGTTGATGGCCAGAACCGTATCGCCCGGCTGTAGGCCGACGGTCTGAGTTGTCATGCCAGTCGGCTGCGAGCCGGCGATGGCCGTGGAGGGGGACGACGCCGTCGCGGGCAGGCTGCCGGGCTGGCCGGCCGTGGCCATCGCGGCGGGTATCGGCTCGTCCCACATAATCGGCGCTGATGCCGCCGGGAAACCAGGCTGGATTTGCGATACCACCGGCGCCGGCTGCTTGATTCCCATCAGGCACACGACAATGAACAGGACGCCCGCGAAGATGATGTTCATCACCACGCCGGCCGACACCACCACCAGCCGCGCCCAGACCGGCTTGTTGTTGAATGCCCGCGGATCGGTCGATTCGCCTTCGGTCGCTTTGAAGTCCTCCTGGCCGGGCATCTTCACGTACCCGCCAAGCGGCAGGGCGCTGATCCAGTACTCCGTTTCGCCGCGGGTGAAGCCCCAGAGCTTCGGCCCGAATCCGATGGAGAACCGCGTGACGCGGATGCCGACGGCCTTGGCCGTCAAAAAGTGCCCTAGCTCGTGAACGAAGATCACGAGGCCCAAGCCAATGACCAGCAGGAGTATCTGCCAGATCCAGTTGTTCCAGAGGTCCGAGAAGTCCGCCATGGCCATTGAGAGAGTATCCATCACGTCCTCGTGTACGTTTTCATTCTATGAAGCCCCCGCGTCGGGCGGGGGTGGGAAATTCCTTCCCGTGCTTACGCATGGGGCTTCACGCCGGTTCTTTGGCCGGCGATGGCCTGCTCCACCTGCCGGCGGGCCCACTGGTCGGCCTCCATCAGGGCCGCCAGCGTCACCTCGTCGGCGGCCGGGGTACGATCAAGTATATCTTCGACCATCGGCACGATGCGGCCCAATGAAATCCGCTCGCCGAGGAACGCGGCGACGGCCGCTTCGTTGGCGCCGTTGAGGACCGCGCCCGCAAGCCCGCCGGCGCGGATGGCCTTGTAGCCCAGTTCCACCGCACGCTTGAACCGCTGCGAAAGCGGCCGGAACGTCAGCTTGCCAAGCGACGCCAAGTCGAGGGGCTCAACCTCACGGCCGGGCCTGTCGGGATGTCCCAGCGCGTGGGCGATGGGCATCGTCATGTCCGGCCTTGCGAGCTGGGCGATCACCGACCCATCCCGGAACTCGACCATCGCGTGGATGATGGACTCGGGGTGGATGACCACCTCGATCTGCTCGGGGGAAAGATCGAACAGCCAGTGGGCCTCCACGATCTCCAGGGCCTTGTTGACCAGCGTGGCCGAGTCGATGGTGATCTTGCGGCCCATCCGCCAGGTGGGGTGATTGAGGGCGTCCTTGACGGTGGCGTTGGCGGCCGCCTGTGCGTCCCAGTCGCGGAGCGCGCCGCCGGAGGCCGTGATGACCACGCGGCGGACCTCCTCGCGCCGGCCGGACCGCAGGCACTGGAAGATGGCCGAGTGCTCGCTGTCCACCGGCAGCACCGGCACGCCGGCCGCCCGCGCGCGGGGCATGACGATCGCCCCGGCCATCACAAGCGTCTCCTTGTTGGCGATGGCGAGTGCGGCGCCGCAGTCGATTCCCGCCAGCGTGGGCGCGAGCCCGGCCGCGCCGACCACGCCGTTGAGCAGCACATCCGGCCGGACCAGACGGACAAGCTCCGTCATGGCATCCGGACCGGACAGGAGCTTGACGCCGTCGGGAAGCCTTGGCCGCAGCTTGGCCGCCGCGCCCGGGTCGCTCATCGCCACGGCCTGCGGCCTGAACTTGCGGGCCTGCTCCGCCAGCAGTTCCCAGTTGCCCCCGGCCGCAAGCGCGCAGGCGCACAGCCCAGGCCCCTGCGCGATCACACCCAGCGTCTGGGAGCCTATGCTGCCCGTCGAACCAAGCACAGCGACTCGTTTGGCGGCCGTCGAGATAACCGTGTCCTCAAATAGACCGGTCCATCTTAACGGACCGGCGTTTTCGGACAAGCGCAAATGCCTCGCTCAGAGCGTGGCGGAGGGCCGCTTGAATGGAACTGTTTTCGGGGCGATAATACCTGTGGTGCGACCATGACAGAGATTGCCTTGCGGGTGACCGAGAATCCCGACGGGGGACCGACCGCCAGGGCATTGGGCCGGTCTGTTTTCATCGAGGCCCAGACGGTCGAGGGACTTCGGCGCAACACCCGCTATGCCGTGATCTGCCATTTCGATAAGCCTGAGAACCGGTCCAAAGTGGTCCGACTGCTGTTCACGAAAGACGAAGTCATGGCGCTATGAGTCTGACCCAACTCGCCAGGCGCAATTCGCTTCGGGTAGTCGGCCTCATGTCCGGCACGAGCGCTGACGGCGTGGACGCCGCCATCGTTGACATTGCGCCGGGGCGGGCGCGAGTGCTGGCCTTTGCGACGTTTCCGTATCCGGCGTGGCTGCGACGGGAAGTGCTCAGGCTCTGCACCGGCGGCGGGGCGGGCGTGGAGGATGTCTGCCACCTGAACTTCGTCCTGGGCGAGGCGTTCGCCGATGCGGTCATCAAACTGGCCCGCAAGGCACGCATCCCGCTGGCCTCAATCGACCTCATCGGTTCGCACGGCCAGACCATCCGCCATATCCCAGACGGCCGTGCGGCGCGGCTTGCCGGCCGGCGGAGGATCGTCCGCTCGACGCTCCAGATCGCCGAGCCCTCCATCATCGCCGAGAGGACGGGCATCACGACGGTGGCGGACTTCCGGCCGCGAGATATCGCCGCCGGCGGGCAGGGGGCGCCGCTTGTGCCGTACGCGGACCTGGTGCTCTTTGACCATCGGAAGAAGGCCAGGGCCATCCAGAACATAGGCGGCATCGCTAACGTGACGTACCTGCCCGCGGGCGCTAGGATCGACGATGTGCTCGCGTTCGACACCGGGCCGGGCAACATGATCATCGACCACCTGGCCGGCCTGGCGACGGCCGGGCGGCTCAAGTACGACGCGGGCGGGCGGATGGCCGCGCGGGGCAAGGTCAATCAAGCCTTGCTCGCCGAGTTGATGCGCCACCGCTTCCTGAAGCGCCGGCCGCCAAAGACCACAGGGCGCGAGGAGTTCGGCGCGGCGTTCGCAGATCGCCTCTGGCGTCGTGCCCGGTTGAGGGGCCTGCCGCGTGAGGACATCCTTGCGACCGCGACCGCCTTCACGGCCGTCAGCATCGCCGATGCCTATTGGCGGTTCCTGCCTGGACCTGTTGACGAGGTAATCCTCTGCGGCGGCGGCGCGTGGAACAACACGCTCGTTCGTATGCTCCGCGAGGCGCTCAGTGGCGCCCCCAACGAAACGGCCGTTGGGGGTGGCGCGCGAGTCCTCCGGACGGACGACCTCGGCGTCAGCGCCGACGCGAAAGAGGCGGTCTCGTTCGCAATTCTGGCATACCAGACGATTCACGGCCGGCCGGGCAACGTGCCGGGCGCAACGGGCGCATCCCATCCGGCCGTGCTGGGGAAGATCGTGCCGGGCAGATAGGACAAAGGAGCGGCAATGGCCAAGCGAAGGCAGCGGTTCATCGACGGGATACACAACTACTGCGACAAGTGGTGCGAGCGGTGCGACTTCACCGGCCGCTGCCGTGTATTCGACGATACCGAGCGGTCCAACCGCCGCCACAGGGCAAAGGGCCGCGACCCCGACGACATGAACGTCGTCTTCAAGGATGTCTCCCGCAACTTCGAGAAGACCTTCCGGATGCTCGCACGGTGGGCGAAGAAGAACAACATCGACCTCGACCAGATGGCCAAGGACAGCGATGAGGAAGAGGCGATGGCCCGCCGCAAGAAGGCGCTCGACAAGAATCCGCTGGTCAAGGCCGCCATGGACTACATGTCAAAGTGCCACGAACTGTTGAAGGAGCTGAAGGACGCATTCAACACCTGGCGGGATGAGATCGAGTCGCGGGCCGAATACATGGACGTAAGGCGCGACGCCCGCGACCTGGCCGCCATCCGCGAGGCGATCGAGGTTGTCGGATGGGACCACACGATGATCCCCGCGAAGGTCCGACGCGCGATGAGCGGGAAGTACGAGGCCGATCTGGAAGAGAAGGACGAGTACGCCGACATCAGGATGGAAGACGCCACCGGCTCCGCCCATGTCGCCCGCAAGTGCCTGATCCGCTCGCAGGCGGCCCTGTCGGCGCTGTACGAGTGGGACGAGCTCCGCCGCGACCGCATCCTCGACCTGCTCGTCTCGGCGCAGCGGATGCAGAAGTCGCTGGAGAAGACGATCCCACAGTGCATCTCGTTCAAGTGGCCGCAGAAGGTGTGACGATTCCGATCGCCATCTTGGCTATCGAATGAGGGGAAGGGAGCGCGCCCTGGATTTCGTTTCGTCCACCACTAACAGCATCCCTGCCTCCAATTCACTGGCGTACTGTTTAAGTACAGGCACAAGGATAGGGCCGAGGTGATCTGGCAAGACGTCCTGCGTCCGGACCTGTATCACAACTGGGCTCGCGAGCACCTGTAGCTGCGAGGATTGCCCCGAAGTCCAAGTCGTGCGTCAGGACGACATGTCCATTGGCTGCCGCCCAAGACATGACTACCTTGTCGCTCGCACGTGGATCCCCGACGCTGGACCAGTGAACAGCTTCCCAGCCGTGAGCAGACAGCACGCCCGCCCACAAAGGGCTCAGGTTCATGTCGATTAGTATCTTCATCCCGTCTGAATCGGGACGTCAGTTTCCTCTGCACGCCATGCAGCGTACGACAGCGCCTCTTGGAGGTCGTCAGGCTCCAAGTACGGATATGCCTTCAGTATCTCCTCGCGAGAGTGGCCGGACGCGAAGAGGCCGACAATTGTGCCAACGGTAACGCGCAGGCCGCGAATGCAGGGGCGACCGCCCATAACGGCCGGGTCAAAGGTTATGCGTGAGAACCGAACCATCTTCCTTCACCTTTCCGGGCAACCAGATCATTATACAGTAACATCGGCAGTCCGTCCCGTTCATGGGAGGCGAAATGTCCGGTATGGACGTGGATTGCCCTTGATAGCACGCACGCACCAGCGGAAAATCCCAGTGGAAACGGAAGCCCGGATGGCCATGGACAGGTCCAAGCTCACCACGGAGAAGCGCAACCCCCGCAGCCGCGACATCGACCGCCACGACGCCCTGGGCATCGTCGACATCATCAACGCGGAGGATTCGCTAGTGCCGCCGGCGGTGGGGCGCGAGCGGCGGAACATCGCCCGCGCCGTTGAGATGATAGTGGCCGCGTTCCGGCGGGGCGGGCGGCTCTTCTACGTCGGAGCGGGCACGAGCGGGCGGCTGGGCGTGCTGGATGCGGCCGAGTGCCCGCCGACCTACGGCGTTCCGTGGACACTGGTGCAGGGCGTCATCGCCGGCGGCCGGCGGGCGCTCGTGCGGTCGATTGAGGGCGCCGAGGACAGCCCCACGGCCGGCGCGGCGGCCATCGACCGCCGCCGCGTGGACCCGCGCGACGTGGTCATTGGCATCGCCGCCTGCGGCCTGACGCCGTTTGTCCGCGGCGCGATGGTGCGCGCCCGCAAGCTCGGTGCGGCCACCGCCTTTATCACCTGCTCGCCGGAGGCAAAGGGGATTATCCCGGCCGACGTCATCATCAACCCGGTCGTCGGGCCGGAGGTCGTCACGGGTTCGACCCGCATGAAGGCCGGCACCGCCACCAAGCTAGTTCTCAACACGCTGACGACGGCCGCGATGGTCCTGACCGGCAAGGTCTACGGCAACCTGATGGTCGACCTTCGCGCCACCAACGCCAAGCTCCGCGACCGCGCCGAGCGGATCGTCATGGAGGCGACGGGCGTCGGCCGGGCAAGATCCGCCACGCTGCTAAAGGCCGCGGGATCGGCCAAGGTCGCGATCGTGGCGCAGCTTGCCGGCGTGAACGCGGCGACGGCCAGGAGGCTGCTCAAACAGGGCGCAGGATTGGTCCGCCGCGCCGTCGGTCTCGCCAGGCACTGCCGCCGCGCAACGGGTGCTCGATGAGCCCATCGCCGCCAATGGACCGCCGCCGGATGGCCGTCGTGCTGACGGCCGGGTTCGCCAGCGGGATGCCCCTGTATCTGACCGGCCGGACCCTCCAGGCCTGGATGGTGGATGAGAAGGTCGATCTGAGCGTGATCGGCATCTTCTGGCTGGTGGGCCTGCCTTACGCCTTCAAGTTCCTCTGGTCGCCGCTGCTCGACCGTTTCGTTCCGGGGCTCATGGGCCGTCGGCGCGGCTGGATGCTCCTTTCGCAGCTCGCCCTGGTCGCGACAATTGCCGGCATGGCCTTTTGCGGCCCATCGCAGCACCCGCTGGCAATGGCCCTGCTCGCGGTCCTCGTCACGTTCTTCAGCGCCAGCCAGGACATCGTCATCGACGCCTACCGCACGGAGCTTCTGACCCCGCTCGAATACGAGACGGGCGCCAGCATGCACGTCATGGGCTATCGAATCGGCATGCTGGTGTCCGGGGCGGCGTCGATGGCCCTGGCCGACTACATCCCATGGCAGGCCGTCTACCTGCTTATGGCGGCGACGATGGGGATCGGCATCGCCAACACGCTCCTTGCGCCGGAGCCCGCGTCACTGCCCAAGCCCCCGCAGACCCTCCAGCAGGCGGTGGTCCAGCCGCTGGTGGAGTTCCTTCGCCGCCGGGGCGCGATCGAGATGGCTGCCTTCATCTTCCTGTACAAGCTCGACGTCTACATGGCCGACGTCATGGCCACTCCGTTTCTACAGGACTGCCTGGGGTTCACCAAGAGCGACCTTGCGCTGGTCTACAACGTCTTCGCGCTGCTGGCGACGATAGGGGGCGCGATGGCCGGCGCGGCCGTCATGGCAAGGCTGCGCCTGTCGGTGTCACTACTGGCGTTCGGACTGCTCCAGGGCTTTTCGGGTCTGTCGTTCACCGTGCTGGCCTTGCTGGGGCACAACTACCCGATGATGGTGGCGGCCGTCGCGGTCGAGAGCTTCTTCACCGGAATGAGCACGGCCGCGTTCGTCGCGTTCATCATGAGCCTGTGCAGCAAGCGATACACCGCCACGCAGTACGCCCTGCTGTCGAGTCTGATGGGGCTGGGGCGCGTGCTCATCGGGGTGCCGGCCGGATACCTGGCCAAGTGGGTCAACTGGCCGACATACTTCATCATCGCCACGCTGATCGCGATTCCGGGATTGGTGCTGCTCGTGCGTTTCCCCAAGTGGCAGCGTTCGGCTGAACCTGCGATGCCGACTGACGATCCGGACCGCACCTCGGCTTGATCGGCAACCAGAAGCGCCTCACGGGAACTAGAAGCGCCTCACGGGAACTAGAAGCGCCTCACGGCAAGGAGAAGCGCCTAACGGCAAGCCTTCACCCGGTCGGGCCCTGATATGGGAGCTGGCTTGCCGTTAGGCGCTGTTTTCCTGCGGCACTCATTCCCGCGGCATTCAGTTGCCCGCGGCACGCGCCTTCTCGGCCTGCTTGTCCGCAAGAGCCCTTATCATCTCGGCGCGCTTTGCATCCTCGGAAGCGCGCACGGCTGCTTCATCCCTGGCGACGGCCGCACGCTTGATATCTTCCTCGGCGGCCGCAATCTTCTTGTCAAGCTCTTGAATGGCCTTCGCTCCCTGCTCCTTGCTCATCGACCCATCGGCGATGGCGGCAAGAATGGACTCCCTCTTCTTCAGGAGTTGCCCCAATACGCCCTTCAACTCATCGGGGACATCGGCCACTGGTGTTGGAGTCGGCGTCGGCTTGACCGACGGCCCCGTAGTTGCAGGGCCGGTCGTGGCGACGGCATCCGCCGCCGGGCAGGCGATCCGCGTAATGTGGCCGACGAAGACAGGCAGCTCCGGCCCGGGCTCGATCTTGAACTTCAGCGTCCGCGCCACGAGCTTGCCCGTGACCGCGGTGCCGTTGTGCAGCTTGATCTGCACCTGCCCCAGCGCCTCGGGCAGCATCTGAAGCTCGGACATCTCCCTCGGCGCGATGGTCACTTTGCCCAGCTTTGACTGCACGGCGATTGACTGCTCGGCGATGGTCCCGATGAGCTGGTCCTCGTTGCGGAGCGTCATTTCCGCCAGGGCCTGCTTGTCGGCCTCGGCCACGGGGAAGATGATCTGCTGGATGGCGCTCGTGCCGGCCGTCAGCGTCGGCCCAAGCTCAAGCTGGAGCTTCTGGGTCGGCGCCTTGAGCAGGCCCGACAGCACCGAGCCGTTGCGGAAGACCGCCCGGTGCAGGCCGCCGTCGGGCGTGTCGAGGAAGATCGCCTGGAGGTCCGCCGGGTTGAGCTTCACCTCGCCGTACTCGGTCTGGTAGGTCCAGTCGCCGTCGGATGGCTTGAAGAAGAGCTGCTGCCCGCTGCGCAGGACGACGGCCGGGCTCTTGGGGCCGCCCTCGTCGGCCTTCTCGCGCGACATGCGATAGGCGATTGAGTTGAACTTCGACGGCGGCAAGGCCATCTCGCTGCCGTTGGCCAGCTTCATCTTCAGGGGGGCGCTCGTGAGCTTGCCGACGACAACTTGGCCGTCCGTCAGCGCCACGAGCACGTTGGGATCATCCGCCTCCGGCACGACGACGCCCAGCACCCGCTTTGCCTCCAGTTCCAGCCTGCCGTAGAACGTCTCGACGGTGTAGGACGGGTTGAGTATCTCGCCCAGAAGCTCGTCGCCGTTCCGCAGGACGGCCAGGTCCTGCTTCTCGTCGCGCTTCATCTCCAGCCTGCCCAGGCTAAGCGACGCCGAGGAGGTCATGTTGAGGATGATCTTGCGGAGGTTGGCCGGCAGTGAGTCGAGCTCCTGCTGCGGGCTGAACGAGTCGAAAAACTTCTTCGCATCGGCGGCCGGGCTGCGCTGGGCCTCGAAGAAGCACAGCGCCACGGCCTTCCCGGCCGGCACGGCGATAGTCATGTTGTAGTACAGGTTGTCGTCGCTGGGCTTGTACTGGAACTTGGGCTTTACCTTGCTGCCCTTGCACGAGTACACGTGGATGAGGGCCGGCGCGGGGCTCGACCCCCTGTCGGGATACATCGTCACCGCGCCCCAGTCCTTATCCGCGATCTCGTTCCTGCCGGAGGTCGAGTAGACCGACTGCGCGGAGGCGGATGTGTTGGTGTAGTACTGGACGTTGAGCGTCTGATTGCTGGAGGAGTTGTTCTCGAAGATGTCGATCCAGCGACAGTAGCCCTTCTTGGCCGGCACGTAGATTCGCCGGCTGATGCTGACCTGGTTGATGTTCCAGGGGCCCATCTCGATCTCGCGCCCGTCGGCGCTGATCCTGCCGCTTCCGTTCCAGGAGAAGGAAGAGTTGTTTACCGAGAGCTGCATGCCGCCGTCGTAAGCGTTGTTGCCGCCGCCGTTGACGACGCCGTTGGACGTGATGTCCCACCGGTAGCCCGCGCCGTCGTTGAGGTTCAGGCTCGACGACGTCGAACTGCCCGTCACGTGGATGCCTTCCTTGTCGTCGGCCCACGCCGGAAGAGCCAGTACGGCCATCACGACGGTCGGGACCATCATCTTCTGTTTGAACATGCGTGCCTCGTGTCTGGACCAACGCAACGGAACTACCCACCCCTTCGCATCATCATCCCCTCGATCATCACAGGCATTGGCGGCGCAGTTGGCGCCTTCTTCCCGCCGATTCGGTCGATCACTTCCTGTATCGTCTTGCGCACCTCCGGATCGCGGCTGTTGAGGTGCTTCTGGAGCAGCGGCACGATGGTCTCGCCCATCTCCGCCAGGTCGTCGGCGGCCCTCTTGCGGTCGTTGACGGCCTCAGCCCCAAGCTGCCCGACAAGCTGGTCCACCTTCTTGATCGTCTCGGCCGGCGGCAGCATCTGCGAGCGGATGACGCTGACGCACTGCCCCGCGGCGATCTTGACGGTCGGGCCCGGCGTTATCTCGAACGCCAGCTCATCCTGCCCAAGCTGTCCTCGCAGCACCGTGCCGTCCCACAGCATCGCCGCCATCCGCCCCTGCCGGTCGGGGCTGAACGCCAGCGACCTGATGTTCTGCGGCTTGACCTCGACAGTGCCGTAATCGGTCACGATCCTGATCTTCTCATCCGCCAGCTCGCCCAGCAGCTCATCCTGATTGGTCAGCACCGCGCGGGCGAGCAGCGGGTTGGGCCTCTCTTCCGGGCTGAACTCGATCTGCGAGATCAGGTCGCGCGTGATATCGACCTTCGGGGCCAGCTTCGTGCTGGCGGAAAGCTTCTCCGGCGTGAGGAACCCGGCCATGCTGGAGCCGTTGAGGAAGAACGCGCGGTGGACGGCGTTGCCCGGGTTGTCCATGCGGATTACCTGGAGGTCATCCGCCTTCAGCGGGATGGCGCCGTGCCGAGTCTGGAATGAAAGGGCGACGCTGGCGGGATTGAACGCGAGCCGGTCGCCGGTCCGCAGCACCAGCGTCGGCCCGGGGAACGGGATGTCATACGGCCGCGCGTCGCTGATGCGAAACGACCACTGGCTCACCCGCTCGAAGGGGATCTCCAGGTCGCCGCCCTCGCGCTTGAGGCTGAGCTTATCGGATGCGGGGACCGCGCCGCGGACCATTTCGCCGTCCTTGAGCAGCACGCGGAACGTCCCAGCCTCCGACGGGCTGGCGACCATGCCGATGACGTCCTCGGCCTTCAGCCTGAGCTCGCCGATGGAGGCGGTCTGGAGCGTGAAGGACGTGTTGGCGACCGTTCCGTAGATCGGGTCGCCGCTGGCCTGGTAGACGATGTCGGACTGTTCCGACCGCTCCAGGTTGAATTCCTCGTACGTGGCGGTGGTCGTGGAGAAGTTCAGGATGAGCTTCCGCGCCGCGGCCGGCAGGTCCTTGAGGGCCTTGTACGGGGCGAAGGACTTGAGCGTCTTGAGGTGGCCGTCCAGGCTGTTGCCCTGCGATTCGAAGTAGCACAGGATGGCCGTCTGCCCGGCCTTCACGGTGATGTTGTAGCGGACGTAGATCTGGTTGCCCTGCACCTGCACGGCCGGGCGGAGCTTGGACTTCTTGTCGCACACTATGTGCATGAGAACCGGCGGGTTGGGCCCGCCGCCGCTGGGGGACTCGGTGATGAACGCCCAGTCCTTGTCGCCGAAGCCCGCCTTGCCGCCGGAGCCGGTGGTCCTCGTGACCGCCCAGTTGGTGTTGGTCTGTATCTGCACCTGGACCGTCGTGTCCGTGGTTCCCGTGTTGTCGAAGATGTCCAGCCAGCGGGCCAGGCCCTGGTCCTTGTAGACCTTTATGCGCCGATAGATCTTCAGGTTGCCGTGGTTGTATGGGCCGAGCTCGACCTCGTCGCCGTCCTTGTTGGTCCAGCCGTTGTTGTTGGAGTGGATGCTGTTGCCGCTGATCTGGCAGTAGAGCCCGCCGCTGTAGCAGTAGTTGGTGCCCTGGCCGACCGTGCCGTAGTACTGGATGTCCCAGAGGAAGCCCGCCCCGTCGGTCATGTTGTAGTTGAAGTTGACGCGCTGCCCCTGCGCGATGTGGATGCCGGCCTTGACGCCCGCATCCGGCGGCCCGCCAGTCCCCGGCGCTCCTCGGACCCTCTGGCCGTGAGCGGCGCCGGCGACAACAAGCAGCGCCGCGCAGGCCATGGCGGCACGCGGGAATCGGCTGTTGATCCGAACCATGTTCCTCGCCCTTCCGGCAACCAGGGGCATTCGCCCTGGCCACGCCTGACGGCTCACGCCGCCGGTGGATCGCCTCGCGGCCTGTTCATTGGACGCCCTGTCCCGGCGATTGTTCCAGGGGGGCTATCTCCGGCATTGGGACTTTCCACCCCGGCCGACGCCAATCGCTCTGTTGCCGGGTTCAATTATCGTAAGATCGCACCGGGAATGCCATGAAAATCCATCTGTTAGCCATCGACCTGGACGGCACGCTGCTGAACACCGCCAAGCGGATCACGCAGCCGACCGCCGCCGCCATCGCCGCGGCGAGGAAGGCGGGCGTGCGCGTCGTGCTCGCCTCCGCCAGGCCCCCGCGGACGGTCCTGCCGTACTATGCGCAGCTTGAGCTCGACGCCCCGATGATCAACTACAACGGGGCGCTGGTCTTCGACCCTCCGTCGTCCCGCGTGCTGATGCACCGGCCGGTGCCGGCCAAGGTCGCGCGCGGCATCGCTGTCCTGGCGCGGGAGCAATATGCCGACGTTCTGGTGTCGGCCGAGATCCTCGACCGCTGGTACACCGACCGCGTCGATTCGGCCTACCTCACCGAGACCGCCCGCCTGTACAAGCCCGACCTGATTGCGCCGATGGACCGGTGGCTCTCCGAGGCCGTCACCAAGCTCCTGCTGCTTGGCGAACCGGCCCGGCTGGCCGAGCTCATCGGGCCGATCCACAAGCACTTCACCCACCAGGTCTCGGTGGTGCAGACCGAGGAGTTCCTGCTCCAGATCATGCACGCGACCGTGTCCAAGCTTCAGGCGCTCCGCGTGGTGGCGGCCGAGCTGGGCGTCACGCGGGAACAGGTGATGGCCATCGGCGACAACGCCAACGACGTCGGCATGCTGTCGTGGGCCGGCACATCCGCCGCGATGGCCAACGCCACGCGCGAGGCCCTGGCCGCCGCCGACTTCATCACCGACCACAACGACGCCGACGGCGTGGCCGAGGCAATCCAGAAGGCGATTTTCGACGGCCGGCACCAGACGAGGAGGATGTAGCGAGCTGTAATTTGTAATCAGTGACGGGTGACCAGTTGCCTGTCCCATGGTTTGGCGTCTATCACCTGGCGCGTGTTACTGATTAGGGATTACAGCTTACTGCTTACGAGGAGGACATCCACGCTGAACAAAAGGCGGTTACACCGTCATCCATTCCGACGGCTCGTAGCGGCTCGCGACGGCCAGTGGCAGCGTAGGGCGGATGATGGAGCGGTGCGTCCGCATCGCGACGGCCGGGCAGTTGTTCTGCTCCGACAGGTGCGCCAGGCACGCCCATTTCATTCGCCCGCCGGCCGCCAGGCGCAGCAGCCGCGCGGACTCGACGTTGGACAGATGGCCGCCCGGCCCGGCGATCCGCCGCTTGAGCATCGGCGGGTAGGGGCCGTCGCGGAGCATCTCGGCATCGTAGTTGCTCTCCAGCAGCACGGCGTCGAGCGAGGCGATCAGGTCGGCAAGGCCGTCGAAGACATGGCCCAGGTCGGTCAGTATCCCCAGCCGCGCCCGGCCGTCGGCGATGATGAATGCCACGCCCTCGACCGCATCGTGCGGCGTGTGGATCGTCTGCACGGCAAGGTCGCCGAAGGCCAGCGTTTGGCCGGGCGCGAAGTGCCGCACGTCGGCAAGTTCGCCAAGCTGACTGCAAGTGCGAGCGGCCTGAAGTGTCCTGGCCGTCGCGTAGACCGGCAGGCCGAACTTCCGCTGGTAGATGCCGGCGCAGCGGATGTGGTCTGAGTGGTCGTGCGAGATGATGACGGCCTCGACGCTGCGTATGTCCACGCCGCGTGACGCCAGCCGCAACTGGGCCTGCTTGCCGCTGATGCCCGCGTCGAAGAGCAGCCTTCTCCCGGCCGCCTCCACGTAGATGCAGTTGCCGTTGCTTCCTGACTGGAGCGAGATCACCTTCATCATCGGCATTCTACCGTGGCGCGATACGCGGGCAAGCGTGCGAGCATCGTGGGGAGTTGGGAGTAGGGCGTAGGGAGTGGGGAGTAGGATGTGGGGAGTGGGGTGTGGGGCCGACAACGCCCATGTCCACTCCCTACACCCCACACCCTACTCCCTACCGCGGCCGCTACTGATCCTTGCTACGCCGGCAGGGCGGAGTTAGGCTGATGACATGACAAGGGTAGGCCTAGGCTACGACTCTCACCGTTTCGAGGCCGGACGGCCGCTGGTGCTTGGCGGCGTGTGCATCGAGCACGATCTCGGCCTGGCCGGCCACAGCGACGCCGACGCCGTGCTCCACGCCGTGACGGATGCCGTCCTCGGGGCCATCGGCCAGGGCGACATCGGCGAGCACTTCCCAGACACCGACCTCAAGTGGCGCGGCGCGGCCAGCGCCCAGTTCCTCCGCCACGCGCTTGGGCTGGTGGCCGGGCGGGGCCTCCGCGTCCTGAACTGCGACGTGACGGTCATCACGCAATCGCCCAAGCTCGGCCCACACAAGGCCCGTATCCGCGACTCGATCGCGGCCATCCTCGGCATCGCGCACACGGATGTGGCGGTCAAGGCCAAGACCAACGAAGGCATGGGCTGGATCGGCCGCGGCGAGGGCCTGGCCGCGATGGCAGTGGTTTTGCTCGGCCCGGCATGAGTGAGTCCCACATGAGGCGAATCGCACTGCTCCTGGGCATAGCGGCGCTTTGGTGGCTTGCGGCGCGCGCCGAGGAGCCGGCCACTCAGCCCAAGCCCATCTGGCTTGTAGTCACGCGCCCGATATTCGAGGATGCGGTCAAGCCTCTCGCCGAGCGGCGGGCGAAGGAAGGCTTCGAGACAGTTGTGTCGACCGATGCGCCGGACAAGGCCATTGCCACCCTCAAGCGCAAGCCGGCGTTCGTCCTGATCGTCGGCGATGACCTTTCCGCCGCGACGGGCCGCGTGGCGGAGGGCGTGACGGCCAAGGGCGCGCAGAAGGACAAAGACGCCTCCTGGCGCATCCCGTCCAAGCCGGTCAAGCAGTATCGCTGGCAGGTGACGCAGGCCCTGACGTTCCCCTCCGACACCGCCTTTGGCGACCTCGACGGCGACGCCCTGCCCGATGTTCCCGTCGGAAGGCTGCCCGTGCGGACGGCCGAGCAGGTCAAGCTCATCATCGACAAGATCGTCGCGTGGGAGGACCTGCCGCCAAGCATCGAAAACCTGAACATGAGCGTCTGGGCCGGCTCGGCGATGTACAACCCGACGGTTGACACGTTCGCCACCAGCCTGCTCATCGGCACGGTGCAGACTGCCGCCCCGCTCTGGGTGCAGTCGTGGGCCATGTCCGGCGACCCAAATCACGTCCTGTGCGGATGGCCCGCAGAGCAGCCCGCGATGTTCGAGCGGCAGGCGCGGGCCGGCGGAGCGTTCCTGTTCATGATTGGCCACGGCGGGGTGGACCACTTCTTCTCAATGGAGCTGGCTCACGGCGACATCCGCTACTCGGCGGACATGGCCGTCAAGGCCTTCGCCAAGGGGCCGCCCGCGCCGCCGCTGTTGGTGCTGGCGTGCTATTGCGGCAACTTCACATCCGCCCGCGAGTGCCTTGCCAAGGCGATGGTGCTTGCCCCCGGCGGGCCGGTGGCGGCCATCGGCGCGACGACAGAGTCGCACCCGCTGCCCAACTACTTCTCCGGCAAGTGCATGCTCAAGGCCCTCGGCTCGGGGCGACAAGGGCGGCTGGGCGAGGTCTGGCTGGCGGCGCAAAAGGAGATGACCAAGTCGCGCAACTTCCTCGTCGAGAGCGTCCTGGCCGAGGTCGAGGGCAAGCTCGAAGGCCCGATGGACCTGACGCGGCTCCGCCGCGACCAGGCGCTCATGTACGCCCTGCTCGGCGACCCGGCCACGCGCCTGCACCTGCCGCGGCCGATGGAAGTCAAGGTCGCGCCCACGGCCGATGGCTGGCGGTGGCAGGCACAGGAGATCAAGGGCGCCGGCGTCCTGCACGTCGCCCTGCGTCCGCCGCCCGCGGAACTGCCCCTGCCCAAGGAGAACCCGACGAAGCAGGAGGCGGCCGCAAGCTTCGAGGCGGCCAACGCCTCTTTCGCGTTCGCGCCGATTGCCAAGATCGCGCCCGGCGCGCCCTGGCAGGGCGTGGTCACCAAGCCTGGAACGCTGCGCCTGGCGACGATCGCTGACGGCAAGGTCTACGTCGCGACGACCCTTCTGAAGCCCGCCAAGTGGGCGAAGTGAGCCGACCGTATCGGACACGTCGCGCCGGACGGCCGTGGAAACTCGCCCGCTCCGGCTCTATAATCTCTCGCCAAAAGGAGTTCGACTATGGCCGATGAACCGGACGAGAAGGACGTCGACGAAGGCCCCAGCGACGAGGACCTCAAGGAGCTTGACTCCGAGAAGACCGACACCCGCCGCTGTCCCAAGTGCGGCCGTGAGGTCTACGAGGACGCCGACCGGTGCCCCAAGTGTGGGCAGTGGATCAACCGCGAGGACAGCCCAGCCAAGCGCGGCATCGCGGGCGTGCTGCTGGCGTTCATCGCGATCTGCATCGTGGTCGCTCTGGTGCTGCTGTTCGCGCTGCCTCAGAAGCCGGCCGGGCCGCCGCCGGCCACCGCGCCGTCCAGCACGCCGGCCCTGATGACCGCGCCTGCGGCCAAATAGTCAACTGCTCCGCCAGCGGGAGAGTGTTACATTGGTCCGCCTCTACAACACGATGACGCGCAAGGTCGAGGAGTTCCGGCCGATTGATGATATGAAGGTCGGCCTCTACACCTGCGGCCCGACGGTCTACAACTTCGCACACATCGGCAACCTGCGGGCGTACGTCTTCGAGGACATCCTCAAGCGCGTGCTGCGCGCCGCGGGCTACCAGGTCCGCCACGTGATGAACGTGACGGATGTGGGCCACCTGACAAGCGACGCCGACGTCGGCGAGGACAAGATGGAAAAGGGGGCCGCCCGCGAGGGCAAGACCGTCTGGCAGATCGCGGAGCTTTACTACAACGCCTTCCGCCGCGACATGGCCGCACTGCACCTGATCGAGCCGGATGTCTGGTGCAAGGCCACCGACCACATCGCCGAGCAGATCGACCTGGTGCGGACACTCGAGGCCAAGGGCTTCACGTACATCATCGCGGGCGACGGCGTGTACTTCGACACGTCCAGGCTTCCCGACTACGGCAAGCTGGCGCGGCTGGACATCGAGGGGCTGCGGGCCGGGGCGCGGGTCGAGATGGTCGCGGGCAAGCGCAACCCAACGGACTTCGCCTTGTGGAAGTTCTCGCCGACGGACAAGAAGCGGCAGATGGAGTGGCCCAGCCCTTGGGGCGTGGGATTCCCCGGCTGGCACATCGAGTGCTCGGCGATGGCGACGAAGTACCTGGGCGAGCGTATCGACATCCACTGCGGCGGCGCGGACCACATCGCCGTCCATCACACCAACGAGATCGCCCAGTCGGAAGCGGCGCTGGGCCATCCGTGGGTCAACTGGTGGATGCACGGCGAGTTTCTCACGATGGCCAAGGAGAAGATGGCCAAGCGCGACGGCCAGGCCAACGCCCTGAAGATGTCCAAGTCAGCCGGAGGCTTCATCCGGCTGGTGACGCTTGTCGAGCGCGGCTACGATCCGCTGGCGTACCGGTACTTCTGCCTCGGCGGGCATTACAGGCAGCAGCTTGAGTTCTCGTGGGAGGCGATGGACGCGGCCGCGACGGCGTTTGAACGGCTGCGGGCTCACGTGCTGGAGCTTCGCCCGGCCGCGAGGGCCGATGCGCCCGTGATCGAGAAGTACATGGCCGATTTCACAGAGGCAGCCGAGGATGACCTCAACATGCCTCGCGCCCTGGCGGCCATGTGGGGCCTGCTGCGGAACCCATCCGCCGACAAGCCTTCAGTCTGGGCGACGCTGGCGGCGATGGACAAGGTGCTCGGCTTTGATCTTGCGGCTCTTCAGGAGCGCAAATCAGTCGTCGGGGATGAGGAGACGGGGCGGATCAACAAGCTGGTCGCCGAGCGGGACGCCGCCCGCAAGGCGAAAGACTTCGCGCGGGCGGATGCAATCCGCAAGGAACTGGCCGCGATGGGCGTCGAGATCAAGGACACGCCGCAGGGCACGACATGGACCAAGAGATGAGAGGATGAATCGTGCCGAAGCTCATGCTGTACACTAAGACGTCTGTATGGCCGCAGAGTTTTTCGCCGATGATGCGCCTGACATGCGGGACGCGACGAGGGCATTCTTCGCCCGCTGCGAGTTGGAGTATCCGAACGTCTCTCTGCACGTGAGTCAGCTCGTTCTTGACGAATTGGCGGCTACGGCGGGACAGAAAGCGAAGGATCTCGCCGGTCTCTTGAGCCGATAAGCTCTGACTTCTTCCGTGGCAGTGGCCCAGTTGACAATCGCCCGCTGACGTTCGACAATCCTGTCGTGGAACGGACAGGGACGTCCACATATCGGATCCTGGGCATCGACCCGGGGCTGAACATCACCGGCTACGCGGCCGTCGATTTTCCGAACATGGGCGCCGGCGAGCCGGCCATCGTCGAGGCGGGCACTCTCCGCACCAGCCCGCGGGCCGACATGCCGCATCGCATCGCTCAGATACACGACGACCTCGCGGGCCTGCTCGCGGAGCTCAAGCCGGACCTCGTGGCCATCGAGCAGCTCTACGCCCACTATAAGCACCCGCGGACGGCCATCCTCATGGGCCACGCGCGCGGCGTCGTGCTGCTGACCTGCTGCCGGGCGGGCGTCGCCATCCGCAACCTGGCCGCCACGCACATCAAGAAGAGCCTCACCGGCAACGGCCATGCCTCCAAGCTCCAGGTGCAGCGGTCGATCCAGGCGCTGTGCAAGCTGAAGGAACTTCCCCAGCCGCCGGATGTGGCGGATGCTATCGCGATTGCCCTGTGCGCGGGGAGGAGCGGAATGTCTAATGTCTAATGCCCAATGTCTAATGACGAGTCGAGCCGGATCGGCCGTTAGACGTTAGACATTTGACATTAGACATTTGGTTTCACTCCGGAGCGCAAGGCAACTGAGATGTTGCATTATCCGCGCAATCCGTGTAATCGGTGGATTGCATGATCGCCCGCATAACAGGCCGCCTGGAAGAGATCGTCGACGGCTCGGCCCTGGTCAGCACGCCGGCCGGGCTGTGGTACGAGGTACTCATCCCGGCGTTCGACGCCGAGCGGCTGGGCCGCAGGATGGGCCAGGAGGTCTCGCTCTTCACGATCCACTACATCGAGGGCGACCCATCGCACGGGGCGCAGACGCCGCGGCTGCTGGGCTTCGTCAGCGAGATCGACCGCGAGTTCTTCCGCGTGTTCACTACGGTCAAGGGCATCGGCATCCGCAAGGCGCTGCGGGCGCTGGTCCGGCCGGTGGCGGAGGTGGCGGCCGCCATCGCCTCCAAGGACAACCACTATCTGGTCGAGCTGCCCGAGATCGGAAAGCGCACGGCCGAGCAGATCATCGTCGAGATAGGCGGCAAAATGGAGCCGTTCGCCGGGCCGGTCACAGGAACGGTCGAAACGCCCATGTCCGAGGCTGCCGCGGAGGCGGTTGCTGTGCTGGTGCAGCTTGGCGAGCGCCGGCCCGATGCGATGGCCCTGGTCGAGAGGGTGCTCGCCGTGGCGCCTGAATTGACTTCGCCGGAGGCGATCATCCAGCAGGCTTACCGCCTGAAGGCCGGAGGGATTTGACGGATGGCGAGAGAGAAGATCATCTCCCAAGACTCCACCGGCCCCGACGATGAGCAGTTCAACATCGCCCTCCGGCCGCAGACGCTCGGCCAGTGCATCGGCATGGGCGAGCTGCTGGAGAAGCTTCGCATCTCCATCGCGGCCGCCAAGGGGCGGGATGAGCCGATGGAGCACGTGCTGCTGCACGGCCCGCCGGGCCTCGGCAAGACGACGCTGGCCTACGTCATCGCCCACGAGATGGGCACGAACATCAAGGTCACCAGCGGCCCGGCCCTCACGCGGCCCAGCGACCTCATCGGCATCCTGACCAACCTTGAGCGGCGCGACGTGCTCTTCATCGACGAGATCCACCGGCTCTCGCCGGCCGTCGAGGAGTACATCTACCCCGCGATGGAGGACTTCAAGGTCGATTTCGTGGTCGATTCCGGCATGCACAGCCGCACGATCAACCTGCCGCTCAAGCCCTTCACGCTCATCGGGGCCACGACGCGGGCGGGCCTCCTCTCGCCGCCGCTGCGGACGCGGTTCGGCATCACGCACCACCTGGACTTCTGGTCGGTGGAGGACCTGCTGCGGCGGTGCAGGCTGTCGGCGCAGATGCTCAAGCTCGATAGCGACGGGCCCGCGCTGGACCTCCTGGCCCGGCGGGCGCGGGGCACGCCGCGCATCGCCAACCGCCTGCTCCGCCGCTGCCGCGATTACGCTCAGGTCAAGGGCACCGGCCGGCTGACGGTTGAGTGCGTCCAGCTCGCGCTCAAGCTCGAAGGCATCGACGAGCTGGGCCTGGACGAACTGGACCGCCGCTTCCTCCGCGTAATCATCGAGGTCTACAAGGGGGGCCCTGTCGGCATCGAGGCGGTGGCCGCCACGCTGGGCGACGAGACGGACACGCTGGTCGACGTGGTCGAGCCGTACCTGCTCCAGGTCGGCATGCTCGCCCGCACCCGCAAGGGCCGCCAGGCGACGATCAAGGCGTATGAGCATCTGAAGGTGGCGTATGTGCCGCGCGAGGACGAGGGGAGCCTGTTCGATCAGGATGCGCCGCAAGCGGGAACCAGCGGCAATATTCAATAATCAGCACTCAATGGTCAATGCGCAAGTGAAGGAACGGCCGCGTGGCCCTTTACTTGAGCATTGAGCATTGCATATTGAATATTGAGTATTGTCTTTCGATCATTCCTTCCCTCGTCCCCGCCGTACCGCATCCCTCCCGAACCTCCTCACAATGTCATCCAGCGCCCCGTCGAGCCGCTTCTGTTTGCGCCCGGATTGTTCCTCGAATAGCGGCAGTTGCTCTCCCTTGCCCGTGGTCAGGTTCGAGGCGGTCATGCCGATCAGGCGCAGCGGCCGTGGCGACCTTGCCGCCCATGCGTCGAAGATTTCCCGGGCCACGCTCCATAACTCGGCCGTGACATCCGTTGCCTCGGACTCGCCTCCGAAGGTGTGGCTGCGCGTGATCGTGGTGAAGTCGCCGTAGCGAAGCTTGAGCGTGACCGTCCGGGCCTTCAGGCCGTGCTTCCGCAGGCGACGGCCGACCTCTTCGACCTGGCCGAGCAATTCCTTGCGAAGCTCGTCCAGGTCGGCGACATCCGTGGCGAACGTCTGCTCCTGGCCGATGGACGCCGCCCGGCTCTCCGTCACGACCTCCCTGTCATCCAGGCCGTTGGCGAGTTTCCAGTAATGCTCGGCCGAGTTGCCCAAGGCCCTCTTCAGCGCCTCCATCGGCGTGCGGCGAAGCTGGCCGATGGTCTTGATCCCCAGCCGGTCGAAGACCATCTCGGCCGCCGGCCCGACGCCCCATATCTTCCGCACGCCAAGCGGGTCGAGCGTGTCGTGGATCGTGCCCGGCTCGATGACCACCAGGCCGTCTGGCTTCTGGAGATCGCTGGCCAGCTTGGCGAGGAACTTGTTGGGGGCGACGCCCAGGCTTGCGGTCAGGCCCACCTCGTCCTTGATGGCCTTCTTGATGGCCGCCGCCATCTCGCGCGGCGGGCCGTGCAACCGCTCGCAGCCGGTGGCGTCGAGGAACGCCTCGTCGATGCTCAGCGGCTCGACCAGCGGGCTGAACCGCCCGAGGATCGCGAAGATCTCCCGGCTGACGTGCGCGTATCGCCCGCCCCGCACGGGCAGGACGATGGCCTGCGGGCAGAGCCGCAGGGCCTGCGACATCGGCATTGCGCTGTGGCAGCCGAACTTGCGGGCCTCGTAGCTGGCGGTTGACACCACGCCCCGGCCCTTTGGGTCGCCGCCGATCAGCAGGCACTTGCCGCGGTACTCCGGGTGGTCGAGCTTCTCGACGGCCGCGAAGAACTCATCCATGTCGACGTGTATGATCCAGCGATCCATCGCTTGGCCATCATAACAACAGCGCGTCGATATCGCCCGTCATCGTGCGGCGGCGGATCGGCGTGCGAAGATTGGAGGAGGGCCATCCAATCGCAGAAGTGAAATCGTGGCAGATGGCACTACCAGAAGCGCCACCAGGGCTTCTTCCGAAGCATGCGTTTTATCTGGTCTGATTTCGTAGGTTTCGGCACGCCCAGGAAATCCGGGCTGGGACTAATCAAGCCCCATTTGCGCTCCTGCAACCAGAACGGCGGATCGAACGTGATAATCGGCATGATCTTGCCTGAAGGAGCCTTCTCGGATCGAACATTGACGACACCTTCGTAACTGAAAGTCGACGCCCCTTCTGAATCGCCATCGTCGTACTTGTCTCCTCGCACGCACAGTCGTCCGTCCGTTTCGAAATGCCAAGCGAACGTATCCAACTCGCAGGTAATGCCCCAGCGCTCAAATGCGATCCACCCGGTGCCGTCGGGACGAAAGACGATTGGCGTTTGCTCTTCGGAACTCAGCCCGTAAAGGTCTACGTCATTAGACCAAGTTCCCAGAATGTCTGGGTTTTCCGCCATGCTTCAACATTGTCGATTCTGCCCGCCTTTCCGGCCGCTGCAATCCGCAGCAGTCCAGGATGCAGGCACATCTTGTTGACAACATCATGGAGAAAACGGGAACTGCACGCCTCTATCCTCCAGCAGCTTCAGCGCCGTGCGCGAGAATATCTGCGCCTTGTCATCCTCGGATATGTCCGCGTACGCCACGCGGGCCATCACCGTCGATGGGTCGCAGATGGTGTAGTCGGAGCCGAACATGACACGCCCGGCCCCGATGGCCCGCACGACCATCTCCACCAGGCCCATCCGCACGTACTGGCTGCCGCAGATGTCGAAGTAGACATTGGACCTCCGCGTGAGCATGCCCATCAGCGGCCCCAGGCCGTTCATGTCCGGGAAGTGCGGGTAGACGAAAGTTGCCTGCGGGAACTTGCCCGCGAAGCCGTCCATCTCCTGCGGCGAGCAGTGGATGTTGATGAACATGTCGAGCTTGATCGCCTCGCGGATCATCGCCTCGAAGCCGGGGCTGTCGTACTTGTACCCGCCCATGTAGGCCGCGCATTCGCCCAGGCACGCGAAGTTCAGCTCGCGGCGGCAGTAGTTCATCTCCGCCAGCGCCTCGTCGGGCCAACGGGGATCGACCACCACGCCGCCTGTGAACCGCCCGGGGTACTTATCCATCATCCGCGCAACCTCGCGATGGCCCTTGGCCAGGTCGTCGTGGCTCCTGGCCTTCCCCGTCAGGGCGGGCATGAGGATCGCCCCGGCGATGCCCAGGCGGTCGAGGTACGCAACCATCTGGTCCGTGTCCCGCGTGGCCGGCGCCCACTGGAGAATCCTCCCGTCCTCGCCGGGGATGTGAACGTGGCTGTCGAACACCGTCGGGAACGTCGTCAGGTCGAACATGGTCGCCTCAACCTTCATGTATAGGGATGTCAGGCATTCTAGATTGCGGATTGCGAATTGCGAATTGCGAATTTCCCCACGCACTGCCTCTGCGCCATGGCTTCGCTCCCGGGAAATTCGCAATTCGCAATAAGCAATTCACAATTGGCGGCAGCCAGGTCTGTTCCATTGCTCTTGCGGACCGTTTGGCGCGTTCCGCTTGCCCGGCGTCGGCGGGTTCGTGTACACTGGCTCATGTGAGCATGGGCCCCCTATGAATGCCTCCGGAACGTGAATCCCTTTGACGCCAAGCTTGTGTTCGACGTGCCCGACTGGCCGCGGGTGCTGAGCGCGGCCGCTGGCGTGCTTCTGGCGTTCGAGCTGGCGATGATGCTCCTGCACATCTGGCGCGGCCCTTACCGGAAGGATCCGCTTTCCGCGCTGGGAGTTACCGGCGCGGCGCTATTGACCGCTCCGCTGGCCGCGATGGGGGCGTACCTCGGCGGGCCGGCCAACCGCCAGGCGATGGCGATCATGGCCCTTCTGGCCGGGCCGATTGTGACTGCCGTCGCGGCCGCCTACGGCCTGATAACATCGACCATCGACCAGCCGTTCCGCGGCAAGGCGCTCGTCGTCGAGTCCCTCCGCGGCACGGCCATCATCGCGTTGGCGACGGCCGTATGCTTCTGGCCGTGCGGCGGCTCGCTGGCGGCCATCACCCTCTGCATGATCGCCTGGGTCATCCGCGGATACGCCCGCACTACCTCGCCGATCCGCCCATGGCTCAAGACGCTCTTCCTTGCCCTCAGGATCGCGGCGATCCTGCTCCTGGCGATTCATCTGACACGGCCGGCGCTGGAGTTCCGCTCCAAGAAGCCGATCCCGTCGGTCGTGCTCGTGGGCATCGACCTATCCTCATCCATGCAGCGGCGCGACATGCCGCGAGACTACACGCTGACGACCATGCCCGACAGCGGCGACCCCGCCCGCCGCATCGAGTCAGTGCGGCAGGCCCTCAAGCACCAGGAGGACGCCATCAAGTCGCTCACCGAGGAGGGCGACGTGGACGTGTACGGCTTCCCGGAATCCAAGGGCGGCATGGTCAAGCGCCTGGCGTTCCTTCCCGCCGCCGGCAACTCGGCCGGCCAGCCTCCTCCGCCGCCGCTGGATGTGCCCGGCGCCGACGGCACGCGAACGCCCATAGGCGATTCCCTTGCCGAGGTCTTCAGCCAATACGCGGCGTCCAGCAAGGAGGTCAGCGCGATCCTCGTCATCTCCGATGGCTGCAACAACGCCTCCGACATCCTGCCGCCGGAGAAGGAGGCCGAGCTGATGGGCCTACGCGGCGTGCCGGTCTTCACCGCTGGCGTCGGCAGCGAGACCGTCACCAAGTCCATGCGCACGCTCAACGTCAAGGACCTGACCTCGCCGGATGAGGTCGAGGCGTTCAACCGGCTGCCCATCACGGCCGTCGTCGAGGCACTGGGCCTCCAAGACAAGGCGGTCCGCGTCACGTGCAGGTTCGGCGACGCGGAGGTCGCCCGCGAGGACTTCACTCCCGCCTCTCGCCAGGCCACCCGCACGTTCTCCTTCTCGCACGTCCCGCTGGCCGCGGGTTTTCAACGCCTGACCGTTTCGGCGGAGGTGCTCGGCGGCGCGCCGGTGGGTCTTGAGGGCCAGTTCTCGGCCAACAAGCTTGTCCACGTGGTGGACCGCGAGCTGCGAGTGCTGTACGTCGAGGGCAAGTTCCGCCCTGAGGCCAAGTACGTGGCCGACGCCCTGAAGGCTGCGCGGCGGTTCAGCATAGACCGGCGGTACATCATCCAGCCGCTCGGACCGGACAAGACCCCGCCCCTGAGCGAGAACCCCGACGACTGGCTGAAGTACCACGCCATCATCTTCGGCGACGTGGCCGCCTCGCACTTCACGCCCAAGCAACTGGAGATCGTCAAGATGCTGGTCGCCGATAAGGGCAAGGGCTTCTGCATGCTCGGCGGCGACAAGAGCTTCGGGCGCGGCGGCTGGGGCGACACGCCCATCGCCGATGTCCTGCCCATTGACGTGAAGGCATCCAAGGACAACGTCGACGGCCGGCAGAAGATCGTCCCCACGCCGGAGGGGCTGCTCAACGAGATTATGCGTGTTGGCGCGGATGAGAAGGACGTGGCCGGCCCGTGGGCCGAACTGGACGTGCCCAACGGCGCGAACCGGCTGGTCAAGCCCAAGCCGGGCGCCGTGGTGCTGGCCAAGACGGCCAACGGCGATCCGCTGGTGGTCTGCCAGCCGTACGGCGCGGGCCGGTCGCTGGCCGTCGCGTTCGACGAGACCTGGCGATGGGTGCTCTCCCCGCCGCCCAAGGGCGCGGAGGCGCCGATCAAGGACACGGCCGACTACCAGCGCCGCTTCTGGCGGCAGGTCGCGCTCTACCTGGCCGCGCCCAAGGGCAACGTCTGGATCAGCACAGACAAGACGCAGTACGACTTCCGCAAGCTGACCATTCCCTCGCGCCGGGCCGACCGCGCGGAGATGGGAGTGGAGTCCATCGAGGTGACGGCCGGCGTGGAGGATGCGTTCGGCAACCCCGTGCTCGACGCCCCGCGCGAGGTCACGCTCAGCCCGCCCGCGAGGGCGGGTTCGACCCAGCCCGGCGCGCCCGTCCCTCTACAGTTGCAGCGGGCCGGCGCACGCACTCAGCAATCCGGCCATTTGTCGGACCAGCCCGTGCTCCGCGCCATCCTCCCTCCGCCGACCATCCCCGGCACGTACACGCTGAAGATCACCGCCGATGTCGGCGGCAAGAAGCTGACGGCCGAGAACAGGTACGAGATCATCGACCGCGACCTGGAGGCCGTGGACATCCTGGCCAACTTCGCCACGCTCCGCCAGATGGCGGATGTCAGCAAGGGCAAGTTCGCGCCGCTTTCGGGGCTGCCCAAGCTCCTTGAGGACCTGCACAAGACGATCCTGGCCGCCAACGCGCTCCGCGTCCGCCAAGAGGTGACGCACCTGGATCTCGGGCGCGAGCCGGCGATCTTCTGGCCGCTGCTGGTGCTGCTGATGGGGTTATTCTGCGCCGAATGGGCCATCCGCAAGCGGAAGGGGCTCGTGTAGCAGCTCTCACCACAAAGGGCACAAAGGACACAAAGAGGTAAGCCATGATCGAGGAACACAAGGCTGGCGGACATTCAGTGTTCGATCCGATTCCGCCTGAGTTGGAGCGAGTTGGCAGGGAGATCATAGGCGCAGCGATTGAGGTCCATCGGCACCTCGGGCGAGGGCTTCTGGAAGGTGTATACGAGAAGGCCCTCGCGTATGAGCTGGGGCTGCGAAAGCTGACTGCGAAACAGGAGATCCTCGTGCCCGTCTTCTACAAGGACTTGCCGATTGATGGTCAGAGGCTTGATCTACTGGTGGAGCAAGGCGTGATAGTCGAGGTAAAGGCGGTTGAACGGCTGATTGACGCCCATGTAGCTCAGGTACTGAGCTACCTTCGAAGCACAGAACTACGGCTAGGGCATCTCATCAACTTCAACATTCCAGTCCTGTCGCGCGGAGGAATCAAGCGTTTCGTAAACTAAGTTCCTTTGTGTCCTTCGTGCCCTTTGTGGTGAAGGAACCTACGCGATACGGCAGGGATACGGCACTTCCAGGAACTCGAACTTTACCCCCGGCAGCAGGCGCGACATCTCCGTCACCACGCTGGAAAAGCCCACCGACTCGCTGCGGACGTGCGTCATCTCAATAATCCCCACTCCCTGCTCGCGGGCCTGGATGAACGGCCACTCGCGCAGCTCGCCGAAGATGCCCGCATCCGCGTCGTTGGCGACGATGGCCTCCACCTCCGAGCCGATTGAGCCGTAGCCGACCACTACCGTCCGCACGGGCATCTCGTCCTTGCCCTGCACGCGTACAAACGGCAGGCCCATCCGCGACTTGACGTGGGCGGCCAGCTTGCCGAAAGTTTTTCCAAAAGAGTCCTTCACGCGCCACACGCCGACGCCGACGTCGTACTTCACAAGGTCCTCCTTGCCGAACCCCAGCGCCTTGGCGACGGTGGGGGCCATGCCGACCTCCATCTGAAGGTCCCAGTTCGTGTGGGCGGTGTAGACCGTGATGCCGTTGTCCAGCAGCAGCTTCATCTTCCGCAGGTTGAACGGCATGACGGCCGCCTGAAGGTTCGAGTGGAAGAAGCTGTCCCACTGGCGAAACAGCTCCGGCTCGTGGATGATGAGGAAGTTCAGGCCGCGCTCGACTGCCTGCTCGACCACCTCCATCGACAGCCACCACGCGACGCCCACGCCCTTGACCTCGACGTTGCGGTCGCCGAAGCGGAAGCCCAGGAACCCGCTGGCGCGGTCCTGGGCGATCCCCGCCTCGATGGGGGCGATGGTCTCGAAAACGGCCGCTATTTCACGGGCTTTCATCCTTCGTCTCCTAAGTCATGCTGATTACGAACGGCGTTACTTCGTTGCCTCGTTGCTTCGTGAATCCGTTGCCTCATCCACTCATGACGCTTGCCAACCATCGGACCAGGAGCCGAGTCAACGAGGTAACGAATCAACGAAGTAACGAACTAACGCCTCTGCTGCCAGCGGTCAACGCATTTCCTTTGCCAACGCCCCGGGCCGTCAGCATAATGTCCCTTCCGTTTCGCGGCCGGCGTAGCGCCGCGGCACAGTTTTTTGCGACAAGGAGCAGTCATGGCAAAGACGCAGAAGCTCGAGCCCCTGCACTCCGGCTGGACCGGCCCGGTTGACAAGGTCGTCAAGAACAAGGGCACCGTCGGCCGCAAGAAGATCGTCTTCATCGGCGCGTCCTACCAGTTCGTCCACAAGGTCGTCCGCGACATGCTGCTCGTCGGCGGCTTTGACGACACCGAGATCGTCATCCACGACATCGTTCCCGAGCCGATCAAGTTCGTCGGCGACCTGTGCAGGCGGATGGTCACGCAGTCCAAGTCGCGGATCGCCGTCAGCGGCACGCTCGACCGCCGCGAGGCGCTCAAGGGCGCCGACGCGGCCGTGCTGTCCATCACCACCGGCGGGCGCGAGGCCGACTTCCGCTCATTCGAGGTCTGCCTCAAGTACGGCATCCCCGTCGGCGTCGGCGACACGCTGGGGCCGTCGGCCCTGGCCCGCAATCTCCGCGAGATACCCATCGTCGTCGAGATGGTCCGCGACATGATGGATGTCTGCCCCGACGCCCTCATGCTCAACTTCACCAACCCGATGTCCGCCATCACCGGCGCGATGGCCCGATACTCCAACATCCCGTGCTGGGGACTGTGCCACAGCGCCGATTCTCTCTTCCAGTACTTCAGCGAGGTCTTCCACTGCAAGAAGACGGATGTGAAGATGGAGGTCGGCGGCGTCAACCACCAGTCGTTCGTGACGAAGCTCTGGATCAAGGGCAAGGACCGCACCAAGGACATCCTCACGGCCGCCGGCGCGTCCAAGGCCAAGTTCAAGGACACCATCATCACCACCAGGGAGGAGGAGACCCGCCTCCAGCAGGATGTGTGCAGGATCCTGGGCGCATGGCCGTCGTGCGGCGACACGCACCTGGCCGAGTTCTACCGCTACTTCTTCACGCCGCGGCGGATCGGCAACTTCATGCACGAATTGCGGCACATCATCCCCGGCCGTCAGCCGCTCGGCCCCAAGGAGCCGGCCGAGATCGTCAAGCAGTGGGCCTACGGGCCGCGGCCAATCGGCGACATGCACATGATCACCGGCGAGCACGCCCACGAGCTCATGTGGTCGTACTTCACCAAGGAGCCGTTCACTCGCGTGCTGAACCTGCTGAATGACGGGCCGTTCATCACGGGCCTGCCCGCCAACGCCTGCGTCGAGGCCCTGGTCACCGTCCGCGGCAAGAAGGTCGCCGGCAAGCCGGTCACGCTGCCGCCGGCCGTGCATGCTCTGGTCACCAACTGGACGACCATCCACGACCTGTCCATCAAGGCCGCGATGGAGATCGACCGCGACGCCGCGAGGCAGGCACTGTTCCTCGACCCGCACGTCGTGGACATGTACGACATTGCCCCGATGCTCGAGGACATGCTGACCGCCTTGAAGCCGTGGCTGCCGGCGAAGTGGTTCTCGTGATTGCGTCGGCCCGAACGACAGTGGGGTGTGGGGAGTGAGGAGTAGGGCGTGGCCTCGTCCTCAAATGAACCACGCCCCACTCCCCACACCCCACTCCCTACTCCTCACTCCCTACTCCCAACTGGCCTCACCGCAAACCCACGTCTGAGTGTATAATCACATTCAGCCGAGCAGACAGATGGCCAACCGACCACGTCATCATCGCGCGTTCACGCTCATCGAGCTTCTGGTCGTGATCGCCATCATCGCGCTGCTGGTGGCGATAATCGTGCCTTCGCTGGACGCCGCGAGGCGGTCGGCTAAGGCCGTCGTCTGCGTCACCCAGCAGAAGTACATCGCCACCGCCTGGCAGTTCTACCTGGGCGACTCGCAGGACACGTTTCCGCCGCTCATAAGGAACATGCAGTGGTTCTACGGCGGCAAGGAGCCTGGCCTCATCGGCCCATCCTCCTGGGTCCTGCCGTACCGCCCGCTGAACCCCTACGTCGGGCGGACGCTCAAGAGCGAGGCGTGCGCCGAGCAGTTCCGCTGCCCGGCCGACAATGGCATCCGCGGCCTCAACGGCAACCCCGACGTCACCGAGGGCCACGCCGCCTACGACTACTTCGGCAACAGCTTCATGATGAACTGGTGCCTGCTCCAGAAGTTCGACCCGGTGAGCCTCCTTCCCGTGCCCGGCCCGGTGCGCCTCAGCGACGTGACCATCCACTACTCCAGGGTCGTCGTCGCCGGCGATGCCCAGTGGTATTACTCCGTCGTGGACGGGCCCTACGACGCTCTGTGGCACTTCCGCGATGAGCGGATGAACCTGGTATTCCTCGACGGCCACGCCAAGCTGACTCAGATTATCCACGGCCGGGACGTGTCGGACGACTATTCACTTCCGCCGTTCTCCGTGCCGGCGGGGCAGTAGGGCATGGGGCGAGTAACTGTCCGTCAGCGCCGGGGCAAGCCCGGCGGCGGGCTCGCGCTCTGCCGAGTTGTCCGCCCTACTCCCCACTCCCTGCTCCCCACGCCCCACGTTTCACTTCCCCACGACCGGTATGAGCAGGACCACCAGGTCGATGATGAACAAGAGGACGATGGTTATCTCCAGCGCCATCATCCAGCGGTTGAGTTGGTCCTGCTTGAGGATCTGGTAGAGCCCGTCGAGCGTCTTTAGCTTGTCCTCGACCGTCTTCTGCCAATCGCGCAGGTGGAAACGGGCCGAGAGGTGCTGGTAGACGCGGGCCAGGTGCCAGTCGCCGAAGAACTTGGTGGTGTTGAACAGTTCGTCGCTGAGCCGCGCCAGGTCGAGGCGGATGATCCGCAGCGACCCGAGCACGTCGGCCTTCACGCCGCTTGTCCGCGTGGCAAGGTCCCGGTACGAGCGGACGAGCGAGTCGTCGAGGATCGCGTCGTAGGCCTCAAGCTCCGCGAGCTGCACGTTGGCCAGCTCCATGACGTGCAGGACCTCGTCGAACGCCTGGTCGATAACCAGCGCCGCGTCCCAGTCGATGACCACCAGGTCCGACTCGTAATAGCTCAGGTACATGCCGATGGACTCGACGGCCTCCTGCGTCGAGAGGATGCCGGGATTGGGCTCCTGTGTCAGCAGGCCGGCGACCTGGCGCTGGCGGTCGCGGAGCCACGCCTCGGCCGGCACGCTCCGCCCGTCGTCGGCCGTCAGCGGCGAGCGGATGCAGAAGACGGTGTACGCCTCCTCATCCCTGAGCTGGCTCACCGGCCGGACACAGTAGGGGGCCAGCTCGCGCCGGACCTCCTCGGCCAACTGCTTGGCCTGGTCCTGGAGCGGGCCGTCGGCGAACTGAAGCTCGTGGTAGGCCACGAGCTCCTGGCCGTCGCGGACCTCGAAGGGAACGCTGACCGAGATGCTGATCGCCCCGACGGGAAACAGCTTGACCGTCCTCTCGACCCGAACCGGCCCGTTGGGGCCGACCTTCTGGACGGGCGGGAGCGTGATCATGAGCGGCCGGTAGAACAGCGCCTCTCGCGGGTTCCGCTTGCTGGGGCCGACGGCGAACCGCGTGAGCTTCTGGCCGAGCAGCGTCTGGATGTCCTGGTCCTTCAGGTCGTAGGCGATGTCGTAGGCGTACAGGTACACGACCTGCCCGCGATAGGAGGAGACGTTGCCGCCGGGAAAGTCGGGCCCTTGCTGTGTGCCGGTCATGTCGTTCATGCCTTGAAGGCAACCGGAAGATTATAGCCGGGCGCGGGGCGCGAGCGGCAACGGGGAATGCGGAATATGTGAATGCCGGAAGAGTGCAAGATGGGAAATGCTCAAAGCGACCAGCTTGAGGCCCGGGCAGATGCTCCCGGTGAAGTCGCTTCGCGCCCTGGTTTCCTGAACGGGCCCCACGCGCCGGACGCGGACACTTGTGCATTTGGCATTTCGCATTCCTTCGTCATTTGACAATTCCGCATTTGGCATTGCCGCCGCGGATGCCTGTTTCCATGGGCTATCGCGGCCTGCCCGCCGCCCGGAATGCCGTTTTCTCCGGGAATGGCGCGGTCCGGCGCGGCGAAACAGCATAATTTCTCGCGTTTTTTTCTTTTTTCGGCTTGACGCGCCCGCGGGGCGTGCGGAACATAAGCCCAACATCCGGGCCGTGGTGGCCCGGACGTGGGTATGTTGGTCCGGCAGGGATGTTCGGCGGGACTTCCCACGAGAGCGAGTCGGTCCGGTACGGTCAACCTAAAGAAGGAGCGTAGAAATGGCCAAGGCACTGACGAAGTCGCAGATCATTGCGAGCCTGGCGGACCAGGCGGAGTTGAAGAAGAAGCAGGTGTCGTGTGTGTTTAGCGCGCTGGCGGACCTGATCAAGTCGGCCGTCGGCAAGAAGGGCCCGGGCGTGTTCGTGGTGCCCGGGCTGATGAAGATCACGGTCGTCCAGAAGCCGGCCGTCCCCGCCCGCATGGGCATCAACCCCTTCACCAAGCAGGAGCAGATGTTCAAGGCCAAGCCGGCTCGCCGGGTCGTCAAGATCCGGGCGCTTAAGGCCCTCAAGGATTTCGTGAAGTAGCACCGGCAATCAGCAACCAGTAATCAGTAAACCGTAATCAGCAGCCGCCTGCGCTCGGGGCTCCTGATTACGGTTTACTGTTTACTGATTACTGCCTGCGGGTCCAGGCGGGATCAGTAGTCCCTGATGTCCAACTGCCTCAGGAAGTCCTCGTTCGACGGGAACTTGCCCAGTGCCTTGAGTAGCTGCGGCATCTCGTCGTCCACGTTGAGGCTGGACAGGAAGCGCCTGAGCATGTGGAGCTTGGGCAGCTTCCACGAATCGACCAGCAGTTCCTCCTTGCGCGTGCCCGACTGGGGGATGCTGATGGCCGGCCAGACCCGCTTCTCGGCCAGCTTGCGGTCGAGCTGGAGCTCCATGTTGCCGGTGCCCTTGAACTCCTCGAAGATCAGGTCGTCCATGCGGCTGCCGGTCTCGATGAGGGCTGTGGCGAGGATGGTCAGGCTGCCACCGTTCTCCATCTTGCGGGCCGCGCCGAACTGGCGCTTTGGAATCTCCAGCGCGCGGATGTCCACGCCGCCGGTCATGGTCCGGCCGGATGTCTCCACGTGGCGGTTGTACGCACGGCCGAGGCGCGTGAGGCTGTCCAGCAGGATGACGACGTCCTGGCCGAACTCGGCCATGCGCTTTGCCCGCTCGCTGGTGAACTCGGCGATGCGGATGTGGTTGGCGACCTCCTGGTCGTTGTTGGAGGCGATGACCTCTGCCCGCGGGCACTTGCGGCGGAAGTCGGTGACCTCCTCCGGGCGCTCGTCCACCAGCAGGATCATCAGGTGGCACTCGGGGTTGTTCGTCGTGACCGCGTTGGCGATCTGCTGGAGGAGGATTGTCTTGCCAGAGCGCGGCGGGGCGACGATCAGCCCGCGCTGGCCCTTGCCGATGGGGCAGATGAGGTCCAGCACCCGCATCTCCATCGGGCCGCCGGGCGTCTCCAGCCTTAGCTGCGGCGCGGGGTCAACCACCGTCATCTCGTTGAAAGGCACGATGTCGGTGTATTCCTGGACGGGCCGGCCGTTGATGCGGACGATCTCCTCCAGCTTGGGGCCGCCCTTCCGCTTGGTCGGGGGCAGGCTCTTACCCTCGATGAACAGGCCCGTCCGCAGCCCGCCGTGGCGGACGAAGTCCTTGCCGACGAACACATCGCCGGGCGTGGCGCGGAAGTCGTTCTTCGCCTGCCGGAGAAAACCGTAGCCTTTCTCGGTGATCTCCAGCACCCCGGAGCCCATGATGAGCTCGGGCTTGGGGCCGTTTGTGTTCGCACTGACAGCAGTCTGCTCCTGATCCATGTAGAAACTCCCTTGTAAAAGACCCGCCGAAACCTTCCAATTGAGAATCGCGGGATTCCGCAAACTGCACTGAAAACCGCCATCACATCCCCACCGCACTCCTATGATAGCCACGGCGAGGGGGAATCAAAACGTTTTTTCCGCGGTTGTCAAGCAAATTGTCGGCGTCAATCGCGGGCGGCCGACAGGGCCTCCGCCAGGTCGATCCGCCCCTCGTACCACGCCTTGCCGATGATCGCCCCGGCGCAGCCGATGCGGCGGCAGGCGACGATGTCTTCCACGCCGCTGACGCCGCCGGAGGCGATGACGGGCACATCGGTCGCCTCGACGATGCCCGCGGTGCCCTTGACGTTCACGCCCGCCAGCATCCCGTCGCGGCCGATGTCGGTGTAGACGATCGCGCCCAACGGCCAGCCGCGCGTTCGCCGCGCCACCTCAACGGCCGGCGTGCGGCTCTGCTCCGTCCAGCCGTGGACGGCCAGCATCCCATCGCGGGCATCCAGGCCCAGGGCGATCCTGCCGGCCAGGGCTGGCGTGGCGACGAGCCGCTCGAACCACGCCCAGTCCTTAAGCGCGGCCGAGCCGACGACCACTCGGCTTGCGCCGATGGCCTCCAGCATGAACCGAATCGTCTCGGCGTCGCGAGCCCCGCCGCCCAGCTCGACCTTGGGCGCAATGCCGCGAACGAAGTCGGTGAACGTCCTATTCCCCGGGAACACCGGCCGGTCATCCGGCTTGCCGCCGGGGGGCATCACCAGGGGCGTGCTGCCCGAGAAGGCGACGCTTGCGCCGGCGTTCAGCATCTCGTTCACGGCCGGGTGGAGCTTGGCCGCGTGCTCCAGGCCGGCGACAAGGCCGCCCATGAGAATGGAAGGGACTTCCCGTAGGTTCGTCGGCTTGCCGGTCAGCGCCGCATCGAGGTCGACCACGTGGATCCACCTTGCCCCGGCCGCAACGAGCTTGCCCGCGACGGCCGCCGGGTCGTCCGAATACTGCGTCGAACGGCCGTAGTCGCCGCGCTGGAGGCGGACCACCTTGCCGCCGCGGAGGTCGATTGCGGGGAGTATCTCCATTTTCGATTTCCGATTGCCGACTGACGATTGTCGATTGAGCATTCGCCAATCGTCAATCGCAAATCGGCAATCCCTAGAGGCGGACGAAGTTCTCCAGTATCGTCAGTCCCACCGCCTGGCTCTTCTCCGGGTGGAACTGCGTGGCGAAGACGTTGTCCTTCCACACGGCCGACGCGAATGGGATGCCATACTCGGTCGTGGCCGCGACAATGGCGGCATCGGCCGGCTGGGCGAAGTAGCTGTGGCAGAAGTAGACGTGCGCGCCCTGCTCGAGGCCCTTGAGGATCGGCACGGACCTGTCCCAGCGGATCCCGTTCCAGCCAATCTGCGGCACGCGGAGCGCGGCGGCGTCGGGCCTGCCGGCGAAGTCGAACCGCACGACCTTGCCGGGCAGTATGCCAAGGCCCGCGAACTCGCCGTCCTCGTACGAAACGTCGAAGAGCATCTGGAGGCCCAGGCAGATCCCCAGGAACGGCTTGCCGCCGCCGATCGCCTCGCGGATCGGCGCGTCGAGCGCGGCCGAGCGAATCCGCTCGATGGCGTCCCGGAACGCGCCGACGCCCGGCACGACGACCTTGTCCGCGCGGGCGATCTGCTCCGGCGCGTGGACTATCCGCGCATCCGCGCCCACGCGCTGGAGGGCCTTCTGAACGCTTCGGAGATTGCCCATTCCGTAATCGACAACGGCGATCATCAACTCACCACGAATTTCCCCGCATCCGGAACATCATAGCTTCCCAACGGCCACACGCTCAACGCTTCGGTCTCTTCTTCTTCAGCGGGACCGCCTCCATCGTCTTGGCGTCCAACAAGTCCTGCGGCCTGCCTGTGGCCCTCTTGCAGGCTATCAACTCCTTGCGGCCGATTACGGCACGGGCTCACCGTCATAGTCCCCCTGTGATCTCCCAGCGTAGGCCTCATCCCAGGATACGCCGGCGATGGACATGATGAGGTCCACTCGGACCGGAGGGTAGCCGATCTGTACGACCTGATCCGGCTTCTGGAAGTCCTCGGCTGTCAGGTCGGGAAACGTGAACCCGTAGGCGTCCAGTGCCTTGATGACTCGTTCGGCGTTCTCGCGCGTCGGGCGGACGTAGAGATCAATGTCCCGCGTATACCTTGGCTTGCCGTGATGGGCCAGCGCGTAGCCGCCGACGACGATGTGCTCAACCTTTGCCGCGTTGAACGATTCGAACAACTCTCTGAAGTCGCGGAAGATGTCCATGAAACTCCTGTCGGATGAGTTCCACAGCTTTGATCCGTTCGCCCGGCGGGCGGCTCAGCCAATACTCCATTTCCTCCCGCTCGGCCGAGCGGTCGTGGATCGAGCGCTTCTTGACGACTCTCGCGATCATGCGCTCAATTCTACTTCGCCGGCGGGTTCTTGACCACCACGATCTCCACGCGCCGGCTCTTGTCCTTGGTCGCCAGCGGGTGCCACTCGCCCATCGCGATGGTCTCGATCTTGGCCGAAGAGATGCCCTTGCTGATCAGGTACCGCGTCACCGTCATCGCCCGCGCGGCCGACAGGTCCAGGTTGTCCTCCCAGATGTCCTTGGTCTTCTTGATCGGGTCGGTGTCGGTGTAGCCGTAGACCAGCACGGGCATGCCCGCGTAGGTCTTCTTGAGGTCCGCGGCGACCTTGTCCAGGCGGCCCTTGCCCGCGGCCGTCAGCTCCGCCTTGCCCGATGCGAACAGCACGTCGGTCTCAAGCGTGAGGCGGTCGCCGAAGTGGCCCGACTCCCAGCCGCCCGCGCTCGGGCCAGGCCCCGGCCCCGGGCCGGGCGTGCCGGCCCTTCTGAGCCGCGCGATCTCGGCGGCGTCCTTCGCCTGCTGGTCCTTCAGCAGCGTGTTCTGGTTGACGGCCTCCGCGTACTTGATCTGGGCGTCCTTGAGGCTCGACTCCAGAATGTTCTTTTCGTTTTGCAGGTCCTTGATCCGCTGGTCCTTCGGGTCCGTGCATCCGATTGCCGACAAAACGATCATGGCCAGCCCGGCCGCCACTGTGCCCATTGTCAGACGAGTCATTGCGTTTCTCCTTCCATGTGCCCCGAAGGGTTTGGTCCCTAATCGGTGCAGCGATTATATCCAACGCGCCGGCACGCAACAGCCATTTGCGAGCTTTTTTGCGGAATCAGCCCTGCGTCTGGCCGGACTTATCCGATTCGCTCGCCGCCGGAGGGGCCGCGGGCGGCGGGTTCATCGCGGCTATCACCGCCTGCTCCATCCGTCCCTTACGGATGTGCTTGATCCCGCGCACCAGCAGCACGAACATCCACATGACGACGACGCCTCCCGCCGCAGACAGCAGCATGAGCAGCGAGATGTTGAAGTCATACACGATGCGTCCGAAGGCGCTGAAGTTGCAGTGGTTGCCCGCGTTGAGCGCCACGAACAGAACGCCCGTCGCGATGACCAGCAGTGCGACCACCGTCAGCACCCAGCCTCTGATGACCTTAAAGCTCATGATTTCTCCTCGTGGCATGGGCGCGAGCGCCCGTGCGTCAGGCGAGCATCCTGCCCGCGCCAGCTAAGGAATCCAAAATGTAAAATGCTCAATGCAGAATGTAGAGGTGAAGAGGTCCGTCAGTCATCTTGTACCTGAGCATTCTACACTCATCATTCTGCATTCTCCATTCGCCGTTCGTCACCGCCCTGGAACGACGGTCAAGAATGCCCACATCTCGCTGAACTTGTCGTAGAACAGCATCACGATTATCGATGCAAGCGCCAGCCACGGGCCGTAGGGCAGTTCCCGCTGCCGGCGCGTCACGCCCAGGTACGCCGCCCACAGCAGCGCGAAGAACGGCGCGACGAAGAACGCCACCGTCGGCACGATCCACCCCGTCACCGCGCCGACCGACGCCATGATATGCGCGTCGCCCAGGCCCATCGCCTCCTTGTTGAACGCCAGCGTGCCGAATATCCGCGTGGCCCACACCACCAGGCCCCCGATCAGGTATCCGTAGGCAGCGCCGAGGAACATGTTGACGTGCGATGCGACGGCGCCGCTGCGATGGCCGTCGGTCAGGTATCCCCATGCGCTGCCGATCGCGCCGACGTGCGTGACAAGCAGATACGCCGCCCCCGCCAGCGCCGCCGGCGGCAGGAGGAACAGCACCTCGCGAAGGACCTCCTTGCGCGGGCTGACGCCGTGGGCCTCCGTGAACGCGGCCGATGTGATCTTCGATTCGGCCGTCAGCACGCATCCGAACGCCAGCGCAGATATCACGCCCCATGCGACGCGCAACGGCCACAAGACAGCCTTAAGGATTCTGGAAGTGGGGGGTGGGGAGTGGGGAGTAGGGAGTGGGGAGTTGGGTGTTGGGCGTTTGTTGTTGGATGTCTCCTTCTGTCCCTGCTGCTTCCGGTCCTTGCCCTTCGCCCGTCGCTGCTCCTTCTTTGCTCCTCGCGCCTCGCCCGCGGGACCTCGTTTGTCGCGCCCGGCCTTTTTCCCCTCGTCCCTGGTCGCTAGTCCCTCATCCCTCTTTGGCCTGTCCTGCGCATCTATGAAGCTCGGCGTCAGTATCCCCCGCCTCACCAGCACCAGCGAGACGACCAGTCCCACCAGCGCGGCGACGGCCATCGCCCCCGTCTCCGGCGAGACGAGCGTGATCCACGGCCCGGAGGTGGCGGCGTAGTGCCTTTCCGGCTGGTAGTAAGCATCGGGGAACACGGCCGGCATCGCCACGCCCACTATCGACACGAACCAGCAGACCTCCAGCGGCACGATCCAGTCGTCGATGTCCACCACCGAGCAGACCAGGAGGCCGCACAGCAGCGCCGCGTGCGTCGCGAACATCGGCCACGACGCCTCGAACTGCCCCGCGCCCTGGCGCACGTTGAGTATGTAGTAGCAGACGAACAGGCCCGCGACGCGCACGGCCGTCGCCGCCTCGATGATGATGTACCGCGACGCGATGGGGGCCTTGCAGAACCGGCACCGCGCACGCAGCGCCAGCCACGACACAAGCGGTATGTTGTCGTACCAGCGGATCGCCTTCCCGCACGATGGGCAGTGGCTGCCGGGAAAGACGATGCTCTCGCCGCGCGGCAGCCGCCAGATCACCACGTTCAGGAAACTGCCCACGCACGCGCCGAGGATGAACAGCACGACTATCCAGGCAATGTCCATTGGGCCTGAACGTTAACCGCGCCGGCGAGGGAATTCAAGCCGAGTGCCGCTTGTAGTGACGCCGTGAGGTGTGCCCTGCAACCGGCGGCAGGTCTCCGACCTGCCGCTTCCGGCGAGTCAGAGACTTGCCGGCCCCGGTGGGCAGATAACGTAGGGCATGCAACGTAGCCGCGTGGCCGCGCGCTGGACGCGGAATACCCGCAGACAATCCCGCGTGCAACCAGCCGCGGCATACGTCGGCCGAGTTGCACGCCCTATGCGCTCTTCCATCGTCAACCACTGGTACGCGTCCGGCGAAGCACAGGCAGCCGGCTGGATCACTCGGCCGGGCGTCAGGCTGAAGCAAGTCGGGAACTACTGGATCAAGGAGGTCAACCCCGAGTCGTCTGCGCCGGGGCGATGGTACGGGCGGGGATCAATCGAGGCCCAATCCAAGGCATTGGATGCGCTGGGCGAGATGGCCCCCTCGCACTTGTTCACACCCGTGTGTCGACCAGGCTCGACGACCGGCCGGCGCAGGCGGGGGCGTCCGCGCATCACTCTTTGAGGTGCGTGCCACATCCCAGGATCCTCTGCCTTCTCCCAGACGCGCACCGGAGTCCCGATGGCCCAAGGTTACGCGCTGACGGCTCGCGCGTCCAGCGTAAAGAAGGGGGTTGACCTCGCCCGGCAGGCGATGGCCTACGCCGCCTGGGCCTCCGCGCCCTGCATCGCCTCCTGGAGCCTGGCGACGACGCCCTGGATCAGCTTCGGGCAGAGCGCGCCCGTCGAGAGGTACTGCTGCGCGCCCCAGACGGCCTTGCCGGCGCTGTCGCGCTCGGCGACAAACTCGACCGCATGGTCTGCGCAGACCGTCTGAAGCCGGGCCGGCATGGGAGGCAGGAGCTTCGACCTGTCCTCGGCGATCAGCCTGACGGCCACGAAGTGCAGCCGCGAGCGATCGTAGATCATCTCGCACGTCCGCGGGATCTCTATATGGATGCGCCACCGGCGCTCGACGTGCTGATCGGGTTGCGACTCATCCGTCGCCACGCACTCCAACTCGTGCGAGAGCTCGGCCAGCACGCCCTCTATCGCGGCCACGTCGTGGGCGACCACCGCGTCCTCCTTCGCGGAGCGATACCCGGCTCGCTGCCGGACTATCGCGCCGCAGTGCGGGCACGACTCCGTCTCCGTCAGGTCCAGCACCAGCTCGCGCGGGGAAAGGGCGCTTCGGCACTGCGGGCACAGCGATTCAGTGGCCATCTCACGGCTCCTGTGTGTCCCGACCAGGAGTCCTGTGACATGGATTCGGCACGCGACGCGGGGTACTTTAATATCACGCTCCGCTGGCGGATGAATCCCGCCCGCCGTGGGAAACAGGCGGCGTTGGCAGCTCCGTCAGGCCGGTCAGTGGACGGCCGGGCTCGCCGTGCCGGCCAGGGCCAGTTCCTTCCAGAACTGGACGTACCTGTAGTGCTTCTCGTCGTTGAAGTTGTTCTCGCGGGCCTCCCGCAGCGCTGAATCGAAGTCCCACCCTTGCACCACGATGCGATATGCGCCGACCATCATTCCCGTCCTGGCCGTGCCGACCTCGCAGTGGACCAGCACGGGCCAGTTAGCGGGGTCGCGCACTATTTCGAGGAAGGCCTGCCACTGGCGCGGCGTCGGGGCGTCCATGTTGGGGAATGGGATGTGTACCAGCCTGATTTCATGCTCGCGGCAGAAACGGTCCTGCTCGATCGACCATCCCCTCGAGGGCTTCAGCTCCCGCAGGTCGATGACGGTCTTGATGCCGTACGTGTCGCGCAGCGTGTCCCACTCGTGGCCCCTGGGCTGGCCGCTGCGGTAGAGCACGCCCTCCTGCACGACTCCGAACCTGTACGGCCGCTCCAAATGCCAGACTAGCGCGCCGGCCAGACCGCCAAGCACGCCCACGACGGCCGCCGCCACGATGTACAGACGATACTTACCCAACGCCAACTCCTTGCCATCCTCGGCCGGCGCGATGGACGCCGGTCCTCGAGAGCATCATTCTACGTTACCGCGAGTGGCGCGCCAACCATAGTAGTACAAATCCGCCTGCCGCGCATTCCGTGGGCCGGCCTGTTGGCGGAGAGCAGCCAGCCCGGAAATCGAGAAGGAAAATCCGGAATTATCTTGACGGGTTCTGTTCGCCCTGTTATAATGCAAACAGTTTGGGTCGCCGCACTGTGCGGGCCCACCGTGAGAGCATGTTGAAAAATGCTTAGATTCGCATATCTCAATTTGACCATGTAAGGCGCAGCGGCGCGGAAGCCAGGCAAGACCACAGGGCAAGACACATCCCGGCCGTGAGGACGGCCCGCCGGCCGGCAGCCAACCCGCCGTTGGCGAACCGGCGGGCGAGTTCATCACACCATACGCGCCGGCGAGGCGACGGTGGTTTCTGTCTGCGCGGAGGCCGATTCTGGGCCG
>JBHGBE010000026.1:0-58299 GCA_041946855.1 Phycisphaerae bacterium | reverse complement strand
AGCGATACGGCCAGAGGTATTTCAATGAACGCCAGAAATATGGCATAGGCTATGCGTCTTCACGCCGCCCCGTCATCCGCGCAGGATACTACCAGATCTTCCAGGGCGGTTTGCCGCTCCGCCACAACTCCTCCAGGATGTTCTTGTCACGAAGGGTGTCCATGTTCTGCCAGTACCCGTCGTGCCGGTAGGCGGAGAGCTGGTTCTCCTGCGCCAGGCGGACCATGGGCTCGCGTTCCCAGGTTGTGGCGTCGCCCTCGATGTAGTCGAAGACCTGCGGCTCCAGCACGAAGAACCCGCCGTTGATCCAGGCCACGTCTTCCTTGGACTTCTCGCGGAAGTGTGCGATGCGGGTGTGCCCGCTGGGAAGGTTGAACGCGCCAAATCGTCCGGGCGGCTGCACGGCCGTCAGCGTGGCCAACGTCTTCTCCGCGCGGTGGAACTCGATGAGCTTGTTGATGTCCAGGTCCGTCACGCCGTCGGCGTACGTCAGGCAGAAGGTCTCATCGCCGACGTACGGCCGGACGCGCTTGACGCGCCCGCCGGTCATGGTGTTTTCGCCCGTGTCTATCAGGCTGACGCGCCATGGCTCCGCGTTGTGATTGAGCACCTCCATCCGGTTCTGGCTGACATCGAAGGTGACGTTCGAGACGTGCAGGAAGTAGTTGGCGAAGTACTCCTTGATCATGTAGCCCTTGTAGCCCAGGCAGATGATGAAGTCGTTGAGGCCGGCGGCCGAGTAGATCTTCATTATGTGCCACAGGATCGGCTTGTCGCCGATCTCCACCATGGCCTTGGGGCGAACGTCGGTCTCTTCGCTGATGCGCGTGCCGAACCCGCCGGCAAGGATGACCACCTTCATGCGTCCCTCTTTTCTCCCGTCGTCACGGGAAACATATTGTCCTGCTCGGCCCGGAGGCGGTCGATGAGTCGACCGGCGGGCCTTTCAACATCGCTGTACGTGAGCACCTGGTCCTTGGCGACCGGGCGAACCACGCGGCAGCCTTCCGAAAGGCCGATGGGCAGGAGCCCCGCCCGCCGGCTTTGGTCGTAGTTCTCCGCCAGGCCGTAGGTCTTGTATCCGCCCAGCGCGTCGAGGATATCTCCGGGGGCAAGATCGACCTTGGCCGCCGTCACCACGTCCACCATCGGCCCGGCGGCCGGGAACAGCGCGGAGTCCCTGAACAGCGCCACACGCGCGATGGTGTTGGGGACCTCGAAGTGGCACAGGTGATACGGCGTGTAGAAACAGTAGATCGGCCCATCCCCCAGCTTGTAGAGCTTGAGGTAGTGGCGCTGGACCGGGTCGTCGATGGTCCCCAGCACGAACACGCCCGGAGCGGGCACGGCGCCGACGATGTAGTCGACGATTCCCGGCCCGTTCAGGAGGGTCTCCACGGGAAAGCGCCCCGCCGCCTGCGAGATGTGCATGCCGGTTTCAACGGTCGGGCCCAACATGCCGCGCCTGGCCACGCGCATCCCCGTCGCGTTGGCCACGATCGCCTGCTCGAACGTGACCTTGGTCCCATCAGCGGCGGATGTGACCATGTGGACGCTCTGGCCCCACTTCCTGGCGAAGCCTTCCTGCGTGGTCGGGTTGCGGTACGGGTCGTGCAGGCCCTTGATGTTCCCGCACAGAACGGGGCGGACCCCGATGCCGCGGACGAAGCGGTACAGGTTCATCTCCACGCACGGCTGGTCGCCGTCCGAGTTGGAGTAGACGACCCCGGCGCGGTCGGCCATGGTCTTGAGCAGCGGCCCGACAGTTCCATCGAGCTCCGCGTTCATCAGGACCAGGTGCTTGCCGTGCTCGATGGCCCGCACGGCCGCGTGTGCGGCGTACTCAAGTGTGCCGGTAACTTCGACGAGGACCTCGATGCTCGGATCATCCGTCACGGCCGCCACGTCGTCGGTCACGTGTACGCCCGGCGCCCCGGCCTGTTCCGCGACGGCCCGGCCCTTGTCCGGATGCCGGCACAGGATCGCCGCAAGCTGGATGCCCGGACTGTAGCGGACTATCTGGTGCGCGATGCCGCGCGCCATGAAACCCGAGCCGACCATGGCCGCGCGGATCGGCCGCTTGGCGCGGGCGCGCTGGTCCAACGCTCGATCGACGAGAATCACCTTCCGGCTCCTTTCACGTCCGGCCAGCGGGCGTCCCTGTCCGAGATCACCGACGGCTGGCGCGGCCACCGGATTCCGACGGCCGGGTCGTTCCACCGCAGGCCGCACTGGGCCTGCGGCGTGTAGAACTGCGACATAAGGTACTGCATTTCCACGTCGGCGGTAAGCGTCAAGAACCCGTGCGCGAAATCCTCGGGCACGTACAAGGCCCGGAGGTTCTCGGCCGACAGCTCGGCCCCGAACCACCGCAGATACGTCTGCGAAAACGGGCGCAGGTCCACGATCACGTCGAAGATCGCCCCGCGCGTGCATCGGACGAGCTTTGCCTCCTGCCACGGCGATGCCTGGTAGTGCATGCCGCGCAGAGTCCCCGCGTCGCGGGTGAGCGACGTGTTGGCCTGGACCCATCGCGGGCAGAGCCCCACGTTCGCGGCCTCGCGCTGGCACCAGGTGCGCGCGAAGAAGCCGCGCTCGTCTCCGCGCGGCTCGACTTCCACGATCCAGGCCCCGTCGAGGCTGGTGGGCAGGAACTTCATTGTTTACCGTAGAGCGAATCGGGCCGCCCGCACTTCACGGCCCGGATGTATCGCCAGGTATTCCGCAGGATCGCCAGGGGCGTGCCGATCCTCGGCACGTTTGACTTCTCGTCCCCGTAGAACGTCGGGATGGTGCTCTCGGTGATCCCGAGGCCGTGCTGCCGCAGCAGGAAGATGATCTCGTTGTCGAATGCGAACCCGTCGCACAGCTTCCGCCACGGGATTTTGTCAATGAGCCTCAGGCGATAGAGACGGTAGCCGGAGTGGAATTCGCTCAGATGCGTTCCCAGCACGACGTTCTGGATTCCCGTCAGGACATGGTTGGCCGCCCACTTGTAGATGGGCATGCCGCCCTTGAGCGGCGAGCCGGTCAGCCGGCTGCCGAAGTGCAGGGCGCTGCTGCTGGCCACCAGTTCGCTGATAAGGCGCGGCAGTTCCTCCGGGGCGTACTGTCCGTCGGCGTGCAGGATCGCCATGTAGCCGATGGCGTTGTCGAAGCAGTGGCCGAAGGCCGTCTTCACGCTGCCGCCGTACCCACGGTTTTCCGGGTGCAGGATCGCGGTCGCCTTCAGTTCATCCCGCAGGCGCTCGATCTCCTTCCAACTGCCATCCGCGCTGGCGTTGTCGACAAAGAGGACGGAATACTCAAGGCCCGCGGGCATCGAGGCCCAGGGAATGCGGGAGACCGTGCGCGCGATGAACTTCTCGCAGTTGTAGCAGGGAATATGGATGCACACCCGCTTGTCGTCCAGCGCGGCGGCAGCAGTTCCGATTGCCTGATTCACAGTCACCTTCGCTACGACGGACGGGCCGACGGCGCGGGGGTCAGGAAGATTTCCACGCGGCGGTTGCGGGCCTTGCCTTCGGGGGTGCGGTTGTCTGTTACCGGCTCGAGGGCGCCCTTGCCCTCGGTGGCCATGCGCGCGCTGTCGACGCCGCCCGCCTGGAGAATGGCCGCAACGGCCTCGGCCCGGGCCTGGCTCAGGCCCATATTGTCAGGAGTCTTGCCAAGTTTCCTGAGAGCGTCGATCGTGGCGGCCTTAACCACCCGGTCGGTGTCCGTGTGGCCGACGATGGTCAACTTGCGATCCTTGACATCGTCTCTGGCCAGGCTCTTGGCGAACTTGCCGAGGGCCGCCTTGGCATCAGCCTTCACTACCGCCGACCCGGAGTCGAACAGGATGTCCGAGGGGATGGAGAGCATGCCCTTTTCCGGGTCGTATGTGCCGATAGGCGGGGGCACTACCGGCGGAGGCGGCGGCGGAGGCGGCGGTGCTTCCACCACGGCCGGAGGAGGAGGCGGGGCCGGCGTCGGCGCCACGGGCTCGGGCGTCGGCTGGGCCGCCAGGACGGCCGGAGCCGGAAAGTCGCTCATGTCCTTATTCCGCGCGCAAGCGCCACAGTTACATCCCACCAACTCGCAGAACAACCCCACGGCCAGCAACCCCAGGATCGCATAGCGGGTCATGTCGCAACTCCTTTCGCGCGAACACCGCATGATGTAAGCCGGCGACCGCCGCCGGCGGCGATGCGGATTATAACGGGCCTGGGAAATTTGACAACTTTTTTCATGCTTGCGACGCGAGCATTTTAGCCGCGGGAAATGGCCGTTGACAAGGCGCGTGGCCGCCGACTAGAGTTCACTCCAACTTCGCGATGGCCACGCCATCGCCTGGCGCAAGGATGGATTGACGCGGCCGATGGCAACACCACGAGTCAGTATCGGGCTGCCAGTCTACAACGGCGGCAACTACCTCCGCGCGGCGGTGGACTCGCTGCTGGCCCAGACCTTCGGCGACTTTGAGCTGATCATCTCCGACAACGCCTCCACCGACTCGACGCCCGACATCGCCCAGGAATACGCCCGCAAAGATGGCCGCGTCAGATACATCCGCAGCGACGAAAACCGCGGCGCCGCGTGGAACTTCAACAACGTGTTCCACCTGAGCAAGGGGGAATACTTCAAGTGGTCCGCCCACGACGACACCTGTGCGCCCGACTTCATCCGCAAGTGTGTTGACATACTGGACAGCCGGCCGGAAGTCGTCGTGTGTACCACCCAAGCCTGCTACCTTAGCCCGGATGGGCAGCCATATCCGCGCCCGGAGTACAACGTCCGCATGGGCTCCGCCCGGCCGCACGAGCGATTTCACGACCTCATCTGCATCAGCTACGGGTGCCTGCCCGTGTTCGGCCTGATCCGGAGGGACGTCCTGGCGCGGACCGGGCTGATCGGCGCGTACGTCGCCTCGGACCTCGTGCTCGTCGCGGAACTGGCGCTTCACGGCCCCATCCACGAGATTCCCGAGTGCCTCCTTTTCAACCGCGATCATGCCGACCGGCTCACGCGGGCCTACCCCACGGCTCACTCCCGCGGCGGCTGGTTCAACCCCGCCCTGGCGGGCAAGGTGATCTTCCCGACGTGGCGGCTGCTGCCGGAGTTCGTCGCCGCGATCAAGCGCAGCCCGCTGGACCGCCGCGAGCGAAGGCGGTGTCTATGGCAGCTCCTTCCGTGGATGTGGAAGAAGAAAAAGAGGCTCCGCCAGGACCTGGCCAGGTTCCTGTTCAACTTCGCCGGAAGGCGCAAGCAGCGGATCTACGGGCCCCAGGCGGCATCGCAGCCAACGCGCCCTGCAAGTCCATGACCCGCGCGGCTTGATCCGCGAGGCGACCGATGCGCCGCCCGCCTTCAGGCCCTGGGCGAAAGCTTGCCATCTGCTCGTTTAGCCGCGAGCCGCAGGCGAGCGCGGCCGTGCGCCCCAACGTCCATCGTCATGCCGACAGCGCTCCATCCGTCTCGCCGGTTCCTTTTTCGCTTGCCTTCGCAACGCCTCTGGGTACGCTTTCGGCAAGGGATTCGACCATGACTCGACAGGCGAAAAGCCGCTCCTCGCTGGTTGACACGCGCATCATCTACTGCGGCGATTGCATAGACCAACTCCGCAAGTTCCCGGATGCTTGCGTGGACCTGATCTATCTCGACCCGCCGTTCAATTCCAACCGCAACTACGAAGTGTTCTGGGGCGAGACTCAGGAGAAGCTGGCCTTCGAAGACAGGCACGCCAGCACGCAAGCCTACATCGAATTCATGCGCCCCAAGTGCGTCGAGATGGCCCGCGTCCTTAAGAAGACCGGCAGCTTCTACTACCACTGCGACTGGCACGCCAGCCACTATGTCAAGGTGATGCTCGATCAGATATTCGGGGAGGGGAGCTTCCTCAATGAGATAATCTGGAAACGGCAGTCGTCCCACAGCGACGCAAAGCAGGGCGCGAAGCATCTGGGGCGATTGCACGATACGATTCTACTATGCTCGCGCAGCTATGAACGGACGTGGAATCAGGATTACCAGCCCTACGATGAGGACTACATTGAGACTTTCTTCTCCAACCTTGAAGAGGGTACTGGGCGCAGGTTCCAGTACGCCGACCTGACCGCGCCGGGCGGCGCTTCGCCTTCGAAAGGAAATCCGCACCATGAATTCCTGGGGGGTCACACGGTATTGGCGTTACAGCAAGGAGAAGATGGCCACACGTGGAGTGCGGCGGCAAATCCGCCGCAGGCGGAGCGACGCCGCCTTGGCTCCGGCCGCAGACGACGAGAATGCCAGGGATAGGATAGAAGGCGCCGACGGCAGCCAAAGCGGTGTCGAGTCGCTGCGCGACTGTGCCACCGCACTCCATAGGGCCATCGCCCCGATCTCAGAAAGCCACGCCCAGAAATCGCAGAAGGGCGGGCGGAATTGTCTTGTCGCATGATGTTCGGTATGTTATAATACGCGTGTTGAGTAAGGACATCCGCTCGTTCGGGCCGATGGAAAGGACATGTCGAGGACGGAAAGCAGCATGATGGAACCGAGGATGGCGGCCGTGCGGATGGCCCGGCGATCACAAGCAGCCAGACTTGCGGCTGGGACCCAATTACTCCTCAAGCACGGCGCGGTCGGCGCGCCGGGAAGGCGGGTGGCGCAGCGCGGCCGTGCGGCCGCGGCATGACATAATCGTGTATGGATATGTGAATGGCCCTATGTGACCGCGCCGCGAGGCGCGGGCACTTGTTGTCTGCGCACTGGCGGCCGTCAGCTTCCGGCCCAAAAGCAAGAATCCCGAAACGAAGCCGAACTTATATGCGACCGGGTAATCTGGGTAAACCTGACGTGGCTGCAAACAGCGCAAGCCGCGCCACCCGCCGCCGCCCGCCCAAGGGCGGCGAGCCTCCGACTCGCCGCGCCGCCGCGTCGGAGACGCGGCGCCGATGGTGGGTTATCGGTGACGCCGGCAGAATCGTCAAACTGGGGAAATTAGCTAGAGTTGAAAGACTTCATGGGTCAATGTGCATAAGATACACAAGATGCCCAAAATGGCTTTCGGTGAGCTGGCGTGTAATGTAACATACACAACCATAGCATGTTACGTACTATGACAGGGTGCCCGCGCCAAAAGAGGTCGTTTTGCAAGACAAAGCCGTTTTTCACAAATCCGTATCATCGCAGGTCGATCCGCTTTCCGGCGGGCAGCGTTTCGTTTGGTTTGTAGATAATGGCCGTGCGGCCGACGACGGCGACGCAGACTCCGCCGACGGCCTCGGCAAGTTGCATCGCGGTCAGTTGCCTGTCGTCGGCGCTGCCGGCCGGGACGCGGATCTTGATGAGTTCGCGCGCCGCGATCAGCGATTTGGCGTTGGCGACGGCCGCCGACGAGACGCCTTCCTTGCTGACCGTCACCAGCGGCCGGAGCTTGTGGCCGAGGGACTTCAGCATGCTCTTCTGTTTGGCTGTCAGTTCGATCATGGGCGGAAGTAAGCGGTAACTCGTAAACAGTAATCAGTAAGCATCCGGCGTGCAACCAAGGCGTTGGTGACTGGCTGACTGCTGCTTACTGATTACGGATTACTGATTACGACTGCACGGTTCATCAGGCCAACACCATGATCGGCTTGAGCCCGGAGGCCAGATCATCCGCGCCGAACGGCAGGCCCGCATCGAGTTCGATCACATAGCCGTGCTCGTGCTCGGTGCTGATCGTGACGCCGCGCGGCGAGATTACCTCGCAGCCGGCCTCGACGTGCCGGTGGCCGAGGATGAAGTACTCGACGCCGAGCGTCGCGGCGAGCTGTTCGAGCTGCTCGGCCGTCTGGCCGCGGCCCCAGGTCCACTCGTAGACCGCGCCGCCGCGGCGAAGGTCGCGCTCCTCGTACGGCCGCTTGAGAATGTCCACGCCGGCGGCGCCCATCCGCGCCGGCGACGGCAGCGAGTGCGAGATGAACACGCCATTCGGACACCGCACGGCCAGCGGCATGGACAGCAGGAATTCGCGTATGGCGTCCATCACATCCGCGGCGTCCTGGCCGTAGGCCGCCTCGACGCCGGCCGTGAAGACCTTGCACACGCCCCGGCCGTCCTTGGTGATCTCGTTGCCGGTGGCCTGCGCCAGGTCGTGGTTGCCCATGAGGAAAGCCACCTGCTCGCTGTGGCTGATCTTGAGCCGCGCGGCGCGGAGGAGCAGTTCGACGCTGCGGTCCTGGCCCGTTCGCTCATCCGGCGGCCCGTGGATGATCTCCTGGAGCACCAGTTGACGCGGCTGGCCGGCCGCGCTGGCGCGGCCGATGACCTTGTTCAGCGCCGCTCGATAACCGTGCATGTCACCGCAGATGATGGCCGGGCCAGCAGGCAAGTTCACGACGTTGCCGTCGCGCCGCGGGTCGGCCTTGTTGGCGGCGGCTGCCTGGCGGAAGATGTCCGCGGCGGCGGTTGACACTCAGTGCCCGGTCCCGTTCCCGTTCCTGCCCCCGTTCTTGACGGGCTTGTCCTCACCTTCAAGTATCTCGATGGCGTCGAACTTGGCCGTGTCGTCGGCCGATGGTGCGGGCGGAGGGCTTCCGCCGTTCATGGCGTCGCGCTGAATCTTGTGGGCTATCAGGCCCAGGCGTGACGCCACCTCGTTCATCGACACTGGCCTGCGCGTCGGGTGCAGTTCGATGCAGTCCGCCACCAGCTTGCTGAGGGCCGGCGGCACCTCGAAGTTGACCTGCTCCAGCGGCTGGACGGCCAGGTCGGCCATTAGCGTTGAATTGCCCTTGGGCAGGATGGTTGGTATGGGCCTGCGGGCCAGCGTCCAGTACAGCGCGGCCCCGAAGTTGAACACATCGGTTCGGGCATCCAACGGCCGGCGGTGTACCTGCTCGGGGGCGATGAAGTCAGGCGTGCCCTGGATCCGCTGTTTGATGGTGCCCAGTGGGCAGCTCTGGCCGAAGTCGATGAGCTTCACTGCCCCGGCCGGCGATACGACGATGTTGTTAGGCTTAGTGTCGGCGTGGACGAAGCCCTGGGCGTTCATGTAGCTCAGGCCGGCGGCCACCTGCTCGAATATCCGGAGGGCGTCGGCGACCGTTCGCGGCCGTTCGTCCTGGACCGTCCGGCCGTCGCAGAACTCCATGATCACGTGTATCTCGTGGAGGCGCAACCAGCGCTTGACCCGGCGGATGGAGTGGATGTGGCGCAGGACGGGGTGGTCCAGGCGGTGGCCCACGTCGTACTCATTCTGCGCCTGCTCGAGGAACCGGAAATCGCCGCTGTGCCGCCTGATAACGCGCTTAAGGGCGAAATGCTTGTCGGTTCGGCTCTCGCGAACCCGCCAAATGGTGCTGCACGCCCCGCTACCAAGGAACTGCACCACCTGGAAACCGGGGACTTCCAGTGTCTGAACGCTGCTCATTCTAGGTTTTGCCGGTACGAAGTATGTATGAGGAGATACCTTTATCTTAACGGAGTCACGGCCGGGACCAAACTCAAATCGGTCTCCCACAAAGTATTTATCGGCTCTTTGCCGCCGCCCGATGAGTCGGCCCGCGGCGCGGACGGCCCCGTGCCGCCCGGATGCTGCCTCGGCCTTGGCTCAAGCCTGCTACTCTATTGTCTCCGAGGCGGTGGTCGGTTTACCTTGCGGCCGCAGCTCGGGCCGGTTCCCCGCCATTCCGCTGGTTCGCGGAGGCCAGATGAGGAAGGAACATTGTACTTGGCTGGCGGGGGGCCGGCCGTATAATCCCTGCCTGTCCGGGCGGCCGGTATGACAAAGACCAAACGGAAGATACTGTTTACCGTCCTGAAAGTGCTCGTGGCCGTCGTGCTGATTGGCTGGGTGGTCAGCAAGGCGTCGTGGAACGACTACGTCCATGCCGTCTCTGGTGGCAAGGAGAAGGAATATTCCCTCGTTGACCCCCGGCAGTTGAGGAGCGACCCCTTGCCTGCCCGCATCGACGCGACTGAGGGCATGCTCTTCTGGAAAAAGGCCGTCCAGGTCGAGTCGGCTGCCCTTGTGCCGCTGACAGACAGCGCGGGCAGGCCTGTCAGAGGCCCCGATGGCAGATTCGTATACGAGCGTCCCGGCATGGCCGGCGCGCTGAAGAACCTCGATTGGGGCCTCCTTGCGGCGGCCATCGGGGGCTTGCTGGCGGCCTTGCTCATAATGGCGGTCCGATACTGGTTCCTGTTGCGAATACAGGATGTCCGGATCAGGCTTTGGGAGTCTGTCCGCCTGACATACCTGGGGGCCTTCTTCAACTACTTCATGCCCGGCTCGGTGGGGGGCGACCTCGTCAAGGCGTACTACGTTGCCAAGCACACCGAGCGTAAGGCGGCGGTCTGGGTGACGACCTTCGTCGACCGCCTTCTGGGCGTCACGGAGCTTGTCCTGCTGGGTGGGGTGATGATCGTCGTCGCGTTGGCGCAAGGCGCCAGCTTGCAGGAGCGGAGCATGAAATGGTCGGTCTTCATACTGCTTGTCGCGATCGCGGCCATCGTCCTGGCGATGACCTTCGTGCTCAGTTCCCGGTTTCGGCGGCTGTTCCATCTTCAGAAGATCTACCAGCGGATGTCCTTCGCTCACCACTTGGCGGCCGCCGGCGACGCGGCCAGGCTCTATCGCCAGCGCATAGGGGCGATGGTCAAGGCCATCGGCATCACGGTGGGGGCTCAGGTGATCTCCATCGCGTCGGTGATGCTGATCGGCCTGAGCCTGCACATGGCGGTACCGGTCGTCAAGTACTTCATCTACATACCCATGATCTGGATGCTCGGCGCGATACCGCTGACGCCGGGCGGAGTCGGTTGGATCGAGAGCCTATACGGGGAGTTCTTCGCCGGGCCGGGGGTTGTCTTCAGCACGATCCTCGTGCTTGCCCTTCTAGCGAGGTTCGTCCAGATGGCGACGGCGCTGCCCGGCGTGATCGTCTACTTCGCCGGCCCCCGGCTCCCCAAGGCCGAGGCGATGGAGGCGGAGCTGGAAGGGGACCAGGCGCACGGCCAGGGAGGGAACACGGATTCATCGGGTTCCCAATCAGTGTAGTCCGTGTCCCCCTGCCCGTTTCCGGCCCAACTCGTCTTATTCAAGTCTCGCCGTCGTCTTCCCGAAACGAGTGATAGGTCGGACGTTACGCTGCACAGGAGCATAGGGCCTATGGCTACGCTTCAGGACTTGGATCCACAGCAGATGGAACAGTCCGTCTATGACGCGATTGCCCGGCGAGTGCCGGTGATCCTCACCGTCCGAGTCGGCGATTCATGGAGCAACCTTCACAGTTACGTGCTGGCCGAGCGGGAGAGGACGCTGCTGCTGGAACTGCCCCTGCCGGATGACAGCCGCCCGCCGCACGAGTTCGCGCCTGGCGAGGCCGTCGGCGTCAGCTTCAAGCACAAGCACCACAAGCACATCTTCAACACGCGCGTCGTGGGCCTCCAGTCTCTGCACACCGAGGACGGCTGCGCCCTCCACGTGCTGGCGTTGGAGGCGCCGGCGAAGATGCAGCGGCTCCAGCGCCGAGCGTACCTCCGCGCTGACGTGCCGCCCAACCGAGTGGTGCGGGCCACGTTCTGGCTGGGCGGGCGGGAGGCCGAGCCGGCCGGCGGCTCGACCGACACCCCCGTGTGGCTCGGGCGGGTGGCAAACATCAGCGCCGGCGGGTTCCAGCTTCGGGCCGAGGACAATGTCGCCGACGCCGTGGATGTTGGCGACATCGTCGGCGCGCGCCTGACGTTCGGGGCCGCCGATGAAGCCGTCTTCGCCGATGCGCAGTGCCGCCATATCGAGCACTGCGGCGTCGGCGTGCTGATGGGGTTCCAGTTCATCGGCCTGGACCAGTCGGCCGAGGGGCGAGCCGCCATCCAGTTCATCAGTTCAAAGGTCAGCGAGTACCAGCGGGCGGCCGAGCAGGCGTCCGTCGCGCGTCTGCGGGCCGGCGTCGGGTACTAGGGACCTCGATTCGCGGTTCGAGGTCCGCGGATCGAACGGCACGGATTCCTCACCACGAAGGCCACGCAGGCATCCAAGAAGACCTTCTTTCCCGCCTTCAGTGTGCTTCGTGTCCTTCGTGGTGAATCCTGATTCGACTCGCAACCGGCGATCAATGCGTTAGAATGCGCGGATGCGAAAACAGGATTTCCTCAGCGGCTTCTACTCGGCGTGGGCGACGGCGTGGGGGCCGATGGGCGCGGTGGCCGGACCTGACGGCCTGCGGCGCGTCATCCTCCCTAACTACCAGGTTGATGAACTTTTCCAGCTTCTGGCGTGGGACCACCCCAAGTGCATCCGTGACGACAAGCCATTTGAGCGCCTGACCGAGTTGTCCCGCGATTACTTCAACGGCAAGCCGGTGGACTTCGGCGCGATCCCCTGCGACCTGCCGGACGAGGGCAGCTTCTCCGGCAAGGTCCTCCGCGCCTGCCGGGCGATCCCGTACGGCCGGAAGATGACCTACTCGTCGCTGGCCGGGCAGATCGGCTGCCCCGAATCCGCCCGCGCCGTCGGCACGGCCCTTGGCAAGAACCCCATCCCGCTCGTGGTGCCGTGCCATCGCGTGGTCAACGCATCCGGCGGCATGAGCGGCTTCTCCGCCCCGGGCGGGATTAACCTGAAGCGGAGGATGCTCGAGCTGGAGCGGAAGGCCTCAGGGACCGGCGGCGCCCAAGGGTAGATAGGACGCATAGGACGCATAGGACGAATAGGACGGATAGGACATATAGGATCAGACGTGTGCGTCCTACGTGTCCTAACCGTCCTATAGGTTCTATCTGTCCTATCGCCTATCCCGCTTCACGTTCGCCATCACGAACCTGATGGTTTCCTGAATGTGCAAGTCCCAGTACGCCCAGTTATGCTCGCCGGGGTGTTCGGCGTACTCGTGCGCGAAGCCGATCTTCGTCAGGTGGGCGTGGAAGCGGCGGTTGTCCTCGATGAGGTGGTCCTCGGTCCCGCAGTCCAGGCGATACGCGATCCTCTTTCCGGCACGCTTGAGCTTTCGCGCCAGCTCGAACACGTTGTAGCCCTTGCCCTCCAGGGCCCGCTTGAGCGGGCCAAACGGCGGCTGGTAGGTCTGCCGCTCGCAGAAGCCAAGCGCCCCCGAGTGCGACACGGCCGTCGAGAACACATCCGGGTGCCGCATGGCCAGCACGGTCGCGCCGTAGCCGCCCATGCTCAAGCCGGCGATGGCACGCCCGCGCGCGGAAGCAATCGTGCGGAACGTGTGGTCAACGAATCCGACCACGTCCTTGGTGATGTAGTCGTCGTACGCCAGCCCGCCCGGCCGGGGGTCGTTGACGTAGAAGCTTCGGGCGCCGTCTGGGATGACGACGATCAGGCCCAGCCCCGCCACGTACCGCTCGATGCTCGTCCGCCGCTGCCATATCGTGTAGTCGTCGCTCAGGCCGTGCAGCAGGTACATCACCGGGAACGGGCCTTTGCCATCCGGCAGTATCACGTGCATCCCGTTCTCCTTGCCGATGGATGGGCCGAAGAAGTTGACCGTGCAAAGGGACATACGATTCCTTTCTCAGTTGGCGACGGGAGTACGATAGGGCATCCAGCGTCTAGCCGCAAGCCGAAGGCGAGCGGGGCGGCTGGTTCGGTTACTCGGAGGAGTCGGAGTAATGGAGGCAAGACAGTTCACAATCCGCAATTGAATGTGGTATCTTCGCGTTTTCACAGACTTGCCACAGGAGCCACTATGCCTCTTACGTTGACGCACAAGATACTCCAGCAGCACCTTCTCGATGGCGTGCCGGCCGGCGGCGGACTTCCCGCGCCGGGCGCGGAGGCCGGCATCCGCATCGACCAGACGCTAACGCAGGACGCCACCGGCACCACCGCGTACCTCTTGCTGGAGGCGATGGACATCCCGCGCGTCCGCACGGAGCTTTCGGTCAGCTACGTCGATCACAACATGGCCCAGTTCGGGCCCGAGAACCACAACGACCACCTTTACCTCCAGTCCATCGCGGCCGCCAAGGGCGTGTACTTCTCGCGCCCGGGCAACGGCATCTGTCACCAGGTCCACCTTGAGCGGTTCGCACGGCCGGGGCGGACGCTCCTGGGCAGCGATAGCCACACGCCGACGGCCGGCGGCATCGGCAGCTTCGCCGTCGGGGCGGGCGGCCTGGACGTCACCGTCGCGATGGGCGGCGGCGCGTTCTGGCTGACCTGGCCAAAGGTCATCGGCGTGGAGCTTCGCGGGCGGCTCCGGCCGTGGGTGGCGGCAAAGGACATCATCCTGCGGCTGCTTTCCATCCTGACGACGCGCGGCAACGTCGGCTGCGTGGTCGAGTATTTCGGCTCGGGCGTAAAGGGCCTGCCCGTGCCGGCACGCGCCACATGCACCAATATGGGCGCGGAGTTGGGCGTTACGACCAGTATTTTCCCTTCGGATGATGCGACGCGGGCGTACCTTGAGGCCCAGGGCCGGGGCGGCCAGTTCGTCGCGATGGGGGCCGATGAAGGCGCGGAATATGATCACATCACAAAGAAACTGCACAGGGAAAGGGACGCCGCCACCATCGAGAACATCCGGCAGTTCTGCCGGGGCGTGAAGATCACGGCCGCAGACAACGAGGGCTTTGTGAAGGTGACGTTCAGCCGGATCGTGATCGATCTGGCGAAGCTGGAGCCGCTGGCGGCCGCGCCGTCCAGCCCCGACAACATCGTCGCAATCTCAACGCTCGCCGGCAAGAAGGTCAGCCAGGTGATCGTCGGTTCCTGCACGAATTCCAGCTACCAGGACATGATGCGGGTGGCGTCCATGCTAAAGGGCCGGACTGTGAATGCCGGCGTGGAGCTCGGCATCGCGCCGGGCAGCCGGCAGGTGCTGGACATGCTGGCCGACAACGGCGCGCTGACAACGATGATCCGCGCGGGGGCGCGCGTGCTGGAATCGGCGTGCGGGCCGTGCATCGGCCTGGGCTTCTCGCCGGCCGAGGGGACGGTCAGCCTGCGGACCTTTAACCGCAACTTTGCCGGGCGGAGCGGGACGGCGGGGGACCAGATATACCTCGTCTCGCCGGAGACGGCCGTCGCCGCGGCGCTGGGCGGCGGGATCGTCGATCCTCGCACTCTGGCCGAGGAACTCCAGATCAAGTACGTCCGCATCGCGCCGCCCAAGGCGTTCACCATTGACGACCGCATGATTACGCCGCCGCCGGCCGAAGTAGATGCCCAGCGAGTCGAGATCATCCGCGGCTCGACCATCGCCACGCCGCCCCGCGGCGAGAAGCTTCCCTCTCCGCTTGCCGGCACGGTCCTCATCAAGGTCGGCGACAAGATCACCACCGACCATATCATGCCGGCCGGGGCGCTGCTCAAGTACCGCTCCAATGTGCCCCAGTACGCCAAGTATGTCTTTAACGCCTTCAACCGCGAGGGCGAGCCCACCTTCGCCGAGCGGGCGCTGGAGGCGAAGAAGGCCGGCCGTGCGGGCCTCATCGTCGCCGGCGACAGCTACGGCCAGGGCTCTTCGCGCGAGCACGCGGCCCTGTGCCCGATGTACCTGGGTGTGCGGGCCGTCATCGCGCGGGCCATCGAGCGGATTCACCAGGCCAACCTGGTCAACTTCGCGATACTGCCGCTGACGTTTGCAAATGCCGCCGATTACGGCCGTGTCGAGCAAGGCGATGAACTAGTGATCGACAACGTTGAGGCGGCAGTTGCATCGGCCGACAGCGTCACGGTCCGCAACGTGACGCGCGGTTTCGAGTTCACGTGCAACGTGCGGCTCGCCCCACGCCAGCGTGGAATCCTTGCCGTCGGCGGGTTGCTGAACTACACGCGAGATGGCGGAAAGTGACATTCCTGTGGAGAGTGGGGAGTTGAGATTGGGGCGTGCGAGATGGCGCGCTTACGTCTGACATCTCGACTGGCGATCGTGACCTTGCTCACGGCCGGCATGGCGGCGGGCTGCCAGCCGCGCGCTCCGTTCATCAAGGTACACGACATCAGGATTGAGCGGGTCGATCTGAACAGGCTCGACCTGGAGTTCCAGTTCGAGGTGTTCAACCCCAACTCGCACGCCATCGAGATGACCGGCCTGGAGTTCAAGCTTGCGGCGGGCGGACAGGGATTCGCGGCCGGTCGGCTGGAGGGGCCGGGCAAGGTTGAAGGCATGGAGTCGGCCGTCGTCAGGACGCCGGTGACGGTTGAGTACCGCAGGCTCCTGAGCGCCGCCGGGAAGTACGTGAAGCACGAGGAGATTCCCTACGAGCTTGCGGGCAGCGCGACGTTTAGGGCGATGGGAGTTGAGATTCGTTCGCCGCTATCGCACAAGGGGACGATAACGCCTATCCAGGCGCCGTCGCTGCACATCAAGGCCGTTCGCCGGGCCAAGGGTGAACTGACAACCGTCGAGGCAGTGTTCGAGGTGACAAATCCCAACAGCTTCGACATCCAGGGCCTGCGGATGAAGGGGGCAGTCGTTTGCGGCGGGAGGATGTTGCTTGCCATGGAGTCGCCGGCGGGGATTGTCTTCCCGGGCGGCAAGACGGTCGAGATGGTGGTTCCGGTTCGCCTTTCGCTGGAGGCGGCCGCGGTTGCGATAGCCGAATCGATCAAGGGCGAGAAGCCCAGGTTTGAGGGCGAGTTCCAGTTGTCCCCGCTCGTGTCCTTGCGCGAGATGCTGCTGGGCAGCAACACCAAGGTAGAGGAGATGAAGCGATGAGCAAGCCGGATGTGAACGTCAGGGCAGAGAAGCGCGTTACCGAGATCGCCCCGTCAATCTGGTGGGTCGGTCGCGGAGGCTGGGGCGACCTGCCCGCGCTGACGGAGCAGGACTGCAATGTATTCCTGGTCCGCGGCGACGAATTCGACGTGCTGGTTGACATCGGCGCGGCGCCGTCGCTGTGGCAGCTTGAGCGGAACATCCGCGCGGCCGGCTCGGAGCCGGCACGCATCGGCGAGATCTGGATCACTCACTCGCACTTCGACCATTTCGGCAACGCGGCCAAGTGGGTGAAGCGCCATCCGCGGACGGTCGTCCGCCTGTCGGCCGTCGGCGTCGATTTCCTCAAGCGCCGCGACCTGCGGCTGACCGGCACGCGTATGTACCCGGCATACAAGTTCCTCGCGCCGCGCCGGCTCAAGGGAGTGAAGGCCGGCGACGTGCTGCGGTGCCCGCCATTCAAGTTCAGTGTGGTTGAGTTGCCGGGCCACACGCCCGATTGCGTCGGCTTCCGCGGCGACGTCAGCGGCCTTGACGTGATGTTCACGGGCGACGCGATCGTCGGCGACCAGGCGACGGTCCGCGGGGGCGTGGGCTGGCTCGACGGCCTGTGGCTCTCCGACGTCAAGGAGTACGAGAGGATGCTCATGCGCGAGGCAAAGCATCCGCCGGGCCTGATCCTGCCCGGCCACGGCGTGCCAAGCTACGGCCCCGCAGTCGGGAGGTCGATCCGCAACTGCCTGTGGCGAATTCGCAAGCTGCTGGCGATCCCCGCACTGGGGTCGATGCTGCCGATCGTCCGGTGAAGGGGCACATCGGCCGCGGAGGCGCTGAGCAAACTGAGGACACAGAGAAGGAGCTTTGTGGGCCTTCGTTTCTTTGTGGCCTCTCCTGCCTCAGTGCCTCAGTGGGGGAACTCAAGCGCGGGACCCGTTGGCCTTTGCCTTGCCGATGCTAGATATGGATCTCGGCGGAATGATCCGGCGGATCAGCTTGCCGAGGATGCCGTGTCCGGCGCCGACCAGCGCGGGGAGCTTCGCGGCGATGGCGTCGATCCGCGCGGCCGGCAGCGAAGGCATGTCCAGCACGCTCTTTTCGAGCCAGTAGTTCTCCTCGCCGCGCCCGCTGATCCAGCCGTTTTCAGCGCACACCTCGGCCGCGCGCGTGCCCGGCGTCGGGTAGAACACCCGGCTGCGGACCTCATCGACCTCGCAGCGGCGCAGGAGCGTCAGCGTCTCCTCGACCGTGATCTCCGATTCGTAAGGGCTGCCGACGAAGACATCGGCCGTCACCGACAGGCCGGCGTCGTGCAGGGCCCCGCACGCGCGGACGATCTGGTCGTCCCTGGCGTGCATCGAGAGTATCTCCTCGCGGATGAACCGGCTGCCGGAGCCGATCTGCGTGTGAACCCATCGGCAGTGGGCTGACGCGAGCGAGGCGGCCAGCTCGGCCGTGACGAGATGGATCGGCACGAAGCACCGGAACGGCAGCGCGCAGCGGCGCGGGTACGCATCCGCGAATTCGCCGAGCCATGCCGAGTCGGCCGCGAAGCCGTGATCGTAAAACGCCACGCTGGAGACCTCGGGATGGCGCGCGACCACGGAGTGGACCTCCTCCAGGACGTTGCCCACGCTGCGGCGGCGTGCGAACCGGCCCTTCTCGCAGTACAGGTCCATGTACCAGTCGTTGAAGCAGGAAGCGCACCAGTTGCCGCAGCCGCGGGCGACCTTGAACGACGCCTGGCGGGTCAGGCGCGCCAGTCGGGCGTAGTCGAAGATGTCCCGCTCGGGGAAGGGCAGCGAGTCCAGGTCCTCAACAAGCGGCGCCACCGGCCCGCGGACGAGTGCGCCATCGGAATGGACCCACGCGCCCGCGATGCCCGCAAGGCTGCGCCCGTCGCGAATCGCCTTGAAAAGATCGGGGCCGGAGTTGTCGTACTCGCCCAGGAGCAGCGCGCTGACGCCGGGGATGCTGACGGCCTTCGTCGGGCGGCATGTGGCGTAGTGGCCGCAGACGACCACGGGCAGTTTCATCTGGGCGATGTCGGCGATGGTGCGGTGGGCGGCCGTGGCGCTGTAGGGGTTGATATCGACCAGGACGCAATCGGGCAGGTGGCGGGCCAGCGCCGCCCGGACGGCCTCGCTGTGGTGGCCGCCGAAAGCGGCCAGGCCGGTCTGGATGCCCTCGCGCTTGAGCAGCGCAGCCAGGATGCCAAGGCTATTTGAGAAGACCGGCAGTGCGTCACCGGGACCAGGAGGGCCAAATTGAACGATCAGCACCCGCATCCAAACTCCAACCCGCGGAGCGAGTTGAATCCTAACCGAAGCGGGCGGCGGGGCCAAGGAAAATCGGTACGGTCGGGGCGTGCGCGGCCCGTCGCGACCCTCTGCGGCAGCGGATGTCCTTGACTTGCCGCGGGCGCGGCCCTAATATGTTCCGAAATCTCCAGCGGGCGCCCCTGGCACGCCGGCCTGGCGCCAGGTGCGAGTGCGGGCCGCCAGCGGACGAGCAGCCCGCCCCGGCGGCTTCCCGAAGAAAGCTCGCCAGCATGCCCCGGCAGGCGCCGATGCGATACATCACGGTTGGCCTGGAGTTCACGCTGACGTTCGGCGCAATGCTGGCCGGCGGCATGTGGCTGGACAGCCGGCTGGACACGCTCCCGGCCTTTACTATCGCCGGCCTGGCAGTGGGCTTCGCGGCCGGCCTGACGCTGCTGATCCGCCGTTCGTCAAGCTTGCGGCGTGCGGACCGCGACGGCGGCGGTGACGACCGGAAGAACGAGGATGACGATGTACGGTAGCACCGCAGCGCGGATGAGACTTGCCGGGGCGGTGGCGCGCATCGTCGGCGCTGGCGCCGCGGCGGGCCTGATCGGCGCGTATCCGACGTGGAAGTACGCCGGCCCGAGCGGGCTCTGGGCCGAGGCGGCCGCCTGTGGGATCGTGGCCCTCGTTATGTCCGCGGCCATGTTCGTTGTCCTGGCGCAATGGGGCCGAGGAACCGCCAAAGTGGCCTTCGCGTTCATAGTTTCGGGCGTTGCGAAGGTGATCGCCTGCGTCGCCCTGGCGGCGGGGGCCTGGTTGGCGTTCGATCTGCCCGGCCGGCCGCTGCTGGTCTGGGTGTGCGTGTTCTACCTAACAGTGATGATCGTGCTGGCGACCTGGATGTCGGGTATCCTTCGCCGCGCTGCCGTCGGAAAGGCCGGGCCCTGCCCGCCGGCCTGACATCGCTCTACAGGTGCGCTGAATGCTACTGGCCGCACAGGAAATCGACATAGTCCGGAAAATTACCGATCACCCGTGGCACGGGTTCGAGGTCGAGCTTTTCGGGATAAAGTTCGTCTGGATGTCTAGCGGCATCGCGGCGATGCTCCTGACCGCTATGGCGATTATCGCACTCATCCTGCCGGCCGCGCGGCGGTACAAGGCGGTGCCGTGCGGCGGGCGCAACGCGGTCGAGATCCTCGTCCTGTTCGGCCGAGAGATGATCGCCAAGCCGGCCCTGCACGGACGGGCGGACAAGTTCCTGCCGTTCTTGCTGACGGTGTTCGTATTCGTGCTGGGGATGAACCTGGCGGGAATGCTGCCCCTGGAGCCGATCACCGCTGCCATCGGCGACTATGTGCCGGCCCTTCGCGGGAAGGAGATCGGCGGAACCCCGACGTCGATCCTGACCGTGTGCGCCGCCCTGGCGGCGATGACGCTTTTGATGGTGATCGCCGCGAGCCTTCGGACGCAGGCCCACTCGCTGCACCATCGCCGCAAGTGGCCGATGGCCCTGTGCGCGATCCTGTCGCCGGTTGTGTGGCTGATGCACATTTCCCCGCCGATCCCGGGCTTGGTCGGCGTCATTCTCAAGGTCCCGATGACGGTCATCGAGATCGTCGGCCTGCTGGCCAGGTGCGGGGCGCTGATGATCCGGCTCTTCGCCAACATGATTTCCGGCCACGCGCTGCTGGCGGTGATGCTGATGCTGATCTTCCAGGCGCTGGCCGGCTACCTCCGGTCCAGCTCGTGGCACGTGTTCGTCGTGGGCCCTCTGTGCATCCTGGCCAGCGTGGCGGTGAATCTGCTGGAGTTGCTCGTGGCAATCGTTCAAGCGTACGTCTTCACGTTCCTCAGCGCCATTTTCATCGGCCTGGCGATGGAGGAATCGCATTAGCCTCGCAAAGGAAGTCGCGGCCGGCGGCACGGCCCATGGCGGGCCCGCCGCCGGGCAAGAGTATTGTGGGAGACACAGATGAAGAAGGCGATAGCAGCAGTTTCACTTGTCTTTGTGCTGGGCGGCTTGGGCGTGGTGGCCCTGGCGGAGTCGGGCGGCGCCGGCGTGTCGCCGGAGGCCTGGAACGCGATGTCCAGGGAGCAGAAGGACGCGGAGGCCATCCGGCTGACGGTCGGCCAGGGCCTTGCGATCTTCGGCGCGGCCGTCGGATCAGGCCTGGCCGTGGTTGGCGGCGGGCTTGGCATCGGGCGGATCGGCGCATCCGTGGTCGAGTCCATCGCCCGCCAGCCGGAGGCCTCCGGCGCGATGTTCGTCCCCATGATCATCACGGCCGCCATGATCGAAGGCGCCATGCTCTTCGCTGTGGTCGTGGGCATGGTCGGAGCGCTGTTCAAGTAAGCGCGGCGTGCGGCAATGGATGCTCGGCACAGACGCCGGGTTCCCGCGCTATCGGAGCAACCGTATGCTTATCACAGGTAGAGCCATGCTTGGCTGCCTGACGGCGGCAATGGCCGTCGTACTAGTGGCGTCACCCGCGCTTGCGGCGGAGGGCGACTCTGCCCTCACGGGCGGGCCTGGCCAGGCAGTCGCCACGATCATCATCTTCCTGGGGCTGCTGGCGGTGCTCGGCAAGTGGGCGTGGAAGCCCTTGGTAGCGCAGTTGGAGAAACGCGAGCAGTCCATCGCCAAGACCATCGAGGACGCCCAGAAGCGGCAGAAGGACGCCGAGGGACTGCTCGCCCAGTACAGGGCGCGCCTGGACAAGGCCGAGGCCGAGGCGCAGCAACTCCTGGCTCAGTCGCGCAGGGATGCCGCAGCCGCCCGCGAGAAGGTGCTGGCCGCCGCGCAGGAAGAGGCCGCGAAGGCCGCACAGTCGGCCCGGCGTGAGATAGAGCAGGCAAAGCAGGAGGCCATCAGCGAGCTTTACGATACGACGGCCGACCTGGCCACGGATGTCGCCGCGCGGCTGATCCGCAAGAACCTGACGGCCGATGACCGCAAGCGCATGTTGAACGAATCGCTGGCCGAGATACGCCAGCGTGTCTCCGGATGAAGATGAACGGTCGAGTGCCACAACCTCGCACGGTGATGGATCCCGACGCCGTTACGGCGGCGCACATATACGCCCAGGCCGTGCTGGAGTTGATGGGCGACGACGGGCAGGCCGAGGATTTCCACGCGGAACTTCTGTCGCTGCTCGGCATCCTCGAGCGGAATCCAGGCTTTGAAGAAGTCCTGACGGCCGCATCGCTTAGCACTGGCCAGCGGCAGGCCCTGGTGGATCGCGTGTTTCACGGCCGTGTGTCCGAGAGGATGGAGGCGCTGCTGGGAACGCTGGCGAAGCATGACCGCATGGGCCTGCTCCGGGCGGTCGCATGTGAGTTCCGCGAACTGCTGGACCGGCGGGAGGGTCGGATGGAGGTGGCCGTGACGACGGCCGACCCGATGGATGAATCGCAGCGCCGGACGATTGAGTCATCGCTCTGCGAGGCCCTGAAATGCCGCGTCGGGCTTCGGGTGTACACGGATGAGGCAATCCTGGGCGGGATGGTCGTTCGTGTGGGCGACCGCGTGCTGGACAGTTCCATCGCCGCCGACCTCGACCGGCTGCGTCAGGAGTTGCGGCTGCACCGGCGCGCCTCCGCGTGAGCCCCGCGTCGGCTTCCGCCGGCCGGATGTGAGAAGTGAGCCAGGAAAAGGACAATGAAGTTCAGACCAGATGAGATCGTCAGCGTCATCCGCGAGGAGATCGCCAACTACCGGCGTGAGATGGACGTGGCGCAGGTTGGCAGCGTGCTGGAAGTGGGCGACGGCATCGCGCAGGTCTTCGGCCTGTCCAAGGCCATGGCCGGCGAGATGCTCGAGTTCGAGGGCGGCGCGATGGGGCAGGTGTTCAACCTGGAGGAAAGCTCCGTCGGCGCGGTCATCTACGGCGACTACAAACACATCAAGGAGGGCAGTACCGTCCGCGGGACCGGCAAATTGCTGGAAGTGCCCGTCGGCGAGGAAATGCTCGGCCGCGTCATCGACCCCCTCGGAAGGCCGGAGGACGGCAAGGGCCCCGTGCTCACGCAGGCGCGCCGGCCGGTCGAGCTGATCGCCCCCGGCATCGCCAACCGCCAGCCTGTCAACGAGCCGCTGATGACCGGCATCAAGGCCATCGACTCGATGACGCCCATCGGGCGCGGCCAGCGCGAACTTATCATCGGCGATCGCAAGACCGGCAAGACCGCCATCGCCATCGACACGATCATCAACCAGAGGGACACCGGTGTAATCTGCGTCTACGTCGCCATCGGGCAGAAGGAATCGACGGTGGCCGGAGTGGTTGAGACGCTGCGAGCGCACGACGCGATGAAGCACACCATCGTCGTGGGCGCCTCCAGTTCCGATCCCGCGCCGCTCCAGTACATCGCCCCGTACAGCGGCTGCACTATCGCCGAGCACTTCATGTACTCGGCCGGCCGGCCGACGCTGGTCGTATACGACGACTTGACCAAGCAGGCCGCCGCCTATCGCCAGATTTCGCTGCTGCTCCGCCGCCCCCCCGGCCGCGAGGCGTATCCCGGCGACGTGTTCTACCTGCACAGCCGCCTGCTTGAGCGGGCGTGCAAGCTGGCGGAGAAGTACGTCATCGTCCCCAAGGCGACGCCGGCCGACGCCGCTGACGCCCAAGGCGTGGACAGAATCGTGTACGAAGGCCCGATCGGGCTGGCGGCCGCGAAGGAAGCGATTGCGAAGATGCCCGGCGCGGATGGCTTCCGCGTCCACCGCCTGCCGGCATCCGGCGGGTCGCAGACGGCCCTGCCGATCTGCGAGACCCAGGAGGGCGAGGTCTCGGCCTACATCCCGACGAACCTTATCTCGATCACCGACGGGCAGATCTACCTGGAGCCGTCGCTTTTCTACGCGGGCGTGCGTCCGGCCGTCAACGTCGGCATCTCCGTCAGCCGCGTCGGCTACAAGGCCGCCTATGCCGCGATGAAGGATGTCGCCAAGAGCCTGCGGCTGGACCTGGCGGCCTATCGCGAGCTGGAGGCGTTTGCGCAGCTCGGAATGGAGCTGGACCCGGCAAGCCAGCGGCAGCTCGACCGTGGTGCGCGCATGGTCCGCCTGCTGACCCAGCCGCAGTACAACCCGATGCCCACCGCCGACCAGGTGGTCTCGATCTTCGCGGGCACTGCCGGGCATCTGGACGACCTGCCCGTTGACAGCGTCAGTGCATTCGAGAAGGGCCTGCTGGCCCACGTGAAATCCGACCATCGCGACTTCTACGACGACCTCAGCACAACGCTGGCGCTCGGCCCCGAGCGGGAGAAGAGGCTGGCGGAGATAGTCAAGGAGTTCAAGGAAGTGTTCAAGAAGGAGAGACAGAACAATAGTCAATGAGCAATATCCAATGTTCAGTGCTCAAGTTTCTGCCGCGACGGCTCCGTCCCTCCACTTGAGGATTGAACATTGAGTATTGAGTGTTGAGTATTGCCGTTCGCCTCAAATGGCCCGGGCAAGGTCAATACTGAAGCGTGTGAAGGCCGTCAGGAGCACGCGGACCATAACCAAGACGATGGAGATGATCGCCACGTCGCGGTTCAAGCGGGCGCACAACCGTGTTGTGGCCGCCCGGCCGTACACGGACCGCATGTCCGCCGTTGTTGCGGACCTTGTGGAGGCCCTGCGGGGCAAGGACATTGCGCATCCGCTGCTGGCGGCCGATGACAAGGTCAAACGCCAGGCGCTCCTCGTGCTGACGGGCAACCGCGGCCTGTGCGGGGCATACAACGCCAACGTGCTCCGCACGGCCGTGGCGCGATACGAGGAGCTTCGGGCCGCGGGCAGCGAGGTGCTGCTCTACGTCGTCGGGAAACGCGGCCACCATGCGCTGAAGTTCCGCGGCTACAGGATCGAGGAGACTTACACCTCCTTCGACTACCAGCCGCAGTTCCAGGCTGTCGGCGAGCTGGCGGACATGATGATGGCGCAGTTCGAGGACCGGAAGATCGCCTCGTTGGACGTGGCGTACACGCAGTTTATTTCCGCCGGCCGGCAGACGCCGGGCGTGACGCGGGTGCTGCCGCTTGAGGTAGCGCCGGCGACCGCGAAGACCGCGCCGGCCGTCCGGCCGACGTACGAGTTCGTGCCGTCGACGGCCGAGGTGCTGTCCGCCCTGCTTCCGGCGGCGGTGCGGCTGAAGCTGTATCAGTGCTTTCTGGACGCGGCCGTCAGCGAGCAGATCGCGCGCATGACCTCCATGCGCGCCGCCACCGACAATGCCGACGAAGTGATCCACGACCTGACCGTCCGCTACAACCGCCTCCGCCAGTCGCAGATAACCACCGAACTGGCTGAGATAATGGGCGGCCGCGCGGGTCTGGAAGAAGGATGACATGGGCGCCAAAGGCAAGATAGTTCAGGTAATCGGTTCGACCTTCGACGCGGAGTTCGCCGAGAACGAGCTTCCCGCGATCTTCAACGCGATACACGTGGAGGAGCCCGGCGCGGCCACGCCCGTCCACCTGACCGGCGAGGTGCAGCAGCTCCTTGGCGGCGGCAAGGTGCGGTGCCTCGCGCTTAGCTCGACCGACGGCCTTGTCCGCGGCATGGACGTCGAGGACACAGGCGGCCCCGTGACCATGCCCGTCGGGCAGGGCGTCCTTGGCCGTGTGTTCAACCTTCTGGGCGAGCCGATTGACGGCAAGGGGCCGGTCAAGGAGGAAGGGCGCCGCTCTATCCACGCCTCTCCGCCGCCCTTCGACACACTGACGCCCAAGAGCGAGATATTCGAGACCGGCATCAAGGTGATCGACCTGCTGGCGCCGTTCATCCGCGGCGGAAAGACCGGCCTGTTCGGCGGGGCGGGCCTGGGCAAGACCGTCATCATCCAGGAACTCATCGCCCGCGTGGCGACCAAGCACGGCGGCTACTCCGTCTTCGCCGGCGTGGGCGAGCGGACGCGCGAAGGCAACGACATCTGGCTGGACATGCAGGAGGCGAAGATCGGCACGAGCGGCGAGAGAGTCATCGAGCGGACGAGCATGGTCTTCGGCCAGATGAACGAGCCGCCCGGCGCTCGATTCCGCGTGGCACTGTCGGCGCTTGCGCTGGCGGAATACTTCCGCGACACGGCCGGCGGCGACACGCTCCTGTTCATCGACAACATATTCCGCTTCTCGCAGGCCGGCAGCGAGGTGTCGGCGCTGCTGGGCAGGATGCCCTCGGCCGTGGGCTACCAGCCGACGCTGGCCACCGAGATGGGCGAGCTCCAGGAGCGTATTACCTCTACCCGCAAGGGCGCGATCACATCGGTCCAGGCGATCTACGTGCCTGCGGATGACATGACCGACCCCGCGCCTGCCACGGCCGTGACGCATCTGGACGCCTTCATAGTGCTTGAGCGGTCCATCGTCGAAAAGGGCATCTTCCCGGCCATCGACCCGTTGGGCAGCTCGTCCCGCATCCTCGACCCGCAGTTCGTCGGGCAGGAGCATTACGACGTGGCCCGCAGCGTCCAGCAGATACTCCAGCGGTACCGCGACCTCCAGGACATCATCGCGATCCTCGGCGTCGACGAGCTTTCCGAGGAGGACAAGCAGACAGTGGCGCGGGCGAGGCGGATCGAGCGGTTCCTGTCGCAGCCGTTCTTCGTGGCCGAGGTGTTCACCGGCAAGAAGGGCAACTTCACCCCGCTGGCCGAGACCATCCGCTCGTTCAAGGAGATCGTCGCCGGCAAATGGGACCACCTGCCGGAACAGGCGTTCATGTACGTCGGCACGGTGGAGGAGGCGGACGAGCAGGCCCGGAAGCTCGCGGCCGGCGCGTGAAGCGGGCCTTACCGATGCGTGTTGCGACTGAAAAGTGATTTTCGGCCGGAGGCCTGCAATAATGTCTAGTGATGATAACTCCGGCCGTGGCCGGGAATAAGAACCTGTCTTGGGAAAGGAGCCGACAATGGGCGCGCTTCTGGCTGGCAACAGTCTTGTGACCGTGGCATTGGTCGTGGCCTGCCTGTACCTGGCGGTCAAGTGGCAGTTGGTCCGGCGGCCGTTCTGCTATCTTGTTGCTTCCGCTGGAATACTCCTGGGATTCGCGGGGGAGTTCTTTCAGATTTTCGACGTACGTGCTTTGGCCGTCATCGGCGGCATCTTCGTGGTGATTGGCAATGTGGTGGCCTTCGGCGGCCTAGTGGCCGCCTGCTACGGCGAGAAGCTGCCGGGGGTGGACGACAGTAAGCTCGGCGCCGCCAATCAGCCGCCCAAGCCCCCAACAGGAGGATGAGATGGATTTCTTCGAGGTCGTTCAGAAGCGGCGCAGCGTCCGCGCGTACATGGACAAGCCCGTCGAGGATGACAAGCTCAAGGGCATCCTCGAGGCGGCCCGCCTGGCGCCGTCGGGCAGCAATCGGCAGATGTGGAAGTTCATCGTCGTGAGGAACGCCGCCACGCGGGAAGCCTTGGCGAACGCAGCCGGGCAGGCGTTTTTGGCCAAGGCGCCGGTCATCATCGCCACCGTGAGTCTGGAGCCGAACCGCGTGATGCACTGCGGCATTCCGTCCGGGCCGGTCGATTGCGCCATCGCCATCGAGCACATGGCCCTGTCGGCGGCCGCACTGGGCCTCGGCGCCTGCTGGATCGGGCACTTCGACCAGGACGCCTGCCGGAAGATCCTCGGCGTGCCGGAAAGCGCGAAGATCATCGAGATGCTGACCGTGGGCTATCCGGCCGATGCGCCCAAGGAGAAGTCCCGCAAGCCGCTGGGCGAGATCGTCTCATACGAGAAGTTCTGAGCAATGCCTGATGAGAAGCCGTTCAAGTGCGAAGTCCTGACGCCCGCCGGTCGCGTCACCAGCGCATCGGCCGTCAGCGTCATCATGCCGCTGGTCGATGGCATGATGGGCGTTCTGGCGGACCACGCCCCGCTCATCGCCAAGATGGGCGCCGGCCCGCTCACGATCAGGCAGGCGGACAACGTGGTGCATAGGTACTTCGTTGCCGGCGGCTTCGCGAGTATCCGCGACAACTCTCTGTCGATCCTCGCCGAGGAATGCCAAAGCGTTGAGAAGCTCAATCCCGCGGCGGCCGGCGAGGAACTCAGCAAGGCCCAGGCCCTGCCCGCCCAGACACCGGCCGAAAGGCAGCGTCGCCGCGAGGCCGTCGCGGTCGCCTCCGCGAGGCTGCGGGTCGCCCACGGGCGCGCGTGAGCGGAAGGCCGGCATGAAGACCATCCGCATAGGCACGCGGGCAAGCTCGCTGGCGCAGGCGCAGTCGGCGATTGTCGCCTCCGCGCTGGAGAAGGGCTGCGACGTCAAGTGCGAGCTTGTCCCGATTATCACCAGCGGCGACCGGAGGCATGGCCCGCTGGCGGCCGTCGGCGGCAAGGGGCTATTCACGGCCGAACTGGAGGCGGCGCTGAGGGCGGGGACAATCCAATTCGCTGTCCATTCCGCCAAGGACTTGCCGGCTGTCATGGGCGAGGATCTGACCATCGCGGCGGTGCCGCCACGAGAGGATCCGCGCGACGCACTGGTATCGCCAAGCGGCGGGGGGGTCGAGGCATTGCCCCGCGGCGCAACCGTCGGCACAGGCAGCCCGCGACGCGCCGCCCAGTTGCTCGCCATTCGCGTCGATCTGAGGGTGCGGCCCGTTCGCGGCAACGTCGAGACCCGCGTTGCCAGGGCGCTGGGCTCTGCCGGCCGGCATCCCCCCGTTGACGCGGTTGTCCTTGCCATGGCCGGCCTGAACCGTAGCGGCTTGTCGGCCAAGCATGCGGCGAACATCCATCCGCTGGAACTCGACGCCTTCATCCCCGCCGCCGGGCAGGGGGCGCTGGCCGTGCAGTGTATGGCCGGGGATGCCGAGTCCATTGCCATGGGCAAGGCCATCGACCATGCTGATTCGCACGCGGCGCTCATATCCGAGCGGATGGTTGCCGCGGGCCTGGCGGCCGACTGCCGCAGTTGCCTGGCCGTCCATGTTCGCCATACCGGAGACCTTTGGCTGGCCCTCGGCATGGCCGCCCGGCCGGATGGGACCGACATGCTCCGCGTCCAGGCCAGAGGCCCGACGGCACAGGCCGCTGGAAGTGAAATCCTGGCGCAGTTCAAGGCCAGAATGCCGCCTAGCTACTGGCGATTGACGAATGACGATTGACAATTGGACGCCGGAATCTGCCGTCACCGGGGCGGGCTGATGGCCGCCAATCGCCAATCTCCAATCGCCAATCGAAAATCCTTGACACCCCACCCGTAGTTGTATAGACTCCCACATGGCCAACATATTGCGGAAGGCCGTGGCGCATGCAATGCCCATTCTGCGGACAGGACAACGACAAGGTGGTGGACTCCCGCAGTTCCGAAGGCGGGCGGGTGGTTCGCCGGCGCCGCCAATGCCTTGCGTGCAGCCGTCGCTACACCACCTACGAGCGCCCGGAAGAAACCGTCCGCCTCACGGTCGTCAAGAAGGACGGCAGCCGCGAGCCGTACCAGCGTGAGAAGGTCATCGCCGGCCTTCAGAAGGCGTGCTTCAAGCGCCCCGTCACGGATGAGCAGTTGCGGCGGATCGTGGACGATGCCGAGGAGGCGATCTTCCGCGGCTACGACAAGGAAGTGCCCTCGACGGCGATAGGCGACCTGGTCAGCGGCCTGCTGCGGAACGTGGACAAGATCGCCTACGTTCGGTTCGCCAGTGTCTACCGCGACTTCGCGGATGTGGGCGAGCTGATCGAGGAGGCCCAGGAAGTCAAGAACGCGCCGAGCGTCGGTCGTGAGCAGAAGGACTTGTTCACTGAGGAAAAACCGGCGGACTAGCCGATAGAGGAAATGGGACGGGCGACTGCGCCGGTCTCTTTGCCGGACCAGGCTACCAGGAGAACGCGACGTGGGATCAAGGATGATCCGGGTTCTTAAGCGAGACGGGAGCACCGAGGATTTCGCGCCGTTGAAGCTCGCCGCCGGGATGCACCAGGCCATGATGCGGGGCGGCCAGGGGCAGTATCGCGACGCGGCCGACCTCGCCGCCGCGATCCAGATTTACCTCCAACGGTGCAAGTGCGACTTCGCATCCAGCGCCGCCCTGTTTGAGATGGCCGTGCGGGTCCTCCGCCGCGTACAGCTCGGCTTGGCGGCCGATGCGATGGAAAACCACCGCGCCGCTCGCGACCGCTGCCGGCGGCAGGTCCGCGTCGCGCACGGTCGCAACAAGCTCACCTGGTGGGACAAGAGCTGGCTGGCCCGACTCGGCGGCCGGACGTGGGAAATCATGCCCTCCACCGCTCGTATCATTGCCGGGCTGGTCGAACGCGACATCCTGGACGGCGACGGCCAGAAGGTCCTCAGCCGGCTGGACCTGCTGGAGATGTTCAACGCGCGGGTCGTCGAGTTCGGCCTGGCCGACGCCGTGCCCATCGCGACGTAACGTGTCGCGACATGACATTCAAGACCAAAGTCTATCTCTCCTTCCTGTCGATACCCGTGTGCTTCGGCGCCCTGATCTTCCTGCCTGCCTGGACGCTGGATTTCTGGCAGGGGTGGGTCTACATCGCTACCTGGGGCGTCACGACGTTCCTCATGTGCGTATACATGGTCAACAAGGACCCCCAACTGCTCCGCCGCCGGTTCAAGAGCAGGGAGCCAAGGACTCGGCAGCTTGTCTTCATGATCGCGATCCGCGCAGCGTTTGTGGCGCCTCTCGTGATCGCGGGCTTCGACCACCGCCTGGGCTGGTCGCACGTGCCCCTGGCGATCCAGGTCGTGGGGCAGGTGGTGATGCTCGGGGGGATGCTGGGCATCTTCGAGACCATCCGCGAGAACACGTTTGCGGCCACGACCGTCACCGTCGAGCCCGGCCAGCGTGTCATATCTACTGGCCTGTATTCCATTGTCCGGCACCCGATGTACGCCGCGGCGATGCTCACGCAGATCGCCACGCCGGTCGCCCTGGCCTCATGGTGGGGCTTTCCCGCGATCGGCGTCGGGATAGCGGCCGTCGTCCTGCGGATTCTCGATGAGGAGAAGCTACTGGCGGCCGAACTGCCCGGCTATACTCAGTACCGTTCGGTGACACGCTGGCGATTGATTCCAAGGATATGGTGATGCCCGGTAAAGACCACGAGAATGTAATCGACCGCATCCGCGCCGAGGCCAAGGAAGTCCACTCCCGCATCAGCCGCAGGCAGAAGCCGCAGATGAAGCTGCCCGTGCGGGCGCTGTCCAACGTGAAGTATCACCCGCGCGAAGGCTACTTCCAGCTCAAGGGCGCCAACAAGGTCCGCACGCTGACTGTCGGGACGGTCAAGACCTTCGCCCAGACGCTCAAGATGCTGGCCATGAGCAAGGAACTCATCCACACCGCCCGCCACTCCACAAAGCGGGAGGCCTACTACCAGGCGTACAACTGGGGCGAGGCCGCCTTCGCCGAGCAGGAGGAGTCGGACACGGTCATGGACGACATCGAGGCGATGCTCGCCACCAACCGCGAGCGGCTCCACTTCCGCGCGGATGAGCACGGCGGCGAGGTGGCGGGCGAGCTCGTCGTCATCGACCGCGACCGCCGCACGGGCAAGCGCATCCAGATCGACTGCACGCGGTTCGGCAGCGGCGCGTACAGTGTGCCGACCGTCGTCGAGGACCTCCAGTTCCGCACGGCCGCGAAGTTCATCCTCTGCGTCGAGACAAAGGGCATGTTCGAGCGCCTCGTCGAGGAGGACGTCTACCAGAAGATGCACTGCATCCTCGTCTCGATGGGCGGCGTGCCCAGCCGCGCCTGCCGCCGGTTCGTCCGCCGCCTGGCCGACGAGAAGAAGCTCCCCGTCTACGTCTTCACCGACGGCGACCCCTACGGCTACTTCAACATCTACCGCACGCTCAAGGTCGGCTCCGGCAACGCCGCCCACCTCAACGAGTACTTCTGCGTCCCGCAGGCGATGTACCTGGGCGTCACGCCCGACGACATCGTCGAGTACAAGCTGCCGACGCACCCGCTCAAGGACGTCGACAAGAAACGGGCGATGGACGCGATGAAGAACGACCCCTTCATCCGCCACCACAAGCCCTGGCAGCTCGCCATCGAGAAGATGCTCAAGATGGGCGTCCGCGTCGAGCAGCAGGCCCTCGCCAAGCACGGCCTCGAATACGTCGCCCGCGAGTACCTGCCCCGCAAGCTCAAGCAGCCGGAGAAGTTCCTGCCGTAGACTCGCCTTTGGCCGGGCCGGGTGTAAAATGCCGAGCCGAGGCGAAATCCTATGGATGGAATGAGGCTCTTCTGGGGCGACAGCCACGCGAACCTGCACGAGAACCACATCGGCTCACTGGCGGACACGCTCGCGTTCGCACGCGAGATGGTCGACTTCCTGCCGATGGCGTACTACCCGTTCCGCGAGTACAGCCGCAACGGATTCATCGTGGAGGACTACCTGCCGGAGGACCTGCTCGCGCGCCAGTGGCGGGCGGTGTGCGAGTTCGCGGCCGCCAGCAACCGGCCGGGGGAGCTGGTGGTCTTCCCCGGCTACGAGTGGCAGGGCGACGCGACCAGCGGCGACCACAACGTCTTTTTTCTGCACGACAATCCGCCGCTGATCAAGTGCGACAAACTGCGGGAGCTCTACGGCGAGATCGACCGGCGCGGCCTCGCGGCCATGGTCATACCGCACCACACCGCCTACATGCCGGGAATTCGCGGCAAGGACTGGTCCGTCCACGATGAGCGGCTGTCGCCCTTCGCCGAGATATACTCGCACCACGGCTCCAGCGAGGATGACGGCGAGTGGATCGGCATGCGCGTCAACCGCAACATGGGGCCAAACACATCCGGCGGCACGATCGAGGACGGCCTGGGCCGCGGGTACAAGCTCGGGATCATCTGCTCCAACGACTCGCACAACGGCCTGCCGGCCGTCTACGGCATCGGCACGATGGCCTGCTACGCCCGCGAGCTCACGCGCGAGGCCTTGTGGGAGGGGTTCGCGGCGCGGCGGGTCTACGGCGTGACGGGCGATCGCGTAGTGCTGGATTTTTCGGTCAACGGCGCGCCGATGGGGTCGGTCATCCGCGCCAAAGGCCCCATGCACATCACGGCCGGCGTCCGCTGCACCGACGCGCTGGACAGGATCGAACTGCTGCGGAACAACCGCGTCATTGCCACGCACTGCCACAATGGGACGTGGGGGCCGCCCTCCGGCGGCGAGCGGATACGCTGCAAGCTCCGCGTCGAGGCCGGATGGAACCCCAACCCCGAGCGGCTGCCGAATCAGGGCGACAGGCACTGGCATGGGCGCATCGAAGTCCCTGACGGCGTCATCGTCTCGGTCGAAAAGTGCTGGCGGACGATGGGCCAGCGCGTGGATAAGCCGGGCGGCCGGCGGTGCGACTTCGAGTTCCGCACCGAGCAGGGGACGGGCCTGCAGACGGAGTCGACCGTCTTTGAGCTCGAGGCCCGGCCGGCTGACAAGGTCGTCATCCAGATCGACAACAAGCGCGTCGAGATGTCGCTGGCGGAGGCGATGCGCGGCTCGCGGCTGGTGGACTTTATGGAGGAGAACTTCGACCTGGTCGGGCGGACGTTCGGCATCGACGCCAGGAGCCTGACGCGGAAGGAACGCATTTACTTCCTGGGCCCCAAGTGCAAGATTCACCGCGCGGTTCCGGCGGCGGGGCTGGTCGGCGGATTGGAGTTCGTGGAGCAGACGCCGCCAGCCGGAGCGAACCATTACCGCATCCGCGTCACGCAGCGGAACCGGCAGATGGCGTGGTCATCGCCGGTGTGGGTGGAGGAATGAGACGGCGATGGCCCCCGGCGAGTCGGAGGGCGGATTCGCGAAGAATGGCTTCTATGAGTGACGGTCACCTGTCAAGTCAGTAATTGCGGCCCCTCGCTGTTTGCTGTGGGTTCCTGTGGTCGTACAAACGGCTAACAACAGTTCGTATTGCATCTACCGCTTTGTAGGCTTCCAGCGGGAAGGCGGCCCGCGGGGACCAATCGCGGCTTGACATCACGGCCGGAATCATGCATTATCTCCATATCCGCCAGAAGGATATATCTCCGCAGGCGTGCGACTCGAGCGTCTGGCAGATCCAGTACTTCCCGACTTGCTTCAGCCTGACCCCCGGCCGAGTGATCCAGCCGGCTGCCTGTGCTTCATCGGACGCATACCTAGTTCAGCCGTGTGTCGCCTATTGAGCCGGGGAAGTCCGTCGAGTACACATCCGCGTCACTGGACAGCGCGGAACAGCCCCACTTGTGCCACGCACCGGCCGTCCCCACGTCGTCGCTGTTGGCGTCGAAGACGATGCTTGCATAGCCGGGGCCGCTTACGACCTTGGGCTTGACGTAGAAGTCCACGGTTCGCAACACTTCGCTTGGTTCATACAGACCCAGGAAGAAGACGTAGCCCTTGTTCCTGGCCCGACTCAAGGCCCCGCTGCCCGCCCCCGGCGGCCCGTAGCCCAGGATGCTGCTGGCGCCGGGGGTCTGGCCAAGCGCCGTGCCGCCGTAGGTCCCCGAATCGTATTCGGAGTTCTCATTGGCCTCAATGGCCGCCCAATCCACCGGCGTTGGCAGGGAGTATATGCCACGGCTGAACCGCGATGTTTGGACCGATCCCTCGCCTCCCGGATAGGACCAATAGGAGTCGGCGGGCGTCCATCATCCTTCCGACGCCGTACTCTCAACTCCGCACTCCCTACTCCCAACAGCGAGCACGCCGCCTCATGTCACCTCTCCGTTCCCCCGGCCATCCGTGTGAAAGGCCGGCCATGTCTGCCCGTCCACCCGGTCTTGGTCCGCGACGGCCGGAAATCGCAAGAAAGGCGGGCAGAATTGTCGTGTCGCTATATGTTCGGTATGCTATAATACGCGTGTTGAGTAAGGGCACCCGCTCGCGCGGGCCGATTGAAGGACATGGCAAGAACGCCAAGCAGCATGATGGAGGCGAAGATGGCGGCCGCGGCATGACATAATCGCGTATGGATATGCGAATGGCCCTATGTGACCGCGCCGCAAGGCATGGGCCCTTGCTGTCTGCGCATAGCCGGCCGCGAGGAGCTCCCGAGAGGCAAGACTACGAAACGAAGCGAAAGTTGTCGGAAATCAACATCGCCCCGCCAGGGCCGCAGGAATGCAAGTGACAAGACTAATCATTCATGAGCCGTGGCTCACCCGCCACCGATGAAGATTGCGAATCTTCGAAGGATGCCAACTTCGCAAATCCGCCGGCCGAGGCGGACTTGCGGGAAGTGAATTGGCGGTGTGGCGCAGCCGGCTTTCTACGTCGCGGGCGTTTCCGGCACGCCCAGGAGCTTTTTGACCGCCTCGACGAGTCTCTCCATCCGGAACGGCTTGGTCAAGTACAAATCCACGCCCAGGCTTTCGGCGTAGACCTTGTGACGGCCGCCGAGGTTGCCGGTGATCATGATGACGCGCGGCGGGTCGGATCGCTTCTTGCCGCGCTTGATCTTCTCCATCACCAGGAACCCGCTGCGCTTTGGCAGCATCTGGTCGAGCACGACGAGGTCGGGGCTCTTCTGCTCGTTGAGCGCGATGGCCTCGTTGCCGTCCGTTGCGCTCAGGACGGTCGGCGCCATGTCGGCCAGCGCCGCCTGCATCGCGGTCAGTATGTCGCGGTCGTCGTCGACCAGGAGGATCGTCTTGCCCGTAAGTTCACCAGCCATGCCTAGTGCTCCCAAAGAGAACCATAGCGAAGCACGACAGAAAGGCAAAATGCAGAATGCAGATTGCAGAATGAAGAAGTGAAGAGCATCAGGGACAGGGCGCCGCTTCTGCCTTCTGCATTCTTCATTCTGCATTCTGCCTTTCCGTTGCGTCTCACCCCGGCTGCGCCAGCGGCCCCGGGCCGGGGACCGGCGGGCTAAGCGTCACGCCCGTGCCCGCCCTTGCGGTCTTGCTGTGTTCGCGGTCCAGCAGGTCGCCCACGGTGGGCTTGTCCAGCATCTGGCCGTCAACGATCAGCTTGACCTCTTCGCCGCTGAGCGTCTCGTACTTCAGCAGCGCCTCGGCCAGGCGCTTGAGGGTCTCGCGATTGCTCTCCAGCAGTTGCCGCGTTTCCGTGTACGCCTCATCTATGAATCGCTTGATCTCCTGGTCGAGCAGCTCGGCGGTCTTGTCGGAGTAATCCTTGGCGGCGAACTCCGGCATCATCATCCGCCGCTCCTCGGGGGAGTAGCTAACCACTCCGAGCTTGTCGCTCATGCCCCAGTCCATCACCATGCGGCGGGCCAGTTCGGTCGCGTGCTGGAGGTCGTTGGATGCGCCGCTGGAGACGTCGTTGCAGAATATCTGCTCGGCCAGCCGGCCGCCCAGAAGCATCCGCAGCATGCCCTTGCAGAAGCTCAGCGTGTAGATGTGGCGGTCCTTCTCCGGCAGCAGGATGGTGGCGCCGCCGGCCATGCCGCGCGGGATGATCGACACCTTGTGTACCGGATCGGAGCCGGGCGTCAGCACCTGCGTGAGCGTGTGGCCGGCCTCGTGGTAGGCGGCGATCTCCTTCTCCTTCTCGTCGACCACGCGGCTCTTGCGGGCGCGGCCCCAGCGGACCTTGTCGCGCGCCTCCTCCAGGTCGGCCTGCTCGATGGCGTCCTTGTTGCTCATCGTGGCGGCGATGGCCGCCTCGTTGACCAGCGCCGCCAGGTCGGCGCCGCTGAACATCGGCGTGCCGCGCGCCAGGCGGTTGATGTCGACGTCCGGGCCGCACTTGACCTTGTTGATGTAGATCTTCAGGATTTCGTACCGGCCCTTGAGGTCGGGCAGCGGCACGTTGATCTGGCGGTCGAACCGGCCGGGGCGCACAAGCGCCGGATCCAGCACGTCGGCGCGGTTTGTCGCGGCGATGACGATAACCTGGTCGGATGAGTCGAAGCCGTCCATCTCGACCAGGATGGCGTTGAGGGTCTGCTCGCGCTCGTCGTGCCCGCCGCCGTTGAAACCGACGCCGCGCCGCCGGCCGACCGCGTCGATCTCGTCCAGGAAGACGATGCACGGCGCGGAGTCCTTGGCCTGCTTGAACAGGTCGCGCACCCGGCTGGCGCCCACGCCGACGAACATCTCGACGAAGTCGCTGCCGCTGATGGAGAAGAACGGCACCTCCGCCTCGCCGGCAATTGCCTTGGCCAACAGCGTCTTGCCGCAGCCCGGCTCGCCCACCAGCAGCACGCCCCGCGGCACGCGGCCCCCGAGGCGCTGGAACTTGCGGGGGTTCTTGAGGAACTCGATGATCTCGCGGACCTCTTCCTTGGCCTCCTCGATGCCGGCGACGTCGCTGAAGGTGATCCGCGACTGCTCCTTGGTGATGAGCCGGTGTCTGCTGCGCCCGAAACCGCCCAGGAACCCGCCGCCACCGCCGGCCGCGCCGATCCGCCGGAACAGGAAGAACCACACCACGCCGAACAGCAGTATCGCCAGCAGCAGTTGCGGCAGCAGGCTCTCCCACCAGCCGCTCGGCTCGTACTTGTAGGCGACCTGCGTTCCGCTCTTGGCGATGGCGCTGCGCAGCTCCTTGTCGAAATCCTGCTCGGCCTGGTAGCTGAAGCTCACGTAGAACTTGCGGGACTCATCCGGCCGCTCCCCGCTGATCTTCGGCGCCAGCCAGCCCTCGATCCGCCTCTCCCGGATTATCAGGGGCTCCTTGTTGGTGCCGACGATCTTGCCCTGCTCCAGGTAGGCCCAGAACTCGTTGACCGGTAGTTCCCTGGCGCCTCCCCCCATCACGCCGCGGCTGAGCATCATGAAGGCCATGATGACTAGGCCGATGCCGATTGCCCAGCCCATCAGCGAGCGCCCGAAGCGATTGGGCGGTTGTGGCGGCGTCGGGCCGCGGGGAGGTTTTTCAGGCATCTGCTCGCTCATTGAGAGATTCTATCCCATATACTTGCGGACAATATCATCTTACGGCGCTCTTGCCGAAACGCCAAGGTCTTTCCTGAACGGAAGGTATTCGTCACCAGCGGCCAGGCCACCAGGCATGGCGGAAGAGATCGTCCTGTAATCCGCGCATTGCTTTACTTGGCGATTCGGCGGTGCCGGTGCTGCATCTGGGATCAGGATCCTCATGGTCCCCGGCCGCTATTCGCCGGTTCCCAATCCTTCCCCAGGGGCAGAGCCGCTGGGGGCGGCCATTTCTGTTGTCGGGGCGGATGTCGGCGTGCCCCAGGGCTTCTCCATCAGGTTCACCACCTGGCGAGCGAGCTTGTCGAAGACGGCCTCGCTGCCGAGGAAGAAGTCCTCGTTGAAGTCGGGCGGCTGGATGTACCTGGCGGTGACGGCGTACCCGCTTCGCCTGACCAGGATCTTGCCTGTCCGCAGGTCGGTCCAGGTGAAGGACACCTCCATGCGGATTTCCTGCTCGCGGGGCTGGCTGTTGTCCGGATTGTAGAACAGAACGCGCTGGTCGATGCGGTCGATGGTGCCCTCCAGGAGCGTGTCGGCCTGCGAACGCGAGGCTATCGCGTATGGCGTGTTGGCCGCTATGCGCTTCTGGATAGCCTCGGTCAGGCGGAACTCGACCTCTCGGCGATAGACATCCTTTCCGCGGTTCCATATCGGCACGGCGATGGTCGAGATGCCGTCGCGGTAGGGGGTCTGGAGCGTGTATCCCTGCTCCGGATCGGAGCTGCATCCGCCGACAAGACCGGCCAGTGTCGCCGCGGCGGCCGGCAGCATCCATGCGATGTTCAGGCGGATGGTCATTCCTTGGCGGTGTCCTCGGTATCCGTGGGTATCAACTTTTCCAGATCGACAGGCTCGATGTCAACAGGTTTCCGATCAGTTTTCTGCGTGGTGGGGGCGGGCGGGGCCGCGACGGTTATCGTGGTTGGGACGGAGGCGGGCAGCGGGGACCAGGCCTCCGGCTCCGCCGGCGAGGGCATTGCGGCCAGCGGCGGCGACGGCTGTGTGGTCGGCGTGGCCAGGACGGGGGCGGGCGGCTTGGGCGGGTCCTGGTCGCCCAGGCGGATGAGGGCGGCGGACGCCTTGGTGGCCCATTCGGTGCCGGCATGGCCGGCCTTGACGCTCCTGTAGTAGAACACGGCCGCACGCGGGTGGCCCGTCCGCTCGTAGAGCTGGGCGGCGGCGAAGTCCTCCTCGGCCCGCTGAGAGTCGATCTGACGGATGATGTCGGGCACCTTGGCCTTATCGGCCGTCTGCGGGTACTGGCTGGCGAATTCCTCGTAGCGGTGCTTAGCATCGAGCAGCGGGGCGGGGTCGTACTGCGCGCCGCGGAAGGAGGCGTGCGTGGCGTAGGCCGCCTTCAGCGCGGCCTCGCGGGACTTCTCCGACTTTGCGTAGGCCTCCAGGTACTGGTCGTAGGCCAGGGCGGCCTCGGGGAACTCGCCGTGGGCCAGGTGGTCCTGGGCGATCCGCAGCATGGCCATCTCGCCCATCGCGGAGCCGCGGACAAGCTCGGAGATCTGCCGGAGGATGTCCAGGCCCTCGTCGCGGGCGGACAGCGGAAGGACTCCGGCCACCACGCGCTTCTTGCCGTTGAGGAAGGCCTCGGCGATCTCGAAGGACTTCTTCATCGACCGGTCGAAGAACGTTCCCCGCGGGTACTCCTGGCACTGGCGCTTGAACCAGCCGTAGGCCTCCAGATACCGGTCGCGGGTCATCTCGGCCAAGCCGGCGAGCATCATCACTTCCTCGCGGTCGGCGTCCGAGGGGAAGTCCTTGACGAACTTCTCGGCGGCCGCCACGGCGGCCTTGTTCTGCCCGGTCTGGAGCATGAGGCGTATTGCGGCCAGTTCACCGGCGGGCATGCCGCGCGATGGGGGAGTGACCTCGATCCACTGCCCGTTGACGAGTTCATGGCGCTCCTGCGCCCCGGCGGGCATGGCGGGCGCGGCCGCCAGCGAGACAATCACCATGAGCAGAACGAGTGGCCTATTCACAGAGCATTCCCATGAGCTATCCGGCGAACGGTTCGCCGCGGCGAACCGGCAGGAGGATATTATACGGCCGCCTGCGGCGCCTGCAAGGAAGCATTGGCCGCCGGGGAGCGTTATCCGCGCGGCGGTGTGCTGGGGCATGTTCAGCGCTTTTCCTGCCCGGCCTTCTCCGCCGCCACCGACGCCACAACACCGGCCGACAGGATGACCACCACCAACCCAAGGGTCCAGTACGTCATTCCCGGCACGTCCTCAAGCAGGTCCTTCAGGAGCATCTTCGCCCCGATCACGGCTAGGAGGACCGACAGCGAAACCTTCAGATACCGGAACTTCCTCATGATGCCCGCCAGCGCGAAGTACATGGAACGCAGGCCCAATATGGCGAATATATTGGAGGTGAACACCAGAAACGGAATGTCGGTGATGGCGAAGATCGCGGGTATCGAGTCCACGGCGAAGATGACATCCGCGCTTTCCACGGCAAGCAGGGCAAGGGCAAGCGGCGTCAGCGCGCGCCTGCCCGATGATCGGGTGACGAACCGCAGGCCGTCAAACTCATCCGAAACTGGCAGCACCCGCCGCACCTGCCGCACCAGGAAGTTCTTGCTCGGGTCCGGGTCGGAGTCGGCGAAGAACATCTTGATGGCCGTGAACACGAGGAATGCGCCGAAGATGTAGAGCACCCATGCGAATGTGTGGACCAGGGCCGCGCCAAGAAGGATCATGATCGCCCGCATCACCATCGCGCCCAGGATGCCCCAGAACAGCACGCGATGCTGGCAATCGGCCGGAACGCGGAAGAACGCCATGATCAGGGCGATGACAAAGAGGTTGTCGACGCTCAGCGACTCCTCGATGATGTAGCCGGTGACGAACAGCACGGCGGCGTGCCGGCCCTTGATCCCCTCGGGGGGCGAGATGCCAAACAGTCGATACTCGAAGAGGAAGAAGATGAAGAGGGCGAAAAGCATCGCCATCGTGATCCACACGCTGCTCCAGACCAGCGATTCCTTCAGGGAGACGGCGTGCGCGCGCCGATGGAAGACCCCCAGGTCGATGGCGAGCATCGCCAGGATGAACAGGACGAAGCCGATCCACATCCAGATCATGGCCACACCATATCACCTTCGCCTGCCCAACGCGAAGAGAAGTCCGCGTACGCTAATGGTGTGGGGCTGGCTCAGGCTTGTCCCTGGGCCATGCTATCGCACGCACAGGTCCTTGGCGGCGACGGCGGGGTGGTGATATCGCTTGCGGCCGGCGGTCTTCCTGCCGTACTGGATGGCCTCGACGGGACAGAACTGGATGCACGCCATGCACTGCTCGCAATGGCCCAGCCACTGCGGGCGCTTGTCGACGAGGCGGACGTTCTCGACCGGGCAGATCCGCTCGCACAGGCCGCAGTGCGTGCAGGCGTCGGTGGCGCGGAACTTCCGGTCGGCCGACGCGAAGTGCCGGACGCCCATCCGCCAGATCGGGCGCATCAGCCAATTGAACGGCGGGACCGTGTCCTGTAGCGCCCCGCGCCGGCGGATTGCCACGCCGCGGGCGATGCGATCGACGGCGGCCGTCGTCCTGCCGAAGAGCTTCTTCTGCTTCTCTTCCGGCGGGGAGGGGTAGAGCGTGATGCAGTTCCCCGGCATCCTGACGGTCCAGCCGGCCGCCAGCCTCAGGCCGCGCCGCTTCAGCACGCCGCGGATGATCGAGTGCGCCGCCCCCGGCGTGCTGCCGCAGGTCGCCACGGTGAAGATGAAGGTCGACGGCTCCGCCTTGAGTCTCCCGGCGAAGTCGGCCACGATCCGCGGCGGCCCGAAGGCATAGACCGGGTAGACCAGCCCGATGCACTCGGGCGCCGGCATGTCCTCTAAATGGCCCTTAATCGCGCGGGCCATCGGCGCCAGCTCGACGCCCTCGCCGAGTTTGGCCGCGAGGGCCCTCGCTATAGCCAGCGAGTTACCCGTTCCTGAGAACCAGTATAGCAAGGTGTTCATGTCCAACCTCCGCCCGTCGGGGCGAAGTTGCCGCTGATACTAGCACGGCGGACCACCGCATGGTAGCAGCGGCGGCGGGGCGAGCAGTAATCAGTAAGTCGTGATCAGTAGGCACCGTGCGGCGATCATTGGGTCCCTAGCACGAATTACTGCATACTGATTACCGTTCACGTCGGGGGCTCCTATGAGACCCAAGCCCCCCTCGAGGCCAAAGATTTCTCGGCCTTTGCCACCCACTCCATCGTCTTGAGTGCGTCGCTGGCGGGGAAGGCCGGCGGCTTGCCCCGCTTGACGCGGCGGAGGAACTCGCCATCCTCCGTCCACAGGTCGTAGACGCTCTCGCCGTAGCGGAAGCTGACGATGAACCGGTCAACAAGCTCGTTCTGGCAGTCGGGCCTGTGGTTGAACCGCACGACGCTGAGCGTGTCCGTCCAGGGGCTGTACGTCAGCGAGCCCTTGGTGCAGGTCAGCGTCATCTCGTAGAAGTGGCCGCGGTCGCCGAAGTCGCTCGTGCCGCCGACCTGGGCAGCCCGCGTGGTCTGGAACAGTATCTTGCCGGTCTTGCCGCCTGGAAACTCCATGCAGGCAAGGACGTTGTCGGGTATCTCGTACTGTTTCAGGGCGTTCGTGCCGGAGATCGCCATGATCCGCTTTGGCTCGCCCAGCCACATTCGGAAGGTGTCTACCTGGTGGCACAACTTCTCGTAGAAGATGCCGCCCGTTCGCTTGCGGGCCATGTGCGCGCCCGAGTGGGGGCCGGAAAGCTGAACCAGGCTTCCGTGCAGGGGCTTGCCGATCAGGCCGCTCTTGAGGACGTCGTTCATCGCCCGCGTCATGCCGCAGCACCGCAGCTCGAACCCGACCTGGAAGGGGACTCGCTTCCGTGCGGCCAGCGCGACCAGCCGCCGGCAGTCGGCCAGGTTGGTCGCCAAGGGCTTTTCCGTGAAGACCGGCAGGCCCGCGCGGAGGCAAGGCTCGATCGCGGCCGCGTGCACGGTGGCCTGTGTGATGACGAACACGGCATCGGGCTCTAGCGCCAGCAGCGCCGGGATGTCGGGCACCGTCCGCATGCCGTCCTTCTCGGCCTTGGCGCGGCACTCGGCCGACAGATCACAGCCGATGATCTCGCGGACGAACTTGAACCCGCGTATCACGCGGGCGTGATGGCGGCCCATGCCGCCAAGACCGATTACTCCTACCTTCATTCCAGATCTCCTGAAAATAGGGACGCACCCTATCTATCCAGGTAAGTTGCCGGAAAATAGGGTGCGTCCCTATTTATTCTCCTTGAACCAGCCATGCCAGTCATCGCCCAGCTTGTACGCGCGGATGTTGTGGGCCATCGTCTTGTCGCAGTCGCACGTGCGTGGCCGGTCCTCGGCCGCCGCGGCGATGTTGCGGACGATCTGCGTCATGGCCGCCACCGCGCCGGCAAGCCGCTCATTGTCGCCTTTCCTGCTCAGGCCCGCGAAGAGTTCGCCGGCGGCGAATGGCCGGTGGCGGCTGCCGGTCTCGGCGTAGTTGACCACGTAGGCTATGGTCGCGTAGCAGAGCTGGAGCTCCTTGGCCAGGAACACCTCCGGCACGAACGTGTGCGTGACCAGTTCCGCCCCCATCGTGGCCAGCATTCGCACCTCGGCGGGGGTCTCCAGGCGCGGCCCCTCGCATACGGCCGTCACGCCGGACGGGTGGAACAGCAGCTTCATTGAGTGCAGCACCTCGGCGATCAGGTCGTGCAGGCCGGGGCAGAAGACCGGGAACTGGCGCAGGAACCCGAGCGGCGAGTCCTCGAAGAACGTCCTCGGCCGCAGACTCGTCAGGTCGATGATGTCGCTGGGGATGACCAGGTCGCCAACAGAGATGTTGTGGGTGACCGCGCCGGCCGGCCCCCAGGCCAGCACGCACTGCACTCCCATGTCCTTCAGTGCGTACATGTTGGCGCGGTAGTTGACCTTGCGCGGGGATGTCTTAGCCATGCCGGCCCCGTATCGCGGCAGCAGGTAGAAGCCCGGTCCTTCGCCCTCGACCAGGAACACCTCCCCGCTGGGGCCGAACGGCGTCTTGCGAGCGCCAATCTTCCGCCCGGCTATCCGGCCCTCGTCCCACTGGCGGTGAATCTCCTCTCCGGCGATGCACGCTGTAATCGGCATGGAACGCTCCGTCGTTTCAAGTATCCCTTGCCAAGAGGCAAACAGGGCCGCAAGCCGGCCAGAGTCACGTGACAGGACTTGGCGGCATTATGGCCCGTCCCGAAGAAGGATGCAAGATCGCGCCTGGGCTTTCCATTGAAATTAGAGTCCGGCGGTTCTCTAATCTGCGAATCCCGACGCGCCATCGCAGGCGCTCGGCCAAAGGAGCGCAACATGAAAAGGCTTTACGACCAGTTGCTCAAAGTGGTGGACACCCCCTGGATGCTGGCGAACATCGAGCGGCTGTGGAAGGCGGAGCTGGGCCAGTCGTTCAGGTGCTATCACGAATCCGCCCGCCTGACGGAGCGGATCCTCAAGGACAGCGGCTTTACGCGCGTCGAGCGGATACCGTTCCCGGCCGACGGCAAGGCCACGTACCTGGACGCCACGACGCCCATAGCGTGGGACGTGACGATAGGGCGGCTGACGGTCCTGCGGTCGCCGGGCTACTTCGCCGAGCCGGTCGTGGCGGATTACCATAGGCACCCGTTCCACCTCATCAAGGGTTCGACAGCCGTGGCCAGGGGCGGCGTCAAGACGCGCCTTGTCACCGAGCGGCAGATGTACGGCGGCGCGGATGTCCGCGGCGCGATGATACTTGGCGAGCCGGAGACGCTGCCGCGCCGGGCGCTTCTCAAGCCTGCCATCGAGATGGGCGCCATTGGCGTGGTCACGGACTACCTGCCGGCGCGGTACCTCACGCCTGACGCCCTGCACTGGGTCAACTCCGGCACGTTCTGGAACAACTGGCACGTGCAGGCGGATGACCCTCCGTTCGTGGGGTTCGTGGTCAGCCCGCGCGTGGGCGACCAACTGCGGGCAGCCTGCAATGCCGGCGACGTGACCGTGAATGTCGAGTGCGACGGCCGGCGCTACGAGGGGACCATCGACGTGGTTACCGGCGTCATCCCCGGCAAGGAGAAGAAGGAGCTCTGGATCATCGCGCACCTGTACGAGCCGCTGCCCGATGATAACTCGGCCGGCGTTGTGTGCGGCATCGAGATCGCCCGCGCGATCAACAAGCTCGTGGCGGCCGGGCAACTGCCGCAACCAAGGTTCACGCTGCGAGTGGTGTTCGCGGGCGAATACTACGGGTTCTGCTCATACGCGGAGCACGTGGGCGGCAACCTGAAGGGCCGCGTGCTCGGCGCGATGAGCATCGACGGCCTGCCGATGACAGGCCATTATCACCCGGCTTCGATGATCACGGCCGCCCCCGGCAGCCCGTTCATGGGCGACTACCTCTGGGAGCAGCTCTACGAATCGGTCGGCCCCGCCTCCGGGCTGAGCATCACCGAGTTCCGCGAAGGTGGATACGGGGACGACAGCTCGCTCAACGATTCGATGATCGGCCTGTCGACGATATGGATGACCAGCCACATGCCGCTGTGGCACAACTCCGCGCAGAAGATGGACCAGTTCGATGCCGGGGAGCTCCGCAAGTCGACGGCCTTCTCGGCGGCGTGGATTGCCCGGATGCTCACGCTGGATGGCGATGCCGCCAAGCAGGCCATCGCCCAGGCTGGGCTGTACGCCCGGCGGCGTCTGGCCCGGGAGGCCGGCAGACTGCTGGCGGACTTCGCCAAGGCCGATCCCAAGGCGCAGGCGGCGATGGTCGACCAGGCGAAGCAGGCGATGGAATACCGCCTGGGCCGCGAGGTCGGGCGCATCGAGGACTTCGGGAACGTCTGCCGCGGCAAGGCCATCGCGCGCGAGACCGCCCTGGTCAGGCAGGGCAAGGAGCGGATCACGCGGGAGCTGCTGGCGAAAATGAAGGCCATGGCGTCCAAGGGGCTGCCGGCCAAGCCCGCGCCGCGAGCCCTGACGAGCTGGGAGAAGATCGCGGATGCGATGGTCTGCGCCCGCGGCACTCGGGGCTTCCCGCACGACCTCAACCGCATCCCGGCTTCCGAGCGCCCGGAGGTGCCGGATGGCGGCATTTACGGGGCGTTCCCCTACGTCGTCTCACATATCGACGGCCGGCGGACATTGCTGGACATCTTCGACGAGGCCCAGTGGGAGACCCGCCAGCGGTTCTCGCCCGGAACGATGAAGAACTACGTGAACTCCATCCGCACGCTCGCGCAGTACGGCTACCTCAAGCTGCGATGGCGCTGGACGCTCGGCTGCGCCGATTTCGTTAAGGCCCTGCGGCGGGCCGGCGTAAAGCGGGGCGACCTCCTGATGGTCCACAGCAGTCTTTCGGCGTTCGGGCAGGTGGATGGCGGGGCGGCGACGATTGTGGATGCGCTGATCGAGGCCGTCGGCCCGGATGGCACGTTGATGATGCCGACCTTCACGCGGAGCGTCGTCTACAAGTGCGGCCGGCCGCTGACGGACAGGCCGTTCCGTCCGTTCGATCCGGCGGGCAAGCAGGCATGGACCAGCGCCGTAGCCGGGGAGTTCGCCGGGCGCAAGGGTGTCCTGCGGAGCCTCCACCCGACGCACTCCGTCGCTGCTTTCGGACCTCTGGCCGCAAGGTGCCTTTCCGGGCACGGCGCGGCCGATGTTCCCGTGGGGCGATCGAGCCCCTTCGGCAAGCTGGCGGACCTGGGCGGAAAGATCGTGTTCCTCGGGGCATCCCTTGCGAGCAACACCTTCCTGCACCTGATCGAGACCGAGGCCGGCGCGCCGTACATCGGCGACGCGGTCTGCATGGTGGCCAACGCCGACGGCTCGACCCGGCCGGTAGTCATCCCCCGCTTCCCGGCCGGCGACCGCGAGTTCTACCACGAGCCGATTGAAGGCTCGAAGATCTATCGCACGCTGATCGCCACTGGCCTGGACATCCGCCGCTCGCCGCTGGGCGCAAGCGAGATCAAAGTAATCGACGCCGGGCGGATGTTCGAACTGGGCACGTGCGCCATCAAGAAGGACCCGGCAATCATGCTATGCGACGACAAGAACTGCATGTTCTGTAGCGCGCACAAGGATTGACTCAAGTCAGATGCGGGCATATGAGGTGACGGATGAAGCCCCTGAGTTACAGGAAGATGTGTCTATCTGAGCAGGTAATGTCGGGTTTCCAGGACCTCAACGCCTGTGCCAAGGGCAGGATATCACTGAAGGTATCCAGAATGTGCCTTCCGCCGTCGAGGGCTAAGGGGAAGGCTTGCGCAGGTTCGCGTATGGGCCGAGTTCGCCCAAGAAGGAAAGCATGAAGCCCGAGGAACTTCTGGACAAGGTCTGCGACGCACAGTCCTTCATCGCCTTCGTGGAAGCACTCGCAAGTGAAAGGGCGGAGGCAGAGCGCATCGAGCGAGCAGAGCCCTTACATCGCGTCGATGGGGCGCTGGACTGGAAGAATGCGAAGATCAGCGAGTACCTGAGCGCGTGCCTTAGCCATTTCGTTTTTCACGAGCCTAAGGAGGAACCGACTTGGCGGGAATTTGCGGAGTTCCTGTACTCAGGCAAGATCATCGAATGAAGTGGCCCCAATCATCGATCGCAGATCGTCAACCGAAAATCAGAACTCGAAGCGTGGCCTTCCCGCCAGGTCCACCGCGTAGAACTGCCCCGGGATGAGCTTGACCTTGTTGACCGCCCCGCTGAACCGCGCCTGGATCTCGCGCGTCAGCCCGCCGCTCAGCAGCATCTGGAGCTGGAAGCGATGGGCGGCCGAATCGACCATCACGGTCAGCACGCCCTTATTGAAGCTCTCCAGCGCGGTGTGCTCGCGGATGTCATCGGGCACGACCTCGTCCCATATCTCCGCGAGCTTGCTGAGCTGGCGGACGCGCTTGGCAAGCGTGTGCTTCATCAGCACCGTCAGGGGAGCGCTCAGGAGCGAGATGCGGTCCGAAGGCTGCCGCTGCTGCCAGACCGTCCGAAGCTGATCGTCGTCCATGACCATCTCTTGACTCCGTGGATGTCGCCCCGCGGCCCAACCGCAGCCGCGGCCTTGCCCGTCCACAGAACACAGGCCCGTTCCAACCTGCCCGAACGGCCGCAGGATATCCTCTCCATCGGCAATGGCAAGCAAAAAACGCCAGCGGAATTTGCCATCCTGCGACGCGCATTTTCCTTCTTGCATGGCGCCGCACATGGCCGTATAAAAAGCCGCCATAGATGGGATGGCCGCCGCGCTTCGCGCAGGCGGCACGACAAGGACATCTCGGACAAGGAAGGCTGGCACATGAAGGTCATCGCGCAGACGGCGGCGTTGCAGGAGGCCCTCAATCTCACCGGCAGCATCGTGGCGACCAGGACGCCCAAGCCCGTGCTCCAGTGCGTCAAGCTGACGGCCGGCAAGAAGATGCTCACGATCCAGGCCACGGACCTGGAGGTTGGCTGCCGCTACCAGATCACGGCCGTGCAGGTGCAGGAGGAAGGCGAGGCGCTCGTGCCCGCGGAGCGGCTTGCCGGCATCGTCCGCGAGTGCCCCGACGAGGAGAGCCTTACGCTCCAGACCGACAAGGAGGCCTGCCACATCCGCGGCGCGGCCGGGCACTGGAGGGTATTCGGCTATGATCCGGGCGAGTACCCGGCCGTCGCCGAGTTCGGCGACGCCCCCGACTTCAGCGTGTCCTCGACCGCGCTGGCCAAGATGATCGGCAAGACCCTCTTCGCCACCGCCAAGGCGCACAGCCACTACGCCATCAGCGGGGTGCTGTGGGAGGCGGCGGGCAAGAAGCTCCAGCTCGTGGCGACCGACGGCCATCGCCTGGCCCAGGCCAAAGGCGCGTTGTCCAAGGCGGCGGCGAAGGACGTCAACGCCATCGTGCCAGCCAAGCTCATGGGCCTCATCCAGCGCGTGGCCAGCGGCGCCGATGAGACGCTCGACGTGAAGGTCCTGGAGAACCAGATCCTCGTCCGCACCTCGCGGGCCGTGCTGGTAAGCACGCTCGTGCAGGGCAACTTCCCGCGATACGCCGACGTGATACCCAAGGAAACCAGCCGTAAGGCGACCATCGCCACAGCCGTCTTCGAGCACCGCATCCGCCAGGCGGCGCTGCTGACCAACGAGGAGTCGCGCGGCGTCAAGCTGAGCTTCAAGGAGGACGCCGTCACCCTCACCAGCCGCGCCCCCGAGACCGGCGAGGCCGAGGTCAACTGCCCGATACAGTTCGAGGGCGAATTGATGGACATCGCCTTCAACCCGGCCTTCCTGGTGGACGCCCTGCGCGTCGCCGAGACCGAGAAGGTCAGCCTGGAGATGAACGCCCCCAACAAGCCGGCCGTCATCAAGGCCCTTCGCGGCGACGGCGAGGCCGCAAAGACCGCCACGGACTTCCTCTACGTCCTGATGCCGGTTGACCTGGGATGAACCACGTCGAGCGCTTCCGCGCGGTGATGGCCTTCCAGGCGGTCGACCGCCTGCCGCGGATCGAATGGGCGCACTGGTGGGACAAGACCATCGAGCGTTGGTACGCCGAGGGCCTGCCCGCCGACCTCAAGAGCACGTTTGGGATTCACCGGTATTTCGGCCTCGACCCCTATCGCCAGGCATGGCTCTCGCCCCGTAGCTCCACATGCCCGCACCCGCCCGGCCACGGCCTCGGCATCATCTCCGGCATGGACGAGTATCTCGCGATCCTGCCTCACCTGTACCCGCCGATGGATGATGTGATCCATTAGATGCGGCCATGGGCGAGCGAGCAGTCGCGAGGCGACCTGGTCGTTTGGGCCACGTTTGAGGGCTTCTTCTGGTTTCCGCGGACGCTGCTGGGCATTGAGCCGCACCTGTACGCCTTCCACGACCGGCCGGAGCTGATCCACCGCATCAACGCCGACCTGGCCGCCCACACGGCCGGGTTGATCGCGAAGCTCGCCAAGGTCTGCGTGCCGACCTTCGTCACATTCGCGGAGGACATGTCCTACAACCACGGGCCGATGCTGTCCAAACCGCAGTTCGACCAGTTCATCGCCCCGTACTACCGGCGGATCATCCCGCTGCTGGACGAACTGGATGTCCTGCCCATCGTCGACACCGATGGCGACGTGAGCATCCTGGCCGGCTGGCTTCAGGAGGCAGGCGTCAAGGGCGTGCTGCCGCTTGAGCGCCAGGCCGGCGTGGACGCCGCCGGCCTCCGCGCCGAATACCCGCGACTTCGCATGATCGGCCACTACGACAAGATGGTCATGCCGCGCGGCGAGACGGCCATGCGCGCCGAGTTCGAGCGCCTCCTCCCGACTGCCCGCAAGGGCGGCTTCATCCCCAGCGTCGACCACCAGACCCCGCCGGGCGTTTCGCTGGAGCAGTACCGCTGCTACGTGAGGCTGCTGGAGGAGTTCTCGACTCGCGCCGCGAAAACAAGGGACTAGGGACTGGGGGTCTCGATGGTCCGTCTGCAAGCGAAGCCTGGTTCACATCGAAGCAACGAACAGGGCGAGCTCAAGGTTCCTGGCGATCCTCAGAATACCTAGTCGCTGGTCCCTCATTTCTAGCCCCTTCTTCCTAGCCCCTTTCCCCGTTGTTTGCGCCCCTGCCGTCAATGTAGAATCGCAGTATGGACAAACCAAAGCCCCGCGAACTCACCAAGCGTGAAATCGTCGACGCACTCCGCGCCATCGGCATCACGGCCGGCATGAAGATGATGGTCCACTCATCGCAGAAGGCCGTCGGCAGGACCGAAGGCGGCGTCGTGACCATCGTCGAGGCCCTCATGGAGGCCGTCACTCCTGAGGGCACGCTTATGCTGCCATCCTTCAACCACGGCCGGCCGTGGAGCAAGGGCGGCAAGCGGATTTACGACCCGACCCGCACGCCCACATGGAACGGCGCCATCCCCGATGCGTTCTGGCGGATGCCGGGCGTCTATCGCAGCCTCGACCCCACGCACGCCATCGCCGCCTGGGGCAAGGACGCCAAGCGATACACGCAGTTCCACCACCGCACGCTGACGATGGGCCCAGACTCGCCGCTGGGCCTCCTTGGCCGCGAGGGCGGCTGGTGCCTGATGATGGGCGTCGGCTATCCGCCCAACACGTACCATCACGTCGTCGAGATGACGCTCGGCAGCCCGTGCATCGGCCAGCGGACAGAGGCGTATCCGGTGCGCCTGCCCGATGGCCGTGAGGTCCTCGGCCGCACGTGGGGCTGGCGTGCCGGCGGATGTCCCATCACCGACCGCGTCCGCTACGCGCCGTTCCTGGCGCCCTACGAGAAGCGCGGGCCCCTCGGCCAGTGCGAGATGATCCTCTTCCCCTACGACAAGGCGATGGAAGTCATCTCCAAGCTTCTCAAGGAAGGGCTCGGCGAGTTCCCGCCGTGCAGCCGCTGCCCCGTCCGCCCGCGCGTCTGCGAGTTCACCGTCGAATCCGACTGGGACGCGGCCGGCAATTGCCCGAAGAAGGATTCTGTCGCGTGGACATACTGATGTCGGCCGGTCGATGAGCCGCGCATGCACTGCCTGAAATGCAGGCACGATCTTCAGGGCATCTACGACGGCACCTGCCCGCGGTGCGGCCGGGGGTTCGATCGCACCGACCCCAGGACATTCGGCTGGAAGCGCCCGCACCGGCTCCGCAACGTCCTGATAATCCTGCTGAGCCTTGTGGCGGGCTGGCTCATCGCCTTCGCTTACATCAACTCCGACCCGCACGCGACGCTCGACATCGGCGGCACGGCGGCCCGCGACCCGGCCGAGATGCCCATGCCCGAACGCGTGGTCTACGCGCTCGTGTGGGGGAGCGGCATCGGGGTGGTCATCATGCCCGCGGCATTCTTCTTTGTCGGCCTGCGGAGGCGGAGAAAAGAAGCGACGAGGGACTAGCCCCTCACGGCCCCGGGGGTGCGGGGCTGACGGGCGTTGGTGCGGCCGGGCCGGCGTACGTCGCCATGAGCGACGGTTTGATGGCCAGGTAGTACAGCCGGCCGTTCTCGTATTCGCGCCCGGCCATCTCGCCGGCCTCGTCGCCGACGCCCATGTACAGGTCGCAACGGCCGGGGGCGCGGATCGCGCCGCCGCGGTCCTGGTCGACGGTGAACTTGCTGTCGGGGATGATGTCGATCAGGCCCGTCGCGCCGCGCTTGGGCATGCCCACCTTGATGAACGTCACGCACGCGCGGGGGAAGATGTCCTTGTCTGTCGCCACGGTCCGCCACGGCGTCACGGGCTCGTTGAGGCAGCCGCGCGGGTCGCCCTGGCTTTCGGCGAAGAACACGAACCGGTCATTCTTCCAGGTGTACCTGGAGACTTCGTCGGGGTGGGCTTTGAAGTAGGCCATCACGGATTGAAGGCTGAGCTTGCCCTTCGGGATCTTGCCTTCCTCGACGAGGTCCAGAGCGATGCTGTGGTAGTCGCGCCCGTTGTCGGCCGTGTAGCCTACGGTGACGAGCTTGCCGTCTACGCGGAGCTTGGCGGACCCCTGAATCTGCACGATGTATACCGAGAACGGGTCGTCGAGGTAGTAAAGCTCCTGCCCGGCCAGGCGGGCCTTTTGGGTGGTCTCGAGCTCCTTGCGCGTCGGGTAACTGCCCTGGAGCGTGCCGTCCGGCCCTCTCATCGCCTTGAGGTCCGCCGGCTCCTTGTAGAGCGGGTACTTGAACCTCTCCGTGGGCGTGGCTGATGCGTCGAAGATCGGCGTATAGTAGCCGGTGAAGTGGACCTCGCCCTGGCCGTTCCAGCCGACGGAGGTGTAGAGATCGAACTTGTCGCGGATGGCGGCGTTCATCTGTTCGGGCGTGGGACGCTGATCGACCAGCTCGCCCATTGCCTTCAGCGTGGCGACGGTCCGCTCGTGCGTGAACTCCGGGCCGTAGCGGGCGTAGGCCTGCTTGCTCGAAGGGGCCTGCATATAGTGAAGGCTACAGTCGATGGCCTTTCGGAGGTCGGTCAGGTCGGAGCAGGCCTGCGTGAAGTCGGGCCAGTCCTTCAGGGCCACCTTCGACAGGCCCAGTTTGCCTGGTGGCAGCTTGTAGTTGTAGTCGGGCTCCGTGCCGCCGACTATGGTTCCGGTGTTCTTGGGACAACCCGCGAGAAGGGACACGGCCAGCGATGCGACGAGGGCGAGCGATGCGATCTTCATCCTTGTTCTCCCATTTCTAGGTTCCGTGCCATTCGTGACACACGCATGGAAGGAGAGGCCCATGCACGAATGGGAAAGCCTGTCCCACGTAAGATGGGACTGCAGGTATCATGTTGTTATCGTTCCGAAGTACCGGCGGAAGGCATTATATGGCAAGATGCGGCCGCCCGTCGGGAAAATTCTTCGGGAACTGTGCGGGCAGCGTGGCGTGGAGTTGGTCGAGGGCAGCTTGCGGCCCGACCACGTTCACATGGTCCTGAGTGTGCCGCCGAAGTACAGTATCGCGTTTGTGATCGGGTTTCTGAAGGGCAAGAGTGCGGTTCGGATACACCGGGAGCTCCTACGGGAGCGACGGATGACGGGCCTGCACTTCTGGGCTCGAGGGTACTGCGTCAGCACGATCGGGCTGGACCAACAGCAGATCAGGCAGTACGTGCGGGACCAGGAAGAGGAAGACCGGAAGGAACCTGACCTGGGAATGGATCTGGACAACAGGTAGACGCTAAGCAACGGCCCCAACGGGGCCTTCCAGTATGTGAGCAGGCGCGCTCGGGCGGGCCTTCCTCATACCACCCGCTATGCGGGTGGTTGATGATTGAACTTATGGGGGCGTACCTGGTCTTTAGGCTGTGAAAAGGCGATGTCTTACTCCAGTTCGTGACATCCTCTTCGAAATCATGGCACGGTATAGTCTATAGACTGCTGGAGTAAGTGCGCCGCTCCCGGTCGCAAATGTGGACGAGCCAAAGGCGAGAAAGGGGGCATGTCGACGGGCTTCGATCAGGGGGAACGACCACTCCGGACGTGTCGGGGTTCCACGGCCAGGAGCAGGCGCCTCGGACTTGGATTGGCTTGGCGGCCAGACCTGCACGAAGGAGGCGCCAGTTTGGGCCGGGCTCTCGTTGTCGTCCTCACGGCGATTGCTGTCCCCCAGGCCGTTCGCATCTGCCATTGCACAGATGTGGCTTCTCCATATCTGTGGGCTGGGGTCCGTGTGCAGGGGAGGCGAATTGCTCCACCACTCTATTCAATTCCCCGTCACATCATTTCGGAGAGGATGACAGTGCTGGTCGCGGCTAAACGGCGGCCATGCGGCCCTCTGGAACGCGTGTGGTCGCGTGGTATGATACCGGCTGGACCGGTCGAACCGGCCTAGCCTATGTCCTGGAACTCTACCACACAGCGAGCGGATTGTCGCGGCGGCGGTCCCGGCGTGGGTCTCGGCGTCGATCTTGGGAGCGGCCTCGGCGGCATTGCGGCCGGGGCGGCCGTCGCGTGCGCCGTCCGCATCCAGCAGGCGCTGCTGCGGGCGGGCTGGGGCTACGTCGATGGCGACGTGGCCCGCTGGCCACTGGCGCCGGTCACGATGCAGAAGGGCAGCTCGGCCATCGTGCTGGCCGTCTGGAATGGCGCGGCGCCGTCGGCGATGTCCGAGCTCTCGGCCATGCTGCACCGGTGCGGCGGCGGGTACAACGGCCTGCTCCTGGTCGGCGAGGAGCCCTGCCAGGCCGACGGCGTCCAGCGGCTCTTCACATCCGCGCGCGGGACGCTGGCCTACATCGACGCCGTGCGGGGCGTCTTCCGGCTTCACCGGCGGTGGATGTTCGACACTCAGGCCCTGGCCCCGCTGAGGAAGGGCAACCTGCGGCGGCTGCTGGACCAGCGCGAGGCGGCCAAGTCCGCGAACATCGACTGCCGCACTGCGATGGCCGAGCAGCTTGAAGCTCTGCGCTCCATCCAGGCATTTCAGCAGCAGGCCAAGGCCCTGGCGGGGCGGCCGCGGGTCACTTACATCCTGATGGCCGCTTGCGTGGCCGTCTTCGGGGCCATGCTGCTGACGGCCGGGCCTTCGGTGCTGAGCGATCCGCCGACCAAGCTGCTCTTGGACTGGGGCGCGGACTACGGCCCGCTGGTGCGCGCCGGCCAGTGGTGGCGGATCGTGACGTGCTCGTTCCTGCACATCGGCCTGGTACACCTGTTCTTCAACATGATGGCGATGCTGTACTTCGGCTGGCTCCTGGAGGCCTACCAGGGCAGTTGGCGGACGGCGTTCTTCTACTTCTTCAGCGTGGTCACGGCCAGCCTGGCGAGCATTTGGTGGTCGCCGCAGAGCGTGTCGGCCGGCGCTTCCGGGGGCCTGTTCGGGATGCTCGGCGCGACGGCCGCCATCCTGCTGCGCTACTGGCGGGTGTTTCCGCCGCAACTGCGGAAGTCGCTGCGGGGCTGGCTGGCGACGGTGCTGATATACAACGTGTTCTGGCTGGTAACGCCGCGGATCGACTCGGCCGCACACGTGGGCGGGTTCATCGGTGGGCTGGCCATCGGGATTGTGCTGGCCCGCTCGCCGCTGAAGATCGACTGGCCGCCGATGTGGACGTGGGGCGCGCTGGCGGGACTGGTGGTGGCCGTGATGTTCTTCGCCCAGCACGCGGTGGCGCGCGTGCCGGCGCACGTCGAGGTCCCCGGGCAGATGACTCCGGGCCGGCCGATGCCGGATCAGCGATCGCCGGAACTTGTGGCGATGGATGAGATAGCCGCCGAGCAGCGCGCCCTGGATGAGATGCTCCCAATGAAGCGGCTGGTCACGCTGCCGAAGGAATCGCAGGATGCGCGGGAGGAGGTCGCGACCAACCTGGCGGAGGAGGTCCTGCCTGCGATGGAGGCCGACCTGGAGAAGAACCCCCAGCGGCAGAACAGGATCGGGCAGTCGGCGCCGGCGGCCAAGTTCATGGAGGCCCTGGCGAATTTGCAGAATGTCCGCATGGCGTACTACCGCGAGGTGCTGCACACGCTCCAGAGGCACCCGAAGTCATGCCCTGTGCTGGCGGTCCAGTCGCCTTTGGAGGAGGGCGCCTCCAAGCCGAATCACATAGTCATTCTCCAGACGGCCTATTACCTCGCCAATATGAACTTCGGCTTTGCACACACGGATACGGGAGAACGGTAGGCGACCGAACGCGCTCGCCGACGTGAACTGAACTGGTGTTCGTACTATCACGCATGTCTTGTCCTGCCATGGGGAATACAGTTAGGATGAGTTAGGATGGGTGAAACTCCTATGAGCTTGGATATCGCGATCCTCGATGCCGCTGGGCGCATCCGCGAAAGCGTCTCCCTTGGTGTCGATGAGCATTGGGGTCTGGTTCAGCTAGCCAATAAGCTCGACTGCCCGCTTTGGTGGCGCTTGTCAGAGTACTACGAGGACGCTGAGTTCGGCGGGAATGAAATCCCGGCACTGCTGGGCGAGGTGGTCAAGCTTAGATCCGCGGTGCAGGAAGAGCCAGTTGCAGGAAGACTCGAGCAACTCGCCCAGCTTCTTCGCCTGGCCGCCGCTGAACGGTGCGGCGTGTCGGTCATCGCGGACTAATCCCGTTCAGTCCTCACCAAGCAGCATTACAGTCAGACAGGGGCTGGCTTCATCATCCGGCCCGCACTGACACCAGAGCTTGACGTCGTTGTGCTTCCGCCCGTCCCAGACGGCCACGTAGAAGGAGCAGCGACCGTGCTCGGACAGGCGGACCGCACGGCCGCGGCCTGGGCTGAACTGTTGGGTACTGTCTTCTCGGTTCCTGAGGTCTCCGGCGGTGTTTAAGTACCGGTGAGTAAGCGATTGGTGATTCTGTTCCTGGCCGCGGCTGCGATGGCGGTGGCTGCGAGAGGCGAGGACTGGCCGCAATGGGCCGGCCGGGCCGACCGCAACATGGTCAGCGCCGAGCGCGGGCTGCCGGAGAGTTTCGAGCCGGCCAGTGCGGGCAGGCGTGACGGCAGGGGGCCGGCCTCCTCCCATCCCGCGGGGCTCAACGTCAAGTGGGCCGTGCCGCTGGGGACGCACACCTGGTCGACGCCGGCCGTCGCGGGCGGGCGGGTCTACATCGGCACCAACAACGGCGCGCCGCGCGACCCGAAGTACAAGGGCGATTACGGCATCCTGCTGTGCCTCAAGGAGTCGGATGGCTCGCTCCTGTGGCAGCTTGCGGCCCCGCACGCGGATTACCAGGACATGGGCATCGTCGCCACGCCGACCATCGAGGGCGACCGCGTCTACGTCGTGACCGGAAGGGCCGAAGTGCTCTGCCTCGATGCGAAAGGCCTTGCGGATGGCAACGACGGGCCGTTCACTGATGAGGCGGCGTACCTGTCTCAGCCGCCCTGGGGCAGGAAGCCGCCCGAGCCATCGTCGCAAACGGCCACGCGCGCGAGTGGGCCGCCGTTCGCACTTGGCCCGACGGATGCGGACATCATCTGGCGGTTCGACATGCGGTCGCTGTGGGTCCAGCCGCACGATGTGGCCACCGGCTCGGTCCTCATTCGCGGCCAGACGATATTCGTGTCCACTTCCAACGGCGTGGGCAATCCGCGCCAGCGGATCGCGAACTCGACCGTCCCCAGCCTCATCGCGCTGGACAAGAAGACGGGCAAGCTGCTGGCGGGGGATGATGAGCACATCGGGCGGCGGATGTTCCACACCGAGTGGAGCCAGCCGGCGATGGCCGCCATCAACGGCAAGGACCAGATCGCATTCGGCGGGGCGGACGGCTGGCTGTACGGCTTCGACCCAGAAATCGACCCCAACGTCACCGCGCATTTCAACGGGCCGGGCAAGACGCCGGTAATCAGGAAGCTGTGGTCCCTCGACTGCAATCCGCCGGAGTACGTCACGCGGGACGGCAAGCCGATCCCATACCGCGCCAAGGAGGATGGGCCGTGCGAAGTCATCGCCACGCCGGTCTTCCACGGCGGCCTGGTCTACACTGCCATCGGCCAGGACCCCGAGCACGGCACGGGCAAGGGCGCCTTGTGGTGCCTGGACCCGTCGAAGATCGACGACCAGGGCCGCCCGGCCGTCGTCTGGTGCGACAAGACCATCAACCGCTCGGACTGCACCGTAGCCATCGCGGATGGCCTGCTGTACATCGGCGACCGCGCCGGCGACATCCACTGCAAGGACGCCACCACCGGCCGGGAGATATGGACACATTCGACCGGGACGCAGCTATGGTCCTCGACGCTCGTGGCCGACGGCAAGGTCTACATCGGCGGGTTCAACGGGCACCTCTACGTGCTGGCGGCCGGGCGCGAGAAGAAGCTCCTGGCCGACATCGACACGAAATCCCGCATCTTCGCCACGCCCGTGGCCGCCAACGGCGTGCTGTACATCGCCGCCGAACGGATGCTCTACGCTGTGGCCAAGCCGTAGCGCAGCGTCAAGCCTGAATCTACCTGTCGTCTGACCGCATCAGGAAGTGCAGGAAATTAGTGCCTGTCCCGAATTCTAGAAATTCGGGACAGTCACCAATTTTCGATGCTTTCGAACCTGATCAGGTTGCCAATGCTTTCCGAAGACACAAGTCTGACGCTGCACTAGCCCCTGAACAAGCGTGATTTTCGGAGGCGTAGCGCAAAAAGTACTCGAAATC
>JBHGBE010000025.1:0-59120 GCA_041946855.1 Phycisphaerae bacterium | reverse complement strand
GGCGCGTTCGGCAGCGTCGATGTCAGCAAGATCGCCACGGGCACGGAGGATGAACTGCGATTCGAGATTCACGGCCGGCACGGGGCGATGCGGTTCAACCTGACGCAGCCGAACATCCTCGAAGTTTACGACGGGCGGCTCAGCGAGGGCGACTTCGGGGGCAATCGCGGCTGGCAGCAGATCGCGACGATGCAGAAGTACCTGCCGCCGGGCGGCTCGTTCCCCGGCCCGAAGTTCACGCTGGGCTGGATTCGCGGGCACATTCATTGCCTCTACTCGTTCCTGGAGGCGGTGGCCGCCGGCAAAGAGGCGCACCCGTCGCTGGCCGAAGGTATCCACATCCAGCGTGTGCTTGAGGCGGTCCGCGATTCGGCCGTGCGCCAGGCGTGGGTCGATCTGCCGCAGAAATGAAAGCACGGCGGGGACAGGCAGCACGAAAACCAGGAGAGATTCGATGGCCGCTCAACTTCGGCCCAAGGTGGGCCTGCTGGGGCTGACGCTGGAGCTTTACGAGACGCTTGCCCCCAGCCTTCGCGGGCGGCGGGAGCAGTGGCTGCGGCGCGATATCCTGCCGGCGTTGGCGAACGCGGGTGTGGATGTGATCTTCGACCGTGCGGTCTTCAAGCGAGAGGAGATCGACTCGGCCGTGGCGCGGTTCGAGACGGCCGGCGCGGACGCGATACTCGTTATCCTGCTGACCTACTCGCCCAGCCAGCTTGCACTTCCGGCCCTCAAGCGGACACGGCTGCCGATTCTGGTGTGGAACACGCAGGAGCTCTACGCGGTCGATGCGGCCTTCACGTCGCAGGCGATGATCGACAACCACGGCGTCCACGGCACGCAGGACCTCGCCAACGTCCTGCTGCGGAGCGGCGTCAAGTTCCGCTACGTCACCTCGCACGTGCGTGATGAAGGGGCGATGGATGTGCTTCGCGACTTTTTCATCGCGGCGGCCGTCGCCCGCAAGGTGCGGTCCGCGCGGCTGGGCCTCCTGGGCTATCCGTTCCCCGGCATGGGCGATTTCGCCCTGGACACCACGCAGCTCGTCGCCACGCTGGGCTGCCAGTGGACGGCGCTGAGCGTCGAGGAGTACGTTCGCCGGGCGGCCGACGCCAGTCCAAAGGCCGTGACCGCGCTTGTGGCGGAATACCGGGACGCGTACGCGGTGGCGCCGGACGTGACGGAGGCCGACCTGGACGCGACGGCGCGCGTTGAGATCGCCCTCCGCACCATGGCCGCCGGGCGCGGCCTGGACGCCTTGACGTACCAGTTCACCGCCTTCGGCGAGGATGAGCGAACGCCGACTGTGCCCTTCGTCGCCGCCAGCAGGATGATGGCCGACGGCATCGGCTTCGGCGGCGAGGGCGACCTCGTCTCCGCCATCGGCACGGCGATGCTCAACTGGCTTTGCCCCCCGGCAAGTTTCGCGGAGATGTTCACCATCGACTTCGCCGGCAACGCCGTCTTCATGAGCCACATGGGCGAGGCCAACGTCGCGATGGCGCGGAAGGACCGCAAGGTCGCGCTGGCGGCCCGGCCGACGCCCATCACGCGGACCCGGCAGAGGCAACTGGCGCTCGTGACGACGTTCGAGCCGGGCCTCGCGACGTTCTTCGCCCTGACGCAATCCTGCCCGCACGGATCGCATTGGAACTTCATCACAGCGCCTGCCGTGATAGAGGACTACGGCCCACTGGATATGGACGTGCCGCACTTCAAGATGAAGGTCGGCGACGACGTGCGGCGGTTCCTCACGGCATACGCGAAGGCGGGCGGGCCGCATCACTGCGCAGTCTGCTTTGGCGAGGCGAGCCGGCGCATCCGCGACCTTGCGGAGATACTCGGAGGCGAGTACCGTCCATGTACCTCGGACTAGACCTCGGCACGACGAACATCAAGGCCGTTTTGACTGACGCGGCCGGGGCAGTGCTTGCGCGCGGGGCGGCGCCGGTGCCTCTCCATCAGGTCGGGCCGGTGGGCGTCGAGCAGGACATCGAGGAGATATGGACGGCGACGCTGGCGGCCCTGCGGCAGGTCGGGTCATCCGCCGACATGTCGAAAGTCCTGGCCGTCGGTGTCTCCAGCCAGGGCGGCGCGATCCAGATTCTCGATGGCGACGGCCGGCGCCTGGGCAACGTCATAAGCTGGCTCGACGGGCGCGGAAAGCCGTTCGCCGAGGAGTTCACCTCTCGCCTCGGGCGCGACTGGTTCGCCGGACGGATCGGCCACGGCGGATGCGGTTGGGTAGTAGGGCAGCTCCTGCGGCTGAAGCAGGAGTACCCGGGCATGCTGGCGTTGCCGAACCGGATCGCTTACGTCGGCGACATCATCGTCGGGCGGCTCTGCGGCTGCGCGGCGCACGATCCGACGTCCCTGGCCATCACGATGATGTTCAATCCGTGGACCCAGGGTTCCGACCCTGACGTGCTGCGCGAGTTGGGAATCGCCGAGTCGCAACTGCCGATCCTGAAGACGGCTCGCCAGAGAGTCGGCGGGCTGACAGCCGAGGCCGCCAGGGCCGCCGGCTTGCCGGAGGGAATCCCGGTGTCGGCGGCGGTCCACGACCAGTACGCCGCCTCGCTTGGCAGCGCGGCGACGTCGGCCGGCGACGTGATGTTCGGGGCCGGCACCGCCTGGGTGCTGCTGGCGGCCACCGACAAGCTGCTGCGCCCGGTGATCGACGAGGCGTTCGTCTGCACTCATCCGGCCGCCGGGCTGTACGGCCAGATGCTCACAATGGCCAACGGCGGCTCGGCCGTGTCGTGGGCCAGGAAGGTGCTGGCGATTAACGGCCACGACGACTTGGACGCGATGATGTCCAGATCGCCTGTCGGGAGCGATGGGCTGCGGTTCTGGCCGTTGCTCGTGCCCGGGGGCGGGGCGCGCCTGGAGCGATCAGTGCGTGGCAAGCTGTCGGGTCTACAACTTTCGCACGGCCCGTGCCACATCCTGCGTGCCGTAGTCGAGGGCCTGGCGATGGAGCTGAACAGGTACCTGGGCTTTCTGACGAGTGCCGGCCTGCGGATCGGGCGACTGGTCATGTGCGGCGGTGCGGCCGGCAGCAAGGTGACGCCGCAGATGGTCGCCGATGTGACGGGGCTTGGCGTATCGTGCTGCGCCGAAACGGAGACTAGCGCCAAGGGAGCGGCCGTGATCGCCCGCGGCCTGGTTGAGCCGGACGCCGGTTTAGCGGGGCTCTCGCGGGCGATGGCGGGGCCGGTGCGCCAGTTCGCGCCCGGCGCGGATGCGCCGGCGTACGCGCAGATGTTTCGCGAGTATGTGGAATCGTTGCCGGCAGGCGGATGAACGGATGAATGAAACTGACCTCTGCTTCGTCTGGAAGTACAACGACGTTGACCGTAGCTTCTGGCACGAGCACCTGGAGGGCTGGCTGCCGCGCGAGATAATCGACGCCCACACACACTTCATCGACCCGGCCCTGCGCCAAAGCCCGGTGACGGAGGAGATGCGCAGGCAGATGTGGGTCAATGAGGCAAGCCAGCCCATCGACGCGCCGAGCGCCCAGCGGTGCATCGCCACGGTCTTCCCCGGGCGGAAGGTGAGCTGCCTGGCCATCGGCAGCCCGGACCTGGCATACGACATCGAGCGGAGCAACGAGTACGTCCGCGCCGAATGCCTCAAGCGCGGCTGGCTGAGCCTGGCGATGCTCAAGCCGCAATGGACGCAGCAACAGGTGGCCGCCGAGCTCGACAAGCCCGGCGTCATCGGCGTCAAGCCGTACTACACGCTGATCGGCTACAACCCGCACACGCGGGATGTGTACCAGGAGGCGAGCATCTTCGAATTCCTGCCGCACCACGCGCTGGAGGTGATCGACCAGCGGCGTGCGTGGGTGACGCTGCACGTGCCGAAGGCCGCGAGGCTCGGCCATCCCGACAACATCCGCGAGATTCAGGAAATCCGCCGCCGGTATCCGCGGGTAATCCTGGTGATCGCCCACCTTGGCCGGTGCTACACGGAGCCGCACGCGCTGGAGGGTCTGCCTCCGCTGGCGGATGATGAGGGCCTTTACTTCGACAACTCGGCCGTCCTCAACCCAGCCGTGCATCGCCTGGCGTTGAAGCTGTTTGGTCCGAGGCGCGTCCTCTACGGCACGGACAATCCGGTGTTCTACATGCGCGGGCGGCGGACGTGGGAAGGCCGGCAGTACATCAACCACACCAGCCACGATTTCTACTTCAATCGCGGGCGGCGTGAGCCGCCGGAGATCGAGGCCGGGTACACGCTCTACATGTACGAGGCACTCAAGGCGATCAAGGACGCCTGCGCCGACATGGGGCTGGGCGCTGGGGATGTGCGGGCGATGTTCCTTGACAACGCGCAAAGGCTGTTGACCTTGGCCGCCGGACCTGGGGCCTCGTGATGAGCGGATTGGCGCAGAACGGGCGCGGCGATTTAGTACAACATACTTGAGCGTGCGTGCGTCCGTTGACGATGGATGATGTCGGCGCCATGCGCGGAGCCAACATGGCCAAGAAGAAGAAGAAGTCTCTGCCGGCGAAAACCCGGAGCAAGCTCCCTCTGCGGACGTTGCTGGTTGCATTCCTGCTGGTGGCCGGCTGGTTGCTGTCGTTCTCGGCGCTGCTGGAGAAGTCCCCAACCTTCGACGAGATGGGGCACCTGATGGGGGGCTACACCTACTGGCAGTTCGGCGACTGGCGCATGGTAACGTCCAACGGCATGTTGCCTCAGCGCCTGATGGCGATTCCCCTGATGTTCGGGGACTATAGGTTCCCGTCGATGGACCAGGCGTCTTGGTGGGTCTCGCACACCAACAACATGGCCCAGCAGTTCTTCTACGAGTCGGGCAACGATTCCCAGCACATGGTCATGCTGGGGCGCGCCATGATGGCCACCGTCATGGTGGGCCTGGCGTTCATGATCTACCGCATCTCGCGGCGGCTCTTCGGCGAGACCGGGGGCCTGGTCTCGCTGGCGGCCGTGGTGCTCAGCCCGCTTTATCTCGCTTACGCGCCCATCACCACGTCGGACATGACCGTCTCGTTCATGTTCCTCGCGTCGGGTTGGGCGTTCTGGGCCGTCCTGCAAAGGGTGACATGGCCGCGCCTGCTCCTGAGCGGGCTGGCAATGGGGCTTCTGTTCATGGCCAAGTTCTCCGGGTTACTGATGGTCCCGATGGGCGGGCTGATGCTCGCGTTGCGCATGATAGTCAAGCGCCCGCTGCCTGTCGGGGCCAAGCGCGTGGTCCAGGGGCGCCTGGGGCAGGCGGGGGTGCTGGCGGGGACCGTCCTGGCCCACGTCGTCATGGTGGTGGTGGTGATCTGGGCGTTTCACGGCTTCCGCTACCAGCCGTTCAACCATTACGTCGAAGGGCGCGACCGCCTTTTCGACCGTTGGGAGGACGTCCTCGACGAGCCGGGCCTGAAGAAGACGACGATCCTCTTTGCTCGCGACCACCACCTGCTGCCGGAATCGTATCTCAACGGCCTTGCCGCCGTGCTGAAATACGCGCAGCGGCTGGCGTTCCTCAACGGCCGGTACAGCGTGACGGGCTTCCGCGCGTTCTTCCCGTACTGCTTCCTGGCCAAGAACCAGATACAGTTCCTGGCCTTGCTGGCCCTGTCCGCCTGGGCGGCGATCCGAACGTGGAAGCGATTGCGCAAGGAGAAGGGACAACCGATCATCGCGTCGGCGTGGGACTCCTTCTACCGGACGGCCCCGCTGTGGATCGTCAGCGGGGTCTACATGGCCAGCGCCGTGGCCAGCGACATGAACATAGGCGTCAGGCACATCCTGCCGGTCCACATGCCGCTGTTCGTGTTGGCCGGCGGCGCTGCGTACTGGCTGAATGGCTCTCTGCGCTGGGCCAGGAGAGGGATGATCGCCCTGCTGGCCCTGATGGCGGCCGAGACGTTGTGGGTTTGGCCCAATTACCTGCCCTACTTCAACCTCCTCGCCGGCGGGTCGTCCAACGGCTACAAGCACCTGGCCGACAGTTCGGTGGACTGGGGGCAGGATCTGCCGGGACTGAAGAAATGGCTCGATGACCACGACTGCACGATGCCCGCGCCCGGCCAGAGGCCCAAGGCCTACTTCGCCTACTTCGGGGCCGCCGACCCCTCCTACTACCGGATTCCCGCGCGCCAGTTGCCGTCGTTTATGGACATGCGCCGGGACTTGACCCTCTACGACCTCTACGGAGGCTACTACTGCATCAGCGCATCGGTCCTGGAGTGCTGCCCCGACTTCGCGGGGCGCTGGAATGAAGCCAGGGAGCGGATGTACCAGGAGCGTTTGACGGCCGTGGGCCAGCTCGCACGGGCCGGGTCCGTGGAAAGGGATGCGATGATCGCCGCCAAAGGCCAGGCCTACTGGGCGCAGGTCCTTCACGATTACGATTACCTGCGATTCGCCCGGCTGGCTGCCTATCTAAGGAACTACAAGCCGGGGCCCATGGACCAGATCGGCCATTCGATCCTGGTCTTCAAGCTCTCGGATGATGAAGTGAAGCAGGCGATTCAGGGCCCGCCCGCGGAACTGGCTCCCGGCGAGAGCCTGAACCTGCCATAGGCGGACGCGATGAAATGCCCGTCCGACAACAGTGGTCCTGCCCAACCCGTGCGGCCCAAGTGGCCCAAGGTGTTCGAGCCGCTGACAGCCCGCCAGGAAGAGGTCGCCGCGGACTTCATGGAGCACTGGCTGAGCGTCCTTCCACAGCGATACGGCGCCATCGAGCGGTTCAACCAGAGCTACTCGGTGCGGCATCGGCCCCAGCGGTTCCTGCGAACGCTGGAGATCGGCGGCGGGCGCGGAGAGCACCTCGATTACGAGCAGCTCGACGACGCCCAGCGCGGCCAGTACCACATCGTGGAAGTGCTTCCGAACCTGTGCGAAATCCTCCGCCGGCGGGCGCCGTGGGCGCAGGTCCTTCAGGCCGACTGCCAGGAGCGGATGCCGTTTCCCGACGGGCATTTCGACCGGATCATCGCGATCCACGTCCTGGAGCACCTGCCGAACCTGCCGGCGGCCGTGCGCGAACTGCACAGGCTTTGCCGGCCCGACGGCGGGACGTTGTCGGCGGTGATCCCTTGCGAGGGCGGGCTGGCCTACGGGCTGGCCCGGCGGATTTCCGCCCAGCGGATATTCGAGAAGCGGTACGGCATGCCTTACGACTGGTATATCCGCCGCAATCACGTCAACACGCCGGGCGAGATCATGGAGGAGCTTGCGCCGCACTTCAGGGTCGCGCACAGGTCGTTCTTCCCGCTGCGAGTGCCGCTGGTGTTCTGCAACCTGGTGATCGCCATGACGTGCCTCCCGCGAGGCCCGGCGGACGGGCATGAGTAGCTGTTGTTCCGGACCAACAGAGGCCCGCGGCGCGCCTGGGGCGGCGAATGAGCGGGGATGTCCTTCCAGGCGCGGCCGGAACGAGTGTATACTCAAGCTCAAATGCCCATGGGACGATAAGATGCACGGGCGTTTTGCCACGTCGCGGAGCGAGACGAGCATGGAACTGTCGATCGTTGTGCCGGTCTACAAGGAGGAGGGCAACATCGCTCCGTTCCTTGAGCGGCTCACGCCGATCCTTGAGAAGATCACCGGCGACTTCGAGATCATATTCGCGATGGACCCGTCGCCGGACCGCACGGAGGAGATCATCGGCGAGGCGCGGCAGAAGGACCAGCGGATCAAGCTGCTCAAGTTTTCGCGCAGGTTCGGCCAGCCGATGGCCACGCTGGCGGGCATGCAGTTCTCGAGCGGCCGCGCGGTCATCGTGATCGACGTGGACCTCCAGGACCCGCCCGAGCTCATCATCGACATGGTTGCCAAGTGGCGCGATGGATACGACGTCGTCATGGCGCAGCGCCGCAGCCGCAAGGGGGAGACGCTGCTCAAGCGGATCATCTCCTGGGCCGGCTACAAGATCATCCACAGGCTCTCCGACGTGCCGATCCCGCCGCATACCGGCGACTTCCGCCTGATGAGCCGCCGCGTGGTGGATGAAGTGTGCCGGCTGAGGGAGATGCACGGGTTCCTCCGCGGCCTGGTGGCCGTTGTGGGGTTCAAGCAGACGTCCATCCTGTTCGACCGCCCGGCCCGCCATTCCGGAAAGGGCAACTACGGGCGGCTGACGGGCTCGATGCGGATCGGCCTCAACGGCCTGATCTGCTTCTCCAGCAAGCTGCTGAGTCTCAGTTCGCTGATGGGGTTCTTCATCGCGGCGGTGTCACTGCTGCTGGCCGTGGTCTACCTGATAATGAAGCTGTGCGGCTTTCCCTTCCCCATGGGCAACCCCACTATCGTGATCCTCGTGTTGTTCATCGGCGGGATTCAACTTATTACCGTGGGCATCCTCGGCGAGTACATAGGCCGCATCTACGAGGAGGTCAAGCAGCGGCCGAAGTTCATCGTGGAGAAGGCCGTCGGGTTCGAGGCGGACAAGGCCGGGCCGGGGGCGGGGGGCGCGGAGTAGCCGCCGTGTCCACCTTCCTCGTCACCGGTTCAGCGGGGTTCATCGGCAGCAACGTCGCCGACAGGCTGCTGGCGGACGGCCACACGGTGGTCGGGTATGACAACTTCACGACGGGGAGGGATGAGAACATCGCCCATGCCCGCAAGTCCGCCAGTTTCACTCAGGTCCGGGGCGACGTGCTGGACCCGGATTCGCTGAAGGCGGCGATGAAGGGCTGCGACGCGGTCATCCACCTGGCCGCCAACGCGGATGTGCGGTTCGGCCTGGAACACCCGCGAAAGGACCTGGACCAGAACACGATCGCGACGTGGACCGTCCTTGAGGCGATGCGAGCGTGCGGCGTCCGTCGGATCGCCTTCGCCTCCACCGGCTCCGTCTACGGCGAGGCAACCGTGATACCCACGCCGGAGAACGCGCCCTTCCCGATCCAGACCTCGCTCTACGGCGCCTCCAAGCTGGCGGCCGAGGGACTGATCGCCGCCTATTGCGAAGGCTACGGCATGACGGGCTTCATCTTCCGCTTCGTTTCGATCCTCGGCGAGCGTTACTCGCACGGCCACGTGTTCGACTTCTACCGGCAGCTCGTGGAGCACCCCTCCATGCTGAAGGTGCTGGGCGACGGCCGGCAACGGAAGAGCTATCTGTACGTGGGCGACTGCATCAGCGCCATGATGCTCGCGATGGCCAGGGCCGCCGGCAAGGTCAACGTGTTCAACCTCGGCACGGATGAATACTGCGAGGTGAACGAATCGATCGGCTGGATCTGCCGGGAGATGGGCCTCAAGCCGCGCATCGAGTACACCGGCGGCGACCGCGGGTGGATAGGCGACAACCCGTTTATATTCCTCGACTGTTCGGCGATACGTTCGCTGGGATGGCGGCCGGCCTTGAGCATCGAACAGGCCGTCATCCGCACCCTGTCATACCTGCGGGCCAATCCGTCGGCCCTGGAGGCGCGGAAATGAAGATCGCCGTCGTCGGCATCTGGCACCTTGGATCGGTCTACGCCGCATGCCTGGCGGCCGCTGGACACGAGGTCACGGCGATGGACGAGGATGAATCGGTCGTCGAGGGCCTGCGAGAGGGGAGGCTGCCGGTCGATGAGCCGGGGCTCGCCGAACTGTGGCGGCAGTGGACGGCCGGCGGACGGCTGCGGTGCTCCTCCGCGGCGGCCGCAGTCGCCGGGGCCGACATCGTCTGGATCACCTACGACACGCCTGTCGATGACCAGGATCGGGCGGATGTTGAGTTCGTCGTCGAACGAGTGATGAGGCTGTTTCGGCATCTCGACGACGGGACAACTGTCGTCGTGTCGTCTCAACTGCCCGTAGGGACGACGGCCAGGTTGGAGAAGGCGTTTGCCGCGTGCGGCGGGGCGCGCAAGGTTGACTTCGCCTATTCGCCCGAGAACCTGCGTCTTGGCTCCGCGATCGACGCGTTCACGAAGGCCGACCGGTTCGTCGTCGGCGTGCGGTCCCAGCGCGCCCGGCAGGCTCTCCAGGCGGCCCTGGGCCTTGTCATCCGGCGCATTGAATGGATGTCCGTCGAGTCCGCCGAGATGACCAAGCACGCCACCAACGCCTTCCTTGCCACGTCGGTCGTCTTCATGAACGAGATCGCCCGCATTTGCGAGAGGGTCGGGGCCGACGCGGCCGAGGTCGGTCGGGCGCTTAAGAGCGACGCGCGGATCGGCCCACGTGCGTACCTGCGGCCGGGCGGGGCGTTCGCGGGCGGCACGCTGGCGCGGGACATCGCGTTCCTGGTCAAGCTCGGCCAATCCACCGGCGCGGATGGCCCGTTTTTCGACGCCGTCTACGGCGCCAACGAGCGCCACAAGGGATGGCCGCTTCAGCGGCTCAGGGAGTTGGTCGGGCCGCTACCCGGCCGGAAGGTCGCGGTGCTCGGGCTGACCTACAAGCCGGGGACCGACACGCTGCGGCGGTCGAGTTCCGTGGAGCTGTGCCTTGCCGCGGCGCGTGAAGGCGCGGCCGTCACGGCCTATGATCCGGCCGTGCGGGCGCTGCCGGCGGAGCTGGCGCCGCACGTTCGCCTGGCCGATTCGCTGGCCGCCGCCATGGCGGGGGCCGAGGCGGCGGTTGTCATGACCGAGTGGCCGCAGTTCCGCCAGGTCACGGCCGATGATGTCTTGCGTGGGATGGCCCAGCCGGTGATCGTGGATGCGGGCGGCTTGCTGGCCGACCGGCTTGGCGTGGACGAGCGGATCAGGTACGTTCGAGTGGGAAAGGGCGCATGAAGCTCAAGGGCAGACGAATTATCGTCACTGGCGCCAATCAGGGCCTTGGCCTGGCGGCGGCCGGAGCGTTTGTGGCCGAGGGCGCCAGCGTCGTCATCTGCGCCCGCGATGCCCAGCGCCTCGCTCAGGCGGAGCGGGACCTGCTGGCTGTCGCGCCGGCGGGCTCGACGGTGAAGGCGGTCCCGACGGATGTGTCCGACGCCTCGCAGGTGCGGGCATTGTTCGAGCAGGCGCTGGCGGCGATGGGGGGTCTCGACGTGGTCCTGGCCAACGCGGGCGTCTACGGCCCCAAAGGGACGCTCGACGAGATCGACATCGGCCAGTGGGACCAGGCCATCAGGATCAACCTCCTGGGTGTGATGTATTGCTGCCGCGAGGCCCTGCGGGCGATGAAGCCCGCCGGCGGGGGACGAATCCTCGTATCCGGCGGCGGCGGGGCGACCAAGCCAATGCCGGGCCTGAGCGCCTACGCGGCCTCCAAGGCGGGCGTCGTCCGCCTTGCCGAGACGCTCGCCATCGAGGCCGCGCCATTCGGCATCGAGATCAACGCCATCGCTCCGGGCGCCCTGAACACGCGGATGCTGGATGAAGTGCTCGCGGCCGGGCCTGACAAGGTCGGGCGCGCGTTCTATGAGGCCGCGCAGCGCCAGAAGGCCTCCGGCGGCGACTCGATCCAGCGGGCGGCGGACCTGTGTGTGTTCCTGGCGTCGGATGACAGCCGGGGCATCACCGGCAAGCTCATCAGCGCCAAGTGGGACCCCTGGCAGGACCTGCCGTGTCGCGCGGAAGACCTCAAGTCCGATATCTACACGCTCCGCCGCATCGTCCCGGCCGACCGAGGCAAGAACTGGGGTGGCTCGTGAACGTCGCCATTGTCGGATGCGGCAACATCGGCCGGAAGCGCGCCAAGGCACTGGGCAAGGCGAAGCTGGTGGCATGCTCGGACGTCATCCTCGATAAGGCCAAGGCCCTTGCCGCCACGGCCGCCGGCGCTGAGGCGGTGTCCGACTGGCGTGCGGCCGTCGAACGCAAGGACGTCGAAGCTGTCATCGTGGCCACGACGCACGACATGCTCTCGCCGGTCACACTCGCGGCGGCGCGGGCCGCAAAGCACGTGCTGGTCGAGAAGCCCGCCGGGCGGACGGTCGCCGAGATCGATCCGCTCATCGAGGCCGCAAAGCGGTACGGCGTCCTTGTCCGCGTCGGATTCAACCATCGCTACCACCCCGCCGTGCTCAAGGCACGCGAGATCGTCGCCTCGGGCGCGCTGGGCGAGATGATGTTCCTACGCGGGCGGTACGGCCACGGCGGGCGGATCGGCTACGACAAGGAATGGCGGGCCGACCCGAAGATCTCCGGCGGCGGCGAACTGATCGACCAGGGCGTCCACCTGATCGACCTGGCGAGGTTGTTCCTCGGAGATATTGTCCACGTCGAAGGATTCGCGCACACCTACTACTGGAAGATGCCGGTGGACGACAACGCGTTCCTCCTGTTGCGGACGGCTGACGACAAGGCGGCCCTGCTCCACGCGAGCTGCACGGAATGGAAAAACATGTTCTCCCTTGAGATATACGGCAAGGGCGGCAAGCTGGACATCTCCGGCCTGGGCGGCAGCTACGGGACTGAGCGGCTGACGTTCTACCGCATGCTGCCCGAAATGGGCCCGCCGGAGACGACGAGCTGGGAGTACCCGATGGGCGACAGGTCCTGGTCGCTGGAGTTGGAGGAATTCCTGGACGATATCCAACTTGGGCGCGAGCCTTCGGCCGGCCTGGGCGACGCCCGCGCGGCCATCGAGGTCGTCCAGGCCATATACGGATCCAAACGCCCATGATCATCACCCGAAGCCCGTTGCGGATCACGCTGGGCGGGGGCGGCACCGACCTGCCATCGTACTACCGGGAGCACAGCGGCTTCCTCATGGCCGCGGCCATCGACAAGTACGTCTACATCACCCTCCACAAGACGTTCGTGCCGGACCTGATCATCAAGTATTCGCAGATGGAGCGGGTGATGAGCGTGGACGACGTCCAGCACCCCATCATCCGCGAGGCCATGAAGCTCGTGGGGGTTCCGGGCGCTGGCCTGGAGATCACCTCGATGGCCGACATTCCGGCCGGCACCGGCCTGGGATCATCCGGCAGCTTCACTACCGCCCTCCTGAAGGCGCTGCATGCGCTCAAGAAGAACCTGGTGCATCCGCGCGACCTGGCCGAGCAGGCGTGCAGGATCGAGATCGACATCCTCAAGGAGCCTGTCGGCAAGCAGGACCAGTACATCTCCGCGTTCGGCGGGCTGACGTGCTTCCGCTTCCTGCCAAACGACCAGGTCGAGGCCTGGCCGCTCGACATTCAGCAGGAGACCGTCCACAACCTGGAGGACAACCTGCTGCTGTTCTTCACGGGCTACTCCCGCTCGGCCTCCAGCGTGCTCGCGGAGCAGGACGCCAGGAGCCGGCAGAACGACAAGGAGATGATCGCCAACCTGCACTTCGTGAAGGAGCTCGGGCGTGACAGCAAGGCCGCGCTGGAGGCTGGCGACCTGAACAAGTTCGCCGAGCTGATGAACGTACACTGGGAGTACAAGAAGAAGCGGTCCGGCAAGATGTCCGACGACAGGATCGACCAGATGTACAAGCTGGCCCGCGCCAACGGCGCGATCGGCGGCAAGCTCATCGGCGCCGGCGGCGGCGGGTTCCTGATGTTCTACGCCGAGGACCGCATCCGCCTGCGGCGGGCCATGAAGGAGGCGCACATCGAGGAAGTCCGCTTCCGGTTCGACTTCGAGGGCACCAAGCTAGTCATCCAGTCATGAGCCAGGAGCTACTTCCTGTCGCGATACTCGCTGGCGGCCTGGCGACCAGGCTCGGCCCGCTGACCAAGGCCATGCCAAAGTCGCTGCTGGATGTGGCCGGCGAGCCGTTCATCGCCCACCAGCTTCATCTGCTGAAGTCCCGCGGCGCGCGCCGGGTCGTCCTCTGCGTCGGGTACCTGGGCGAGATGATACAGGACTTCGTCAAGGACGGCGCGGCGTTCGGCCTGGAGGTCGCCTTCTCCTTCGACGGCCCCAAGCTTCTCGGCACCGGCGGGGCGATCAAGCGGGCGATTGCACTTCTGGGCGACGAATTCTTCGTCATGTACGGCGACTCGTATCTCCGGTGCGATTACCGCGCGGTGCAGGCGACTTTCGAGATGGACTCGGCGTATGCGATGGAAGTGAACACGGATTTCACGGATTCAAAGGATTTCAGGGAAGACTTCGCAGCGAGACCTTCCATTGAACCCTCTCAATCCGTGAAGGCCGTGTTCCCATCTTCCCTACAGGGCAGGACCACCGGTCGAGGCGCCCTGGCATTAATGACGATAATCCGCAACGACGACCGCTGGGACCGAAGCAATGTCGAGTTCCGGGATGGGCGCATCGTCGCCCACGATAAGAAGAACCGCACGCCGGCCATGCGGCACGTCGATTACGGCCTTGGGGTCTTTCGCCGCGAGGCGTTCGACTTCATCGAGCCGGCCGGCGCGTGCGACCTGGCCGAGGTGTACTCCCGCGCCCTGGCGGCCGGCCGGCTCGCGGCCTATGAGGTGAGCGAGCGGTTCTACGAAATTGGATCGGTCCAGGGACTTGAGGAAACCAGGGCCCTGTTGTCCGGCCGTGACAAGGAAGGAGCGACATCGTGAGCTTCACGGAGCAGTTCCTTTCGGAGGCGACACAGGTAATCGCCAAGCTCAACGCGCCCGCCATCGAGAAGATGGTCGATGTGCTCGCGGAGTTGAAGGCCTCGCCCACGGGGCGGCTGTTCATACTGGGCGTCGGCGGCTCCGCCGCCAATGCTTCGCACGCCGTGAACGACTTCCGCAAGATTGCCGGCCTGGAGGCCTACGCTCCGACGGATAACGTCTCGGAGTTGACCGCGCGGACCAACGACGACGGCTGGGCCTCGACGTTCGACAAGTGGCTCGCCGGCAGCAGGCTGCGGGCGGGCGACGTGGTGATGGTCTTCTCCGTCGGCGGCGGCAACCTGGAGAAGAACGTCAGCCCCAATCTTGTGGCCGCGCTGGTGTTCGCCAAAAAGGTCGGCGCGAAGGTGATCGGCATCGTCGGCCGCGACGGCGGATACACCGCCAAGGTAGCGGATGCTTGCGTCATTGTGCCGACGGTGAACCCCGACGACATCACGCCGCATACCGAGGCCTTCCAGGCGGTCCTCTGGCACCTGATCGTCTCGCACCCGCGGCTCAAGACTGTCCAGACAAAGTGGGAGTCGGTGGAGTGAAATCTACAATCTCCAAGGCCGTGTTCCTCGACCGCGACGGCACGCTCAACCGGGCCGTCATCCGGGACTCCAGGCCCTACGCTCCCCAGACGGTGGCGGAACTTGAGCTTGTGGACGGTGCGGCCGTGTCGCTTCGGCTGCTCAAGAAAGCTGGCTTCGCGCTGGTCGTTGTGACCAACCAGCCGGACGTCGCCCGCGGGACGCAGACGGTCGCGAACGTCGAGGCCATCAACGCCCGCCTGATGGAACTGCTGCCGCTGGATGACATCGTGGTCTGCTACGACGACGGCGACACCCAGCGCCGCAAGCCCAATCCGGGGATGCTGCTGGAGGCGGCCGCGAAACACTCCATCGACCTTTCCCGCAGCTTCATGGTCGGCGACCGGTGGAAGGACGTCGAGGCCGGCCGGCGGGCGGGCTGCCGCACGGTCTTCATCGACAGCAAGTACGCCGAGGTCAAACCGGACCCGCCGGCGGATTGCACCGTCACGAGCTTGGCCCAGGCAGCAGATTGGATACTTGAGCAATCCAAGGAGCCGAAGATGCCGACATTGTCAGAACTGAAGATCAAAATCTTCGCCGACGGGGCCGACAAGGCTGGGATGCTGGAGATGTACAAGAACCCGCTGATCAAGGGCTTTACCACCAACCCGACGCTTATGCGCAAGGCGGGCGTGAGCGACTACGAGGCCTTCGCGCGCGACATCCTGGGCGTCATCAATGACCGGCCGATCTCGTTCGAGGTCTTCAGCGACGAGTTCGACCAGATGCGCCGCCAGGCGCTCAAGATCGCCGCCTGGGGCCCTAACGTCTACGTGAAGATCCCGATCACCAACACCAGGGGCCAGCCCTCTATCCCGCTGGTAAAGGACCTCTCCCACGCGGGGGTCAAGCTGAACGTGACGGCCATCCTTCCGGTCCAGCAGGTCCGCGATGCGGCCGAGGCGCTGGCGGGCGGGGCGCCGTCGGTGGTCTCCGTCTTCGCGGGGCGCATCGCGGATGCCGGCGTGGACCCGGTGCCGTTGATGGCCGAGGCCAAGAGGTACACGCGCCCGCACAAGACTATCGAGCTGCTCTGGGCCAGCCCGCGCGAGTTGCTCAACATCCTCCAGGCCGACGCCGTCGGCTGCGACATCATCACCGTCACCAATGACATCCTCAAGAAGCTGCCGACCGTCGGCAAGGACCTCGCCCAGTTCTCGCTGGACACGGTGAAGCTGTTCCACGAGGACGCCACGAAGGCCGGCTATACGCTGTGAATGCGGCGCTCGTCGGCGAGCCTTGATGACCTTTCATTAACGGTACTAGCCAAAGCGCCAATGACGGGCGGTTAACCACCATGCACAGGTTTCCGCCCTTGTGATTCGCGGGGCCACGACGTAACCTACTGGCCTTTCGTCCCTCGCGTGATAAGCGTGTCAGGCGAGCATTCGACGGATGTTGTCCCTGTAACGGAGAACCAGAATGCGATGGGAAGAGCTTACCTCGGCCGACTTCGCCAAGGCCGTCAGGAAGGTCAAGGGCGTGTGCCTTCTGGCCGTCGGTTGCCTGGAGAAGCACGGCAACCACCTGCCGCTGGGGACGGATTTCCTCAACGGCTTCAAGCTGTGCGACATGGCCGCCGAGAAGGAGCCGGCCATCGTGTTCCCGTACTACTACTTCGGCCAGATTCACGAGGCCCGGCCGTTCGCGGGAACCATCGCCATCGACCCTTACCTGACGCTCCAGATACTGGAGAACGTCTGCGGCGAGATCAGCCGCAACGGGTGCCACAAGATCATCCTCCGCAACTCACACGGCGGGAACAAGTTCATGTTGGGCTACTTCGCCCAGATGATGCTCGCCAGGCGCCGCGACTACAGCGTGTACGTCCCGCCGCGAATTACGCCCGACCGGCAGAAGCAGTGGGACGCCATCCTGGAGACGCCCGTCCACGGCCACGCCTGCGAGTGCGAGACATCGTGGACGCTGGCCAACTATGAGCACCTGGTGAAGATGGACCGCATCAAGGGCAAGGCCGACCCGCTGGGCAGGCAGAGGCGAATACCGCAAGGCGGCGTGGTGTCCAACGAGTGGTACACGGACTTCCCCGAGCACTACGCCGGCGACGCCCGCGCGGCAAGCAAGGCCAAGGGCCTCAAGCTCCAGAAGCTGCTTGTCGATTCGCTGGCGGAGTACATCAAGGCGGTCAAGGACGACACGGCCGTCGCGACGCTGACGAAGGAGTTCTACGACCGGGTTGACCGCCTGGGAAGGTAGGCGCTCGGGATGGCGGATGGGCCTAAGTACATCGGGCCGACGGCCCCGCGCGAGGACCAGCTCGACGCGGTAGTCGCGCTTTCCAACAGCATCTTCCGCTCGGACGGCGAAGGCGACATGGGCCGCGAGTATGCGTCGCTGTTCCGGCGCGACCGGCTGGAGCAACTGCGAGTATTCACGCTCGACGACAAGCCTGTGTCGCTTGTGGGCGTGATCGTCAACGACGCCGTCCTGCTTGGCTGCTCGACGCGGATCGCGTGCATCGGCTCGGTCTGTACCGCGCCGTCGGCCCGTAATGCCGGCCTTGCCGGGCGGCTGATGGACGACGCGATTGCGCGAGCGCGGGCCGGCGGGGCGTCGTTCATGATGATCTCCGGCGGGCTGAACCTCTACCGGCGGCGCGGGGCGTCCGAGGCAGGTCGGCTCTGGCGGTATACGCTGCCCAACACATTGTTGAAGATGTTGGCGAGCGGCGGCCGCACGAGCGCGGGGCTGGAGATGGCCAGGGCGACGGATGCGGATGTGCCGGACATCCTCCGGCTGTACGAAGGCGAGGCCATCCGCTTCCACCGCGACGAGCGGGCCTTCGTGACGAGCCTGAACTGCGGGCGGTTGTGCAACGCTCCCGGCGTGACATACGTGCTTCGGCGCGGGCGGGGCGGGCCTGCGGCGGCCGTCATCGCGGTCAACACGCCGCATCAGTCGCCGCGGAAGCAGCCCAACCTTGCTTTGCGCGAGATGGCGGGGGACAGGCTTGCCGCGTTGGCCGGCGTTGCGCAGGCGGCCGATGAGCATCACGCGGCCACCGTCGAGATCGACGCCTATCCATCGGACCACACGCTGGCCGGCGCGATGGCGCAGCTCGGCGTCGCTCCGAAGACCATCACCTCCCCCTGTACAACGAAGGTCCTTGACGTCGACCGCTTGTGGCGTGACTTCTCGCCTCTGATAGCCGGGCGTATCGGCGACGAGGCCCTGGCCGCGATTAGCATCGCGTCGCAGGCGGACGAACTGGCCATTCACACGCTAACGTTTGAGATGGGCCGCGAGCGATGGGAAGTCCACGGTCCGAGGGCGATCGTGTCGCTCTTCTTCGGCACCCCGGATGGCGATGAGATAGCATCGGCGTCGGCGAGCATCAAGCAGGTGCTGCGCCGGGCGCTTCCGCTGCCGCACATCTTCTACGGCCACAACTACGCTTGACTTGGTCCAACCGGGGATTGTCCCGCCGTTTGGGACTGTCCCCGATCGCTATTGCCAAACAACTGGGGACAGTCCCAAACGGCGGGACAGTCCCCGGCGGCCAATCCTATTTCTTTGGCATCTCGCCCACGCCCGTCAGTTCCTTCTTGAAGATGAACATGGGCGCGGCGCCGAATGATGTGTTGCCGTCCCAACCGGCCGCACAGAGAAACATCTTGGGGATGACGTACGCCGTTCCATTCCACGCCTGTGCGGCTCGCAGCGGGAAGGCCAGCTCGCACACGACCTGGCCGTGCAGGGGATCCTGGCGCATGATGCACTGAAAGCCATCGGGCCAGTTCTCGCCGCCTGTGTTCTCCATAACGGCCCGGCCGTGTGCGTCCAATCCCAGACAGTATCGGAAGACCCATTGCCCGATGCTCAAAGCCAGCTCCATCGACGGCCCGCCGCCAAAGCCGCCTCTGCCGATGCGCGGCCCGGCGGCAGGGGACTCGGCCGCGGGATACGCCAGGCCGATGTAGAGATTGTCCTTGTCGTAGGACAGGCTGATCCTGCCGACTGGGCGTCCGGCGGTGTCCATCAGCGGAAGGCAATCCTTCTCGCGCCAGTCATCGGCTGAGCCGTCAACGGCCATCGTGCCTTCCGAACGGAGCGAAGACTTGGCAGGCTCATCCGGCTTGGCGCCCGGCGAACTGGCAAGGGAGGCCAGGGCATGCAGGCCGCGATCATCCATCACGAACAGGACGTTGTTTGCGAACGCGGCCCGCGTCTGGCGCAGCACCTCCATGCCTGACATGTACGGCCGGGCGTGGAGTTTCCAATATGCGACATCCGTCAGGACCTGGCTGGCCTGGGGCTTGCCGCCGGCCTTGTCGAACACATCCAGCCGCAGGTGCGACGGCGGGTAGATGCCGTAGTGGTAGACGTTGCGGTTGAAGCCGGTTACCGTGTACACCTTGCCGCCGTACTCCCACGAGTGGACGATCTCCTCCGACTGGCCGAGTTCATCCTTGGCCGGTGGCACGGAGAAGGCGGTCTTGCTGCCTGTCGGCAGGTCGGTAATGGTCAGCCCGACGTTCGGCTGGCCGGCAAGGGCGAAGAACTTGTCGCCCTCCAGCCGGCCGGGCGCGGGGAGCACCATCTGCCAGTTCGGGTCGTCCTTGCGGATGATGATCGTCGGATGATCGTACTGCTTCGTGCATGGGATGGCGCACCAGTTGCCGGATATCCTCAGCCCGAACCTGTCCCAGGGCTTCAGGTCGACCGCGTACGGCGTCACCGCAAGCTGCTGGCCGAAGTCCAGGCGGAAGAGGCGCCGCTTGGAGTCCAGAAGCAACCCCCATCCCTTGTCGGCGACGATGGCGTCGATTTCCAGATCGGGAGGGAACCCACGGACATCCAGTATCTTCCCATCCGTAGTCCGGCAGATGACCTCGGCGGGCTTGTTGGCGAGCAGCGACCGGCCGAAGAAGTGCAGGTTCGTGCCGTCCCAGGCCATCTGGGTGAAGCCCTGCCAGATGTATCCCAGGCCCAGCTCAATCGAGAACTTCAGGTTCCAAAGCACTTTGCCCGTGGCCAGCTCGATGACGCACGTATGGCGGTTGACGTGCCCATGCATCGAGCTGACTGTCAGGTACGGCCCGCAGACGAGGACCGCGTTGGGCGTGACAGGCAGAGGCGTCTCCCACAGGACCGCGCCGCTGGCGGCGTTGATCGCCACGACACGATGCGGGTAGACCGCAAGGACCATCTTGTCGGCCCAGGCCAGGTTGAACCCCTGCTCCATCATCAGACGCCAATCGACCGCGCCGCGCGCGGACATGGTGACGCACTCGAGCATGTCGGGCCAGACGACCAGCAGCTTGCCGGGCAGGTTCGCCTCCGGCGGCGGCAGGATCATATGCGCGCTGGGCCTGTCAAGTTGCCACGTCTGGCGGACGGGCAGAGAGAACGCTCCAGGCTCGGCCGCCTGCACATTGAGCGAGACGGCTGGCGACGCGCCGGCTGCTGCCGACTGGGCAGTCAGGCATTCCAGACGGCCGTTGTGGAGGGCGACGTTCATCGCCTGAGTCGGCGTGCCCATTGGCGATTGGTCTACAAGGACGCCGGTGTGCGCGGCGACCTGGTACACGGCCGTGCGCGAGGCGACGAGGATCGACGGGCCGGACGGTGAGGCCGCGCCCTTGTCGCGCAGGTACATCGGGCTGGGCAGGAGCGGCTCGTCAAAACGCCGGCTCCAGACCGCCGTTCCGGATGATGCGTCAATCGCGGCCAGGCACTGGGAATCCTTGACCAGGATCAGCTTGTTCCGGCCAGCCTGGGCTGTCGTCGGCGTCACGGGAGCGGCGGGCGGCGCGTCCACCTCCATTGCGTCCTCGGACGGCACGAACGGATTGTCCCAGACTCGTTTGCCCGTCTCCTTGTTCAGGGCTATGACGCCCGCCATGTCGCGGGGGAAGAAGATGACCTTGTCGTGCATGACGAGCGGCGCTGTCGCTCGCCATCGCAGCACGGCCGCCTCGTTCCATTCGTACAGGTAAGGCCGGCCGTAGGTGACGGCCCATTCGATCAGGCCGTCGCGGGCGTCGCATTTGACCAGCACGCCGGCGCCAGTAGCGCAGTAGACCGCACCGTCCTTCACAGTCACGGGGCTCGTGCGGCTGCTGGCGTCCAGGCTGTACGTGGACTCGACGAAGATCGAGGGATCGGCCGTGAAGAGCAGCTTCTTCCACAAGAGCACCCCGGTCCGCGCATCGGCGCACGCCAGGTAGAACTGCGCGCTTGCGGAGACGGCCCTGCCCGTCGCGAGGAAGTACAGCCGGCCCTCGGCGAACGCTGGGTCATTGGTCGGCCGGATGTCATGCCATGGGCTCTTATCGGGCTGGCCGGATGAAGACCAGATCATGCGGCCGGCCGCCTGATCGAAGGCGGCCAGCGAATCGAAGACCCGGCCGTCGGCGGAGTGGCCCCAGCGGGCGAAGACCATCCCGCCGGCGACGGCCGGGCGGTAGGGGCCCGGCAGGTCGAGTAGCGGGTGAGCCTCGCCCACTGATGCAAAGCCGCCGATCTCGGCCGCATCGACGCGAGGCGCGGCCGTCCAGCGCGGCGCGGCGGCATAGGGTCCGTAGCAGCAAAGCATGTCCGGTCCGGCGAGGATCATGTCATTGCCCGCCTGCACGAACTCGGCCGGCGCCGGGGGCACGGTCAGCAGCGAGTTGGGCGGCGGCGTGGCCGTTGGACTGACGGATGGGCTGGCCGGCGGCATCTGAATGACGCGGCGGGCTATGCTCGACGAGGCGACGGCCGACGGACCGGCAAGCGGCGGGGCTGCCGCCGATTGCGCGGCCAGAAGCTGCGCCTGGATTGCCTTCGCCGGCTGCATTGAGCCCAGCCAGTGATACTGGCCGTCGGGCGATACGCCTCTGAATGCGTTGTTGACTTCTTCGGCCGAAGCAGACTGCTGAAGCAGTACCAGCCACACGCCGGCCTGGGCGCGATTGCGGATCGTCGCATCCTCGCAATGCGCCAGAACGTCCTGAAATGTCCGCTTTGCGATGGATGCCTGGCCCTGGCGAAGCATCGTCTCGCCCGCCTCTAGCAACGCCTCCTGCGCCGCGGCGGCCCATGGGAACCGTCGCCACAACGCCAGCTTGTCGGCCACCGTCGCCGGGGAGTCCTTCGACGCCAGGGCCTTTGCAGCCGGCAGCGCACCCTTCTGCTGCTCGGCGCGAAGAGGCGCCAGGACATCCGGCGCCTGAGCCTGGAGCATCCTGTCGGCCCAGGTCCACGTCGCGGTTGTTCTGCCGTCGGCGGGAGGCATGACGGCCAGCCCATCGGCCGCGTCGCGGAGGATCATCCGGACGAGGTCGACCTGATCCTTCAGCGGCCGTGACGCAAGCTGGGAGCAGAGCCCCTCGACCGACGCCTTCCGCGGGAACGTCGGCGGCCCGGCCGTGGTCGGCGGGTTGGCGGCGCGGGCGATGGCCGTGTTGCTCTCGTTGCTCTGGTCCGTCGCGTAAGGGGCGACCTCCTGGTAAAGCTCGGTGGCCTGGGCGATCCGCCCCAGGTCATGGTGGAAGTTGGCGTATTGCACGCGCCACCACACGTCGCGCCCGGTGATCGCCTCGATGTCGCGAAGATCCTCCCATGCCTCGAGGTTGCGGAACCGGCTGCGGCGGAGCAGGAAGTGGCGGCGCAGCGCAGTGAGGACTACGCCGTGATGCTCGCTGAGGACGCCGGCCTTGTAGAGGGCGATGACCCGCGTGGCGGCGTAATCCAGAACGTCGAACGCGCCGTCGATGTCGTCGGGATTGATGTACCGGTACCGGCCGATGATCTTGGCCAGCAGGGACACCGCCCGATCAGTGTCGCCCGGGGCCTCGTCGATGAGCTTCCGCAGGATTCCGCAGCCTTTGACGAGGAGGCCCGCGTCGATGAGGCAGTCGGCCATTTCCACCTGGCCGCTGATGCGGTGGACGGCGTCGCCGGAGAACCGCTTGAGCATCTCCTCAAGAAGGCGTGCCTGCCGCATACGCAGACGCCGGCCGTTCGCGCCATCGGGCGTGTACGGCAACTGCTTCGCCCAGCGGTCGACGTTGGTCTTGTACGTGTCGTCCCACGTCGCCTTCCACTCGATGGCGGTGCCGGGCGGCCAGTAGTCCTCCGCGGAGTAGGGATCGACCCACTTGGGCTGCGCCGACGCCTCGCCCGGCAACGCGCACAGCACGGCCGCCGCCACTGCAAGTATTGCCAGGCCTCTGGGTCTTGCGCCGTCCATCACCAGACTCTACGAACTTGCCTAGCGTGGAACAAGGCGCGCCAGGAGTGGTAGTCACCGTCCCGACCTTTCACGTCGCGATCAGTCGTATCCGCCCCCGCCCCACCTGGCGATGTCCTTGACGGTCGCCTTGAGGTCCTTGCCAAGCACGACGGTCCACTCCTGGAGGTTGCCGCCGATGAGCCGCCAGACGAAGAACCTTACTGTCACGGCGTCCTTCTCGCGCGTAATGCTGGGCTTGGTGATCTTCTGCGCATCCGCCTTTCGCTTGTCATCCTGAGGCGTGCCGGCCTTGGGCATGTTGAAGGCGATGGCCGTGAAGTCCTCCGGCTTGTTCAGCAGCATCCAGCCGTCCTCGTTGGCCGCGGTCGAAAGGTGGACGTAGAGCTTGGCGGCGTCGAGCCAGGCATCGTCGGTCCACTTGGACGTGTCCTCGGCGGCCAGCGCCTTGGCGAAGTCCTTGTCGGCGGCGAACGGCAGAATGACGTTACCGTCAGCGGACACGCAGGCGTACATCCGCCATGGCGCGGCCGTGCCGTAGCCCATCAGCACACAGCGGAAGTGGTGTTTCTTGAACGGATTGGCGAGGGCCGCGGTCCCGCCCAGGTGCGGGTTGTTAGAGGCCGGCGCCGTGACTTTGGGCGGGTCCAGCGGCTTGACCATCCGCCCTCCGGCGGCGGGCGGACCGGCCTTGATGGCTGCCAGCACGAGCTTGTCGATCTCCTCGTCGGAGGGTCCCGCAGCCTGCGTCGCGGCCGGGCCTGTTGCGGATGGGCGCGTCTCAACGCTGGGCTTCATCCCGTACTTGGCCACCAAGGCGTTGATGCTGGAAAGCAGTCCCTCGCACGGGGCAGCATGGGGCATTGAGTACGACTTGGTCTGCACCTTGCCCTTGTCGTCGAGGAACTCAAATTCGACGTGCCCTGCATCCTCCGCCCCCGGCCCTGAGCCCGCGGCTGCCAGCTTTGCCGACAGGGAAGCGAGGTCGTCCTTCGGGATCCTGCCGACAATTCGCTCGAGGCTGGTCTTTGTGGCGCGCTGGACGACGAGCCACTCGAAGTCGCCGTCGGCGCCGACCTCGAATGTCCTGACCTTGGCGTCCAGGTGGCTCACACGGCCGTCGCCGTAGCGCATGACGATCAGCCTGGCCGGGGCGGTCACAGACGCGGCTGGCGCAGAAGTGACCTTGACCTGCGGGGCGCTCGGGTCATCGGCCGCCTCGGCATTCCTCAAGGCGACGGCCGCCAGCCAAGCAAAAGTCCCGACAACCAGATGACCAGCGACGATGATCTTCCCGCGGTTGCTCATATCCGTCTCCTTTACCGCGCCTGGCGAATCTCGGCCGCGTGGAGAGCGACCTTGCGGTACGCGGCGGCGTGCCGGGCAATGGCGTCGGGCCGGTCGTGCCTGAACAGCGGTATGCCCATGGCGCGTTCAGCCAGTCCCTCGGCCACGGGCAGCGAGCCGTCCGGCTGGCGGATGTCGCGTGAGGCGAAGGCGGTGCGGGTGGGTCTGCCATCGCCGAAGACGTCGGCCTCCCTAAGCACCGGGTGCAGGTGCAGTGGGAAGTTGGGCCCGCGTCCGCATCGCCCGCCCTCGGCCGCAACGGCCTCGATGAACCGCTCGACTGCCAAGCCACCCAGTTCCTCCGGCAGGTAGTGGCCCAGCGGGTTGTACCAGCCGCCCATCGTGGAGCCTTGGGCCGGGGGCGGGCGGTGCGGGCGGAGGCCAGGCGTGCCTTCCAGGAGCGACCAGAAGCGAGTCATGGCCTTCTGAATCTCCGCCATGCGGGCGGGATAGTGGGCGAGTTGCACCCGACCCATCGCCGAGCAGGTCTGGTTCATCCGGCCCTTGAGAGCCCCGAGCGGCAGGCCTGTGGCGAAGCCGTCGGCGGCGACTACGCGCGTGAGTTCCGGGACCGTGATGTCCGTCTTGGCCCGCTCGTAGTGGGCGAAAGCGATGGCCCGCTCGTGGATGATGGGGTCGTTGGTGGACATCATGCCGCCCTCGCCGATGGCGAGGCTCTTGCCGGCCATCATGGACCATGCGGCCACGTCGCCGAACGTACCGACCATGCGGCCCTTGTAGAGCGTGCCGTGGGCGTGGGAGCAGTCCTCGATGATCCGCAGGTTGTGGCGGCGTGCGACGGCCATGATCGCGTCCATGTCGGCCGGATGGCCGCAGTAGTGGACGACCACGATCGCGCGCGTCCGCGGCGAAAGCCACCGCTCGATGTCCCCGGCGTCCAGGCACAGCGAATCCGGCTCGATGTCGGCGAAGACCGGGGTCGCGCCCAGCAGCCACGCGGGCATGGCGCTCGCCCAGTAGGTTATCGAGGGGCAGATAATCTCGTCGCCGCGCTTGAGGCCTATGCCGAACATGGCCGAGAGCAGCGCCGCCGTGCCGTTGCAGTGGCCCAGGTTGTACCGCAGGCCGGTGTACCGGCCCCAGTCGGCCTCGAACTCGCGGGTGATGGCCGTGCCGGACATGGTCCCGGCCCGCAGGACGGCCACGACGGCCCGTTCATCCTCGGCGGTGACGATGGGCCAGTCGAACAGGTCGCCGTCGGGTATTGTGACGGCCTTGGGGCCGCCAAGGATGGCGGGTTTCTCTGATGCCAGGACTGCCGTGTCCATCTTCAGCCTTTCCAGAGCTACATTGGCCCGTCCGGCAGGGCCACGGACAGGCACATTCGTTACGCCAGGACCGCGTCTATGTGCTTGAGTTCATCAGCCGTCAGCGTCGCCGCCGCTGCCGCGCCGAGACATTCCTTCAATTGGGCCAGCGACGAAACGCCGACAAGAGCGCTGGTGATTCGGCGGTCGGACAGCAGCCAAGTCAAGGCGAGTTGTGCGGTCGTCTGGCCGCGGGCCTTGGCCAGTTCGCCCAGCTTGGCGACCTTTGCGAACGTTCCGGCCGCCTTGTCCGCCTCATATCGCTGGCGGCCGTGGTCGCTGCCCGCCAGGCGCGAGCCTTCCGGCAAGCCGGCGAGGTATCGGTCTGTGAGTCTTCCGCCGGCCAGCGGGCTGAATGCAATGACGCCGATACCGAGCTCATCCGTTACCGGCAGCAGGTCCGTGATGAGCTTGCGGTCGAGCATGTTGATCCTTGGCTGGTGGATCGTGATCGGCGCCCAGCCGCGCTGCCTGACGGTGACGGCCGCGTCCCTGGTCTTCGCGCCGGGATAGTTGCTGATGCCGGCGTAGATGGCCTTGCCATGCCGGACGGCCTGGTCCATAGCGGACATCGACTCGGCCAAGTCGACCTCGGCGTCTGGCCGGTGATGGTAGAAGATGTCCACGTAGTCCAGGCCCAGGCGCTTGAGCGACTGGTCGAGGCTGGCGAGAAGATACTTGCGGCTGCCGCCGTCGCCGTATGGGCCGGGCCACATCTCGTAGCCGGCCTTGGTGGAGATGATGAGCTCATCCCGCGGCATGTCCTTGAGGATGCGCCCGACGACCAGTTCGCTATTGCCCGGCGGTGGACCGTAGTTGTTGGCAAGGTCGAAGTGGTTGACGCCGTTGTCGAACGCCCAGTAGCAGCACTGGCGGCAGAGGTCCTCATTGCCGGGCCGGCCGAGGTTCTGCCAGAAGCCCAGGCTCACCGGCGGCAGAACGAGTCCGCTTGACCCGCAGCGGCGGTAGGGGGCCTTGGAGTAGCGGTCAGGCGCGAACGACGGCTGGGCCATATTGGTCTCCAATTGGAATGCCGGGCCACTTATAATCGCCGCCGCGCCGCTCGTCAACCGGCTCGCCAGGCAGTTCGGGAATCAGCGCTGCCGACGGGATAGAATCAAGAGACGCCGCACGGTCAAAGGAAGGCAACCATGACAAGGCAATTCATCCTCACTTCGTCGATGTCCAAGCGCCTTATCGGCAAGGCGATGGCCGTCCACCCGGCCGTGCAGGCGGTGCTGAAGAAGGGCACGCTTGTGATCGTGGCCGGCACGACGAATGGGTATGTGGCGGAGGAGGTCCTGCTGGCGACAAGCCAAGCGGCCAGGTTCAACCGCAAGGGCTTCCGTCGCGGCATGGTCACGCCGCCTGGCGCCGGCGCGCCGAAGGCCGACTTCCCCGGCGACGTTGTGCTTATCGACGGCGCGTGGCAGCGGGGCAAGGAAATCTTCGACGTGGTTGACACGATGCAGTCGGGTGACCTGATTCTCAAGGGCGGCAATGCGCTTGACCTGGCAACCGGCCGCGCGGCCGTGTTGATCGGCCACCCGATGGCAGGCACGGTAGGGGCGGCGATGCCGGCCGTTCTTGGGCGGCGCGTGCAACTCATCATCCCTATAGGCCTGGAGAAGCGCGTTCCCGGTCCGCTTGAGGACATCGCAGCCGACCTGAACGCCCCCGGCGTGGAAGGCCCGCGGATGGTAGTGATGCCGGGCAAGGCGTTCACGGAGCTCGACGCAATTCGGCTGCTGACCGGGGCCGTGGCGCAGCTCGTCGCGGCCGGCGGCGTACACGGGGCCGAAGGCGCGGTCTGGCTGGCCGTCAGCGGCGACGACCCGCACGTCCGCGCAGCCGGCGAGCTGATCCAGTCAGTGGCCAACGAGCCGGCGTGCGAGGCATGACCAGTTTGCGTAGTGCCATGAATTGGTTGACCGTCTTACGATGATGTCGGAAACGGTTACGCCGGTCCGTGGCGGGTCGCTGTGATCTGGATCTCGTCCGCAGGTCCGGCCGGGTCCCCCGTGACGGCAACGCCGTCTTCCACGAGCTTGTCCCAGTGCTTTTCGTTGAAGATGCAGCCGGGGTCGCCCGCGTGAAGCTGTCCGAAGTACGCATCCGCCCGCGCGCGGCATCCGCCGCAGTAGTTGCGGAACGCGCACACTTCGCAGTGGTGCAGCCGCCGCGTGCGGTCGTTGAGTATCACCCAGAATATGCTTGAACGGTAGATGTCCATCAGCGGCCGCTGGCGGAGGTTTCCCATGACGCGGTGCGGCAGGTAGACGCAGGGCGTGACGTTGCCGTTGGGCTCGATGCACACGTACGTCCGCCCGGCCCCGCAGCCGCCGAGGTACTTGGCCACCACGCGAGCCTTCATGCCGCTTCCGCTGCCGGCGTGCGAGCAGCTCACCTTGTCATTCGAGACCTTGGGGACTGTCCCGCGGTCTGGGACTGTCCCCGGATTCGAACAACCGGGGACAGTCCCAGACCGCGGGACAGTCCCCGCAAGCTCGCCGACTGCCGGCCCCGCCAGACACACACGCCCAAGTTGCGGCGCGGTGGAGATGATGCCCAAGCCGCCCTTCTGCATCTCCTCGTTCAAGATCGCCAGCAGTTCCTCGCGCTGACGCGGCGTGATGTCGCCCGAGACCATCTTGAGCCCGCGCCCAACCGGTATGAAGTTGAAGTGAGCGAAGCACCCCGCCCCGATGTCCCTGGCGAAGGCGATCATGTCGCAAACCTCGGCGAAGTTGCCCTGGTGTACGCACATGGCGATGCCCAGCCGCAGGCCCGGCGTGGCGACGACGTTCTTCATCCCCTCGACCGTCCGCTGCCACAGGCCCGGCGCGCCGCGGAACGCGTCGTGGCGCTCCGGATGGACGCTGTCGAGTGAGATCTCGACGTACCGCAGCCCGGCCGCCGCCAGTTCGGCCGCGCGATCGCGCGTCATGGTCGTGCCGTTTGTGGCGATGGTCAGGTGCATGCCGAACTTTCGGCCGCGCTCGAGCACCGGGACCAGGTCCGGGCTTAGAGTCGGCTCGCCGCCGGAGATCGCCAGCATGGGCATGTGGGCCGCGCCCATCTGGTCGACCAGGTCGAGCTTCTCATCGAGCGTCAACTCGTCGGCCAGCGACTTGCGCTGGCTGTCCTGGTAGCAGTGCTTACAGGCGAGGTTGCAGCGGTTGGTGAAGTTCCACACGGCGAACAGCGGCGCGGAGAACTTCTGCGGCACCGTCAGGCCGAACTCGCTGATGGACCGCGCCACGATCACCAGGCCCCGGACCGTCGGCGCGTGTTCGGCAAGCTTCCTGCGGAACGTATCGGCGTCAACGTCGCCCCTCATGCGGTCGATGAACAGGTGAAAGAGCCAGTACTTGACCCGTTGCCACCGAGGGGCGGCCGGATTGCGGTAACTGGTGATTATCCGTTCAAGGGCGGTCCGGCCATCACTGCCGACCTTCGCGAGCCGCCCCAACAGCCAGCGGAACGGCCGGCGGGCAAGCCACCTCTCCAGCGGATGGTGAAAGTCGATCCGCAGCGCCTCCGGCGCATCCTGGCCGGCGACGGCGATGTTCCGCGCGTGGGCGGCGCTTGTCACGCGGCCATCATCGGACCGCGCCGCGGACTTGTTCACGGTTTGTGAGGGCAGGAACTCGTGCAGGTACTGCTTGCCGATGGCGGCGGCCGTCGTGTGATCGCCGGGCGCGGTGTAGGAGGCGTCCTCGCGCCTGGGCGGATGCGAGGAAGACGTGTTGGGTTCGGCTGGCTGGATCATGCGACGGGGCTACTTCGGCGGCGGCAAATCCTCGGGTCCGTCGGCAAGAATGGTGATCTTCGGCTTGACCGGGGCTCGCAGCCCGGCATCGTCGGCCCTCGTCGTCGGCGCGGTAGTCGGCCCTTCGTCGGCCGGCATGGTTATGGGCGTGGATTCGTAAGGCTTGATCTTGATGGTTCCCGCCGCACCTGGGCCGGGCGACGGCTTCGGGGACGGCGCGGGGGCCGGCGTAGCCGGCATCACCGCTGGCGGCGTGGGCTTAGGCGTGGGCGCCTGGGTTGGCGTTGGGGCCTGGGCGGGCGTGGGGGCTTCGCCGGGGGTGGGAGCGGGCGTCTCGACCTCGGCCGGTGTCGCCTTGGGTGTCGCGCCCGGCTGCACGGCCTCAGGCGGCGGAGGATTGGAGGCGATGGTAATCACCACCATCGGACGCAGGTCCGGCCGGCCGTTGATCTCCGCGGTCAGGTGCAGCGGCTCGCCGCGCGGCCAATCGGGGGCGACCACAAGGTCGAGCGGAAATGTCTTTGCCTCGTGCGGCGCCAGCGTCCACTGGCTCATCACCATGAGCGCGGCCTCGGGGTAGGTCTGGAATTCCTCCTCGAACAGGCCGGTGAACCGCGAAAGGTGTACGTACACCGGCGCGCCTCGCCGGGCGGTGATCGTCAGTGGACTGTCGGTCAGGTTTGTCGCGGTGACCTTCACGGTGAATCGCTGGCCGACGTAGAAGACCTTTGCCGGCACTTCCACGCGGACGGCGAGGTCTTTGGACTTGACCGTATTGCCCTGGCCAACGATGGGCGCCGGCTTAATCTCCGTGCAGCCGGCCAGTATCAGGCAGGCCAGGGGCAGGTTCCAGGCAGTTCTCATCATGCGCTCTCCGCTATTGTCGAACCGGGAACAGTCTCAGACGGCGAGACAGTCCCCTTCGCGCCGACGTACTGGCTCTCCACAATCGGCCGGAACTCGCTTCCGCAGTTGTACGTGCAGAACGGGAACACTCCCGCGGGCGTGGAGTAGAGTATAACGCAGCGCTTGGCGCGTTCCACGTCGTAGTTGAACCGGTCCTGGAAGTGCATCCCCGCGCACAAAAGCGTACGGTAGCCTAGCTTCTCTCCCTCGCCTCGGCCGAGGTTCTTGTCCACAAGGCCCATCAGCGCGCGGACGAAGCGCTTGACGGTCAGGCCGGGCGGAGCGGAATCCTTGTGGAAGTGCCGCTTGAACATGCGGAACGTCCGCCACTTGTCCAGCCAGTTGGCCCGCCCGCGCCGCCGGACGCGGGACGCAATTCGGTTCATCTCCACGAACATCCCCTCCACGTTGATGACCTGCGGGAAGGGATACGCCTTGCCATCCGGCGAGATGAGGAAATACGTCCCGAACGCACAGTCGGGGTGGCACGACGGGCGAATCTTCGGGTTGCCCGTCAGGGCCTCCAGTATCTGCGCCAGCGGCACGACGATGGACAGCGGGAACATGTCGCGGAGCGGCGAGGCCCCGCTGGCCCTGGCGATGCCACGCGCCAGGTCGCCCAGCGTGTAGCGATGCCGGGCGACCTCGTCGAGGTCCATCCGGCCGGTGAAGCTCACCGGCTGGTAGCTGATCGCGCTGATGACATCGGCGTTGGCGACCGCGAAGCGGAAGATCTCGCCGACCTGCTCGTCGTTGACGCCCCTGATGACCGTGGGCACGAGGCAGACCTTCATTCCCGTCTTGCGGCAGCTTTCGATCGCCGCGAGCTTCTTCGCCCAGATGCCGGGGTAGTTCCGCGTCTGGCGGTAAGCATCCTCGCCGACGCCATCGAACTGGAGGTAGAGCGTGTGCAGTCCGGCGTCGTGGGCCTTGCGGGCGAAATCCGGGTCGGCGATGCGGATGCCGTTGGTTGCGATCTGTATGTGCGAGAAGCCCATGTCGCGCGCAGCCGCGACGATCCGCAGGAAGTCGGGGTGGATCGTCGGTTCGCCGCCGGTGAACTGGATTGCGGTACACGGGATCGGCCGCATGTCGCGGAGCACCTGGAGCTGGCGGATGATCTCCTCGTAGGGGGGCTGATAGACCCTTCCGGCCGCGCCCGCGTTGGCGAAGCAGATCGGGCAGCGCATGTTGCAGCGGTTGGTCAGGTCGACCTGCGCCAGGCACGGGCTGGAAAGGTGCTGGTTGCACAGGCCGCAGTTGCTGGGGCAGTTGGCCGCGCCGGTGACCTGGGGGAACCGCTGGCCGGGGTGCTCCTCGTAGGTCCACCATTGGGCCTTGGCGTGAAGGAGGGCGTCGGAGTTGATGCAGTCGCGGAAATGGCCGTGGGCCGGGCAGGTCTTCTCGACCCATACCGCGCCTCCCTCGACGAACTGCCGCCCCAGTATGATGGCCCCGCACCGCGGACAGAGGGTCTCGACCGTCCGCGGAAGACGGCGTATCACCGGGTGAATCCGGCTGCCGCTGAAGGTCTCCTTAGGGCTGCCCGGATAGTCGCTGTGAAGCTCCGTCCAGATGGCGTCGTGGTGGACTTCATCCCGCCGGCCGCAGGCGGGGCACTGATAGGTCAGGACGATCTGGATGCCCCGCCTGTCAAAGACGGCCGTGACGACCTTGCGGCAGATGGGGCAGGTCGCCTGCGTGATTACCGGCAGCGACGCGTAGGTATGGGCGAACCGCCGCATCGACAGGCGGTGCTCTTCCAGCGTCGGCGCGCGAGGCTGGGAACCCATCCGTGGGCTTGCATGACGTGGCCGTGCGGCCTCTATCTCCGTGCTCAGGGCGATGCGGTCGATCATAGATAACTTACGGCCCGCCACTTGTGGGGCTCCAAGAACGCGACATATCGCACTTGGGGCACCCGCGCCTGCGGTGAGGCGGCCTTGTTATGCTCCATCATCCTATGCGGCCGCGCGGGCGAAATCCATCACGCCCCGAAGAACGCCGGGTAGCGCCGCCGCGCACGTTTGCGCTTCCTGTAGCTCTGCGCGAGCTCCATGAAGATATCCAGGTCCCGCTCCATGTTGGAGCTGGACGCGTCGAAGTAGAAGTTGCGGATTGGTATCTCGTCGTGGTCGCGGGCGACCGCATGGTATACCGCCTCCGAAACGATCCCGTTCATGCACGAGAACGGGCTTATGTCGATGATCCCGTCGGCGCCCTTGCCGTGCAGGTAGATGATCTTGCCCACAGAGAGCACCATCTCGCCCAGCGCGCCGTCGGCCGGCAGGTACGGCCATCCGCCCCGGAGCACGTCGTGGTAGATGTCGTGGGGCTCCTCGTAGCCGGCGAAGTCGTCCTTGAACGGCTCCAAAAGCTTGTGCTCGTCGCGCTTCTGCACGGCGTTCTTGATGACCGCGCCGAGCATCGACAGCGAGAACGTCTTGCCGTCGCGCCTCAGCAGGCTCTTCTGCGACCAGTTCGTGTACCATACCCATTCAGTTACATCGGACAACCAGGCCTCTCCTCCGTGAGCCTCAATCTTGCGGACGGCGTCATAATTGCTGAACGTGTTGAGGCGGCAGAAGATCTCGCCCACAACGCCGATGAGCGGCTTGTCGCGAGTGTACCTCGCCGGCACGGCATGGAAGAGGTCCCGCCCGGCGGTCAGCGCTTCTATCAGTGCGGCCATGCGGGCAGCGGGCTTGACATTCGGCCGCGCAAGCTCCGCGTCCAGCAGGTCCATCGCCTGCGCGTAGGCCCTGTCCGACGCGCCGGCGGCCGTCTCGTATGGACGGGTCTTGAGCAGCATCTTGCGGAGGATGTCGGCCCCGACCATTCCGCGCCACAGCAGGCGCATCATGTCGGTGGCGTGTTCGGCCATGCCGTCGTAGCTGTTCCTGCTGGTTGGGCTGATGATGAGCACGTCGCCATAGCCAAGCTCGTCCAGCACCTGCTTGAGGTAGGGGGCGTACTGGCCGAAGCGGCACGGGCCCTCGGCCGTCGGCATGAAGAAGGCATTGCGAGAGGGGTCAAAGTCCTTCGCCTGGATTATCTTGAGGAAGTCGCCGAGGGTAATCTTCTCGGGGTAGCACTCCTCGCCGCTGGTGTACAGGCCCCCCAGCTCAAGCGTCTTCTCATCCGACGGCGGCGTGGGCTCCGCGTCGATGCCGATGGAGCGGAACACGGCCGCCATCATCCGCGAACTGATGTACGTCATCCGCGGGATCCAGAGCTTGCGGCCGTCAAGCCTGCTGCGTTGCTCGCTCTTAGCGCTGATCGAAATCATGGTCCTCTTCTGGTCCTCGACAGCCGGATAAGATAACCAAGACCGGCCCGGACTGAAAGAGGCAACCGCTCGACAGGCGGGCATTGTGATCGGATTTGGGCATTCCGATTCACAAGTCCTGCCAATATCCTATGATCTGTCGCTGTCTGGCCGGGCGTGACAGCGCCCTGCTCGCTCTTCATGCCGTTTTCCGTTGCCGACCGCCAGTCGGCGGGCAACAATACGGCCCAGGATCGGATGCGAGCGTATCATCCTTTGAACGGGAAGTATCGCTATGGAAACACTGAGCCTGCCTGCATGGTCTGCCGCCCTTCCGCTTGCGGACCTGCACCATTGGCATGGCCACTCCGGCGGCGGGTCGGCGGACCCCACGACTGCGGCCTTCGTCACGGCGCTCTTTGTGGCGGCGGGCATAGGCGTCTTCGCGAGCATTCTTGGCGGCAGTCTGCTCATCGCCTTCACGACCAGGATCGGCAACATGTTCTGGGCCGTTCCGGGGCTGAACGTGGTCCTCTACGCGGTATTCCTGCTGCTCCGGCAGTATCCGGGCGGGTTCGCACAGCAGTTTCAGGGCGAGGACCTGGCCTACACCCTGATTTCTCTGCTCCTGTTGCTGATTCTCACCTTGATCCTGACATCGCTGCTGGCACTGGTCCGCTTCGTCGTGCGCTCGGTTCGGCCCACCGCGAAAAGCCGTTCCGAGCGGCAGACGCTCTATCCGCCGCAGGCGTGACATTGGCGTTTGGAGAATAGGTATGGCCTTCATCCTTTCCTTCCATCATCCCTTCCTCCCATCTTCCCCTCTCTGTCTTGGCGGACGGAACCTATGGAGACGGTAATGAGCGACATATCCATCAAGGACCTGTACCGCTGGTGTTCCGTCCCCGTGCCGGAGCTTCAGCGTCACCCTGAGCTCAAGGTGAAGCTGCACATTGCGGCCGACTCGGCCGAGATGGGCCAGTTGATGGCCCGCGAGCTTGTCGAGACCATCGAGGCCAACAACGCCGCGGGGCGGCCGACGCGGGCGATTGTCCCCTGCGGGCCGACGTGCTGGTACGCTCCGTGGTCCAGGCTGGTCAACGCGCGGAACGTCTCGCTGAAGGGCCTGTTTGTCTTCCATATGGATGAGTGCCTCGACTGGCAGGGCCGGCTGCTGCCGCACGGGCATCCGTACAACTTCCGCTCGTACATGGAGGCGCACTTCTACGGCGACATCCGGCCGGACCTGAACGTGCCCGCTGATCAGCGGTTCTGGCTGACGCCCGCGACGATGGAACAGGTGCGCGCCGAGATCGCCCGCGAGCCCATAGACCTGACGCTGGGCGGCTGGGGGCAGGATGGACACATCGCCTACAACCAGGCCCGCCGGCATCCGTATAGCCGGGTCACCATTGAGGAAGTGCGCGAGTCGTCGGTTCGAATTCAGGAGAACAACATCGACACGATCATCGCGCTGGCGCAGCGGACGTTCGGCGCGGCGTACCAGTTCGTGCCGCCGATGTCGATCACGCTGGGCGTCAAGGAGTGCCTGTCGGCCCGCAAGGTCCGCGTGTACAGCGACACCGGCGCGTGGAAGCAGACGGCATTGCGCGTGGCGCTCTTCTCCGCGCCGACGGCCGAGTACCCGATGACGCTCCTCCAGACGCACAAGGATGCGCTCATCACGGCCACGCTGGAGACGGCGAGCCATCCGATCGCCATGCACCCGGAGTGGGAGCTGTTCTGATTTCGACGGGGACTGTCCCGCCGTTTGGGACTGTCCTCAGCTGTTGAGCCATGACAATGCACCTTCGACATCGCAATGACTTCTGCCGGATGCTGGTCGGCGTCGGCGGCATCGGAACCGGCCTGTTCTTCGCCCTGGAAGGCGATGGGACTCTCGGCCGCAACGAAAGCCGCACGGGGCGGCTGTTGGATGTGCGGGACTACTGCAAGCTGCACATCATCGCCCACTACGTGGCCGTGCTGCTGGGGGCGAAGGCGGATGGCGGGCAATTCCGAGTCGTGCCGATTGGGCTTGTTGGCGCCGATGCGGCCGGCAGGCGGCTGGTCGCCGAGATGGCTGAGACCGGCATGGACACGCGATTTGTCCGCGAGCTTTCCGACCGGCCGACGACGATGAGCGTCTGCTTCCAGTATCCTGATGGCTCTGGCGGGAACATCACCACGAGCAATGGTGCATCCGCGGCCCTGACGCCTGCCGACATCGACGAAGCCGATGGCCTGATGGAGGCCAACGCCGGCCGCTTCATCGCGCTTGCTGCGCCAGAGGTCTCGCTTGAGGCGCGGATGCACTTGCTGAAGTTGGCCACAGACCACCGCGGGTTCCGTGCCGCCGCATTCACGTCGGCCGAGGTCCGCGATGCATGTGGGACGGGAATTCTCAGCTACATAGACCTCCTGGCAGTCAACGAGGATGAAGCCGGCGTGATCGTCGGCGAGGCACCAGACCCAGGCAATCCGGCGGCGTTCCTGTTCAAGCTGCGGTCGGTCATGGCCCACGCCAACCCGGACATTCGCGTGATCCTAAGTGTAGGCAAGCACGGCGCATTCGCCCTCGAGCGAGGGCGCTGGGACTTCTGCCCGGCACTGAACGTTCCCGTAGCCTCCACTGCCGGCGCCGGGGACGCGATGCTCGGCGCTGCTATCGCCGCTATCGCAGCGGTCATCCCGCTCATCTCGCCCGAAGCCGACGGCCTGGGCGCGAGCTGGCGCAAGTCGCTCCGCGACCGGCCTATGGATTGCGCCTTGGACTTTGCGACGCTCCTTGCCGCTCTGACCGTAACCTCGCCCCACACGATCCATCCGCACGCGAACCTTCAGGCGATGCTGGACCTGGCCGCCGACATGGGGCTGTCATTCGCGCCGTCGCTGGAGGCAAAGTGGGCTTCGGCGGCGGAGGAATCTGAGGTAACGGAGGGGGAACCTAAGTGAAGAGCCAACAGGAATCCTCTGTTCCCTCCGTTTCCTCCGCTGCCTACGCTGCGGCGAAAGAATCGCGACAGCTGATCGCGCCGATGAAGGCTCGCATCGTCGCGCTGGTTCAGCAACTCGTGCGGACCGATAGTGTGGCCATTCCGCCCGACGGACATGAGGGCCCGGCACAAAAGGTGCTGCTGAGATTCTGCAAGGAACACAATCTGGACGCCGAGTTGTACGACACGGGATTTGTTCTCCGCAGCAATCATCCTTACGTGCGCCGCGACAGGCACTACAGAGGCAGGCCCAATCTCATCGCTCGCCTCCCCGGCACCGGCCGCGGACGAAGCCTTCTGCTGACCGGCCACGTCGATACAGTGCCGGCGGGGACCGGCGCGTGGCACGATTCTCCATTCTCCGGCGCAATCCGCGCCGGCCGGCTGTACGGGCGTGGAAGCTGGGACATGAAGGGCGGCCTGGCGGCGCAGTTCGCGGTCGCGGCCGCGCTAAGGCGGGCAGGCGTTCGGCTCGGCGGGGACTTGCTGTGCGAGTCGGTAATTGATGAGGAATGGGCCGGCGGCGGCGGGACGCTTGCGGGCAGGCTGCGCGGCGACAACGCTGATGCGGCCGTAATTGCGGAAGGGACAAACCTGGCCACCCTCCGCGCCACGCGGGGCGGGCATTTCTTCGAAATCGAGTGCGCCGCCGGCGACTCCAAGGCGTACTTCTCGAAGCAGGAGGCCGTCAGTCCGGCCGTACCGATGGGGAGGCTGCTTGGTTGGATCGACCAATGGACCCAGCGGCGTCGGCTCGTACCAGTCAGCGGGCCTTACAGGGGCTTCGCGGATCCAACGCCGGTGCAGGTGCTGGCGATGGAGGCCAACCGGTTCGACCCTTGCATGCCGTGGTCGGTGCCCCTGGCCGGCCGCGTTCGCGTCTACTTCCAGTTCCTTCCGAGCGAGGACGTGATCGGGGCCGTCGGCCGGATCAAGGAGTCGTTTAAGTCCTTCTGCCGGCGCGACCCGTTCTTCAAGGCCTACCCGCCCATCTGGCGCGACATCGTGTGGCCGCCGCTCTTGGGCCACGAGCTTCCCGCGGCGGACCCCTGGACGAAGTGTCTTGTCGCCTCGGCGACGGCTGCGATAAATCAGCCGCCGGCGATCTCCGCCGCCCCCTATCCCTGTGACGCCTTCCTGCTCCAGCGCGAATTCGGAATCCCGACGCTTCTGTTCGGCCCGTGCGGCGCGGGCGCGCATAACATTGATGAACACGTGACGATCCGATCGGTCATCCAGACGGCGCAGACGCTCCTGACGGCCGCGCTGGTGTGGTGCGGAGGCAAGGCAACGCTGTGATTCTGTTCGTCCTTACCTACCTTGTCGTGTACGGGGCGATGAACTCGTACATGTTCTGGAAGGTCCATCGGGCGTTCAAGGGCCTCGGGCAGTGGGGATACGCGCTAGCTGCCTTTCAGGCGCTGATGGAGATAGGCCCGGCCATCGTCCGGTGGCTGGACCGGGAATGGGATCTCAGGCTGGCGAGCGCTACCGCCCCATACCTTTTCTCCTGGATCGCCATCACCTTCTGGTTCTGCACGGCGGCGCTGGCAATCGACCTGTGGAACCTGATCGCACAGATCCTGGAGCACTGGCACGCTGGGCCGTTCCAGAAGGGCCTGGGCATGCCCCCGATGCCGGCGCTCATCGCAACCGTGGCGGCCGTCTTGGTGGCTATGGCGCTGAGTCTGTGGGAGGCGCAGCGGATCCGGCTTACGTACACGACGTTTCAATCGGCCCGCCTCCCCGCCGGCAGCAAGCCGATCCGCGTCGTGCAGATATCCGACCTTCACCTTGGAGGCGGCACCGGCGAAGGCCGGCTCAGGAAGATCATCTCGCTCATTGACGAAGCCAAGCCTGACCTGCTTGTCAGCACGGGGGACATGGTGGACACGAGTCTTGACGAGATCAAGCCGCTGGCCGACATGCTGGCGAAGGTGCGGGCGCCGATGGGCAAGATTGGCGTCCCGGGCAACCATGATTACTACACGGGCATAGATCAGGCCGCCAAATTCCACGAGGCCGCCGGGTTCGAGTTCCTCAAGCATGAGTCGCGGCAGTGCGGACCGATGTGGATAGCCGGGGCGGATGATGCGGCCGTGCTGTACCTTGACCAATCCAAGCTGCCCGAGGAGTCGTCTCTCCTGCCGGATGGCCAGGGGCGGCCATTCACGCTGCTCTTGAAGCACCGGCCGGAGATAGGGCCGACCTCGCTTGGCCGGTTCGACCTACAGCTCTCCGGCCACACGCACGGCGGACAGATATTCCCGTTCACCTTGATCGTTCGCCTCATGTATCGCCACAGCCGCGGCCCGTACAGCCTGGGCGAAGGCGCGGAGCTCTACGTCAGCCGCGGCTCGGGCACGTGGGGCCCGCCGATGCGACTGCTGTCGGGACCAGAGGTGGCCGTCATCACCATCCAGCCGCTTTCGGCCCGATGAGGACTCGCCTCCACGCAGAACCCCTACAATGAAATCAGGGATTTCCCTAGGCGGAAAACGCCCGTTGGCGGGATGCGGACAGTGCAGTTGGCGCCGAGGCGGGGTATACTATTGGCATCACGTCGTGGTGAATACCAGGAGATGCTTGTGGCCCGGCCGCAACAGACAGCGAAGAAGAGACTCGTCGTCGTCGACGATCACCCGATCGTCAGGCGCGGCGTCGTCCAGATCATCGAAGGCGAGGCAGACCTGACGGTCGTAGGCACTGCCGAGGACTCCAAGGGGGCGATGGCGGTCATCGAGGAATGCTCTCCGGACGCGGTCGTCACCGACATCACGCTCAAAGGCTCCAGCGGGATAGACATGATAAGGGAGATCGCCGCCCGCTGGCCGAAACTGCCCGTTATCGTGTTCTCGATGCACGATGAGTCGTTCTACGCCGAGCGCGTGCTGCGGGCGGGGGCGCGCGGATACGTGACCAAGGGCGACCCATCCCAGAAGCTCATCGACGGCATTCACCGCGTGATGACCGGCGAGGTCTACGTGAGCGACAAGGTCGCCGCGAAGATGCTCCAGGGCATGGTGGAAGGACCGCGTCAGACCGGCGGCTTCCCAATCGACAGCCTCAGCGACCGCGAGTTCGAGGTCTTTGGGCTGATCGGCGAAGGGCTACAGACCCGCGATGTGGCCGGCAAGCTCAAGCTCAGCATCAAGACGGTGGAATCGCACCGCGAGAACATCAAACGGAAGCTGGGCATCGAGAACGCCACCGAGCTGCTCCAGCGGGCGATCCATTGGGTCAGGTTCGAGAGGGGCACCTGACCGATTCCGGTTGCCGCGCTTCCCTTCCTGCGATCAATTCTCCACTTCCCGTGACTGGCTTCCACAATGCGTGATGCCGAATGCAGTATGCCAGGTCCATAATCCGCTGAAATCTCCGGGTTGACGTTTACATTCCGCGCTGGGCATCCTACATTCTTCACCTTCTGGGAAGCCTATGGAGATAAGACCGTTCAGAGGATGGCGGTTTCGCGGCCGGTCGGGCGACGTCAGTGAACACATCGCCCCGCCCTACGACGTTCTGACGGCCGCCGACAAGGGTCGGCTGCTCGCGCGATCCGAAGAGAACGTCGTGGCGGCCGACATGCCCCACGTGCCGCCCAATACGCTTGGCCCTGATGCGGTCTACCTGGCGGCGGCCGAGACGCTGGCCAAATGGAAGTCGTCCGGTGTGCTGGTGCAGGACCAGAGTCCGGCCGTCTACGCCTACGAGCAGACCTTCTCGTGGGCAGGCAAGAGGCACACTCGTAGGGCGATTGTCTGCGGCGTTCGCGCCACCGAGCTCGGCAAGGACGTGATTCCGCACGAGCATACCTTCCCAGGCCCCAAGGCCGACCGTCTGCGCCTGACGGAATTCACGCGGATGCAGCTTTCGGCGATATTCGGCTTCTACGACGACCCGAGAGGGCGCGTCGTCGGGGCGGCGTTCGCGGGCCTCTGCTGCCCGGAGACGTTCGGCGAGCTCGATGGCGTTGGCGAGCGGATGTGGGCCGTCAAGGACGAGGGCGTGATCGCGGCCGTGGCGGAGGCGCTGCGCGATGTACCGGTCTTCATCGCCGACGGCCATCATCGCTACACGACCGCGTTGGCCTACCGCGACCAGCTTCGCTCGGCCGGACAGATCGGCGACGATCACGAGGCCAACTTCGTCATGTTCGCCCTGGTGTCGCGGGATGATGAAGGGTTGATGATCCTTCCGACGCACCGCATCATCCGCGGGCTGAAGGCCGGTTTTTCGCTGGCCGGGCTACGCGCGGCCTGTCCCGGGTTCGAGTGGCGGCAGTTCCCGATAAGCAAGGCGGACCTGAGCGACGCGGATGGCTTCCTGCGGCCGCTGGGCGAAAATGCGATGGCGTTCATCGCCCAGGGGGGCTCGGAGATGTGGATTGCCAGGCCCGCGGATTCCATGGTCGCGCCCCAGGTCAAGGCGAACGGGAAGGATGCCTCGGTGGACCTGGACGTGGCAATCCTGCACGATCTTGTCATTGGCAAGGCGATGGCGCCCTGGCGGACGGACGGCTTCACCATCGACTACACGCCTCGCGGCGAAGACGTGCTGCACGCGTGTCGCGCGGCCAGGGCGCAGCTTGGCGTATGCCTCCAGTCCACGCCGTTGGCGACGGTGCAGGCCGTCGCCCTCGCCGGCCGGTTCATGCCGCACAAGAGCACGTACTTCCATCCGAAACTTGCTACCGGAATGGTCCTTAAGCCGTTAGAGTAGCTGTGCAACTCATGGCAACGTGTGACTTGGTCGGGTCAGGCGGCCCAATGCTGAGGCCGCACGTAGCACGCAATGAAAGGAAGATGAACCATGTCGAAGGTACTCATCGCTTACCACTCTGACACGGGCAACACGAAACGACTTGCGGAGTTGATAGCCGCCGGCGCGAAGTCGGGAGGCGCCGACGTTCAGATCGTCGCGGCCGCCGAGATGGACATGGACGCGGCCGCCAAGGCGGACGGCCTGGCCATCGGCTCGCCTGACTACTTCAGCTACGTCGCCGGCACGGTGAAGACCTTCTTCGACAAGGCCTTCTCCGATAAGCGGTTCAAAGGCAAGCCGTGCGCGGTCTTCGGTACGCACGGCGGAGGCGGGAAGGTCGTGGGCGTGATAGAGAAGCTTGCCAAGTCCATAGGGCTTGTCCAGGTCGGGACCGGCCTGCTGGTCCAGGGCAAGCCGGGCCCGGCGGACGAGCCAAAGGCACACCAGCTCGGACAGGCCCTCGCGGAGGCGGCTGCGAAGAAGTAGCCGGCGCGCCCAACCGAGTTCAGGTCCCCTGTACGGCCGTGATCGCGGTGATGAGAACGATGTCGTCCACGCCGCACCCGCGCGACAGGTCGTTGATCGGCTTGGCAAGTCCCAGCAGCAGCGGGCCCAGGGCTGTCGCCTTGCCGAACCGCTCGACCAGCTTGTAGGCCGAGTTGCCGCAGTTGAGGTCGGGGAAAACCAGCACGTTGGCCCGCCCGGCAACCGGCGAGCCCTTGCACTTCCGCCGCCCAATGTCCGGGATCATGGCGGCGTCGACCTGCATCTCGCCGTCGATCTTCAGGTCCGGGCGGCGCGACTGGGCGCGCTTAGTCGCGTCGATCACCTTCTGCACGGCCGGGCTGTGGGCGGAGCCCTTGGTAGAGAAGCTTATCATGGCGACGAACGGTTCGGTCTGGAGCAGGTTTCGGCAGGCGTCGGCCGCCAGGATGGCGATCTCGGATAGCTGCGCCACCGTCGGCTCGGGAATCACGCCCGTGTCGGCGAAGATCACCGAGCCCATCTCCCCGAACTCCGGCACGATGGTGTTCATTATGCTGCACGAGGTGACAGTCGAGATTCCCGGCGCGGTGCCCACACCGTACAGCGCCGCCCGCACGGTGTCGGCCGTGGGGCTGAGACTGCCGCTGACCATGCCGTCCGCGCGCCCGTCGCCCACCATGAACGCGGCGAAGTACATCGACCGCTGGAGGATCTTGTCCGCCTCCTCTCGCGACATGCCCTTGCCCTTGCGCTTCTCGTAGAGCTGCTCGACGTACTTTGAGCGGGCGGGGTCGGTCAGGTGGTTGACGATCTGGATGGACGAGACGTCCGCACCGGCCTGCCTGAGGCCCGCGGCGACTTTGTCCTCATCCCCCAGGAGCGTGATGCGAGCGTACTTCTCGGCGGCCAGCTTCGCGGCGGCCCGGAGCACGCGGTCATCCTCGGCCTCCGGCAGCACGATTTGCTTGTTGGCGGCCGCCGCGCGCTGGGCGAGGCGTTCTGCTATACTTACACCCATTCGATTGCCTTCCTCACAAGAGTCCGTTACCATCGCCGCACCGGCAGGCGGCGAGGCGATATGCTAATGTCAGCCCCTCCGAAAGTCGAGACCCTATGAGCCATCGTAAGACGCACTGGTTCGAGAAGGCGCAGGTTCAACTGGCGACGGCCGCTGCGCTGGCGGTCGTGTACTTCGTCCTTGAGCCGGCGACGCGCCCGTGGGACCCGCAGGCGGCGGTGGCGTTCGTGCCATATGGCCGATACGGCGCGCTGGCCGTATTCGCGGGCGTGGTGTGCCTGCTGGCGGCCTGCGCGGCGCTGCTGACCGTAAGCTCCAGGCCGGAGGGCGCGCTCCTGGCGGCGCTGATCGGCGTCGGCGGATTCAGCCTCAGGTCTCCGCAGATACGCACGCTGATGTGGCTTGAGGGCGACGGCACGTCTGGCCTGTTCGGCCAACTCATACTCGAGATGCTCCTGCTGGTGGTCGTCCTGGCGGCGGCCTCGATCGTCATCTTCGCCGCGCGGCGGATCGTGTGGGCAATCGTCCCCGCCGCTGTCTGGCAGGACCCGCTTGAAGACCTGACCGACGAGGAGAGGCAGGAAGTCCTCAAGGAAGACAAGGCGAAGGTCCAGGCCCGTGCTGACATGGCCGGCGCTCACGCGGCCGCTGGCGGCGCAATCCTCGGCTTTGTAGTTGCCATTGTGTATCCCATCTACGAGGCGATGCTGCGTCGTGGAAGCTACGCTGCCGGTACGGAACGGGGCCTTGGGATGGAGGCCAGGCGATCTGTCTCTTGCTTGGCCGTCGCCTGCCTTGTTTGTGTGCCTCTCCTGTGGCTCCTGATGCGTTCTGGGCTGCGGGGCCAGATCATATTCGCGCTGTTGGTGAGCAACTCCCTGGGGATCCTGCTGGGCCACCAGTTCTTTCCCACGCGGCACGCCCTTGTCGCCTGGGCCATGCCCATGCTCATCGGGATTCTCCTGTACGCTCTGGCGGCAGCCTCAGCCATCAAGGGCGGCGCCAATGCGTGGGTGCATGTGTCCGACCTCTATCAGGCCCTGCCCGTTGACTGGCTGACCGCGGGCGCGGGCGGCGGAGTGCTTGGGTTCTGGGTCAGCGAGAGAATTCACGAGATGCGCCATTTCGAGCGCAAGGAAAAGATAGGAAAGGATCCGGGAAGACTGGCATGCCCAAAGAGCTGAGTAATCCCTGTCTGGGGGCGCAATTGTACACTGTCCGGCAGTTCTGCAAGACCATCGCCGAGGCCGCCGAGTCGCTCAAGAAGGTTGCGGCCATCGGCTACACGGCCGTGCAGCTTTCGGGCTTTGGCCCGGCAAAGCCGGAGGAGGTGGCGAAGGTGGTCACCGACGCCGGGCTGGCGATGGCGGCCACGCATGTCGGCTGGGACCAGTTGCGCGACAAGACGGACGAGGTCATCGCCCAGCACAAGCTGTGGAACTGCCGCCACATTGCCATCGGCGGGCTGTGGGGCGAGTACTTCACGCTGGACGGCATGAAGCGGTTCCGCGACGAGCTGGCGGTCGTCGCGCCGAAGCTGGCGGCCGAGGGCATGGACTTCTCCTACCACAATCACAGCCACGAGCTGGCCCGCTTCGGCGGGCGCACGTGGCTGGAGCGGCTCTACGAGACTATCCCCGCCGAGCACCTCAAGGCCGAGCTGGACACCTACTGGATCGCGCACGGCGGCGGCAGTCCGGCTGCATGGATCGCCAGATACCCCGGCCGCCAGCCGCTGCTGCACCTGAAGGACATGGCTGTCAGCCTGGAGCCGCGCGAGCAGCGGTTCGCCGAGATCGGCGAGGGCAACCTCGACTGGCCGGGTATCCTCAAGGCCGCGTCCAAGGCCGGCGTCGAGTGGTACCTGGTCGAGCAGGACCAGAGCTACGGGCGCGATCCGTTCGAGTCGCTCGCGATCAGCTACCGCAACCTGAAGGCGATGGGCCTCAGATAAATAGGGACGCACCCTATTTATCTGCGCAAATTCGCATGAATAGGGTGCGTCCTGCCTATCAGGCGTTGCCGGGAGGAGACGACGATGAGCGTTCCCGCGTCAAAGGCGTCGGTAAGAGTCACTGGTCCCGAAGGCCCGACCATTTCGCCGCTGCTCTTCGGCCACAACCTTGAGCACACGCGCCGCAGCATCTGGCAGGGGCTTGGCGCGGAGGTCCTGCGGAACCGCAAGCTCTGCGGCGAGCCGAATCAGCACGGCGTCCCGATGGGCTGGTACGCCATCGGCTTTGACCGTGCGATCTTCCGCCTGGACTGCACCGGCGGGGCGTACGTCTCCCACGTAGGCGTTGACATTCCCGGCGACGGCGACTGGTCCGCACAGCGCCAGCGAATCGAAGTGCTGCGCGCCGGACGGCCTGATCGGCCCTGCGGCATGGGGCAGGACGGCCTGCACCTTTTGGGCGGCGTTGAGTACGAATGCCGCGCGGCGCTCCACTCTTCCGTCCCGCTCAAGGCCCATCTCCGTGTTACAGATGACCGCCGCAGGCGGCAGTACCTGGCCGCCGAGGTCGAGGTCCAGCCCGGCGACTGGCGCGAATTCAACCACCACTTCACGATGCCGGCGACGGATGAACGCTGCCGGTTCGAAATCACGTTCGACGGCCCGGGCCTCCTCTGCGTCGGCTCGACTGCCCTGACGCGGGCCGACAACTTCCACGGCATGCGCCGCGACGTGATCGAGCGCCTAAAGGAGATATCGGCGCCGCTGTTGCGATGGCCGGGCGGAAACTTCGCCGGCGACTACCGGTGGAAGGACGGTACACTACCAGTTGACAAGCGCGGCGGCCTGAAGAGCTTCGGCGAGTTCACGTCGCGATTCACCTACGGCTACGACATGCACGAGATCGGCACGGATGAGTTTATCGCCCTGTGCCGGGAGATCGGGGCCGAGCCATTCATCACGATCAACATCAGCCTTGAAGGCCCGCAGGAGGCGGCCGAGTGGGTCGAGTACTGCAACGGCGGGCCGGAAACCAGGTGGGGCAAAGTCCGCGCCGAGCGCGGCCACGCTGAGCCTTACCGCGTCAAGTACTGGTCGCTCGGAAACGAGATGGGCTACGGCCACATGAAGGGCGCAAATCGCTGCATCGACTACTGCGAGATGGCGCGCGACTGCGCCCGCGCCATGCGCAAGGTTGACCCGACGATCAACCTGACGGCCTCCGGCACGTGGTTCAAGCGATGGATCGACGATGTGCCGCAGTGGGCCTACGAGGACTACGACAACGTCTCGTTCCACTGGTACGAGAAGATCCGCGAGAAGGACTTCCAGGGCGAGGCCGGCAAGGAAGCCCTCCGCCGCGGAGCGCGAAAGAGCGACGAAGCCCGCGATCGCGTCGCGGAGATCGGCGATTACCTGAGGGCGCACCTGCCGCCGGGCAGGAAGGTCGGAATCTCCTACGACGAGTGGAACTTCTGGTTCAACTGGTACTGCGTGCCGATGGCGGTTGACGGCGTGTTCACGGCCGGGTTCCTCAACATGCTCTGCCGCGAGGCGGACAAGATCGGAATCAGCATGGGCGCGTTCTTCGAGCCTGTCAACGAAGGGGCGATACTGGTCCACCCGGACAGGGCGGAGCTGACGACGATGGGCCAGGTGTTCGCCCTCCTCAAGGCGCACCAGGGCGGCAAGCTGCTGAATGCGGCCGTCGAGCAGGCCGGCGACGATATCGACGCCGCGGCGTCTGTCAGCCCGGATGGCAAGACCGTTGTGGTGACTTTGGTCAACCGAAGCGTGGATGTGCCGTGCAACGTCAAGGTTGACCTGCGGCAGGCGCTATCCAGAGCAGGGGAGGCAACGGAGCAACTGAGGAAGGAAGGGCAAGTAACTCTCTCCGCTTCCTCCGGTATCTCCGCTGCCGTCGGCACGGCCGAAGTCACGGTACTTACGCCATCGCAGAAGACGGAGCCGTCGAATTCCTTCAAGGCACAGAGGAGGAAGATCGCATCCAAGTCTGGCGTGATCAGTCTGCGAATCCCGCCATTTGGCGTTGCGCTGGTCAAGGCGTGAACAGAAGCGCCTGACGGCAAGCTCTCACTTGGTCAGGCGGAGAACATTGCCATGACGTTCTCCACGGGCGTGCCGCGGAGGATGGCGTTGGAGCAGCCGTGGAAGTAGCCGGTCCCGCCCGATTCGTCGATGATCCGCCTGGCCTCATCGCGCACCTCGCCGGCCGTCGCGCGAGCCAGGAAGCTTGATGAGAAATTGCCCCACAGCACCAACTTCGGATACTTCCGGCGCACGGCCGCCACGGTCATTCCCACCTCACGGTCGACCTCGCCGTAGCCGGGGATAGCCGCCTCTCCGAACAGCATGTCAGCGATGGGCCACAGGACGCCATCGCTGCGGAAGACGTAGTGGACCCCCAGCGGCCTTAGCTCCTGCATCAGCCATCTGTACGCAGGCAGGACCACCTGTCGGAACAACTTCGGCGAGTACATGGGGCCGTCGTTGCCTGCCAGGTCACCGCCGCCGATCAACACGCGCGGGTACGGCGTCAGCGCCAGTTTCCGGGCGCGGACCGCGGCGCGGCGGGCCTGGACCATCAGGTCTCGCGCCATGACATCCGGCGCCACGACCAGCAGCATCATCCGCTCGGCTGAAAGCCCGATTCCGACGTCCCCGCCGTTGCACACGACAAAGAACTCATCGGCGAAACGCCGGCAGGTCTGGACGTGGTCGTCCAGATCCTGAAGCGCGCCCACCGTGCCCGAACCGATCAAGCCTTCCATGCGGAAGACATGCTCTTCGAACTCCTCGATATCCGGCTCCGGCAGGGCCGAGGAGTAGACTTCCCCGTAATCCCCGGTTTCCGGGCTGTACTTGTAGATGGAGTGCTTGCCTCTGGGGTCACCATACATGAACGTAAGCTCGTCCAGGCGCTTGGCCGGCTTGGCGGTCATCCGCCAGGGCATTCGGAATACATCGAGATCGAGCGCCCGTCCGAGATCCGCAAGATCCTCGTAGAGCTTGGCCTCGAACTCCGCATGGGCGTCGTTCCCACCCATCCAAGCGCAGGCTTCCGCGTAGTGCAGCGAGCCGGTCCCGCCGTACGCCTTGCGGCCGAGGATGCGCGAGGCGACCTCGCAGGCGATACCCGGCATGTACCGCGGGGGCCGGTCCGCGAGCCTTCCCGCAATCGCGGCGGCGCAACGCTCATGTCGTGTCATCGTCATCGTTCCGCCCATCGCGACATAAGGTTGATTGGTGAATCGGGTGATCGGCTAATCGAAAGCCGTCATGTGGTCGAAGCCCGATTAACCGATTCACGGACTAACGAGTTCACCGATCAACGGGCGTACAGCATCCCCTCGTCGACCATCGCCAGGTAGTTGTCCAGCGGGATGTAGTTGGCCACGCTGTTGCCTGTTCCCAGGCAGTAGCCGCCGCCGGGCAGGCAGACATCGAGCGTCTCGCGGACGCGCTTGCGGATGGCCGCCTCCGTGGAGCGGCACATGAAGTCGACGTCCAGGCCGCCGATCATCGCGATCCGCCGGCCGTAGGTGTGCTTCACCTGCCGCACGTCCTCGATGGTGTCCTCGAAGCTGTGTTTGGCGTCGATCTTCACGTCGTCGATCAGGTCGTCGATGATCTCCGTCAGCTTGCCGCACGAGTGGAGCAGGTACGGCCGGCCCGTCGCGTGGCTTTTGGCGGCGAGCATCTTGTGCGTCCCCAGGACGTACTTACGCATGTCGGGCGGGGCGATGAGCGTGCCGGTCTTGAACCCCATGTCATCCGTCGCCCAGACCATCTTCACGCGCGGGAACTGGAGCACGCGATCGATGAGCGTCTCGTACATGTCGCAGATCCTGTCGGCCACCGCCTGCACGAGGTCAGGCTGGTCGAAGAGCATGTAGCAGAGCGTCTCGTAGCCGAAGAGCCACGAAAGTTCCTCGCAGATATGGCCGGTGAAGGCGATGAGCGCCATGTCTTCCGGGATGTTCTTCGAGCACCACTCAAAAGGGCGTGTTACCGCGTCGGAGCGCACGTCGGGCCATGGGAACTTCTCGAAGTCCGCCCAGCTCTGGATGGGGCCCGTGTGCTCATCGCGGAACGTGCGTCCGCCCTCGCGCTTGAGCGCGGCGTCGTCTGTCTCGGTCTTGACATTGTGCCACTTGAAGTCGATGCCCTCCGGCCACACGCAGACGTAGTCCCATCCGCAGAAGCGGTTGACCCGGCCCATGAGCGCGTAGCGATAGTACGGGGCGTTCTTATCCAGGTTCCTGGCCAGGCCGAAACGCTCGGCGATAGCGTCGGCTACCTCTCCGTCATGGAAAAGCTCCATGTGATACACGCGCTTGGGCGTATCCTTGCGGAGGATGTTGTCCACAAGGCCCTTCCAATCGGGCTTGAACGACTTTGATAGTCCCTCATACTTCGCCATGCTATTCCCTTTCGTAGGCCGCGATTTCAGTTGTATGCCAGCGGGGGCCTGCCCACGCGCCGACGGACATCCGCCTGCATCTCGATGATCGTGGAGCGCACAGCCGCCAGGAACTCATCCGGTCGCATCTGCCTTGCCTTGTCCTGCGCGATGGGCCTGGCGTACTGCACCACGATGCTTCCGGCGTGCGGCAGCATCTGGCTGCGGGGCCAGGCCTCGAACGCGCCGTCGATGAGGACCGGCACCGTCCACTGCGCGGCGCGCTGGGCAAGCAGCGCCACGCCCGGCAAGAACTGCCCGATGTGTCCGGTCCGCGTCCGCGTGCCCTCCGCAAAGACAACGACCTGCCCGCCGGCCTTAAGCCGCCGCATCGCCTCCTTGATGGCCGTCGTGTCGGCCGTGTTGCGTTTGACGGGGAAGGCATTGAGCATCTGGATCAACTGCTTAAAGCCCGGCACGCGGAAGAGCGTGTCGCGGGCCATGTAGTTCATCGGCCGCCGCAGCGCGAAGCTCATCAGCATCGGGTCCAGGAAGCTCTGGTGGTTGCAGATGTACGCCGCGCCGCCGGATTGCGGCTCGTAGTGACGGTTGAACACGCGGACGCGCCAGAACGCCGTCATCGTAACCTGGAACAGCCGCCGCCATGAGCGGTAGACCAGGTTGGGCCTGGGCACTCCCTCGGTGAACCGCCAGCCGCGGAGCAGCGGGTTTGGGAAGCTGGCGACCTTCACCTGGCTGCCTCCACGTGGGCCAGCATGGCTGCCGTCATCTGCTCGATGGTCATGTCGGATGTGTCGATCTCGATCGCGCCAGCGGGCTTGACCAGCGGGGCCACGGCGCGGTTGCGGTCGCTGGCGTCGCGGCGCTCGATCGCGCGAAGTACATCCGCGTGCCTGACCTGCTCTCCGCGGGCGGCAAGCTCCTGGCAGCGGCGGGTGGCCCGCACGTCGGCAGAGGCGTCGAGGTAGAACTTCACATCCGCATCCGGAAAGACTACCGATCCCTGGTCGCGGCCCTCGGTCACGAAACTGCCGAGCTCGCGGCCGATCCGCCGCTGAAGCTCCACCAGCACGGCCCGCACGCTCGGGCAACGCGCGGCGTAGTAGGACTTCGCCGTCACCGTCGTCGTGCGGACTTCATCGGTCACATCGTCGCCGTCCAGGAGCACCTGCACACCGCCGTCGCGCGGAACCAGCCGAATGTCGGCGGCCTTGGCTACGGACGTCAGCGCGGCGTCATCCTCCAGCCTGATGCCCTCGCGCAGGGCCTTTAGCGTCACCGCCCGGTACGTGGCGCCGGTGTCAAGGTAGGCGATCCGCAACGCCTTGGCAAGTTCCCTGGCGGCCGTGCTCTTGCCGGAACCGGCCGGGCCGTCGATGGTGATTATCATCCGTCTCATGCCTTCAGCCCCAGCCGCTCATACTGTTCCTCCGGCGCGTCGTTCTCCTTCATCAACCTGACCAGATGGTCGATCATCATCTTCTCCACGGCCGGATCCTTCAGCGGTCGCTCCTGGCGCGGGTCTTCCTGCACGTCGAACAGGAGCGTGCCGAACTTGTGCGGCTGGTACCATGGACTGGCCGGCGTCCGGATGAGCGGCGCTCCCTTAGTGAACGAGAACGGGCGTGATATCTCAGCGGCGCGAAGCTCATCCATTCTGAACATGTTCCTCATGTGCGTTGGCATGAGCGTGTAGTTGAACAGCGGCTTGTTGTCGGCGCTGGCGGGGGCGCGCATATAGACGTAACGCCCATCGGTAACGTTGACGTGGCCGCCGTGTATGCCGAACAGGCCCGCTTCACGGACGGACTTGTCACTGGCGATGGTGTACCGCAGCGGACGGCCGAGCATGTCCGATGCGGGTTCGACGCCGAAGAACTCCAGGATCGTCGGCGCCAGGTCTATTGTCTGCACCAGGCTCCGCCTTCTCTGGCCGGCCAGGCCGCACCGCGGGTCCCAGATGAACAACGGCGCGTGAGCCAGTTCCTCGTACCACGGCTGCCAGCACTTTGCCCAGCAGTCGTGCTCCGAGAGCATGAAGCCGTGGTCGGTGTTCACGATAAGCATCGTGTCCTTCCACAGGTCCAACTCGTCCATGAGGTCGAGCGCCTTGCCGAGATACTCGTCGCACATGGACAGCAGCGCCGCGTACTCCATTCGCACGTGGCGAACCTGCTCCGGCGGCTCGCGGACATCGCGGTAGGGCGGCCAGTCGAAGTGCGGGCCGCTGTAGTCGTGCTTGTACAGGTCCTTGTACTTCTGCTGCGTGAAGAACGGCTCGTGCGGATCGAAGGTCTCGATGTGCAGGAACCAGTTGTCGCCGCCGGCGTTGCGGCGGATGAAGTCAATTCCGGCCGCGAACGTCTGCGGCTGGGGCTGAAGCTCCTCGTGGGTCTGGAACTGCCTGTTCACCCAGTCCTGCCGCCACATCCAGTTGTTGCGCGGCGCGACGGAATCCGGGATCGCCGGTTCGGCCACCTGGCCCTTCCACGGGTCGCCCTCCTGCCCGCGGAAGAACTCCCACGAACTGTACCGCGGGTGGTACGTGCAGCCGCCGTCTTCCCAGTAATGATAGTGGTCGCTGGAAAGGTGCGTGTATACGCCCTTGTCCTTGAGCATCTCGGGCATGGAGTCGTCGAACGGCTCCAGCGGCCCCCATGAGCGGTGGAGGAAGTTGTACCGGCCGGTGTGGAGCTCCCGGCGGGCCGGCATGCACGGCATCGACGCCACGTAGCAGCGGTCGAACGTGATCGTGCGCGTCGCCAGACGGGCGAAGTTCGGCGCGTGCGTCCAGCCGCACCCGTAGGGCGGAAGCATGTGCCGGTTGAGGGAGTCGAACATCACCATTATGACTTTCATGGCAGCGATTCTACCCGCTCGCGATGGGCAACGCCATTGCCACCGGTGTGGCGCCGGCCGGGATGACAACGCTTGACTTGCGCCGACACCGGGCGAAGAATACCGCCGTTCGTGGTGATGCACTTTTCCCTGACGAGGAGCCGGCATGATTCTCAATCGCGGAGAGTACCTCAGCAAGGTCATGGGCTGCTGGATGGGCAAGAACATCGGCGGCACGCTGGGCGCGCCGATGGAGTGGCGGCGACAGGTGAACAACGTCAGCTTCTATACGCAGGAACTCGGCGGCGAGCCGCTGCCCAACGACGACCTGGACATCCAGCTCCTGTGGCTGGTGGCGATGGAGCGTCACGGAGTGGACATCAACGCGCGTCTGCTGGGCGAGTTCTGGTGCATGTACGTCACGCCGCACTGGGCCGAGTACGGCAACGCCAAGGTGAACCTGCGGCGCGGGCTTGTGCCGCCGCTGTCGGCGATGGTCCACAATCCGTACAAGGACAGTTGTGGGTCGTTCATCCGCTGCGAGATTTGGGCATGTATCGCGCCGGGCCAGCCGCGGACGGCCGCGAAGTTCGCCTACGAGGACTCCATCCTCGACCACGGCGACGGCGAGGGTACCTATGCCGAGCTGTTCTGCGCGGCGTTGGAGTCGGCGGCGTTTGTAGAGAAGGACATCGACAAGCTCCTCGACATCGGCCTGACGTACATCCCGGCCACGTGCGCCGTCGCCAAGGCAGCGCAGGAGGCGCGGGCCTGCCACAAGGCAGGCAAGACCTGGCTCCAGGCCCGCGACAACATCCTGGAGAAGTACCGCGGCAGCTCTGCCTTCAATGACCCGGCCTGCACAAGCCCCGATGACCACAAGAAGGGCTTTGGCACGGGCAAGCTTGGCTTCGACGTGGCGTCCAACATCGGCATCATCGTCATCGGCCTCCTGTACGGGCAGGGCGACTTCGGCAAGACCATCTGCACGGCCGTCAACTGCGGCGAGGACACCGACTGCACCGGGGCGACCGTCGGCTCCATATTCGGCATCATGCACGGCATCGAGTCGATACCGGAGAAGTGGATCACGCCCATCGGCCGGTCGATCAAGACCATCGTCCTGGACCTGGGCGACGTTGGCGGCCAGATCGCCAAGGACGTTGACGACCTGACCCGCCGCACCGAGCGGATCGCTCAACAGGTGCTCCTGCGCCACCGGCTGCCACTGGCCATAGACGACAGGCCGACCGACCTTGCCGGCGTGACGCCTGAGACGCTCTCGGCGGGCGGCTGGAAGGCCGCCTACGGCAACTGGCGGGGGCCGGTGTACAGCTTCGATTTCTTCGACGTGGCCATCGATTACGGCGGCGAGGCGATGATCCGCAACGGCCAGCCCAAGACCATCCGGGTCACGATCCACAACACGCTCGGAATGCAGGCGACGCTGAATCTCCGCTGGCTGCTGCCGGCCGGCTGGCGGATCAGCCCGTCAGCCGAGGGCAGCGTGATGTCGGTCACCCGCCGCTGGGAGGAGCCGCCGTGCCTGGAGTTCACGCTGACGGCTGACCAGGTCACCCAGCCCACCAACCGAGCCGTCCTTGAGATAACCGCCGACGGACGGCCGACGTGCATGCTGGTGCCGATTGTGCTTCTCAATGGGAACTACGAGAAGCCTCAAGTCTGAGGCCTTCGCCTTGCGCTGATGCGGATCACGCGCTTCGTGTTCGGCGTGACCTTGACACGGTCGTCGATGCGGAGCGGGGCGAGGTAGACGATTCCCAGGTCGTCGCAGACGCAAAGGACGCTGCGGCGGGCTGCTGCGGGAAGCTTGCAGTTCGTCAGGAAGTCGCTGACGCTCTGCCGCCCGGGCGATCCCAGCGGGACAAATGCGTCGCCGTCGCGGCGCGGACGGGCAATGAGGCGGCCGCGGACCTGGTCGGCGTCGAGGAACTCTACGGCGGCTTCGCCGGCTTTCGCTGCGGCGCGGCCGGTCTTCCGCCGGCGGCAGTGTTCGGCGAAGGCGTCGGCGTCGAAGGGCAGGACTTCGCACGTGATCCTCACGCCGCCGGGCAAGACGGTATCGCCGGGGTATTCCAGAAAGTCGGGACAGTCACCATTTTTCGCACCTGCCATGTCGCCGGAAAAGTGGTGACTGTCCCGACTTTTCGGCTCGATTACGACGGCCGGGCCGTCGCGGCGGGCGAGCCAGCCGCCGGGCAACGCGAGGGCCGTTGGGCCGGAATCATCGAGCAGCGCGGCAAGTTCCATCAGCCGTTCGGCGCTGATGGAGCGCATTGGCGCGCCAAGGCGCTCGAGGGCCAGCCGCATTGCGGCCGTGCGAATGGCCGGCGGCTGGGCGGCGAGTGCGGTGCGATCGATAGAGAAGCGGAGGCCGGCGATAGGCTCCTCGCTCGTCGTGTCGCCGAGAAAGTAGTGACTGTCCCGACTTTTATCGAGGGCCAGGGCCGCCTGTGCGGACAGAAACTCCTCGACCTCCTGAGCCCCGGCCGCAAGGCGGAGGATCGCCTCGTCGCAACGCGGACTGACCTTCTCGCGCAGGAGCGGAAGCAGCTCGCGCCTGATGAAATTGCGGCGGTAGCTCACATCGGCGTTCGTGGAGTCCGTCCGCCAGGCAAGGTCGCGACGCGTGCAGAACGCCTCGATCTCGCTCCGGCGGACCTCCAGGAGCGGGCGGATGAGCACGACGCTGCTTGTGGCACTGGCACTTTGGCCATCCGGCTCCTGTTCATCCCGCTCCTGCTTCCCGGCAGGGCGCAATTCCCGCGATACGGGCATTCCGCACAAGCCACGGAGGTGCGTGCCGCGGACGATGCGGTAGAGGATGGTCTCCACGTTGTCATCCGCGTGGTGGGCTACGGCAACGATTGTCGCACCGGCCGTTATAGCCGCGCGGCGTAGGAAATCGTATCGCAGTTCCCTGGCGGCCTGCTCGATGCCCTTGCCGGTCTGTCGTGCGTGGGCGGCGACGTCCTTCTTCTCGATCACGCACGGCAGGCCGCGCCGGCGGGCCAGATCGGCCACGAAATCGGCATCAGCATCCGCATCAGGACGGAGTTGGTGGTTCAAGTGGGCCACGCTCAGCCGGTAACCGCGTCCGCCCGGCACGGCCAGTTCGCAAAGCACCTCCAGCAACGCGACGCTGTCCGCCCCGCCGCTGACGCCCACGACCACGGCCGCGCCATGCGGAATCAGCTTCCGCGCGTCGATGAACGCCGCAACCGATTCGACGAGGCTGTCGGATAGTCCACTTTGCGACGGCATACGCTGCGCCAAAGGGACTAGGGATTAGCGACTAACGACTAGGGGCGTCGGTGATTCTTCGCCGAAGGCAATGTGCCTTGTCATCCTAGTCGCTAGTCCCTAGTCGCTAGTCCCTACTTCACCACAAGGTTTACGAGTTTCCCGGGCACCGCGATCTTCCGGACGATCGTCTTGCCTTCCACCGCCGCAGCGACCTTCGGATCGGCCATCGCGGCAGTCAGCATGTCGTCCTGGCCCGCCTCGACCGGCACGTTGATCCTCGCGCGGAGCTTGCCGTTGACCTGGACGGGGATCTCGACTGTCTCCTGCGCCACCATCGCCGGGTCGTATTGCGGCCAGGGCTCGCAGGCCAGCGACTTGTCATGGCCCAGCCGCTGCCAGAGCTCCTCGGCGATGTGCGGCGCGAACGGGGCCAGCAGCAGCACAAACCGTTCCGCCTGATTGCGGCCTATCGAGCCGGCCTTGAAGACGGCGTTGACGAACTCCATCATCGCGGCGATGGCCGTGTTGAACTTCATCGCCTCGATGTCCTCGCCGACCTTCTTGATGGTCTTGTGCAGGCCCCGCTCGACCTCGGCGCTATCCGCCGCGGCCAGGATCGAGGCGTGATCGTCATCGCCGATGATTGCCCGCCAGACCCTCTGGAGGAAGCGGTGTACGCCGGGGATGTCGCGCGTGTTCCACGGTTTGGACGAGTCCACCGGCCCCATGAACATCTCGTAGAGGCGGAACGAGTCGGCCCCGTATTGGGCGACGACATCGTCGGGGTTGATCACGTTCTTGAGGGCCTTTGACATTTTCTCGACCGTGACGGTAAGGACCTCGCCGGTCTCCTTGAGCGTGGGCTTGTCACTGGTCGTGAAGTCGATCTTGTCGTATGGCATGGATACCCCGCGTTTGTCGCGGTAAGTGAAGCTGGTGATCATGCCCTGGTTGAAGAGCTTGGCGAACGGCTCCGGGGTGCTGACAAGCCCCAGGTCGAAGAGCACCTTGTGCCAGAAGCGGGCGTAGAGCAGGTGCAGGACGGCGTGCTCCGCGCCGCCGACGTAGAGATCCACGCCGCGCGGCCGCATCCAGTACTTCTCGATCCGGCGGTCGCAGAAGGTTCCGTCGTTTCTGGGGTCGAGGTAGCGGAGGTAGTACCAGCACGAGCCTGCCCACTGGGGCATGGCGTTGGTCTCGCGCTGGGCCGGGCCGCCGCAGGATGGGCAGGTGGTCTTCACCCAATCCTTCAGGCGCGCCAGCGGCGGCTGCGGCGGGGCGTCGGGATCGTCGCTGGCCTGGGGCGTGAAGTCCTCCATCTCCGGCAGCAAGAGCGGCAACTGATCCTCGCCGAGCGCGACCACTCCGCACTTCTCGCAATGGACGATGGGGAACGGCTCGCCCCAGTACCACTGGCGGCTGAAAATCCAGTCGCGAATCCTGTAGTTGACGGCCGACTTGCCCAGGCCCGCGGCGGCCAAGTCCTCGGTGATCCTCTTCTTGAACTCGGCCGTCGGCAAGCCGTCGTACTGGCCTGAGTTGACGGCCGTGCCGTCATCAACGTAGCCTTGCCAGTCAACGCCAGGCGGCGGCTGGACGACCTGCACGACAGGCAGGTCGAACTTCCGTGCGAATTCCAGGTCGCGGGTGTCGTGGGCGGGCACGGCCATGATCGCGCCGGTTCCGTAGCCCATCATCACGTAATCGGCCACCCAGATCGGGATCTTCTTCCGGTTGATAGGATTCACCGCATACGCGCCGGTGAAGACGCCCGTCTTCTCCTTGGTGTCGGCGGTGCGCTCCAGTTCGCTCTTGCGGGCGGCCTGGGCGACATAGTCGCGCACGGCCTGTCGCCGGTCGGCGGTGGTGATCCGCTCCACCAGCGGATGCTCCGGCGCGAGCACCATGTACGTCGCGCCAAAGAGCGTGTCCGGGCGAGTGGTGAAGACGCGGATGCAGTCATCCTCCGGCACGCCCGGAAAAGACGAGTCCTTGCGGTCGTCGAACCATTCATCGACCTCGGCGTTGTCGAGCGGGAAATCCAGTTCCGCGCCCTCGCTCTTGCCGATCCAGTTCCGCTGCATGACCTTGATCGGCTCGGGCCAATCGACGGTCTCAATGTCCGCCAGGAGCCTCTCGGCGTAGGCCGTGATGCGGAGCATCCATTGCTTGAGCGCCCGGCGGTAAACCGGGTAGTCGCCGCGTTCGGAGCGCCCCTCATTGGTGACCTCCTCGTTGGCCAGCACCGTCCCGAGCTTGGGACACCAGTTGACAGGCACTTCGGCCATGTAGGCCAGGCGGTACTCGTCAATCAACCGGCGTTGCTGGTCGGGCTCAAGTTCCGTGAACTTGACCTCGCCGATGTGCGTGCCATAGAGGTTGATCTCCGGGATTCGCATCCCTGCCTCGGCCCGGATTACCTGGCCGTTGATGTCAACCACGTATTGCCCGGAGAGCAGCATGCGCTCGAGTTCCGCGATCGGCCGCGCCGCGTTCTTCTCCGGGTCGTACCAGCTATTGAACATCTTGAGGAATATCCACTGGGTCCAGCGGTAGTAGTCCGGCTCGATGGTGGCCAGCCGCCTCGACCAGTCGTAGGACAGGCCCAGCATCTTGATCTGCCGCTCGATGTTGTCGATGTTCCGCGCGGTGGTCACTCGCGGGTGGACGCCGTGCTCTACTGCGTACTGCTGCGCGGGCAGGCCGAAGGCGTCGTAGCCCATCGGGTGAAGGACGTTGTAGCCCTTCATGCGGGCGTGCCGGGCGACGATGTCGCTGGCGGTGTAGCCCTCCGGGTGGCCGACGTGCAGGCCCGCGCCGGATGGGTAGGGGAACATGTCCAGCACATAGAGCTTGGGCAGGTCGCGGAAGCCCTCCTCGCCAGGGTTGGGCTGGCGGAAGGTCTGGTTTGCCTCCCAGTACGCCTGCCACTTCTTCTCGATTGCCGCAAAGTCGTAACCGGCCATTTCTCACCTCATTCGTGCCGTCTTAACCTGACTTCTGTGGAATGCTAAATGGGGAATTCTCAAATGACGAAGGAAATCCAAATGACAAATGTTCAAATGCCGCGCGAACCCGCGGCGGGCCTGCCGTGCCCGGTGATGCCAAGAACGCCGGCATTTGAACATTTGTCATTTGGCATTCCTTCGACACTTGCCATTCCGCATTCCGCATTCTCTGATCGCCCAACCCTCTGTCGTAGCTCAATTCAAGACAAAGGCCCCGCGGTCTCCTGGATCGCGGGGCCGGGGTATTCCATGATTTCGGAAGTTCGGTCGCGGTCCGTCAGCGCGGGGATTGGCCTAGCAGGTCTAGCAAGGCCAATATATCACGCCGGCGGATCATCATTGTCACCGACGGAATTATCGGCACGGCCGTGCGCAAGGTCAAGGCGGTTTCCAGGGGGACGGTCCCGCCGTTTGGGACTGTCCCCGTTGTCCCTGACTAGTCCCAAAACAAGCGTATGTCCGCCGGCCCGATGCAGGAGCGAAGGCGTCTCGGT
>JBHGBE010000024.1:0-61342 GCA_041946855.1 Phycisphaerae bacterium | reverse complement strand
GTGCCGATGTACTCGTGGTTGAACCGCTGGGCCTCCTGGTTGGCCAGGGCCATCACCTTCCTCGCTCGTTCCGTGAATCGCTCAAACATGCTTGCCTGACTTTCGCGTTATGGCGTTCAGTGTTCGGTTGTACGTTTCGCCGCCGGCCGGAGACCTCTCGTCTCCCTCTATAGCATTTTAGTGGTAGGGGTTTATCCTATCAAGGGCCTGTCCGCGCGGAGACCGCGCATCGGCTCGCGCGGGCTGCTTTATGTATTATCGGCGGGCACCGGCGGAATGTTCACATCGCCCGGCTACCGCCCCAGACCGCAGGCCGTGAAGAACTCCCGCCTGAGGGCCTCGTCCGTCTCGTAGTTCCCCCGCCAGTACGTCGTGCGCGTGGCCGCCGCCCCGCCGTGGACGCCGCGCATCTGCGTGCAGAGGTGCTGGGCCTCGATGTAGACGGCCGCGCCGTGCGGCTGGAGGATCGCATTGAGGGCATCGGCGATCTGCTGGCCGATCCGCTCCTGCACCGTGAAACGCCGGGCCACGACGTGGACCAGCCGCACGAGCTTGGACAGGCCGATGATGTGCTCGTGGGCGATGTAGCCGACGTACGCACGCCCGATCACGGGCAGCGCGTGGTGCTCGCAGAGGCTGAAGAACGAGATCGGCCCCTCGATCGCCTGGCTGAGGCGGCAATCCGGCCCGCCGCGGCACTCGGTGACGAACGTCTTGATGAGCTTGGGATCGCCCTCGTAGCCCTCGGTCACGTCGATCATCGCCTGTATGAACCGCCGCGGCGTGTCCCGGGTCGCGGCCGTGTTCAGGTCCAGGCCCATGGCGGTGAATATCTCCGCAATGTGCGACTCGAACCTGGCCATCTGGTCGGGCGATATCCGCCTTCCGCGAATGTCGAGCGCCTCGACCTTCTCGGTTTCGTCAAGCAGTCCATGGTCGGCCATTCCGGCATCTCCTTCCCTCGCCACTGGTTCATTCTATTCGCCGGGAAGTGAGGCCGCTTCAATGATGCTCGGACAGGATTCTGCGGGCGTCCTCCACGATCCTCCGCACATCCTTCTCCACACTGTCCGGCAGCGGGCAGGGCTTGTAGGCCGCAAGGAGGGCCCGGAGCTTCTCGCGGGCCCTGGCGGCGGTGTCGGGCCGGCCGGCGTCCTCCCACTGCTGCCAGTACTGGCGGTCGAGGATCGTCGGCATCCACACCTCCTCGCGGAAGTGCTTGACCGTGTGCTCCTGGTCGATGAACGTGCCTCCGGGGCCGAGCTGGTCGATCAGGTCCAGGGCCAGCAGTTCATCATCCACCTCAAAGCCGCGGCAGATTCGCTCCACGTACTCGATCACCTCGTGCTGGAAGACCAGCATCTCCAGGCTCGACGCCTGGTCGACGCCCGAGATTCCCATGTGGCCGAATATGTCCGCCCCGGCCAGCGCGCCCATGAGCAGCGTGGCGGCCGACTCAAGGCCGGCCTGGCCGTCGACGGTCTTGCTGTCGGTCAGGCCGACGTTGATGTAGACCGGCAGGCCGTAGAACTTGCCCATCTCGGTCATCGCGACGGCCATCAGGCCCTGCTCCGGCCCGGCGAAGATCATCTGCGTGGTCCGCATGTCGAACGCGTGCGGTATGCCGCCGAAGCACACGGGTAGGCCCGGGTGGATGAGCTGCACGACGCACAGCCCGGCCAGCACCTCCGCGGTCTCCTGCGCAATAGTGCCGGCCAGCGTGCCGGGCGCGGACATGCCCACCTGGGCCATCGGGCCGATTGAGACCGGCAGCGGCGCCTCGCAGGTCTCGAAGAGCACGTCGATCCCCCACCGCGCGAACCGCAGCGGGCTGATCGGCTCCAGGAACGGATAGGCGAACGGCCTCCGCTCCAATTCATCCTTCTTGCCCGCCACGGCCGTCATAAGCTCGACCACGAACTTCGCGCTTGGGCCGTCGTGGAACCAGAACGTGATGGGCTTGGTCGTCGTGCGAAGTTGCGCGGCCACCACCTCAACGACCCGGTGGCTCACGCTGATCTCGTGCGGATCGCTCATCGCGCCGACGATGTTCAGGCGCGGGAGCATCTGGCCAAGCATCGCGGCCTGGACCACGTCGTCAAGCGTGGCAAAGCGCCGCCGGCCGTCCATGTCCAGCCAGTGAGCCTCGCCGGCGATGGAGTTGTAGTTGCGCTTGCCAAGGCCGAAGGGCGCGGTGATCGACCGGTCCCGGCCGTAGATGGTGAAGCTCTTGCCCGCGGCGCGGACGCACTCGGTCACGAGCTTGTCCGGGATGCGGACGCGCTCGCCGTCGACGGCCGCGCCGGCCTTGGCGAACAGCTTGAGCATCTTCTCGTGCGGCACCAGCACGCCGGTGCGGCTGAGGATCCTGCGCGCGGCCTGGTCGATCCTTGCGACGCCCTTGAGGCCCAGCACTTCAAGTTTCATGTTAAGCTCCACCAGGAGAGTTCGATATTCGATATTGGCTATTGAATATTCGTGATTTGTGGAACACAAGAGAAAGGAAATATCGAATATCGAACACGGAATATCGAATATCGAACAGGGGACCTGGACCTAGGAACCATTCCGGCCGGATGGCCGTTTGGAAGGATGAGCAGATTGCCGCGGGACGACCGCAAGGCATTTGACCAAGCCGCCCTGCCGCACCTGACCAGCGTCTATCGAGCGGCGCTGGCCCTGTGCGGCAAGGAGCAGCAAGCCGAGGACCTGGCCCAGGCCACGTTCCTCAAGGCGCTGGAGAACTTCGGCCAGTTCCAGGCGGGCACGAACTGCCGGGCCTGGCTGATGCGCATCCTGCGCAACACGTGGATCGACAGCCTGCGGAAGTCGCGGACGGCGGGCCCGGCCGTGAGCATCGCCGAGTTGGAAGTCGCCGGGCCGGATGAGCCGGACCGGACAAGCTGGTCGGATGCGAAGAGCGTGCTGGACAACTTCTCCGACCAGCAGGTGATCGCGGCCCTGGGCGACCTGCCCGACGACCAGCGGCTGGCGCTGTACCTGGCGGATGTCGAGCAGATGCCTCTGGCAGAGGTGGCGCAGATCATGGATGTGCCGGCCGGGACGATCAAAAGCCGCACCAGCCGTGCGCGGGCCGCGCTGAGACGCAGGCTCATGGCCCACGCGCGGGACCTGGGCTTCGTGGGACGCATGAAATGACGCACCTGAGCGATGAACAACTTGAGGATGTCCTTGCGGGGCTCCAGACGGCCGAGCAACTGGAACACCTGAACGAGTGCGTCGAGTGCCGGCAGAAGCTTGGCGACATTCGCGCGGTGCAAGCGCGGCTGAAGTCGGCGTTCGAAGGCGCGGCCGTGCCGGCGGGCTTGCACGAACGGATTGCCCAGGCGCTCGATGGACCGGCGCAGGCCGCGCAGACTGACTTCAGGCAGACAAGCCCTGCCGTCCCGGCTACAGCGGCAAGACCGGTGCTGGCCTTCTTCAGGCGGCGGGTGGTCCAGGCAATCTCGGCGGCCGCGGCTGTGATCGCGGTCGCGGTGATCCTGGCGGTCTACTTCAGCGGCCCCACGTCGGCGGAGGCGTCGCAGAAGGAACTCGTGAACATCCACAGGATGAACCTGTCCGAGGGGCACGACTTTGTAGCCGAGGATGAGCCGGCCAAGCTGGCGCAGTACTTCAGGGAACGCCTGGGCTTCACGCCGCTTCTGCCGCGGCTGAACCAGGGCATGGCCATCCGCGGCTGCTGCGTGGCGCACTTCCGCGGCGAGATCGCCGGCAGCTACGTCGTCAACACGCCGCACGGGTTGGCCTCGATAATCGTCGTGACCGATGAGCCGGCCTCGATCGGCCTGACGGCCACGCGCACGCTCGCGGATGGGCAGACCGCCTGGACGGGCGCGCTTGGAATGTGCAACATGGCGGCCGTGCGGATGGGCAAGTACACATACACGGCCGTCGGAGAGACATCCGTCGATTCCCTGACGCAGCTCCTGGGGCTACTGGTGTCGCAGGATGGCTAGTAGGACCTAACAAGCGTCCAGGGGCCAGCCCGCACCGCAGGTGAACGTTGAGATTGTCGTGTCGTGAAGCGGCATGGCCGCCTAGAATTGCCTCACAGTCCAGAACATTGGAGAACTGCAATGAGCAAGGCAGCTTACGTGCTGGTCGGTGTCATGTTCCTGGCGGCCGCAACGGTGGGCATAATGTGCTCGAAGGCGGCTGACCAGGCCCCGACGTCCAAGCCGACGACGCAGCCCACGACGAAGTCGGCCTTCGTCAACCTCCGCTGCCCGATAATGGGCACGGCCATCGTGCCCGACAAGGTCACGCCTGACCTCATCCGCGAGTACAAGGGCCAGCAGGTGGCCTTCTGCTGCTCGATGTGCCCTCCGGCGTGGGACAAGCTTACGGACGCCGAGAAGGACGCCAAGCTCAAGGCTGCAAGCGAGCCAAAGCCCGCCAAGTGAGGCGAGGATATGCATTGGCGCGCGGCGCCGTCAGTTGACATGCGCCGGCTGGCTCCTGGTGCGGCGCCAAAGTTGAATCCAGGGGCTGTCTGCCTGGAAAGCCCTGTCAGGAGACACCGAAAATTGGTGACTGTCCCGAATTTCCAAAATTCGGGACAGTCACCAATTTTCGGTGCTCTTCAACCTGATCGCGCCGCCCATGCTCGCCGAAGAGACGAATCTGACGCTGTACCTGTGCTACTCCGGCCGGGGGCCGTACTGCGGCATCGTCGCGCCAAGCTCATAAGCGCCCAGGTCCGGCGCGGCGCCCGCGTACCCATCGCCGAAGTTCGGGATCATCTGCGCTGAGTCTATCGCCGGCGTGCCCGCCTTCAGGCGGAGGTCGTTGACGGAGATGTCGAACTGCGTGTTGGAGTCGGCCGGCACGGCGACGTTCGAGGCGAACGGGTTGTTCGGCACCGCCACGGCGTTGTGGTAGACGGGCGCCCGAGCCTTCGCATCCGCGATGCTGGTGTACAGCACGCCGTTCCACTTGAGGAAGCTGGTCCACGTCCCGCCGAAGCCGTCGTAGTCGAAGTCGCACTGGTTCATCGTCGGGCTACAGTCGAACGCCCTGCTGGACGGGGCCGAGCCGATGAACAGGTTATTGCGGTAGACGCAGTTGTATACGGGCAGGCTGGTCCACAGCAGCAGCGGCCCGTCCTTCTTGACGGAGGTGTTGTGGAGGATGATCGCGCCGGAGGGGCTGTTGTGCAGCTTGAAGGTCTCCACGCAGATGTTGTACATCGCGTTGCGGAATATGTAGGTCGGCCCTCCGTAGAGCGGCTGGCAGGAGATGCCCTGGTAGGCGTTGGTGATGCGGTTGTTGAAGCAACGGGTGTTGCGCTGCGAGTAGTCCATCTCCATGCCGTCGTCGGTCAGCTCGGAAAGTTCGTTGTTGTGGAAGTCGATGGCCTCGTTCCGCTGCGATGGATAGACGTCGATCGCATCGGCGAAGCCCCGGACGCGGTTGTAGCAGACGACGTGCCCGGCACCGGTAACTTGGATTCCGCGCGGGTTCTCGATCCCCTGCGACCGCGGCCAGACGCATGGCCCGACGATGACGTTGTCCGAGATGAACAGGCCGCGGGTGTTGTCGGTGTCATTGACCGTGCAGTTCACGCCGTAATCGACGCCAGTGATCGTGCATCGCCGGACCACGCAGGTTGACGCGTTGTTCAGCTTGATGCCCGAAGTCCCGTTCCGCAGCGATAGCTTCTCGAACCAGACGCACTTTGCGCCCGAGGCGTCGATGATCCTGTCGCCCGGCGCGGTCAGGACGGCCTCGCCGTCGCCCGCCCCGCGCCAGATGATCGGGTTGCCCGGCTGGCCGTTCTTGTTGATGACGAATGCGCCGCTGTACGTCCCGCTGTGGACGAGCATCAGGTCGCCGGGCCTCGCCGCGGACTGGGCGGCGGAAAGGCCCTTGAATGGATTGCCCGCCGATCCATCGCCGCCGCCGCTTCCCGGCGCGACGTGCAGCGTCCTCATGCCGGCCGGCGCGGTCGGCTCGGCGATGGTCCGCCCCTGGAGAATCCGCTCCGTACCGCCGCCGTCGGGATCGGTGAGCGTCAGGCGGATGTCGTAGGCCGTGTCGGGCGTCAGGCTGATGATGCTGCCCGCCAACAGCCACGAGTCGGCCGGCACGACCAGCTTGTTGTGGAAGCCCGGATCGGTGTAGGGGTCGTGGATCGGGTTCTTCTCGACGCGGAAGAGCGGATAGCCGCCCTTCCACGCGGTGGTGCCGGTCGGGCGGAAGGCCACGTCCACGCGGGAGTTGGCGTTCTCATCGCCCCGGATGATCCAGTAGACGCCCAGGCATCGCAGCGTCGGCGTCTCAAGGACGGGCTCCGCCGGGAAGGACCAGTTCACGTTCCTGCCGAAATTGTTGAACCAGATGACATAGTCGGCCATGTCAACCAGGCCGTCGCCGCTGAAGTCGCCCTCCCCCCACGATGCCCCGGTCTTGCCAAATCCGCCGAACCACGATGTGTAGTCGGCCATGTCCACAATGCCGTCCTCGTTGGCGTCGCCTGGGATCAGCGTCAGCGCGGCGACCTGGGCCGCCAGAGGACCGGCTGAGCCGGGCTGCCGCTTGGCCTTGGCGGGGCCGCTGTCGGCGCCGCGGGATGGCGTGGCACTGGAGACCGCGCTGACCTGGCCGGCGGGCGCGGGCGTTGCCGACGGCCGTGACGCCGCCGGAAGTGGATCGCCCCAATTGAGGTCGTCCTGGCCGCCCCAGAGCACGTCGACGGCAATGCACGCCGCCATGGCTGTCGCCACGGCCATCACGGCCGATGCTACGGTTCGCCTGGCGCGCATTGTGCCCTCCTCGCCGCCGGACGGCCCGGCTTGCCGCAAGAAGTGGCGGCGACGCACAAGAACTGCAATCTTACCACTTCTTGTAGCGGAAGATCATCACGGCCACAAGCACCGACGCGGCCGCCAGCGTCGCTATCCCCCAGAACGAGGCCGGATGGTCCTTGTCGAAGGGCATCAGGACGTTCATGGAGAACAGGCTGACCACAAGCGTCGGCAGCATGATCGTGATGGTGATGAGCGTCAGCGTCTTCATCAGCCTGTTGAGGTTGTTGCTGACGATGGAGGCCCGGGCGTCCATCAGGCTGGACAGCACGTTGGAGTACACTTGCGCCTGCTCGTGGCACTGGTTGTTCTCGATGATGATGTCGTCGAGGAACTCGATGTTCTCCGGCGTGAAGCCGATCTTGGCGGCGCTGTTCTTGAGCTTCTCGATGAGGACGGCGTTGGAGCTGATCGCGTTGAGGTAGTAGACCAGGCTCTTTTCCAGCGTGAACAGGTTCAGCAGGTGCTTGTTCTCCATCGCCGTGTTGACCTCGTGCTCCAGTTGCGACGAGATCATGTTGATGACCTTCAGGTGCTCCTCGAAGTGGAATATGGAGCGGTAGATCAGCCTGAGCATGACGTCCTGGAGAGAGGTGACTTTGGCGAACTGCCGGCCCTCGAAGAGCGGCGCATCCTCCGCCAGCACGATGATCAGGCGATCCTTGAAGAAGAACAGGCCCGTCGAGGCGACCTTGAAGACGAAGTTGTCCTCCGATGAATAGTTCTTGGGGCGCTTGAAGATCAGGGCGACGTGCTCGGGCTCGAATTCCAGGCGCGACAGCTCGTCGGGGTCCAGGGACGAGTTCAGCGTGTGCTCGTCGAGCTTGAGGTCGTCTATCAGTCTCTTGCGCTCGGACTCGTCCGGGCTGATGTACACGTGGACCTGGCCGTTGGCCGTGTCGGCCTCAGCCAGCCGTCCATCGATGATCCTCAGTCTCTTGAGCATGGAAGCCAAACTCCATCCGCGGGCACTGGCGGCTCATATCCATTTCCGCCGCAACAGCCAGCTCTTGACCATCTGCGTCAGCAACACATAGCATACCAGAGTCAGCAGAATAAGGGGCCAATAGAGCCCCGGCAGCGGGACAAAACCCAGGGCCGCCCCGATGGGCGAGTAGGGCAGCCATATCCCCGCCATGATGACCAGGGCGGTCGTGATTATCAACGGCCAACTCGCGCGGCTCTGGAACAGCGGGACGCGGTTGGTGCGGATGATGTGGATGATGATCGTCTGCGTCAGGAGCGACTCGACGAACCACCCGGTCTGGAACAGGTCCTCGAACTTAATCTTGTCAGCCACGTCGCCGTTCCACCATCCGCCCCAGCACCCGAAGGCAAAGAGCATCAGGAAGTAAGTCGTGTAATCGAATATGGAGCTGCACGGCCCGATGAACAGGATGAAGCGGGTGATCTCCTTCATCGACCACGGCCGGGGGCGGGCGATCTGCTCGTAGTCCACGTCGTCGGTCGGGATCGGCACTTGGGAGAAGTCGTACAGCAGGTTGTTGGTCAGGATCTGGAGCGGGGCCATCGGCAGGAACGGCAGGAACGCGCTTGCGCCAAGCACGCTGAACATGTTGCCAAAGTTGGAGCTTGCGCCCATCCGCACGTACTTGAGGATGTTCGCGAAGACCTTCCGGCCCTCCAGCACGCCCTCCTCCAGGATCAGCAGGCTCTTCTGGAGCAGGATGACGTCGGCCGACTCCTTGGCTATGTCGACCGCGGAATCCACTGATATCCCGACATCCGCCGCGCGCAGCGCCGGGGAGTCGTTGATTCCGTCGCCCAGGAACCCGACCGCGTGGCCCTTGCTCTGGAGCGCCTTGATGATGCGCTGCTTGTGCGCCGGCGACAGCCGGGCAAAGAGCGTGACCCGCTCCGCCTCGTCGGCGAGCTGGGCGTCGCTCATCGCCTCCACCTGCGCCCCCAGCAGGATGTGCTCCGTGGGCAGGCCGACCTCGTGGCAGATCTTCTTGCTGACCAGCTCATTGTCGCCGGTGAGCACCTTGGCGGCCACGCCGTGCTGGCGAAGCGCCTCCAGCGCCGGACCGGCCGTCTCCTTGGGCGGATCGAGGAACGCGATGTACCCGCGCAGGACCATGTCCGCCTCGTCGGCCTTGGTGTACGCCGGCTGGCGCTGCACGTCCTTGGTGGCTATCGCCAGCACCCGGAACCCGTCCTCGCTGAGCGCCTCGTGCTCCAGCCGCAGGTCGTCCAGGAATATCTGCTCCATGTCGTAAAGCTTCCCGTGGAGCTCGAACTTCGTGCATCGCTTGAAGACCTCCTCCGGCGCGCCCTTGGTGATGATCCGGTGAGTGTCCTGCGGCGTCTCCACCACCACCGACATGAGCCGCCTGGAGAAATCGAAGGGGATCTCATCCACCTTCGTCCATTCTGGCATGTTGATCTCGCCATGCACCTCGCGGTGCTCCAGCACCGCCCGGTCCAGCACGTTCTTCAGGCCCGTCTGGAAGTAGCTGTTCAGGTACGCCAGGGCCAGGACCTCGTCGTCCTCCTGCCGGACGACGTTGCAGTGGCGCTCGATGATGACCTTATCGAGCGTGAGCGTCCCGGTCTTGTCGGTGCATAGCACGTCCATCGCGCCGAAGTTCTGGATGGAGTGCAGCCGCTTGACGATCACCTTCTTGCGGCTCATGGCGATGGCGCCCTTGGACAGGCACACCGTCACGATCATCGGCAGCATCTCCGGCGTCAGCCCCACCGCGACGGCCAGCGCGAAAAAGAACGACTCCTTCCAGTCGTGGCCGCCATCGGGCGTGTGCTTGGTGAGGGCGTTTATCAGGAACACCAGCGGCACCATGACCAGCATGAACCGGATCATCAGCCAGGTGAACTTGCTGATGCCCTTGTCGAAGCTGGTCTGAATCTGCTGGCCGACCATCGCCTTGGACATTGTGCCCAGGTATGTGTTGAGGCCGGTCGTCACCACAAGGCCGGTGGCCGCGCCGCTCTCGACGCTCGTGCCCAGGAAGCACACGTTGGCCAGCTCCAGCGGAGAACGGCCCTCCACGTGCGGCGCGGGCCAATGCGATTTCTCGACGGGCATGGATTCGCCGGTCATGCTCGCCTGGGTGACGAAGAGGTCCTTGCTGATCAGGATTCTCACATCCGCCGGGACCATGTCGCCGGCGGAGAGCTTCACGATGTCGCCGGGGACCAGTTCCGCCAGGGGCACTTCGCGGGCCGCGCCGTCGCGAACGACGGTGGCCGTCACGCTGATCATGGCCTTGAGCCTCGCGGCGGCCGCGTCCGCCCTGGATTCCTGGACGAACCGCAGCACGACGCCCAGCACGACCATGGCCAGCATCACGATCGCGGCCCGAAGGTCGCCGGTGAGGTACGACAGCGTCGCCAGCGCCAGCAGCAGGATCACCAGCGGATTGACCATCGCCCGCGCCAGCAGCACCAGCCAGCTATGGCGCTTCTCCTTCGCGACGACGTTGGGGCCGTACTGCTCCAGCCTCTGCTCGACCTGCTCCTGCGTGAGGCCGGTGGAGGTGCTCTGGAGCTTGTCCAGTGCCGCGGCGGCCATGAGCTGCGACGTCTGGACCACCAGCGGGCTGACGCGAATGCCGGCCGCGCCGTTGGGTGAGCGAGTCCACAGCCGTCTTGGCAATATCGCCATGCCGAACGTCCTACAGGAGCGAGCCGCCGCGCCCGGCGCTACGGCCGGAAGGCCATGCCCGGGCCAGGCAGGTCTTGCTGAACCCTATGCGCGGCGAGATCAGCAACAGGCGGCAAATGCCGCATTTCCAGTGGGGAGGATGATCCTTCAGCACTAGGTTACGCACTTACAACGCGGCTGCTGGCTGCTGAAGAAATACGGGCTTCCCAATATAGGGCCGACCGCGCCTGTGTCCTACCGCAAATCCGGCATTTCGCGGAAATTTCCGCCGTGCTTCGTGGCGAATCGGGAGGCTTCACATCTCCCGAAAAGTAGTGCCTGTCCCGACTTTACAAAAGTAGGGACAGGCACTACTTTCCAGCCCGTCATCTGGATAGCAAGTGCTTTTTTGTCAAGATGATAAACTGTGAAAAGTAGTGACTGTCCCGACTTTCAGAAAGTCGGGACAGTCACCATTTTTTCGGCTAGTTCCCAAGGAGTCCCTACGCAAACCGCAATGCATTTTCCCTTCGCGGCGATTTCCGTTCGAGACGCTCAGGCCCCGGCCCGGCCGGTGATGTGCCGGCCCAGCGCGATGGCCTGCTCGATGTCGCCGTCGGGAGGGAGGATGTCGCCTATGTTCAGTATCCCACGGCCGCGCAGGGCCCTGGCGATGCGATCGCCGAAGGCCAGTATTCTCTCCGTCGGAAGGCGCTGGCAGAACAGCGTGGCCGGCACCCCGCAATAGGCCGACATGCCCGGCGGCATGGCGGAGGCCAGTTCCTCGACCTCGTAGTTGAACATCGGCGCGGGCGTGCAGCCGTCGAGGAGGTCGAACCCCGTCCGGCCAAGCAGCTTGAAGAACCCCTTGAAGTTGCCGTCCAGGTGCGTCGAGACGATCTTGCCGCGCTCGTGCAGGAACTTCGTGACCTGCTGGTAGTACGGGATGCAGTACTGCTCGTACTGGCGCGGCGAGATCAGGTTCTCATCCGCGTGGTCCGACATGATGACGATAGGCTCCGGCCCCTGAGCCGCCAGGCGGACAAGCTCCAGGCTCTTGGCCTCCTCCAGCCGGAGGAACTCCTCCACGTACGCGCGGTCCTCGTACAGCGCGTAGACCGTCTGCTCGAAGCCCATGTACTCGTGGACGAGCTTGCCGAAGGGGCTGCGGTCCAGCGGCAGGTCGCCGATGCCCTGGCCGCCCATCTCGGCCATGGCCGTCAGCACGGTGTCGTACCGCGGCGCGTAGCGGACCGACTCGACGACCGCCTTCATGATCTCCAGGTCGCGCATCTCTTTGCAGAAGTGCTCGACCGGGCACCACGAGCCATCGGCCGCCTGCCCCTCGCGGCGGACAAGCTCGCCCTTGGGCGTAATCAGGCGGATGGTCTTTACGTTCCGGACGCCATCGTTCACGATTTCCGTGACCCGCTCGACGGGAGGGGCGTAATCCTTGCGGTACCAGTCGTAGTGATGGACGGGAAAGCCCCAGTCGAAGCGCTTGTAGAAGCCCAGCAGCGTCAGGTCGCGATACTTCTCCGGCATCCGGCCGGGCTGCTTGTGATACGGGTCCGAATCGCTCATGAACGCGCCGATGCCGCCCTTGCGCTGTGCGTCGGACTTGGCCCGGGCGCAGGCGTACCACGTGGTGATGTCGGGAAAGAACGGCATCGGCTCTACGCACTTGCCGGCGCAGACGGCCAGGAAACGTTCGCGATGGGTCATGGGCTCTCCGTCTTGGGTGATCGCAGGATAGCGCGCAGGCTAACCACGGTCAACCGACCCGGAGACGCGAAGGTTGGTCAGACAACGCCTTCTTCCCGGCGTCTGCGCCTGATGAAGTGCAGGACTGAAGCGGCGAGCAGCCCTACGGTCGACGGCTCCGGAACGGCCGTGAGTGCGCCGCCGTTGAGTGTGACCGTGCCGCCGTTGTCCACGAAACTGCCGTAATACAGGTTGATCCCGTTAAGATCCAGGCTCGAGCCGCTTCCCAGGACCAGATTACTGACATACAAGGACTCCCTGCCGACCCACCCAGGCTGGTTGTCCGTGGCATCGACGAGCCTGACGTTCCCGACCGCCGTCCCGCCCAGTTGAAGCGTGCCAAGGGCGAAGTTCAGCGTGAAGCCGGACGCCGTTGCGCCGAAGTCCCGCCCGGAAACCTCAAACGTATCGACCACCGCCGGCCCGCCCTCAAAGATCATGGTCAGGTTCAGCAGGTCGGCCTGCGAAGCGGGCGTGGTCGATTGGTTCTCAAACGTCGCGCCAGTCATGTGGACGACCGCGCCGGGAACGGCCGTGATCGTGCCCGTGCTGCCAAGGGTCATCTTCCTGGTTATCTGGAGCGTTGCGGCCGTGGATGAGAAGCGCAGTTCGCCCATGCCCGGCCCGCCGGAAGACTTGGGGCCGACAATCAACTCCCCCACCACGGCCGTGCCGCCGCCAAGATCCAGCATGGCGCTGCCGTTGACGTAATCCGAGGAGGTCCACCCGCCTACCGTGCATGTCTGGTCCACAACCAGATTGCCGCCACTGAGGTAATAGCGTCCATGCGCAAGGGAGTATCCCATGCCTATGAGGAGTGTGCCGGCATGGACGATTCCACCGGACTGATAGCAGCGCCCCACGTCGTAGTAGCCCACGTGCATCGTGGCCGGCAGGTGCGAGCCCCCGTAGAGGTAGTAGTCGCCGTTGAACCACTGCATTGATGAAACGGTGTGTGTGCCGGAATACTGAAGGAACCTTCCGCCGCCGGTGGGGCCTTCTTCCTTCGCGGATAGCGTGCCCTCCCACAACTCATAGGTGTTGCCCGGCTTGAGGGTCATGCCTCCGGTGAGTGTGACATCCCCTCCGGTCTGCTTGAAAAGGCTGCCGGTTCCGCCGATCACAAGGCCAGCGGCACTGATGCCCCCCGCAGAAAGAAGATACGTGCCACGGGCGTAGTCCTGAAATCCCAGATACAGACTGAGGGCCTGGACAGCGCCGCCGTCCTGGGTCATGCGTCCCTGCCCACTGCCGCCTATCCGTACGGTCTGCGAGCTCAGCACTCCCCCATTGATATCGTATGTAGATAGGATTCCCGACCTCATCTCTCCGACGGTCAAGTTTCCGCTGACCGTGCCGCTGTTCTGGACGAAGCTGCCCTGGCCCCAGTATCCAACATAGATGGTATCGCCGGCCGACAACTCCCCGCCGCTGAGCACGTAGTTGCCGGTGCAGCCCGCCGCCGTTGTCGAAAGGGCAAGATAGACCCATCGCGAAACCGCGACCTTTCCGCTCGACTGGGTGAAGCTCCCCGCGCCATAGTTGCCGACGGTCAGGTTTGAAGTGCGCAGATAGCCGTCATCGAATTGGTAGGCCCCAGTCGATCCTGTCAGCCTGGCCACTTCAACGCTGCCGCCGAGATCCACCGTGCCGCTGCGCTGGAGGAACGTGCCGATTCCGCAATCGCCCACGGAAATCCCAAGTCCGCTGCTCAAGCTGCCTGACTGGAGTTCGTAGAGGCCGCTTGCGCCGGTGGAGCCGCCAAGGACCATCTTTCCTGAGCCGCGCCCACCAATCGTAACGCTCCCACCAAGCTGGGTGAAACGGCCGGTGCCGCTCAGGCCGACATGTATCGCCCCGGCCGTGAGGCTGCCTGTGGACTGGAGCGTGTAGGTGGCGCTGCCCAGTGTGCTTCCGATGGCGATGCCGGGTATGTCCGCGGTGCCGCTCTGGGTGACGTTCGCGCCGTTGGTGAACTCCACGATTGCCCCCGTCTCCGGGCGGAAGACGCCCCCGAACAGGCTTCCGTCCACGAGGGCCGCCACGTTCACGTCAAAGCCGATCGCCAGTTCCGGGGGCAGGCCCGGGGTGGCATCCGGGGGAATGTGGAGCAAAGGCGTACTGAGCGTCCCGCCGAGCCACTCGAGCCTAGCGCCAAGTGGGACCTCGATCTCGCCGGCGGAGACCTGGCCGTTGTTGATCCTCATGCAACCGGCCGGGGCCAGCGAGATCGTGCCACCCACCATCAGCGACCCCCCGCTGATAGCGTACCGGCCCCCGGGGCCGCCGTAGCCTGACCTGATGAGTAGATTCCCGCCTATCTGGCACTGGCCGGAGTCCTGCGTCACCAACCCGAAGTTCGTCAGGGATGATCCGACGGAGAACGCCGCGCCCGCCCCGCTGATGTCCACCTGGCCGGATTCGCCGACCCGCGCCGCCTGGGCCGTAAGGTTGCCCGCGACAGTCAACGCGCCCGTCGCGTTGACGAGCTGGGCGGACGCATTGCCCGTTACGGCCACGCTGGCTGTCGATGGCAGATAGGCGAAGGTGTTCGCGCCAGGCAGGCCCCCGGCCCAAGCCGCTATGTTGCCCCAATCGCCGCTGGCCGCAGAGAAGGTGCTGTCGGTCGCGCCGGTCGGCGCCAGCGTGTAATATCCGCCAATGCCGCCGGTATATGCCGTGGACATCGGACGGAAGGTCCACCATTCCGGCTCGCTGGAGGTGCCCCAGGTGGTGTGGACCGCCACCTGCTGCACTCCACCGGTGTCGCGGTAGCCGAAGGCGACAAGGGTGTGGTTGACCTTGTTGGAGAAGTCGGTGCAGACGTTCAGTATGACGGGCCGGCCGTGCTGGATCTCGTTGGTCAGCAGCGACCACGTCGGCATGGTCACGCCGTCGCCCGACGCGGTGAAGCTGTAGCCGCGCCAAGAGGCGTAATTGGTCAGCCCGGCCGCTATGCGGTCGCTCCAAGTCTCCCCGTACGCCAAGCCCAGGGCGCTCCGGGAAGTCTTCATGAAATCCGCAAGACTGTCATCCGGGTGAGCGCTTCCCGGCGAGATTTGCGAGATATCGGGCGTCAGGTTGCCCGGCGAGTCCTGCTTTCCCTGGTACAGAGCGTAGTCGGAGACGTTGCCGGCGCTGGCGATGGCGGCCTTGATGGCATTGTAGTTGGCGGACCAGAGGTTGCTCCCGGGAACCATGTTGGCATAGCCGTACTCGTCGTAGTACCCCAGCGCCATCATCCCGGCCGTCGGCGAGCATCCGTAGGTCCAGTTGTATGCTGGGGTCTCGTACAGGACCATCTCCGCGGCTGATAAACACGACGGGACAGCCGACAGGACGAGAACGCAGGAAGCCAATCGACGTGCGAGCGCGCCACGTGACATATTCTCCTCGCTTTCAAGAGCGTCGAGCATTCGACTCTCGACCAACTCCGCAGTATACCGCGCCCCCCCCCCCCAGGTTGGTCAACGGCCAAGTCGGATTCAGTGGCACAAGTTTCCCAGGCGGGCATCATCTCCGCCGCGCCCGTGCGGCGCATGGGCAAGATGCCCGTGCTGCGTTGGCGCACTATCTTCCGTTTCGCCAGCCGTTGCGGTAACCTGACCACGCAGGTTGTGTTCAAGAACCTGGAATTGCTGCCGGGCAGACGGACCCGCCCGGCGGCCACGCAGGAGCCTTCTTCATGACACAAGTGCCGCTCACCAATCCAATGCCAAAACAGCCGGCCGACCTGAGGATCATCGAGAACCTCAACAAGGCCAAGGCGAAGATGCTCGCCGAGCTGCACAAGGTCATCATCGGCCAGGAGGCCGTGATCGAGCTGCTCTTCCAGGCGCTGCTGTCGCGCGGGCACTGCCTGCTCGTGGGCGTGCCGGGCCTGGCCAAGACACTGATGATCTCCACGCTGGCCCGCGTGCTGAAGCTGTCGTTCAACCGCATCCAGTTCACGCCGGACCTCATGCCATCCGACATCACCGGCACCGACGTGATCGAGGAGGACATGACCACGGGCAAGCGGGCCTTCAGGTTCGTCAAGGGGCCTGTGTTCTCCAACGTGATCCTGGCCGATGAGATCAACCGCACGCCGCCCAAGACGCAGGCGGCGCTGCTCCAGGCGATGCAGGAATATCACGTGACGGCCGGCGGCAGCAACTACGCCATCGACCCGCCGTTCTTCGTGCTGGCCACGCAGAACCCCATCGAGCAGGAGGGCACGTATCCCCTGCCGGAGGCCCAGCTCGACCGGTTCATGTTCATGGTCAACGTCGACTACCCGTCGCGGGATGAGGAGCGCCAGATCGCCAAGACCACCACCATGGACGTGAAGGGCGAGCCGGAGGTCGTCCTGTCCGGCGAGGACATCCTGGCCCTACAGCGCGTGGTCCGGAAAATACCCGTCTCGCAGCACGTGGTCGACTACGCGGTGAACCTGGTCCGGGCGTCGCGGCCGGTCGATGGCACCGCCCCGGAATTCGTCAGGAACTACCTGACGTGGGGCGCGGGGCCCCGCGCCGCCCAGTACCTGATACTCGGCGCCAAGAGCCGGTCGCTGCTGCACGGGCGATACAACGTGGCGGCCGAGGATGTCCGCGCCGTGGCGCATCCCGTGCTGCGGCACCGCATCTTCACCAACTTCAACGCCGATGCCGAGGGCATCACCCCCGACAAGATCATCGACATGCTCATCGCGGCGGTACACGAGCCACGCGTCGAGGACTATCGCGACCAGCCGAATCAGGCATCGCAAACGTAACCATGAGGAAATATCGAATAACGAATATGGAATATCGAATATCGAACAGCTCCGCCCACCAGGAATTCCCCTTCGATATTCGATATTCGTCATTGAATATTCGTGATTTCTTCAGGAAGAAGGACTGACGTGCTGAGGCAACTCACGACGATTCTTGCCCTGGGTGTGATGGCTGCCGCTGCATTCGCGCAGCCGGCGCAGTCCACGCAGGACGCTAAGCCCGATCCGCTGAAGAATCTCGTACAGGCGATCAGCGACCCCGCGCGGGCGGGGCAGACGCTCTCGGCATTGCGGGCCACGGGCGACAAGGACCTGGCGCCCCTGCTCGTCGCCCTGTCCACAAGCGGCAACAAGGACTGGCGGCTGTCGGCGATGCGGGCGCTGGCCGAGATCGTCGGCAAGGATGCGGCCGAGCCTATCGCCCAGCGGCTCAAGAGCGACCCGTCGATGCTCATCCGCAGCGAGGCGCTGATTGCCCTGATCGCCCTGAAGGCCTGCACCAAGGAGCGCCTCCAGGAGGCCATCAACTCCCCCGACGAGAGCGTCCAGTGCATCGCCGCGCGCACGGCCGTGCAGGAGGGCTACGCCGATATCGCGCTCGACACGCTCAAGAAGCTGACGGCCTCTCGCGACGCCGACACCGTGGCCCTGGCCCGCATGAGCCTCCTGAAGGCGGGGCAGAAGGACCAGTTCGAGCCGCTGAAGGCGCTCGCCGCCGACCCCAAGCCATCGGCGGAGGCGCTCACGCTGCTCATGGAGCAGATCATCGAGGAGAAGATCGAGGCCGGCCTGGAGATCGCGCGTATCGTGGCCAAGTCCGACCAGCCTTGGGAGCTTCGCCTGCGTGCATGGCGGGCGGTCAGCGCGATCTCGCCGGCCGCCGATGCGCTCAGGGAGGCCATAGTAGCCTCCGGGCAGACGGTCTTCCGCGTGCAGATGCTGAGGGTGCTGGCGGCGCGGGAGGACTCGGCCGCACAGGTTGAGGCCCTGTCATCCGGCGATGATTCGGTGGCCGTGCTGGCGAGGATGGAAAAGCTGCGCAAGGCGGGCGGGGCCGAGGCCGCCAAGGCCGTCAGCGAAGCGGTCAAGCTGGGGCATCCGGTGGTCCTCGACTACGTCCTGGACCGGGCCCGCGAGGACTTCGCGGCCCGCGGCAAGGATGCGGACTTCTACACGGCGGGCCTGCTGGCGATCATCCAGTCCGTCGAGGCCGACGCGACCTCGCTGAAGGCCGAGCACGTCCGGGCCGCGAAGGCGGCCACGCTCCTGGCGGATATGGGCACGCCCGCCGCGTTTGACGGGCTGAAGAAGGTGCTGGCCGGCAGGTACGGCGCTCCGGTCCGCGTCGCCGCGACGGGCCTGCTGAGGACGAAGAACAAGGCCGCGTGCGACCTCGTGCGCCCGCTGCTCAAGAGCCCCTACAGCGAGTTGGCGAGTGATGCGGCGATACTGCTTGGCCGGTTCGCCGACGGCGACGCGACGGAGTACCTGACGAGTGTCGTGTCCCATCCCGACAAGCACTCGGAGCTGCTGGTGGCGATGGCCAACTGGTACCTGCTCAAGATCGCCGGCCGGACGCGCGAGGCCGGCGAGGCGCTGGCCAGGGAAGTGAAGTAGCTCCTCCCGTCATCCCGTCCTCCTGTCTTCCCCTCATCCCGTCCTTCCGGCCGCGCCGCATGTGCGTCAGATCTCGATCACCTGCCCCGGGTGCATGACATGCACCTTGCACGGCGCGGCCGTCGCGAACGCCTGGGCGTCCGCGGCCGAGCCGACGATATCGCCCCAGTGGTACGGGATGGCGGCCTTGCACTTGATGGCCGTGCACGCCCTGGCGGCCTCGGCGGCGTTGAGCGTGTACGTGCCGCCCACCGGCAGCAGCGCCACGTCGATGTCCTTCAGGTTGCCCATCTCGCTGACGAGGTCCGTGTCGCCGGCGTAGTAGATCCGCTTGCCGCCGATGGTGAACACCGCCCCGCACCAGTTGTGCCCGCGAGGGTGGAACTGCTTGCCGATGTTGTACGCGGCCACCGCCTCGACGGTGATCTCCTTGATCGTCATCTGGTCGCCGGGATCGACGGCCGTGGCCTTGCCGATCTTCCTGATCGTCTCGGCCGGCGCGAGGATGACCGTGTCGGCCTTGGATATCTTCGCGATGTCCGGCGGCGAGCAGTGGTCGTGATGGCTGTGCGAGACGAAAATGACATCCGCGTCGGCCGGCGCGCCGGGGACCTTCCACGGGTCGATGTACAGCACGTTGGACGGCGCGGACGCGGCGATGCGGAAACTCGCGTGGTTGATCCATTTGATCTCTACCGGCATGGCGGCTCCTTTCTGTCGCTTCGCGATGCGAGAGTCTATCATCTTACTGTGATCCACCGGCAAAGCAGTAATCAGTAATCAGTAATCCGTAATCAGTAAGCCGCAATGACTTGCCGCGCGGCGGCCGAAAGCAGGGAAGGGGTGAGGTGTACTGCTTACTGTTTACTGATTACTGCTTACGTCTTGCTTCTGCGCGGGAACTTTCCGTCGAGTCCAACGTCCAACGTTCAGTGTTGCTTGGTGCGCGCGAACCTGTGCCGACAATCGAAAGGGGCATCACATGAAAGTCTGGACGAAGCTCGCGGTTGCAGTCGCCGGTCTGGCGGTTTGTGTCTCTGTGAGCGGCCTGGTCTTCGCCAACGGCGGGCCGTTCGTCATCAAGTATCCCAGCGGCGACCCGGCCGCCAAGGGCGTGCTCGCCCGGCTGGAACCCGACCTGAAGCCCGGCAAGGAGGAGCGGCTCAGGGTCGTCAAGGAAGACCTGAAGATCACCTTCGACGAGGCGCGGCTTGGCACTGACCAGACGCCCCTGGCGAAGGTCTCGGCGGGATACACCATCGAGAACCCCACCGACCAGGAGATCCAGGTCGACTTCGGTTTCCCGATCCTCCGCGGCATCTACATGAGCCCATTCTCGATGATGCCGACGCCGGATGCGGTCGTGCGGGTCGGCACCACGCACGTCCGTCCGACGATCATCTCCACTTCGACCATCTACGGGCTGATCCGCCAGAAAGCCCGCGAGACCATCGACAAGGCCGTCGCGGCCGATGCGGACCTGACCAAGCTCTGCGCGGCCGTCAAGGCCGGCCCCGACGACGAAAACGCCCAGTCGGCCCTCATTGCATACCTGACAAGGACCCTCAGCAGCAAGGCAACCGCGGTCAAGTGGAAGGACGGCGACGCCGCGCTTATGGCCGCGTACGCGGGCCTGGACGTTGGCGCGGCCGTCAAGACCTTCCCCTTCGACGCATCCAGTTGGGGCACGCGCGACGCGGAGATGCGCAAGATAGCCGTGGCCAACCTCGGCCCGCTTTCGGCCATCGGCGACCAGAAGGCGACGCAGTTGTTCGCCCACCTGGCGAACTGCTTCGACCCCAAGTCGGCATCGGCCTACGAGGCCATCTTCGCCGCGTGGGGCGGCGATGTGAAGGAGCAGTCGGTTGACCTGGCCACGGGGAAGGTCCGGCCTCGTGAAATGAGGATCGACGCCGAGGGCGTGAAGAAGGAATTGACCAAGTGGAATGCCCACGGCAGCGATCCAACCATTTACGCCCGCGTCGAATACCTCGACGAGAACGCCAAGATCACCGATGCCGAGAAGAACTCGTGCAGGACGATACTCAAGTACCTGCCGGTGACCTTCACCTTCGCCCCGATGAATCTGCTGCACTACCAAGCCAAGTTCCCGGCCAAGTCGACGGTCGTGCTGACAGTCACCTACAGCCAGTACGCGTACCGCGACACGGGCACTCCGGCCAGCTACCAGCTAGCCTACGTCGTCCACCCGGCCAGCCTGTGGAAGGAATTCGGCCCGATCAACCTGGAGGTGGTCGTGCCACAGGGCGTCGCGATGAAGTCATCGGTCGAGTGCGCCAAGGATGCTCCCCCGCCGCCCTTGGAGGCACAGGCGCAGGCCGTGCGGCAGGCCGGCATCGTCGCCGTCCCTCCCAAGCCGCCTGGCCCGGGCGGCGTGCCGGTTGAGACCTACCGCGCCGTGCTGAAGGACAAGACCGGCGAGTTGTTTGTCGGCATCGACGCCGACTCGTGGGACAAGGCCGTCAAGCCCGCCGTGGCGCCCACGCCCGCCCCACCCGCCGCAAAGCCGCTGGCCCGGAATGCGGGTAAGTGAGGCCTGTTGATAGCAGAGTGTGGGCTGCTGAAGACAACAGCGCCGAACGGCAAGCCCTCACTGTGACTCCGCCCGGGCATGATTGCCGGCTTGCCGTTAGGCGCTGTTGACCGCAAGTACCGAAGGCCTGAACCTTAACGGCTGGACTCAGCGTGGGACTCAACCGCCGTGAACTTCTTCGATCCGCTTGTGGGGCCGGCGCTGCCGCCCTGCTGGGACCGTTGCTGCGCGGCTGTTCAAGCGAGACCGCCCCGGGCGGTTTTGCAGGCGCGGGGCTGCCTCCCGAAGGCAAACGTAAGCTGATTGTTGTCCTCTTCGGCGGCGGAGTCAGGTCCAACGAGACCATCGATGATCCGAGGCACCAGTGGGTTCCGCGCCTGTGGAACGACCTGGTCCCGCGCGGCACGCTGTTCACCAACATGCGCGTCGAGGGCAAGGTCGTCCACCCCAACTCGGCCGGCTCGATCATGACCGGCCACTGGGAGTACGACGACATCGACTGGTCGCAGCCCGTCGCACATCCGACCATCTTCGAGATCTACCGCAAGGCGCGCGGCGCTCCCGACACGGCCGCCTGGGCCTTCGTCTACGCCTCGATACTCGCCAACATCGGCCACAGCAGCGCCGCCGGATTCGGCAAGGAATTCGCAGCGAACGTCGTCGAGCCGCCCACCATCCCGCGAACGACGGCCCAGGAGATGGACAGGATTATCCACATCGGCCAGACCGCCAACGGCCCAAACGCGGCCGTGCATGCCTTCGCGCAAGCCGAGGAACTTGCGCGGCGCGACGCCCGTATCTCGACGGCCGGCCTGAGGTCCGACGCCGCGCGGAAGTTCCTCGACGAGCGATTCGCCCAGTGGAAGAAGTCCCCTACCACGACCAGCCACGACGCCTTCCTGGCCGACTGCGCGATGGACGCCATGCGGCGGTTCGCGCCGAGCGTCATGGCCGTATGCTTCGGCGAGATCGACTGCGCCCATTATGGCTCATGGTCGCGGTACACCGACGCAATTGCCCGCACGGACGAACTGACCCACAAGCTCTGGCGAACGGCTGAGGACCTGCACGAGTACCACGGCCGGACCTTGATGCTCATCCTGCCCGATCACGGGCGGCAGTTCGACACGCCCGGCTCCGACGGTTGGATACACCACAGCGACTTCTACACCAACAGCGGCGCGGATGAAGGCTGCCGGCGCGTCTGGATGCTCCCCATGGGGCCGGGCGTCGCGGCCGGGCGGAAGATCGACAGGCCGGTCCCCATCACTTCCGCGGCCGCCACGGGGCTGGAGTTCCTCGGCCTGTCCGCATCGCCGGGGGCGGCGGACGCCGCTCGATAGCCGCCGGCCGCCGCGGTAAGATGGCGGCATGGCCGATTCGCCAGGACGTTCATCGCTCATCCGCGACCACCGCCGTCAATGGCGGCGGTGCCTCTACGTCTACCCGGTGATCGCGCGGCGGAGCAAGGGCCTGAGCGTCGGCGTCAACCTGAACCCGCGGCGCGACTGCACCTTCGCCTGCGCGTACTGCCAGGTGGACAGGCGCATCCCGCGCGGACTGCACGAGGTGTCGCTGCCGCTGCTGCGCGACGAGTTGGAGGAGGCGCTAGAGGCGGCGGTCAGCGGCGAGTTGTGGAAGGAGGAGCGTTTCTCGCCGACGCCCGAGGCGATGCGGCGGATTAGCGACATCGCCTTCAGCGGCGACGGCGAGCCGACGTGCCTTCCCGACTTCGACAAGGCGGTTCAGGTGGCCGCGGATGTCAAGCGGGAACTGGGCCTTGGCGAGGTCAAGATCGTCGTCATCACCAACTCGACCAACCTCCAGAGCCCGCAGGTGACGCGGGCGCTGCCGATCCTCGACGCCAACAACGGCGAGATATGGGCCAAGCTCGACGCCGGGACCGAGGAGTACTTCCAGAGGATCAACCGCCCGCGCGGGCCGATAACGCTGGAGCGGATCGTCCAGAACATCACGGCCGTCGCGACAGGCCGGCCGGTGGTCATCCAGACGCTTCTGGCCCGGATCGAGGGCCAGCCGCCGGATGATGCGGAGATTCGCGCCTACTGCGGGCGGATAGGGCGGATTCTCGCAGGCGGCGGAAGGATCAAGCTCATCCAGGTCCACACGGTGGCCCGTCCCCCGGCCGAGCGCTACGTGACCCCGCTAAGCAACGGCGAGCTTGACGCCATAGCGGAGCGGATTCGCCAGGCGGTCCCCGGCGCTGCGGTTGAGACCTACTACGGCGCGGGCGGATAGACTCCCCCTCTGGCCTAGGTGGAACAAATCGGCCCGTCCGTGCGAATCCAGTTGAGTATCGCCTTACGGTCCTTCCGATATGTCGGGCGCCAGCGCGTCAGGAGAATGCCTGTGCAGCCGCAGGCCTTCGCGACCTTGACCGCCTTGGCGACCTTCTCCGGGTCCAATCCTGGAGCGACCCACACGTCCTGGAAGCCTTCCGACTTAAGCCGCCGCGGCACCCGGGGCTTGGTTGTCTCGTACTGCCACACCACCTCGACCACGTCCTTGGGAATCCTGGGCTCGGCGTAGAGACACTTCTCGTGGTGTATCGCGGTTTCGGGGAAGAGATAGGCCGTATCGTTCCAGACCACCGGCCGCAGTCCGCGGGCCTTCAGCAGCCGCCGAAGCGTGACGATGGCCCGAGCGTACTGGTCGTAGGTCCGATCGTGGTCCTCATCCATGCCGACGTGGAAGAACCGCCTCGGCCGGCAGTTGGCGATCAGTTCGTCGACCACCTCCATCGCCAGGCGCCAGTACTCGGGCGTGTCGAACATGCCCCACTTGCGGTGGTGCGGGCGGAACCAGTCGTTGTGGTGATGCCAGTTGCTCCGGGAGAAGTTCAGCTTGGGCACAACTTCGACGCCGCGCTCGCCCGCCCGCTCGACCAGTGCCCGCAGTGTGCTCATCGGCACGGAATACGGCCGTGCAAGCTCCGGATGCGAGGCGTACTTCACCCCGTCCTCGCAGTCGATCACGAGCAGGTTCAGCCCGACCTCGGCCATCGCGTCGATCGCCTCCAGGCCGGTCCTGAGATCGAAGGGCTTCTCCCTCGCCTTCCGCTCGTACCACACGGGGTCATAGTGCGAGAGGTGAAGCTGTATCCCGCGAGTCTGCAACACTGGCCTGTTCGCCATGGGAATTACCTCTGAGCCAAGAATCATCCAGGAAAAGGAACCTGAGTCAAAGGGCGGCCTCGCGCGCCAAGGCCAGCATGTTGTCCAGCATCGAGCTGAAGTACGGGCACTTTTCATGCACAAATTCGGGGTCCAGCTTCGCGAAGAGGTTCACGCCGTGGACCGTCTTCTTGTACTTCCGCTTCAGTCCGGCCTGGTAGAAGCCGTCGAGTCTCTTCGCCGGCGGCTGGTCGAAGTCGACGGTCTCCGGTCTTGATGCCAGCTTCTCCACCCACTGTCTGATCTCGCGTGGAAACAACGACGGATCGCTCAACAGCCAAGCCTCCGTCTCATGCACAGCGAAGAACATCTTGAACCTTGGATTGCCGACGAGGTCCTCAAAGTAAGCCACGCCCCATTCGTATCGCTCGTCGACAGTTGTCAGTTCTGGCGGAAACGGCGCGCCTTTGTACAGGTCAAGGAGGCCGATGGCGGCAATCGTTTCCTTCGAATCTGGCCGTCCCAGGTAATAGGCCACCTTGCCCGCGATGTCCTTTGCGAAATGTCCGCTGCCCTTCAGGTTAACCAGATCGATGCCGACGCGCTTACTCAGGCGCTTGTCCAGCCATCGCCGGATGAAGTCGCGGACCGCCGCCTTCTCGGTGTGGCCCTCGACAAAGAGCAGGAACCTCAAGGCGCCTCCTCCTTCTCCATTATGGCGGCCTCGTTGGTCCGTAGAATCTCCCCCAGGGCATACCGTTCCAGCCACGCCTTCAACGCGTCCCCGGACAGGTTCGTGATCCGTGTCTGCCCCTCTGCCCACTCCACAACCGAAGTGGTGGGAACAACGTCGTCGAAGGCATCGAGGAATTCCGGCGAGTGCGTCGTCAAGACGACCTGCGATCGCGTAGCGGCATCCGCAGCAAGCTCGGCCACGATGCGCTGCATGGACGGGTGCAATCCGTTTTCCGGCTCGTCTATTGCGATCAGCGGTGGAGGATTCGGGTTTGCCAGAATGGCCAGAAGATAGAGGAACCGAAGCGTACCATCGGAGAGATCGGCGGCCGACTGCTTGCGGCTCAAGCTGCTCCATCCCACGCGGAGCTGGATTCGCTGGTCGGCTTCGGGGGCGAAGACGAGTTCCTCGAAATCAGCCCCGAAGGCGGCGTGCAAAGCATCGTCAACGTCTCGCTGAAAGTCCCGGTTTCCGGTGTAGAGCGTGTGCAGGACCGGAACGAGGTTCTCGCCGTTAGGCTCCAATCGCTGGTCGAACCTGGCAACCGCGCTCTTTCGGGCCGGCGACTCGGCGTCCGCACCGAAACCGGCGTACACGCCCCAGCTTGCCAACTGGGCCTGGAAATCCTTTACAACTGCGTTCGCGACGAATGGCCCTGTAGCGATCGAGAGAAGGGTCTCCTCTTCCGGCACTTCCTCGCCGGGAATTCGCACTCCATGCTGTGCCGCGTCATATACGACTGCGTTAAGGCCTATCCTGGCTAGGGACCTGGCCACCACGCGCCTCGTGCCTGTTCCTGCCGGGCCATACGTCGTTAGCTCCTCGGCCCCGACGCTGTAGGAACCAGTGCTGCCGATCCTGTCCAACCGAAAGGTGTAGGTCAGGCAGGCCCCGACATCGCCTTTTGCGTCAGGCTGCAATGTCTCCACGGAAATGGAAACTTGCCCGGCCCGGCCATCCCAAACCATCGGCTCCATCCCACCCTCATTACGCACATGCTTTCCCAATCCCTTGCGCGCAGAGGCATTGAGCAGTTGCAGCACCCTCAGAAGATTGGACTTACCGCCGCCGTTAGGACCGATCAGGACATTCAGGTCGCCCGGCCGCCAGGCAACATCCTTCAGGGAGCGATACCCCTCAATCTTCAGTTCCTTGATCTTCATGTATCGTCTCCGAGACCAATCAGGCCTCGTAGTACGTTCTACCGTGGCGTTCAGACAAATTCCAGTTCCCCGAAGAACTCCGGCCGGTGGTAGTCGGGCTTGGCCCACTTGATGTCGTTCCACACGGCGTACTGTTCATCAGTCTTTCCGCCGCAGCGGTAGAAGTTGGCCTTCCACACGGTGCCCTTGCCCGGCTTGACGAGGGTGCCGGGGTTCTTCTGGCTGGCGAACTCGGAGATCACGTCGAACGGGATGGCCGCAGCCACCCACCAGCCGTTGTCCTTGGCGGACTCCTCCTTGGACGAGGCCTTGATCGACGTGACGATCTTCATCCGCCTGGCCAGTTCGGGGGCCATGAGTATCCGCCCATGGCGCTCCTGCCCAAAGCCCATGTGGATCTGGCCGCAGCAGTTGATCTCCAGGTTGAAGTAGTCCGGCCGCACCGCCGGCTCTATCGTCGCGAAGAACTCCACGCAACTGTCCAGGCACACCGGACCGTTGAACTCGGTCTTCCTGGCGAAGATGTGCTTGTCCTCGCAGATGAACTGGACGTAGATCGCCTTGGCGTCGTAGAGCAGGCGCACCGACGTGGCCTGCTTGACGCCGGCCTTGTACCACGGGTAGTGGTCGATCTTCAGCACCTCGGCCCTGGACCATGGGCCGATTACCTCGCCGGTGAGCGGGACCGCGCGTGCAGCCTTCTTGATCATGTACTTCGACATCAAACTTCACTCCTAATCCGTGACTCTTTGAGAACGGCTATCTGGGACCAAAGGCCGGCTTGGCGCAATGACAAGTTGGGAATGATCAAATGCCGAAGGAATCTCCAAATGCCAACGCCAAAACCGGCCGTGGCTGTGCCGGGCATTTGGCATTTGACCATTTGCCATTCCTTCCTGGTTCGCTGATTCCACATTTGGCATTGAAACACCCGGCCCGGCTCCGCAGGCTACGAGACTTCTATCAGTGAATGGACATTCCGCCCAGCCAGGTTCTTCCGGCCGTGCAGGAAGCACAGTTCGATCACGAACGCCGCGCCGGCGACCTTGCCGCCGAGCTTCTCGACCAGCCTGCACGCGGCCGCCATCGTGCCGCCGGTTGCCAGCAGGTCGTCTACCATGAGCACGTTCGCGCCCGGCCGGATCGCGTCGGCGTGCATCTCGATGGTGTCGGTCCCGTATTCCAGCGAGTAGCTCTCGCTGACCGTCGCGGCCGGCAGCTTGCCCTTCTTGCGGACTGGCACGAACGCGGCCTTGAGACGCTGGGCCACCAGCGCGCCGAAGATGAAACCGCGGCTCTCGATGCCGACCACCGCGTCGATGCCCTTGCCCTTGTAGGGCGTGCAAAGCTGATCGACCGCCTTGCCCAGGGCCTTGGCGTCGCCAAGCAGCGGGGTGATGTCCTTGAAGATGATCCCCTTCTTGGGAAAGTCCGGCACGTCGCGGATGAACTTCACTAGATCCGGCATTAGTCCCTCAACCAGTCGATCCTGTGGGCCTTCGGGAGCCAAACGACAATAATGGCCGGGAAGGATATCATGTCCCGCCGAACCGGGGCAACTGGAAAAGCCCGCTGCTTCACCCCGCTGTCAATGACCATCCCCGGCCGGGACCTGCTGGAGGCCGTTGAGGTAGACGTGCGACGCCAGTTTCACATGAGAAAGAAGCTGGTGGCGCATCCGGTCCAGCCGCTCCTGCCCGACCTGGTCGAGCCGCACGGAGACCGTCTCATCATTCTGGAGGCGAAACGCCCATGGCGGCCGGGCGGGGATCATGGAGATCGTGATGTCGCGTTCGACAAGGGTCAAACGGTCCTCGATCAGGTTCACCGCGAAGCCATCATCCGGCCTCACCGCCAGCAGGTCGCGTCCGAAGAAGCAGTGCGTGTAGTTGCCCCCCAACAGCGAAAGTAGCGTCGGTGCGATGTCCGCCTGGGAGCAGACCGTCGAGACGCGCCTTGCCGGCACGATGCCCGGCGCGTAGATCACGCACGGCACGCGATGGCCGGCAAGGTCCAGCCGCTTATGCCTGTCCCTCCGCCCGTGGTCCGAGACCAGGACGAAGACGGTCCTGGCGAAGTAGGCCGAGCCCCGTGCCTTGCGGAAGAACTCCTCCAGCGCCCAATCCGCGTACCGGTAGCCGTTCAGGACCATATTCCGCTCATTGTCGGCCGGCAGCAGGCCCGGACACCGGCCCTCGGGCATGCGGAACGGCTCGTGGTTCGACAGCGTGAGCACCTGCGCGAAGAACGTGCGGTCGCCCATGCCCTCGAACGCCTGATGGGCCCTGTCCAGAGTGACTTCGTCGTGTGCCCCCCATGTGGTCCTCAAGTCCCCGGCCGGCATGCCGTCAATGTCGATGACGCGCTCAACCCCGTCGGCCGCGAAGAATGCCTTCATGTTGTCGAAGTCCGCGTTGCCGCCGTAGAGGAACATCGTACGATACCCGCGATCGCGGAAGATCGACGGCAGCGTCGTGAACCGCCCCTTGGCCCGCGACTTCTCCATGACGCTCTGGTAGCGGAGGTCGGGAAAGCCGCACAGCGCGCCCACCATGCCCCGGCTGGTGCGGTCGCCCACGGCGTACATCTGGTCGAAGAAGAGGCCCCGCGAGCACAGCGAATCGAAGAACGGCGTGCTGCTTGGGGCGTAGCCCATCGCCCCCACCGGCCGGCCGGCCATGCCCTCCATGACGATCACCACCACGTTGGGCCGCAGCATGGGCCGGCCCGTTCGCGTCACGCGCATAAGCGGATTGGCGTCGCCCCAGACCAATTCATCCGCCGGCTGGATGATCATCTGCTGGACGGTTCGCGAGGCGTCGGCGAGATCGGGGAACTGGAAATCGCTCTCCTCGCTTCGTTCGCCAAGAGAGGACTCAACCGCGCGGGCAAGCGTGAAGACGTTGTTCAGCGTCAACTCCGATACAACCTGGTTCTCGCAGAAGTACGCCCTGCCCGACTGAAGCGGGATCTTGTCCCACCCGCCTCGCATGGCGAGGAAGCAGAGCACCCCGGCCACGGCCGCTCGCGGCAGGCGAAGCCACCAGGGCTCCGCCGCGCCCGGACCCGACCAGATAACACGCCTCAAGAGCAGATACGTCAGGCACGCCGCGATGATCATGCCGGCCGTCACCAGGAGCAGGTGATACTCGCGCCAGATGTATTGCCAAACTTCGCCGAAGTGGCCGAAGTAGTCCATCGCCCGCCAGTTGAGCCGGCATCCAAACTCGAGGAAAAACCCCGCCCCGATGGTCTCCACGCACAACATAAGCACGACGGCGGCCGTGCAGTAGGTGGCTATCATCCGCCGGAACCCCGCGCGCGCGAAGGCCGAGGCAGGGGCGAGAACGAGCGCCACGGCCAGCGGCGCAAGGGCGTATCCGATTGGCATGGCGTCGTAGACCATGCCCACCCACAGGCAGCGGATGAGATTGGCGGCGCCGGCGGCGGCGATATCCGCCCGGCAGGCGATCATCAGTCCGACGCGAAACGCTGCGAACACCAGCCACATCGCGACGGCCGTGATCCAGAACGCCTTTGCCCGCTGGCCACAGAATGCTCTCCGTACAGCCAATGCCGCCCGCCGCGCCCAGGCGGGCGTTGCGCTGCCGCCTGGCTGAACGGGATCGGATGGCGATTCGCCCTTGGTCATGTGCGCCTGTTACATAAGCGTGGTGTCTCCTCCGGGAGCCTCACGCTGGGGCTCAATGTAGGCGGAAATGAGCGGCTTTTCAAGGGCCGGCCGTGCAGTCTGCTATTGCGCTTCCATTGCCTGCCGCAGTTGGCCGAGCGCGATCTTCTCAAGCTGGCGGACCCGCTCGCGGGTCAGCCCGATGATCTTGCCGACTTCCTTGTAGGTCCGCGTCGGCCCTTCGTGCCCGTCCATGTTGAAGCGCAGCTCCACGATCTTGCGCGATCGTGGGTCGAGCCTGGCGAGCAATCCCTGGACGAACGGCGAATTGGACGCATCCATCATGGCCTGGTCCGGCGCGGCCGTGCCGTCGTCGGCGACCATCTCGCTGACCGCCTGCGAGTCATCGGCGCCGATCTGTGTAGGCGCGCCGACGGCCTGGAGGCCCCGGCCGATGATGTCGGCCTTCCTGCGGCTGATCTTCATCTCCGAGGCCATTTCCTCGTTGGTGGCCGGACGGCCGAGGCGGGCCTCCAGCTTCCGCGCCGCTCGCCGCCACTTGGTGATGAGCTTCGCCAGGTACGCCGGGATGTGAATGGGCTGGCCGGCGTTGATGAGCGCGCGCTTGATCGACTGCTTGATCCACCACGCGGCGTAGGTGCTGAAGCGCACTCCGGCGTCGGGGTTGAAGTCCTCCACGGCCCGCATCAGGCCGATGTTGCCCTCGGCCACCAGGTCGCTGAGCGTCATGCCGGGGTTGGAGTACTCCTTGGCGATCTTCACGACCAGTCGCAGGTTGGCCGCAATCATCTGCTCGCGGGCGACCGGGTCGCTGTGCTCGCGGACACGCCGCGATAGCTGCTTTTCCTGCTGCGCGGTCAGCAGCGGGGTGTGCTTGATCTGGTCCAGGTACCATCCGAGCGTCGTCCTGGACGCGGTCTTCTCCATGGGGGCCATGGCGATCCTCTCTTGCTCTGGCGTTTGCTTCCAGGGGTCCCTACATAATCAGATTCGGACCGGCCGGGACGGAACTTGAGTAGGAGCCGCACGGCCTCAGCGCGGCGGCTCGCCCCACAGGCAGAGCATCGCGACGCCGATCACGGTGACGAACGCCCCGATGACGGCCCGCGCGCTGACGCGCTCCTTGTTCACCAGGATGGCCAGCGGCAGGATCGTGACCGGGATGATGGCGCTCAGCGTCGAGGTCACCCCCACCAGGATGTAGCGCAGCGAGAGCAGTTGGGCCGTCACGCCCAGGCACGTGCCGATGAGCGTGTTCAGCGCGATCATCAGCATGGCTCTGCCGTCGCGCAGGGCGGCCAGTGTCGGCCGGTGCCACCGCGTGAACAGCATTATCGCCAGGAACCCAGCCGTCCCGGCCAGCACGCGGACCTGGGTCGCCGCCGCGCCGTCGCAGGCCGGATCGCCCATGCCGTACTTGGTCATGACGATGCCGACGGCCTGCCCGGCCGGCGCGATCGCGCCAATGATAATCCCCTTTGCCGGGTGCGGCCGGTGTACGCCGTTGGCGTCGGTCCGCCGCTCCATGACGACCCAGACCACGCCCGCGAGCGTGACGGCCATGCCAATCCAGCCCATCAGCAGCATTCTCTGGCCCAGGGCGATCCAACTGATCACGGCCGCGATCAGCGGGGCGAGCGACATCATCAGCATCGCCAGGCGCGGGCCGATGATGCCGAACGCCTTGAACAGGCACAGGTCCCCCACCGCGAAGCCCATCAGCCCGGACAGGAAAAGCCATGACCAGTTGTGCCAGGACAGGTTCATTGGCACGGCCTGTCCGTGGACCAGCAGGCCGTAGACGCAGAAGGCCGCGCTGGCCATCGCGAGGCGGAGGATGTTCACGGACAGCGAGCCGACGCGCCTGACGGCGATGTCGCCGAAGATGGCCGTCACGGTCCAGATCAGGGCGGCGGAGAGTGCCGCGGCCTCGCCGGCGAACGGAAACGGCGGCGTCTGGAGCGTGGACATAGATCGGGAGATGTTACTTGCCGTGCCCCGCGGCGGCCAGAGCAATACGTGGCATGGGCGTCCCGCCCGTGCGTCACGCGGGCGTCTCGCCCGCGGCTACTACCGGCGTTTCCGGCGGATCTTACCGTCCTACCATGGTGACGGCTCCGGCGGGCAAGATGCCCGCCAGACGCGCGGGCCAGAGGCCCACACCACAAATCCCACTCAGGTCCGGGCGATGACCGCTATGAATCGCCCGGCGCGGTCGCCTTCAAGCCGATGGCTGGGGAACAGGTCGTTGCGGCACATCGTGCAGATGCGGGCGACATGGATGTTGGCTGGCGGCAGGCCGGCCTGGGCGAGCTGGTCGGCATTTGCCGCCCATAGATCGAAGTACAGCTTGCCGCCGCGCTCGGCGAAGAACGCCTCCGCTCGCGGGCCGATGCCCTTGACGGCCGCCTTAAGGACATCAGGCCCCACCTCATAGCAGCACGGCCCGGCCGATGGACAAATGCACGCGATCATCCGCGCCGGCTGGGCGCGGAGGTTCGTGACGCACACGGATACTAGCTGGGCGGCTATCTGCCTGACCGTGCCGCGCCACGAGGCGTGGGCCATGCCGACGACCCCGCCGACTGGGTCGGCCAGAAGTATCAAGGGACAGTCCGCGCTCCTGCCGATCAGGCCCAGCCCCGGAACATCCGTCACCATCCCATCCGCGCTGCCGGCCGGGCCGCCTTGGCGGACCTGGATGATGTCGCCGCCGTGGACCTGCTCAAGCCAGGCGACCTCCTTCAGCCTCAGCGCCGCGGTGAGCGCATCCGCGGCGTACTTGCGGTCGGTCTTGACCATGCCGACGTCCAGGCCCTGCCGGGTGGTCACCGCATGTGCGACGCCGCCGATGCTGTCGAGCGCGGCGAACCGCCCCACCGCCAAGCCATTGGCGGCCATTCCAAGCGCGAACTCACCGGTCAATCGGCAATCGTCAACCGCCATTCGACAATCTCTACTCTTCCTTCTCCTCGCTGGGCAGCTCGGGCAGTTGCATGTAGTAGGCCGCCTTGACGAACTCCAGGTGGGCGATCTCCTCCATGACCGCGGCGCTTGGCCGCTGGTCCAGGTTCAGGCCCACGACCGCAAGGCCGGACTTCTTGCGCGAGAAGGTCAGGTCCGCGATGTTGATGTTGTTGTTGCCGAAGATCGTGCCGTACCGGCCCAGCACGCCGGGCTTGTCCTCGTTGAAGATCACCGCGACGTGGCCCTCCGGCTTCATCTCCATCCGGTAGCCGTCCAGCGCGATGATCCGCGGGAACTTGTTGCCGAAGATCGTGCCGACGGCCGACCGCTTCATCACGTCGGTGTGGACCGTCACCTCCATGAGGTTGGCGAACTCCTTGATCCTGTCCGACGTAATCTGCTCGACCTCCACGCCGCGCTGCCTGGCCAGCAGGGGCGCGTTGATGACGTTGACCGGCTGGTCCAGGTGCGGCGCCAAGAGGCCCACCAGCAGGTACGTGGTCACCGGCGAGACGTTCATGTCGGCTATCGCGCCGCGGTAGACGACCTCGACCTTGGTGAGCGCTCCGGGCGTGATCGAGCTGAGGAGCATCCCTAGCCGCCCGGCTAGCTCCGTGTACGGCCGGAGCATGGCCGGCAGGGCCTTGTCGAAGCCGGGGGCGTTGACGGCGTTGCGGACCTCGCCGCCGCGGAGCGCCTCAACGAGCTGCTGGGCCGCCTCCAGGGCCACCTGCTCCTGCGCCTCCTCGGTCGATGCGCCCAGGTGCGGCACGGCCAGCACGCACGGATGCGCGATGAGCGCCTTTTCCACCTCGCTGGAGGGCGGCTCGGCCATGTAGACATCCAGCGCCGCGCCGGCCACCTTTCCCTCCTTGAGTCCCTTGAGGAGCGCCTCCTCGTCGATGATGCCGCCGCGCGCGGCGTTGATGAGCCGCACGCCCGGCTTCATCACGGCGAACTGCGCCGGGCCGATCATGTGCGTGGTCTCGGCGGTCTTGGGCGTGTGGACGGTGATGATGTCGGCCCGCTTGCAAAGCTCCAGCAGGTCCTTGACCATCTCGACGTCGCCCTCGGGCTGGCCGGCGAAGAACGGGTCATAGCCCAGCACGCGCATCTCGAACGCCTCGGCCCGCCTGGCCACGGCCCGCCCGATGCGGCCCATGCCGACTATGCCCAGCGTTTTCCCCGCGAGCTGCGTGCCCTCAAAGCTCTTGCGGTCCCACTGCCCGCCGCGAAGGCTGGCGTTGGCCGCCGCGACCTTGCGCAACAGCGCCAGCATGAGCGTGAAGGCCATCTCGGCCGTCGATAGCGTGTTGCCGCCTGGCGTGTTCATCACGATGATGCCCTTGGCGGTGGCCACCGGCACGTCGACGTTGTCCACGCCCACGCCGGCGCGGGCGATGCACTTGAGCTGGCCGGGGTTAGCCAGCACGTCGGCCGTCACCTTCACGCCGGAGCGGATTATCAGGCCGTCGTACTTGCCGACGATCTTCGCCAGTTCGTCGGCCTTGATGCCGGCCCTACTCTCCAGCTCAACGTCGCTCTGCTTCCTCAGCCAGTCGATGCCTACGGCACTGAGCTTATCCGCGATGAGTACTTTCATTCTCGTTTCTGCCTTCCTCGTATTGGAGAAGCTCGCCACAAAGGTCACAAGGGACGCCGAAGAATGCTCTCGACGCCTTTGTGTTCTTTCTGCCCTTTGTGGTGAGCAATTCCTCTATGCCCAGTCCTTCAGCACCTTCGCCGCCGCGGCCACGCCTTTGCCTATATCGACCTTCACGCCGCAGTCGGCCAGCGCGAACTCGACGGCCGCCACAAGCCCGATCGTGTCCACCGGGTCCACGTAGCCCATGTGCGAGATGCGGAACATCTTGCCCTCCAGCGCATCCTGCCCGCCCGCGACGCTGCACCCGTACTTGTCGCGGAGCAACTTGTTGCGGAACTTCTTGTCTTCCACGCCCGGCGGGTACAGGATGCCCGTAACGCTGTCGCTGGGGGACTTCGAGAACACCGTCATGCCCAAGGCCGTCGCGGCCTCGCGGCACGCGCGGGCCAGCACGGCCGACCTCGCCCAGACCTTCTCGATGCCGATGGCGTGGATCATGTCCAGGGCGACCTTCGCCCCGCGGATGAGCGAGACGGCCGGCGTATACGGCACGTCGCTGTCGGCCAGCGACTTGCGATAGGCCTTCAGGTTCAGGTACAACGTAGGCGAGCTGATCTTGTCGATCCTCGTCCACGCCTTGGGGCTCACCGACACGAACGCGAGGCCCGGCGGGAGCATGAACGCCTTCTGGCTGCCGACGCCGACGATGTCCACGCCCCATTCATCCGTCTTCAGCGGCAGCGTGCCGGCCGATGTGATGCAGTCGGCGATGAGTATCGCATCCGTGTCCCTCACGGCCGCGCCGATGCCGGCCAGGTCGCACGCCGTCGCGGTCGAGGTCTCGCTGTGGACAACGACGACAGCGCCGTAGCCGCCGCCGGAGAGTTTCTCCTTCACCGTCTCAGGCGCGAGCGCCTTGCCCCACTCGATCTTCACCTCGTCAACCTGGAGGCCGTACAGCCTGGCCACCTTCACCCACCGCTCGGCGAACTTCCCGTTGTTGGCGACGAGCGTCTTCTTGTCGCGCGGGCAGGCGCAGGAAATGGCCGCCTCCATGCCGGCCGTGCCGCTGCCGGCCAGCGTCAGCACGTCGTTGGCCGTCATCAGCAGCTTCTTTACGCCCTCGTTGACGGCCGCGAACATCTCCTTGAACCTGGCCGTGCGGTGGTGGAAGATCGGCTTGGCCATCTCCGTCAACACTTCGGGCGGAACGTCCGTCGGTCCTGGCGTGAACAGGCGCTGCTTGATCATGGGACACCTTCCATAGACGGCCTCTGCGATCAGAGGCCCATTGGTTAAGCGACAGGAACAAGCCGGCCAGAAGCGGGCCCTTCCCGCCTTGCGCCACCTGCCGCGTTATTCTTTTGTGAGCGCCGGCCGCCATCCCCGCGCCGCGGACATGCGCTTGTGCATGAAACGTATACTCGACAAGCGTTCATGTCAACTTTAGAACGTGCGATTATCCACCATGAGCAAGACAGAGGGCAGGGGCGGCGGTTTATAGTCTGGCGGCCTACTTCGGCAAAGGCCGGGAGAACGCATGAGGATTGTTCTAGCCATTGCGTTTGCGGCAGGCGCGATTGGATTCGCGGCGGCACGTCCGGCCGTGGCGGCCGACGGCGCCGCCGAGAAACCTGCCGCGAAGAAGCCATTGGCCTACGTCGTCATCTTCGACTTCGCGTGCAAGGACGGCGGCTTCGGCAAGCAAGTGGCCGATAGCGCGCGGCTCCGCCTTGCCCGCCACGAGGAGTACGACGTGGTCGACGGCCTGACGACGGCCGATGCGTCGCCTCCCCTGCCGCTGGATGCCCCGCGCGACAAGGTCGCTAAGCTGATGGAGCGCCTGGCCTGCACCATTGCCGTCTATGGCGCGGTGACCAAATCGGGCGACACGTTCAAGGCCGAGGTTCGCGTGCTCGACCTGACCATCCCCGACCGGCCGGGCGAGCAGCTCAAGACGTTCACCAACTCAACCGAGCGGGCCAGGGGCGAGCTTGCCCGCGAGATCGTCCAGGCCGTCACCGGCCAGGCGGAGTGGATCCCGCCGCAGTACGGCGACGAGAAGGAACCGGACGCAAAGGCACTGGGCAAACCCGAGAACGCCAACGGCGACTTCGAGGATGGCGCCAAGCACTGGGACCATCCCGACAACGCTGGCACGTTCGTGGAAAAAGGGCCGGAGGGACGCGGCAACATCCTGCGCGTGCAGACGGACCTCTTGCGCGACCCGTGGCTGGAGTACACCCGCAATATCCGCCTTGGCCTGGCCGACCCGGACAAGCCGCCGAGGATTCCGCGCGACACCGGCTACGATTCCGTCGCCGGCCTGGAGGGCGTTCACTTCCGCTCCGAGTGGATCAAGGCCGTGCCGGGCCAGCGATACTGGATGCTGGCCGACCACAAAGGCCCAGGCGGCGCGAAGGTGTTCCTCAAGGGATACCGCGACATGTCGGCCGAGGCGGATGGGCTTCCGGAGGTCTCGATGGTCGAGAGGAAGCTGACGCCGGAGGCCTTCGCGAAGATGGCGCCCGATCAGCAAAGGAAGCTCATGGCGGAGGATGCGAAGGCCCACCCCGAACGCTACCGCCGCGAGTGCTACCGGTGGTATCTGAACTGCGACACATCGGGCAACCAGTGGAAGCACTTCGCCGCGCCCGTGCCGCCGCGCGGCGGGCTGCCGAAGAACGTCGAGTGGCTCCAGATACAGATATATTCCTACTGGCCGCCGGGGGCGTACTTGTGGGACAATGTCTTCCTCTACAAGGACCCGACGCAGAAAGCCCCGCTGCCTGAAGAGCCGGCCAGGACCCCGAATTTCGGCCCGGCGGGCGCTACCGACCCTTCTTCCCAGCCGGCAGGCGGGCAGGACGGGAAGACAGGATGAGGGGAGGACGGGAGGACAGAATTGGGTTGCCGCATTTTCACGGAATATTAACTTGATATTCCGTACGCGAAACACCTACACTCTGCCGAGTCGGGCCGTCGCTGGCAGTACGCCCGGAACGGCCCATGTCGGCGCGGCAGTTTGCCGATAAGAGAAGTACCGGCGGCATGGATGCCGGCGGAACAGGTTACGCCGCCTTGCCAGTTGCGGCGAACCAAGGAGTAAATATGGACATCAGGCGGCTGCTCCGTCCGACTAACCGCAAGGTCCGGGTGTTCGTGGGCCTCATTCTCGCGGGATTGTTCGCCGTCCAATGCACCCAATCCACGGTGGCGTTCAAGCAGTCATCCGGCGTGGTGGCGGTCGGCGGCCAGGCAAGCGGAGAGGAAGGCGCCTCAACGATGGCCAAGCTAGAACGCCTCGCCGCCAGCGACCACATCGCATTCCTCGACCACTGCCTCAAGAATTGCAGGGAAACCTACCGCGACTACACCTGCGAGTTCACCAAGCAGGAGGTAATCAACGGCCAGACCAAGCCCCAGCAGAAGATGCAGGTCAAGTTCATGGGCCGGCCGTTCAGCGTCTGCATGACCTGGGTGCAGAACCCTCCCACCGGCGACAAGGTGCTCTACGTCGAGGGCCTCTACGGCAACAAGATGCTCGTCCGTCCGGCGGCCAAGTTCCTTCAGGCGATACTGCCGACGGTCACGCGGTCGCCCGATGACGCCGAGGCGATGCAGGCCACGCTGCGCCCGGTCAACATGTTCGGCTTCGAGCGCGGCCTGGAGAGCCTGCTCGACGTGTACAGGCTTGCGCAGAAGCAGGGGGACCTCAAGCAGTCCTCCGGCGGCTACGCGAAGGTGGGCGACCGCACGTGCTTCGTCCTGGTCCGCAACCTGCCGGACAAGCCGGACTACCAGTCGGTGGGCGAGAAGACCGTCGTGTTCGTGGACACGCAGTACCTCGTCCCGATCCGCCTGGAGGCGTACGACTGGGCGGGCAAGCCCCTGTGCGCCTACGAGTACTCGGACATCAAGTTCAACGTTGGTCTCAAGAGCGAAGACTTCATCCCGGAGAACAACGGGCTGAAGACGCCAAAGTAGCCGCCGGCGCATGACCGTATCGACAGAATGCCTCCGCACGACGTGCGGAGGCATTTTCGTGCGCAGTGGAACATTCCGCTCGCGATGGCGTAAGATTCAGGAAAAGGTCATTTCGGCCTTCTGACGGAAAGGACTGTATGAGGACGGGGACCATAGCCGTGGTCATAGCCTTGGCCACCTCTTTTCTTGCAGGGTGCAAGGACGGCGCTTCGTCATCCACTGGCGGCAAGCCTCACGTCGTGGCCAGCATATTCCCGATCCAGGATGCGATCCGGCAGATCGCCGGCGATGACGCCCAGGTCGATTGCCTCCTGCCGCCGGGCATCAGCCCGCACGGGTTCGAGTTGAAGGCCGAGCAGGCGGATCTGCTGGCGGGCTCGCAGTTGCTGGTGATGGTGGGACTGGGCGTGGATGAATGGGCGGACCGCGCCGTGAAGGCATTGCCCGGCCTGACGGTGCTCAAGCTCGGCGACGATGCCCAGATCAAGAAGTCGCTCCTGACCTCCGAGGAAGGCGAGGATGAGGGCCACGATGCGCACGGCGATCCCGACGGGGCGGACCATCACAGCGGGATGGACCCGCACATCTGGCTGGACCCGGTCATCATGCAGCGGTGCGCTGCCCTCATCGCCGACGCCCTGATCGAGCTAGACCCGTCCCATCGCGACGGGTATCTCAAGCGCCGCGACGCCTTCGTGGCGATGCTCAAGGGGATCGACGAGGATTACAGGAAGGCCCTTGGCCCGCTCAAGGGCCGGGAATTCGTGACCTACCACGCCGCATTCACGTACATCGCCCACAGGTACGGCGTAGTACAGGTCCCGCTCACCGACACGCAGGCCCTGGAGCCCGGCTCCGGGCGGATCGAGAAGGTGCTGGACCTGCTCAAGCGGCACAAGGCGTCGGCCATCTACGTCGAGCCGCAATTCGACAAGCGGCGGTTGGAGCAATGGGCCGATGAGTACAAGATAGCGGTGAAGGTGCTCGACCCTGAAGGCAACCCGCGGATAGGCGGCTACGACAGCTACGAGGCCATGATGCGGAGCAACCTGCGCAATCTCGTCGAAGGCCTGGCGTCGAGCGCAACGGCCGCCGCGAAGGAATGACCTTGGCCCACGGCCGGCAGGCACAATACGCATCGGTCGGACCCGACCACGTCGGCGGCGACATCCTCTGCATGGACGATGTGTCCTTCCGATACGCGGACGGCATGGAGGCGCTTCACGCCGTCACGCTGCACGTTCAGGAGGGCAGTACGCTAGGGATCGTCGGCCCCAACGGCGCCGGTAAGACGACGCTCCTGAAGATTCTCCTGGGGCTGCTGGAAGGCTACCAGGGGACCGTCGCAGTCGCGGGTATGGCGCCCGCCGATGCCCGCCGCCGGGGCGGGGTGGTCAGTTGGGTCCCCCAGCAGGCGCGGATGGCCTGGGACTTCCCGGTGACGGTCGAGAACGTGGTCCGCATGGGCCTGGTCGGCAAGACCGGCATGTTTCGCATGCACTCGCGGGCCGATGTTCAGTACGTGCGCGAGATCATGGGCGAGATGGGCATCGACTCCATCGCCGACAGGCCCATCGGCCAGGTCAGCGGCGGCCAGCAGCAGAGGGCGATTATCGCCCGCGCCCTCGCGCCGCGTCCGGCCGTGCTCATGCTCGACGAGCCGACCGTGGGCGTGGACCAGGCCGGGCAGGAGGCCTTCTCCGCCCTGATGCGCAAGATCAAGGACGCCTTCAACGTGACGCTGGTCATCGTCTCCCATGACCTGCGGGCCGTCATACACGACTGCCAGCGGATCGCCTGCCTGAACCGAACGCTGCACTTCCATGACGCGCCCGAGAAACTCACGCCCGGACTTATCAGCGAGGTCTTCCGCTGCGACCTGACAGGCCTGTTCCACAGCGAACACGTCGGGCATGAGCATGATCATTCCGCCTGCGGCGACGGAGACCGGACGTCGCGATGATCTCGCCCGTTGGCATCCTGGCGCAGGCGGGGCTACTGGAGCGGTTCCTGCACAACCCGCTCTACCAGCAGTCGCTTGCCGGCGGGCTGGGGATAGCCGTGCTCTGCGGCCTGCTGAGCGTGTTCGTGGTGCTCAAGCGGATGAGCTTCATCGGGCAGGGCATCTCGCACGCGGCATTCGGCGGCGTGGGCGTGGCGGTGCTCGTCGAGGCGATGCTGAGCGCCTACTGGCCGACGCTGGCGGCCGCGCTGGGCGTGAACGACAGTTCCTCGATGCTGCGGGACGGGATCATCGCCCTGTTCTGCGTGGCCGCCGCCGTGCTCATCGGCTACCTCTCGCGTCGAGGGCCGGTGGCTGAGGATACGGCCATCGGCATCTGTCTCGTCGCCGCAATGGCGCTGGGTGTCATCCTGCTGGACATCCGCAGCAGGTATGGGACACCCCCCGCCACGTTCGAGTCCATCCTGTTCGGCAGCATATTCTTCATCACCCCCTCGGATGTATGGCTGGCATGGATACTGGCGCTGCTGGTCTGCCTGGCGGTCGTCAGCCTCTTCAAGGAACTGGTCTTTTTCGCCTTCGACGAGGAGACCGCCGGCGCGTTCGGCGTGCGGACCGGCCTGCTCTATTACGGCTTGCTGGTGGCGCTGGGGCTGTCCATCGTCGTGGCGCTCAAGAGCCTGGGCGTCATACTGGCCAGCGCGCTCCTGATCCTGCCGGGTGCCACCGCGCGGTTCTGGTCCAACCGCATCGGCGTTGTTACTGCCCTCAGCGTCATCATCAGTGCCGTGGGACTGGCCGTGGGGCTGGCCCTGGCGGTGTACCTGGGCACCCCTCCGCCTGGGGCGGTTATCGTCTTGACACTCACCGCCTTTTTTGTTTTGAGTTACGTCCTTTACCTCATCCGGCGCGCGGCGGCGAGGCCCTAACCGGCCGCCTTCCCGCATGTCAGTGATATGAGTCCGCCGGCAGCAGGACCCGAAGCGTGATGCGCGAGCCCCTGGGAATTGGACACCGAACCGGCCTGGCCGCCGCCCTCCTGTGCGCGGCGATGGCGCTTGTGCCCCTGACGGGATGCGGCGTGCCATCGCCCGACGGACCGGCCGACACCTACGGCCTGGACTTCTCGCTGCCCAAGGACGCCAAGGTCCGGGGCGCGATCATCTTCCTGATCGACGGCCTCAATGCCGACATCTTCCAACAGATGCTCGACGCGGGCGAACTGCCCGCCTTCAAGAAGTACCTTGTTGACCGGGGCACGTACGCACCGCGCGCCATCGCCAGCACCCCAACTGTCACCCTGGCCAATCTCACGAGCGTCGTGACCGGCCAGTTCCCCGGCCATACGGACATCACAGGCATCAACTGGTTCGACCGCAACAGGCTCGTCTGGCGCGACTACGCCACCATTGCCCAGAAGAACACGCTGGACGGCGACTACATCGCCCCCAACATCTACGAACAGTTCCCGGATGAGACGACCTGGTCGATTTTCTATCAACCCCACCGCGGCGCGACGAAATTCGCCGAGGACAGGATGAGCGCCGGGCCGCCGTACTTCTTCGGCTGGTACGAGTTCGTCGACCGGATCACGCTCTGGCGTTTCCATTTGCTGGCTGACATCGCGCGCAAGCAAGAGCGCTTCCCGGCCGTCACGACCGTCTACCTGCTGGCGACCGACTTCATGGCGTACCGGCACGGGCCGGACTCGCCGGAGTATCGCGAGGCCCTGCGCCATTCCGACCGCCAGATCGGGCGCGTGCTGGGCGACCTCCAGCGGGCGGGCCTGCTGGAGGGGCTGCACATCGCGCTGGTCAGCGACCACGGGCACATCCCGGTCGCGCAGCACTTCCACATGAACCAGTTCTGCGAGAAGGACCTCGGCCTGGTGCTCGACTCTGGCCACTGGTGGGAGCACGACCCGTTCGAGGAGCGCCTGGCCGACTACAACAAGGTCACGGCCGTCGCCTACGGAAGCGGGGACCGATTCTACGCCCTGTGCCTGCGGGCGCCCAAGCGCGACGACGGGAAGATCATCGGCTGGGAGCCCTGGATCGTCCGCCCGTCCCCTCGCGACCTGAAGGACTACCCGACGGTAAAGCCGGGCGAGGCGTTCGCCCCGCCGGTCCGCATGCGGGTAAACCTGGTGGAGGCGATGCTCAAGCAGCCGGCGGTCGACGTGGTTGCGCACTCGTGCGGACCGAACCGCGTTCGCGTGCTTCGCCGAGGCGGCGAGGTCGAATTCCAGCAGGACGGCGGCCGGGAGGCGGGCATCGTCCACAAGCTGATCTCGGGCGACGACCCGCTGGAGTGGAAGGGCAAGGTTCCCGCCGAGATGCTCGCGGGCCGCCCCGCGACAAGCCGCCAGTGGCTCGACGCCACGGCCGACACCGGCTACCCGGACCTGCCGGCGCAGATCCTGGCGTACTTCCGGAGCCGGCACGCCGGGGACATCGCCGCCTTCGCCACGCCCGGCTGGGACTTCAACCACAACAACAAGTCCGGCCACGGCGGCGTCAGCCCCGGCGACATGCACGTTCCGCTGCTCATTGCCGGGCCGAACGTGCCGCACCAGCGGCTTGACGTGGCCCGCTCCGTGGACCTCATGCCGACACTCCTGATGCTGCTTGGCCGCCCGATGCCTGACAATCTCGATGGGCGGAGCCTCGTCAGCAAGCCGTCGTCCGCGGTACAATCGCAGCCATGACACCACGCGAACGACTGAAGACGTGCCTGGCGGGCAAGCTCCCCGATTGCGTGCCGGTCGCGCCGGATTTCTCCAACATGATCCCGGCGCGCCTCACGGGCAAGCCGTTCTGGGACCTGTATCTGTACAACGACCCGCCCATCCACGAGGCGTACATCGCGGCCGCGAAGTATTTCGACATCGACTCGCTGATGGACGGCTACTTCCGCGTGTCGTTTCCCGAGGACCGGCGCGTCGAGCCGTGGCTGAAGATGCCCGATGGGCCGTGGGAGCAGTTCATCGTCCACCGCGCCGGCGACCGGATCGTGACGCAGTTGTCGTGCGTCGAGAGCGGCAAGCGGACATGGTGGCCCAAGGTAACGGTCTACTACCGCGACAATCCCCCAACCCACGACGTTCATCCGGAGAGCATCGGCCTTCCGCCCGTGCCGGCGCTGTGGGAGCCGGTCGAGGGCGCCAAGCCCGTCGACCACAGCCCGGAGGGGCTCAAGCGAGTCAAACAGCTCATGGGCGATCAGGGGCTTGTGGGCCTCTTTGTCGTCGGCACAGGCCCGTTCGACCGCGTCGAGCACGTCTACTACCTCTACGACCATATCGACATGATCGACCAGTGGGCGGCCGAGCGCACGGAAGAGGCCGAGAAACGCTTCCGCCGCATCATGGCCCTGCCTGAGGACTACCGGCCGGACTTCCTGTGCGTCGGCGGCTCCGGCACGCTGGTCTTCCAGACGCCGGAGATATTCCGCCGGCTGAGCTTCCCGGCCGTCAAGAGGGTAATCGAGCTTGCGACGGCCGCCGGGATGCCGACGCACATCCACTCCTGCGGGCCGGAGAAGCTCCTTGTGAAGATCATGGCCGAGGAGACATCGCTGACCGTGATCGACCCGCTGGAAATGCCGCCCATGGGCGATTGCGACCTGGCGGAGCTGAAGCGCCTCTACGGCGATCGCATTGTGCTGAAAGGCAACCTGCACACGACAGATGTGATGCTGCGCGGCACGCCGGATAATGTCCGCGCCGCCGCGCGGAAGGCCATCGACGACGCCGGCGCGGGAGGCAGGTTCATCCTCTCCACCGGCGACCAGTGCGGCCGGGACACCCCCGATGAGAACCTCCGGGCGATGGTCGAGACGGCGAGAACTTACGGAAAGTACTGAGTGCGCTTGCCTGGCGGACGAATCGGTGCTACTCTTTGTGTAGAGGCTACACATGGAGTGAACTATGGCTACGAACCTTGCGATTGATGACAAGTTGCTGGAAGAGGCCAAGCGGATCGGTGGATTTCGGACCAAGAAGGAGACTGTCACTGTGGCACTCCGGGAGTTGATTGAGCGCAGGGACCAGAAGAAGATAATGAAGCTGTTCCACACAATCGATTTCCGAGAAGGCTGGGACTACAAGAAGGAACGGGGCAAGCGTGAACATATTGGTTGACTCTTCGATCTGGTCACTGGTTCTCCGCCGTGAAGGTGTCGATCCCCAGGCTCCGGGAGTCAAGGCCCTGTACGCATGCATGGGGCGGGGAGACCAGATTCACCTGATAGGCTCGATTCTCCAGGAAGTCCTGAGCGGCATCAAGTCTGCGGACCAGTTCTACAAGGTGCGCGATGGCCTGGCCATCCTGCCTCTGATTGACCTTACCCGAGATACGTACATAGACGCGGCGCGGCTGTTCAATGCCTGTCAGCGCATGGGCATTCAAGCCGGGCAAACCGACTGCCTGATCGCAGCGGCTGCTGTCGAGAATGGCTATCCCTTGCTTACCATGGATGATGACTTCCTTCACATCGCCAGGTGCTGCGAGCTCCGACTCCTGCCTGTCCATGAAAACCCGAAAGATGGAAGTAGAGATATCCCAAATTGACCTAACGATGTCGATCCTTGTTCCAGGCTATGAAGAACTTGGCTATCGCGGCCAGTTCTCTTGTTGTCTGGGCCGAGGCACATGCGTATTTGTGCCAGCCTCCAGCGCGGAGGAGAACCTTCGGGCGTGCGGAGCGGTAGAGCTTCCCCCCGCGAGAAGGAGATCGGATGGCTGAACTGCGTAATATCGCCGCCGTCGAGGCGGCCGCCGTCAAGGCCGTGAACGAAGTTGCCATCACGGATATCCACACGCACCTGTTCCCGCCGTCGCACGGGAACCTGCTGCTGTGGGGCGTGGATGAACTGTTGACATACCACTACCTCGTCGCGGAGCTGTTCACTGTCGCCCCGCGCGGCCTGACGATCGGCGCGTTCTGGGACATGCCCAAGCGCGAGCAGGCGGACCTGGTCTGGGAGCACGTGTTCATCAAGCACGGCCCGTTGAGCGAGGCGGCACGCGGGGTCATCACCTGCCTCAACGCCCTGGGTCTGGATGTCGTCGGGCGCGACCTGGCCGGCATACGCAAGTGGTTCGCCGCCCAGAAGGTCGACGACTACCTTGCGAAGGTCTTCGATCTGGCCGGCCTCGACTACGCCGTGATGACGAACAACCCGTTTCTGTCCGAGGAGGTCGAGCAGTGGCAGGCGGGCAGGCCTGTGCCCGAGCGCCTTAGGACAGCGCTGCGGATCGACATGCTCCTGTTCGACTGGCCCGCCGCCGCCAAGGCCATGCGGTCGCAGGGCTACAAGACGGCCGCCAAGCCCGATGCCAAGGGCTTCGTGGCCGCCCGGCGATTCCTCGCCGACTGGGCCGCGAAGATCAAGCCGCTGTATCTGGCCTCATCGTGCCCCAACGACTTCGTCTATCCGGCTCGCGACACGTGTGCGGCCGTCATCGAGAAAGTCGTCATTCCGGCCGCCCGCGACCTGGGCCTGCCCGTGGCCCTGATGATCGGCACCCGCCGGCAGGTCAACCCCGCCCTTCGTGCGGGCGGCGACGGCGTCGGCGTGGCCGACGTCGGCAGCGTTCAGGCCCTCGTCGCCAGGAATCCCGGCGTGCAGTTCCTGGTGACCATGCTCTCTCGCGTCAACCAGCACGAGCTGTGCGTGCTGGCCCGCAAGTTCGGCAACCTGCACGTGTTCGGCTGCTGGTGGTTCTGCAACAACCCGAGCATCATCGAGGAAATGACGCGGATGCGGATGGAGCTTCTCGGCACGGCCGTCACGCTCCAGCACTCCGATGCCCGCGTGCTTGACCAGCTCATCTACAAGTGGAGGCACTCGCGGCAGATCATCGGCCGCGTGCTGGCCGACAAGTGCCGTGACCTCTTCGCGGCCGGGTGGCGGCCGACGGAGGAGGAAATCCGCCGCGACGCCAGGGCGCTCCTGGGCGGGAGCTTCGAGGAGTTCTGCGCGAAGTAGGGATCAGCAGAATCAGTCTAGGCAAGGTGGCGAAATGGCCGTCACGTTCGAATGGGACCAGGAGAAGGCACAGGCAAGTCTCCAGAAACACGGCGTTTCCTTCGAGGAGGCGGCGACTGTGTTCTTCAGTCCGCTTTCAATCACAATCCCTGATCCCGACCATTCCGATCCGGATGAAGACAGGTTCGTGACCGTCGGCCTTTCGACGCGACTGCGCACATTGGTAGTGGTACACTGTGATAGAAGTGGACGAATCGGGCTGATAAGCGCCCGGGTGGCGACAGGCCGGGAGAGGAAAGACTATGAAGAAGGAAGCCAAACTTGAGGAGATGAGGCCAGAATATGATTTCTCCGGGGGAGTCCGTGGAAAGTACGCCCGCCGTTGCGCGGAAGGGGCCAACGTGGTGCTGCTCGATCCCGATGTAAGCGAAGTTTTCCCGGATGCAAGAGCAGTGAATGAAGCCCTTCGCACCCTCGTCCGTATTGGCCGGCATCGGCCAAAGAAACAAGCCGTATGAGCCGCACGTATGCCAGGGGTTGGCGCCGCAGCAGCGCCGCGGGGAGGGCCAATCAGGGACTCTCGCCCGATCAACATCATGCATAGCAGGGATCGCGGCGCCATGTCTAGGCACACGATCAGGCCCTTGCCCGTCCGGCAGTAGAATGCCAGCTACTCCAGCAGCCCCATCGTGACCATGACGGCTTCCTGCTTGACCGTCAGGATTTCCTTGAGTTCCTTCTGCGCCTTGGCCAGCTCCTCCTTGGCCTTGGCCCTGGCCTCGCGGTACTCTTTCAAGGCCTCGCTGATCTCCTCGGGCTTGGCGTCCTTGTTCTTCAGGATGTCGCGAAGGGCCTGCATCTTCCTGGTGACCTCCGGCACGTCCTTGGGGTCCCCGCCGCCGGGGAACATGATCCTGCCCATGCCCATGCCCATGCCCATGACGCTGGTCTGCTGGGAGAGGGTCTGCAGCTTCTCGATCTTGGGCTGGAGGACCTTCCACTCCTCATCGGTGGCGCCCAGTGCTTCCTGCATGCGCTTGGCGGCCTGGACCTTGAACTGCTCCATCCACTTCTTCATCTGCTCCGGGTCCACCTGCCCCCACGGGCCGGGCGGAGGCGGCGCGCCTGTTCCCGACGTAACTACGGGGCCGGGACCGGAACCGCCCGGCTGCGCCATCGCCTGCCCGCTGATGCACATGACCGCTATCGACACGGTCGCCGCCACGAACGCGAAGGTCAATCTTGACATGCAAGTGCTCCTTTCGGTTTGGCTCACCATATACATTGGCCCGGGGCTTCGAATCGCCATCTCTATCTGTAACGCTGCGGACACGCCGTACATTGCATGAAGGCCTGACCTATCATACTTGCACGGTGGGCAGCTTCCGCTTAGGGCCCCGATGCGAGGCAAGAGCAGGCTACCTCACTTCCCCAGTTCCCTGCTCCTTGCGGCCGCGGCCCGGATCGCCGCGACGATGGCCTTCTTGACGCCCGTGGCCTCCATTGTCTCGATGGCCCGCTGCGTGGTTCCGCCGGGGCTGGTTACTTTCCTGCGAAGGACCTCGGGCCGCTCTCTGCTGTCGGACAGCAGCTTGGCCGCGCCGACACAGGTCTGGACCGCGAGCGCCGCGGCCGTGTCCTCGGCGAGGCCTTCGGCGACGCCGGCCTCGATCATCGCCTCAACGAGATAGAAGAAATACGCGGGCCCGGAGCCAGAGACGGCCGTCACCGCGTCCAACTGCTCCTCGGTCACGATCACCGTCTGCCCGGATGCCGAGAAGTACCTCTCCGCCTGGCGAAGGTCGGCTTCCGTCGCCCGCGGCCCAACCGCCAAGGCCGACATGCCCGCCCCCGCCAGCATCGGCGTATTGGGCATGACGCGGACGATCCGACCGCGCCCGCCCAGGTGAGAGTCGATGAAGCTCGTCGGTATCCCGGCCGCGATGGACACGATGAGTGCATCCGGCGACACGTGACGCGCGATCCCATCCAGCACGCCGCCCATCACCTGCGGCTTGACGGCCAGCAGCACCGTCGGGCAGCTCGCCGGCACCGCGTTGTCGTCCACGCACGATACGCCGACGTTCCGCGTGATATGCTGCCGACGGTCGAACACCGGGTCCGACGCGATGATCGCGTTGTGCGGCAGGAAATTGCCCCGCAGCACGCCCCGCAGGATGGCCTCGGCCATGTTCCCCCCGCCGATCACGCCAAGTTGATACCGCGCCATGTTGGCACCTCGCTGTCGCCAATGCTAAGTGCAAAATGGCCAGATGCCGAATGAATTTCCAAATTCAGAGCGAGTCTATAGAATCGGGCCTGCCTTGATTGTCTGTCGAGATCATGCCGGGCAGCATCCTGAACAGGAGCGGCGTTACGTGACAAGCGAAACACTCCAGATTGGAATCGTCGGCGCGGCGGGGCGGGGCGGGTCATTCCGCGATGCGCTTGCGGCCAACGGAGCACGGGTGCGGGCGGTCTGCGACATCAACACCGGGGCTCTCGACGCCTGTGCCGCAAGGTTCGGCGCGGATGAGAAGTACGCCGACTACGAGCTCATGCTCGACAAGTCGCGCCTGGACGCCGTGGTCCTCGGCACGCCGATGCAGTTTCACGCGCCGCAGGCCATCGCCGCCCTCCAGCGCGGACTGCACGTGCTCTGCGAAGTGACGGCCGGCGTGTCGATAGACGAGTGCCGCCGCCTCGTGCAGGCGGCCAAGGCGTCCAAGGCCGTCTACATGATGGCCGAGAACTACGTGTACGCCAAGCCTTGCGTGCTGGTCCGCGAGCTTTGCCGCCAGGGGCTTTTCGGCACGCCCTACTACGCCGAGGGCGAGTACCTCCATGAGCTAAAGGGCCTCAACGAGGTCACCAAGTGGCGGCGCAAGTGGCAGACCGGTATCGAGGGCATCACGTACGGCACGCACAGCCTGGGGCCGATCCTCCAGTGGATGGCCGGTGACCGCGTGGCGCGCGTCTGCTGCGAGGGCAGTGGACATCACTACAAGGACCCGCGCGGGCAGGACTATCATCAGGACACGGCCGTCATGCTCTGCAAGACCGTCCGCGGGGCGCTTGTCAAGATTCGCGTGGACATGCTCTCCGACCGGCCGCACGCGATGAACAATCATCACCTCCAGGGCACGGACGGGTGCTACGAGTCCAGCCGCGGCGGGCCGGTGGACCGCGGCAAGATATGGCTGCGGGCGCTGAGCAAGGAGATCAAGTGGCACGACCTTGAGTCGCTGATGAACATCGACGCCCTGGCCGCGAAGTACCTGCCGGAGGACTGGCGCAACCCGCCGGCCGAGGCGCTGCGGGCAGGGCACGGCGGCGGGGACTACTTCGAGGTCCGCGACTTCATCCGCGCCATCCGCCGCGAGGCCCCCTGCCCCGTCGGCATCCACGAGGCGATGGACATGACGCTGCCGGGCCTGGTCAGCCAGCAGTCGATACTCGAAGGCTCACGATGGATGGACGTGCCTGATTCACGCCAGTGGTGAACCGTGAACCAGCTCCTCTACAAGCCCGATTGGCCCGAGGCACGGCAGCGCCTGACGGCCTGGTGGAACGGCCAGAAGCTCGACCGTTGCCTGATGTGCGTCTGGGCGCCACGAGACGACGCCAAAGACCTGAAGGAGCCGCCTCGCCCCGCCACCGTTGAGGAACGCTGGACGAGCTTCGAGTATCTTGACGCGCTGAACGAGTTCGAGCATCGCAGCACGTTCTTCGGCGGCGAGGCCGTGCCGGTATGGCATGCGGGCTATCCCGGCCACGTGGCCATACCCACCTTCTACGGCTGTCCGCATCAGCTCGACTGGAGGACCGGCTGGCACGAGCCGATCCTGACCGGCCAGAAGCTCGACGTGTCGGGCCTGAGGCTCGACCGCGCCTGCCGCTGGTGGACATGGGGCGACAAGCTGCTGAACCATGAGCGCGAGGTCTCCGCCGGCAAGAGCATTCCCGCGATGGGCGCGATCTTCGGGCCGGGCGACACGCTGGTTCAGCTTCGCGGCGCGGAGCGGCTGCTCTACGATCTGATGGACGACCCAGCCGCCGTCCGTGAGGCGGAACTGAAGCTGATGGACGACTGGATCGAGGTGTTCGACCACCAGACTGGCATCCTCACGCGCGACGGCGGGCCATGTACGAACTGGTTCAGTCTATGGGCGCCGGGCAAGTGCTACCCGTCGCAGTGCGATGCTTCGTACGGCATCTCCCCGGAGAGTTTCCGCGAGTGCTTCATCCCCGCGATCCGCAAGCAGACCGATTACCTCGACTACTCGGTTTACCACGTTGACGGCGTCGGCGCGTTCCATCTTGTTGATGAACTGGCGAAGGTGGACGGAATAAGGGCGCTCCAGATTCTGCCGGGCGCCGGCAAGCCAAGTCCGCTGGCCTACATCGACGTGCTGAGGCGCGTGCAGCGGCTGGGCAAGGGGCTGCACATCTCCATCCCGGCGGAGGAGGTGGAAACCGCCCTGGACCTTCTCTCCAGCCGCGGCCTGTGCATCTGCACAAGCGCCAAGACCCAGAAGCAGGCCCGCGAACTGATTGAACTGGCCGGACGGAAGTCCGTGGACAGAGGATAGACAGGCATGGCGGCGGACGATCAATGGGGCGAGCGGGCGCAACTGGCGCTGGACACGCTGGAGATGAAACCCACGCGCGGCGTCCCCGCCTGGATCGTCCACACGATGGACATCGAGTACATGGAGCGGCGGACCGGCCACGCGCGGGGCGACTACGTCAAGGACCCCGCCGGCGTCTACATCGAGTTTCAGCACCTGGCCGGCTCGTGCCTCAACGACCAGTTCATCCCGGAGAACCCGCTGACGATGGGCTCGCACGGGTTTGGATCGGAGACGAAGCGCTCGGCCACGACGGGCCTCGACCAGATCGTCCTGGACGGCATGGTCATCGACTCACCGGAGGCGGTCGTGGAGCATCTGGAGCGGTTCGTCTTCCCGCGACGAAAGGCGGAGATCGAGTCCTTCCCCGCCGCCGAGGCGGCCCTCGTCGCCAAGCTCATCGCCGGCGAGCGCGAAGTGCAGAAGCTCCTGGGCAGAGACATACTCAAGTGCCCCTACGGCGGCGGGTTCCAGACTTTTCCGTATCTTCACTACGGCATGTACGGCTACGCCAACTACTTCATGGCCTACGCCCTCTATCCCGATGTGATCGCCCGCGACTTCGCACAACAGGCGGACCTGGCGGTGCTGAAGAACCGCGCGTCGGCCAGGGCGATCGTGGAGGGAAACCTGCCGCGCTTCCTGCGCCTGGACCACGACATGGCCGATTCGCGCGGAACGCTGGTCGACATCAGGACGCTTGACGCGATCTGGTTTCCCCAGTTCGCCAGGTCCATCCGACCGCTGCTGGATGCGGGGGTCCGCCTTATCTGGCACTGCGACGGCAACCTGATGGCGATGGTCCCGCGGCTGCTGGAGTGCGGCCTGTCAGGCTTCCAGGGATTCCAGTACGAGGATGGCATGGACTACGAGCGAATCTGCCGCATGAAGGACCGCGACGGCAATCCGCTCCTCATAGTGGCCGGCGTGAGCGTGACGCGGACGCTGCCGTTCGGCCGGCCCGAGGATGTCCGCCGCGAGATGAAGTGGCTGGTCCGCAACGGCCCGCCCGTTGGCCTATCGCTTGGCGCCAGCAGCACCATCGCGCCCGGCGTGCCGCACGAGAATCTCCAAGCCTTCATCGAGGGGCTGCACTACTACAGGACCGTGGGACGGGAGGAAGGGAGGATCGGAGGACAGGAGGAAGGGAGGACTGGAGGACAAGAGGACGGACACGCGCGGCCGTCAAGTCCGGCTTCCCCTCCTCCCTTCCTCCCGTCCTCCCCTCCTTTGGCTTCAGAGGGCGATTCGGAGGTCATCCGCGACCACATCGCCAACCCGCGCAATCACGGCGTGCTGGCCGGCGCTAGCGGCGTTGGGACGGGCCGCGGCGCACAGTGCGCCGACAAGATCACCGTCTACATTCGCATTCGCGACGACATCATCACGGAGATCGCATTCCAGTCCACCGGTTGTCCGGCGGCCGTCGCCTGCGGCTCGATGGTCACTGAGCTTGCCCGCGGCAAGAGCCTCGACGAGGCGGCCGACATCTCCGGCGAGGCCATCGCCGACGCCCTGGGCGGCCTTCCGCCTGATCAGCGCCACCTGGCCCAGACCGCCGCCGAGGCCCTGGAGAACGCCATCTGGGACCACGTCATCCGAAGCGTCGAGGGAACCATCGCCGGCGGCAACGTCGCCGACGATGATCCGGGGCCGCGGCGGCAAGACTAACGCCGATCACACGACGTCCATGCTCGTCAACTCATGCCACCCGTCGCTCGTCCTGGGACATTTGACGGCAAACCAGACGCGCGGCTTGCCGTTCTTGTCAGTGATGGCCAGATCGACCTTGGCCTCTCCCTTGGCCAGGCCGCGCGGGACGGTGAGCTGCTCCTCGAAGTACCTGTGTCCGGGCATCCACGTGCGGATGTCGGCCTTGAGCCGCACCACCTTCGACTGCTCGCCCTGCCGGAAGCGGATGGCCAGCGTGTACGGCCGGTAGATCGGCGCGCAGCCGACGTTGTCGATGAAGAACGTCAGCTTGATCTTCCCGCCGGGGCGGCCCTCCAGCGGCATGACCATCTGCCTCAGCACGAAGCGGTAGCCGATCTTCTTGTCGAACTCGATCAGAGCGGGCAGGAACTCCGAAGGGAAGAAGACGCTCTTGGGCATGAAGATCGACGTGTGGTAGCGGTAGCCCTCGCGGATGATCGTGTCGAGGTCGAAGCCCTCCATGAACCACGTGGCCACGTTGCCGCAGGTCTCCATGGTGACCGGGGCCTTGCGCCAGGCATCCTCGATGCCGCACCTGGCCAGGCCGGGCGGAAGGTCGTCGTGATAGGAGTTCCACGACAGTTCCGGCGGCACGGGATAGCCGTAGGCCTTGCGCAGGTCGCCGATGCAGTCGTGCCGCCAGCCGATGGCCCGCCGGGACGCTCGCGTGGCCCTAGCCGCGTGGGCGCAGCCGGGCGTGCCGTGCATGGAGAGGAGCTGCGTCTTCTTGAAGCTCTTGAGGTAGATGTCCACGAGCTTGGCGGCCGTGGCGGGCGTGGAGTTGCCGCCGCACTCGCCCCAGAAGCCGGCGTAGGCCATGTCCACGCTCTCCAGGTCCGCGTGGCCGTCAAAGCGGCGGGCGAACGCCCGGATCAGGTCGCCGAAGTGCTTGACGTAGAGCGGATCTTTGCTGTCCGGCTCATTGGGGGCATACACGCCCTGGGCGGTCCACGCCGCACCCGTGTCCCAGTACCAGTCGGGGACGTTCACTGACCTCTCAGGAGGATGGCGTTTGGACGGGCACGGATCGGTCGCGTAGTTGACACGCTGAGTGTATGGCTGGAAGCGGACCTGGAGAGTCTGGCCGCGGTTGTGGGCGGTGGCGAGGGCCTGCTCCACCAGGTCCCAGCGGAACGTCCCCTTCTTCGGCTCCAGCCATCGCCAGGGCCAGCGGCAATAGGCCACGGTCGTCCGCGGGATGTACTTGACGTTGTCCCGCACCGGCGCTTCCGGCGCGAAACTGAGCGGCCCGTGGGTGTCGCTGGTCGTCCATGCCGCGTAGGTGTCGTCGCCCTGGAACCGCTGGAACGTGGCCGTGCCGCGGTGAGGGTTGGGGATATACTCATCCGACTCCGCGGGGCGGACGCGCTGAATGACCTCGTCGGGGCCGAAGCGATCGCGCCAGTACGGCCCGGTCCTGACGGGCGGGCGTTCCTTGCCGGCCGAAAGGATGGCCTGGACGATCTGCGCCGCCGTGTTCGGCCTCGTCACGGGCGGGCCGGCGAAGTCCTTCTCGAAGACGGCCCGCCACCCGGCCGCGTCGCCGGGCGCCGGCGCCATGTTCGTGAAGGCCGGCAACTCCTGGAGCACCGCGAGTATCCTGCGCGTCCGCTCGTTGAGGTTGAGCAGTTCCCGCCAGAACCCGGCCGTCACGGCCTCGGGCGGCAGGCCCTCCTTCGATTCAGGTATCGCGGCCGTCATGTCCAGGATGCGATCGACAACCTGCTCGGGTGAAATCCTCTGCGAATCGGGCATTCGTGACGCTCCCTGTAGATTTCCTCAGCGGGGCTTGACAGGACTACCTGCGAAGATAGGATATGGGTATCCGGGCAGGCATGCCAGCCGCCGGTTCATATTGCGGGCGTAATTCAGCGGTAGAATGCCAGCTTCCCAAGCTGGACGTCGCCGGTTCAAATCCGGTCGCCCGCTGTGGTGTGACGGCTGAGTCGAGCCCTGGTGGGAATTCCCCCCGCGTGTGGCAGCGAAGATGAGAATTGGCGTAATTGGCACTTCGCGCAAGCCTGATGAGCGTCGTGTGCCGGTGCATCCGGATCACCTGGCGCAGATCGACCAGTCCGTTCGTTCGCGGATGGTGTTCGAGGCCGGTTACGGCCGGCCGTTCGATCTGGACGATGCAGCGATAGCAGCGTCCGCCGGAGGAGTAGCCCCGCGGGCACAGGTCCTGGCCGAAAGCGACCTCGTCGTGCTGCCCAAGCCGCTGCCGGAAGACCTGCTGGCCATGCGGATGGGGGCCGCGCTGTGCGGCTGGGTCCACCTGGTTCAGCAGAAGGCGATGGCTCAGGCGGCCATCGACCGCCGGTTGACCGTGTTGGCCTGGGAGAGCATGAACTACTGGACGACGCAGGGCCAGTGGCAGGGACACGTCTTCGCGCGGAACAACGAGATCGCCGGCTATGCCGCTGTGATCCATGCGTTGGGTCTGGTGGGGATGGCCGGGCATTTCGGGCCTGCCCGGCGGGCGGCGGTGATCGGCTTCGGTTCAACCGGGCAGGGAGCGTTGCGGGCCTTGACCGGACTTGGGTTCCGGGACACCGTAGTGTACGTGCCGGCTGAGTGGAAACGGCCGCGGATGCCCTCCGGCGACGAGAACCTCCGCTCGTTCGATGTGCAGCCTGATGGGCCCGTCATCTGCGCGGGCGGCAAGGCCCTTGTGGACGAACTCGCGGCCAAGGATGTGATCGTCAACTGCATCCTCCAGGATCCGAACCGTCCGATCATGTACCTGCGCGCGGACCAGGTGCGCACGCTCAGGCCGGGTTTCCTCATCGTGGACGTGAGCTGTGACCGGGGCATGGGCTTCCCCTTCGCCCGGCCGACGAGTATCGCTGAACCGGTGTACCGCGTCGGGGCGGGCTGGTACTACGCAGTGGACCACACGCCGTCCTTCCTGTGGCGGGATGCGTCGTGGGAGATATCACGTGCCCTGCTGCCCTTCTGGGAAGACCTGGCGGCGGGCCTTTCGCGCTGGGAGACACACCCGGTGCTGTCGCGAACACTGGAGATGCGGAATGGCGAAATCCTCAACCAGGCGATCCTGGCATTCCAGCGGCGCGACGCTCAGTATCCTCACGCCATTCGAGGATAGGCCTCTTGGCGATGCGCATTCGTAGTCAGGGCGATTGGTCCTCCCCCTTCCCGCCCTTGCGCCTGGACACGCTCAGGTAGACCAGGATCGCCAGAACGACCACGGCCGCGATGGTCAGGGGTAGAGCCCAGCGGCCATCGCTGTTCCGTTCCGCCAGCCGACCGACACCGAAGCCACCGCCCGACGCCGGCCCGGTTGTAGTCGCCGGTTGGGTCGCGGGAGTGGCCGCCGCGAAGATCGCCAGGTTGCTCCCCACCGGCCGGAGGGTGCCCGGCTTGTTGTCCAGGCCCACAGGCACGTTGACGACTCGCGGCGTCGGGTCGGCCATGCAGAGGGTGGTCGAGCCGCCGCCGTCGAGGTTGATCGCATCCGTCACGCCGTAGTCGCGGGCCAGGAAACCTGCCGCCTCACGCGTGGAAAGGCCTTCGCTGGTCCCCTTCTGCCGGCCGTCGACGATGAGGATGACGAGTTTCCCAGCACGGGCCAGGCCGATGACGGTCAGAGGGTTGGGCGTGTTGTCCCACTTGCCCTCGCCGGCCGTGACCTTGCCATCCGTCAGGATCTGCTCATTGCCCGCCAGCGCGGTGAACAGGCGCACCGGCTCCGCGACTGTCCGGCCGGTCGAGTCGGCCGCGCTGCGGTGGACGATGGCGGCGCGGTTGTCGGCGTCGATGTTCAGGGCCGGGGCGTTGGCGCGGATCGCATACGCCTTGGGCGGGTTGGCGTTGAACGGGGAGTACACATCGCCGTTGGAGGCGGCCAGGCCGACCAGCTCGGCCGCGCCGTCGTCGGGGCTTGGCGGCGGCCACGGCTCGAAATAGTGCGCGTTGATCGCAATCTGTGCCTTCTGAGCCGTCAGGAATTCGAGCGTAGTCTGCTTGACGGTGTGGCGCGGCCCGCTGCGCGGCGTCAGCATGAAGCGTATGCCGGGAGCCTTCAGGTCGATCAGGAGGACGTGCATCCTGACCGGGCGCGGCGATTGGTCTTCACGAAAGATGTGCGTCACGCCGGCGAACGGCTGGTTGGCCGTCTGAGCCGCCTGGGCAAGGCCGGCAGACAGCGCTACGGCAAAGGCTGCCGCCGCAACCAGGTGGCCCCGGAGTCGCGATGGGTAGCGCATTGCCCGCCGGCCGTTCAACTGGCGCGCCTCACGGCCGCGGCCGCCCGTTCAATCCCCTGGTGGTCGCGGAGGATTCGCGGCTCGTCGAACTTTCCGCCGGCCACGATGAGATCGCGGACGGCATCCGCCTGGCCGAATCCGAACTCCAGCGCGAGCAGTCCGCCCGGCCGCAGGACGGCCGGCGCCGCCGCGATCAGCGGGCGTATGAAGTCCAGCCCGTCCTTTCCGCCCCACACGGCCGCCGGCGGCTCGCGCTTCACCGTCTCGGAAATGCCCTGATTGGCCGAGACATACGGTGGATTTGCCGTGATCACGTCGAAGTCCTTCAGGTCACGGCAATCCTCCGGCAGCGTCAGCAGGTCGGCCGTCCGGCACCGCACGCGGGCGGCCACGCCCAGCGCTGCGGCGTTCTCGGTGGCGACGGCCACGGCGGCCGGCGAGATGTCCGTGGCCAGCACGGTAGCATCGGCCCAGTTGACGGCCGTCGCGACGGCCACGCACCCGCTGCCTGTACACACATCCCACGCCAGGCCCGCGCGCCCAAGCCCGCGCAGGTGCCCCAGCGCCTCGCCCACAAGCAGCTCCGTCTCCGGGCGCGGCACGAGAACGTCGGGCGTTATCTTGAGGGCCAGCGAGTAGAACTCCTTCCTGCCGACCAGGTATGCGATGGGCTCGAACTGCCGCGCCCGCTGCACCAGCGAGCGGTACTGGTCAAGCTCCGCGGGCGTCGGCTGGTAGTCGAACCGCGTGTAGAGCTCGATTCGCTTGCACGCCAGGACGTGGGCCAGGAGGATCTCCGCCGACAGCCGCGGGTCCTCGATGCCGGCCTTGCCGAAGTAGTCCTTCGTCCAGTTCAGGAGCCTAAGCACCGTCCAGACGGCGGGTTCGGAGGTCATGACAGAGACGTACCATCGACAACCGCCAATTGCAAGCGGGGAGTCGGGAGTTGAGAGTAGAGTGTGGACAGTGGGGTGTTGAGAGCGGACCGGCCCTGGCCCCGTCACGCCCTACCCCCATCTAGTGCGCATCTATCTGACGAGGCGAACCGGCGCCTTGAAGGGCACTCGCCGCGCCTGCTTAACCGGCTCGATGATCTGGGAGGTGTTCGCGAAGATCACGCCCTTGGCCTCCATCCGCATGTAGGCCATCGGCGCCAGCGGGTGTCCAAAGTCCAGAACGGCGTCGCGCGCGAGGACGACGCCGAAGCCCCTGCTCCGCAGCCCGACGGCCGCCTGGACGATGCCCTGCGCCACGCCCGCCCCGCAGACCACGAACGTCGCGTGCTCCAGCTCGGTGAACATCCGCTCGGCGCGGGCGTGCTTGAAGATGTCCGTGTCGCGCTTCTCGAAGACGATCTGCTGGTATCGCTCGAATATGTCAATCGGCAGATCGGTGCTGTTGAGCAGGCCCAGGTTGACCCGCCGCGGCAGGACGGTCCCCGGCAGCTTCTGCTCGCCGACGGTGCCCTCGATGCAATGCGGCCGGTCGCCGAACGGGCCTCGCTCGAAACTGCGGACGCGCAGGACCGTGCTTATGACCGGCACGTGGTTCTCACGCACCCAGGTGAACAGCCGGTGAATGTTGTGAGCGACGCGTTCCGGGTCCTTTTCGAAGCTTCCGCGGTGAAACAAGTCCCTCTGCGTTTCTACGTCAAGTAAGATCGTATCGCGGTTCATGTTGCGCCTCCCGCACTGATGCGCCGCTTATCCGTGCTTCCTACTTCTACGATATTGTAGGCAAAAGGTTTGCGAAAAGCACTCGCCGGGCCGCGGGATTTCTCCACAACCCGCATCAAATTACTGCGGAAACGGCGCATGGCGCCGACCGTCTGGTTAGACGGGGAATGTGGCGGCGGAGTTACGGCCAGTACTCCTGAATGAGCCACAGGCCCGCGCCCAGCGCCGACAGGCCCGCGACCATGTACAGCGACAGTCCCGCTATCTCGATCCATAGCCGCCGGACATCGTGGGTGCGGACGGCCTTGTAGACGATGGCCACCGCCAGGCACAGCGGAAGTATCAGCCAAAGGCTGTATGACCAGGGAATTGGCAGCGGGTTGACGAACAGCGCGCCCGGGGTCATGGCGAGGGCGCCTCCTGTTCCGTCCTGGCCTCGGGGGGCGTCTCGCCGCTGATGCCCGCGAGCGAGAGCATCAGGGCGTCGAAGATGACCATCAGGTTCAGCAGGCCGACGACGCCGCAGTAGGCCCGGGCTACAGTGTCTCCGGGGGCCACAAGGGCCAAGTTCTTCTGGGCCAGAAGGCGATCCATGTCGTCCAGGCGGCGGAGGGCGGCGTGGGGGACGCCATGGAGCGTCTTGTCGAGCTCCTGCTCGAGCCGGGCGTGCTCGGAATTGTACCGCTGCCAGCCGACCAGCCCGTGTACGCCCGTGAGCATGTCGGCGACGAACCACCACCGCTCGTTCCGCGGGTCCACCGTCATCACGCCGCCCATGGCGATGCCCGACCAGAAGGTCAGGGCAATGACCACGAAGATCACCACGCCGCGAACCGGCCTGCCCAGGTAGACGTGCCCTGAGCCCGGCACCAGCCATGCCAGCAGCACGGCCACGAGGGGAATCGGGGCGGATTTCCTGGTTTTGGATGCCATATCGTCCCGCCCGCCGGGGCGGAGAGGCGTACTGTCGCCGACGCGGGCGGACATGTCAAGCGAATCCCGTTGCCCGCCGGCGCAAGCTGCGGTATCTTCCGCGCTTTCCGCAAGACAGGGAAAGGAGCGACGACCATGGCCGAACTGTTCACCTCGCCCAAGCCGGCTGTCGGGATCCGCGGGCTTCACCTGGACCTCAAGGGCGTGCCGCCGACGTTCGAGCGGCTGCTGGGCCTGCTGAAGGTGATCGCGGCCGCCCGGTACAACGCCCTCCTGGTCGAGTGGGAGGACATGTTCCCCTGGACCGTGGACACTCGCTTCCGCTGCGAGACCGCCTACAGCCCGCGGCAGGTCGAGCAGTTCCACCAGGCCGCCGCCGCGCTGGGCCTGGAGATCATCCCGCTGGTCCAGTGTCTGGGGCACATGGAGACGCCGCTGTCGGTCAGCGGCAACGAGCGCCTTCGCGAGCTGCCGTGGAAGTCGGACTGCCTCAACCCGCTCGCCCCCGGCGCACGCGAACTGGTCGAGGGCATGATCGTCGACGTGCTGGCCCTGACACCCGGCGTCCGCTACTTCCATCTCGGCGGCGACGAGGCCTGGAGCCTCGGCATGCACCCTGACACAAAGGCGTTCATCGCCAAGCATGGCAAGGCGGCGCTATACCTGCGCCACGTCGAGCCGATCCTGGACAAGCTCAACAAGCGTTCCATCCGGCCGATACTGTGGTCGGACATGATGCACGACTGGCCCGGCGAGCAGCTCGCGGCCATCGGCAGGAAGGCCGACCTGTGCCCGTGGGGCTACCGCGGCCATCCCGACGAGTGGAAGCACCATTCGGCCAGCAAGAACATCGCGCGGTTCAAGGAGCACGGCGTGCAGCTCTGGGGCGCCGGATGCTACAAGGGAGCGGAGGGACACAACGCGGACCTGCCGGACCTGGCCGCCAGGTTGACAAACGCGCTGGCCTGGGCCGAGGTAGCCCGCCGGTATGGGATGAAGGGCGTCTTCGCCACCGCGTGGAGCCGGTACTCCACGCACCGCACCCAGAACGAACCTATCGACGCCTGCCTGGACGCGATGATGCTCGTCGGCAAGGCGCTTCACGACGGCAAGGCGGCCATGAGCGACGTTGAGGCCTGCCTGGCCGCCCTCGATGCGATCGGCGAGCGGCAGCGGCTGGAGGCGTGCAAGCTGGCGCTGACCGAACTGGCCGACGCCCGCTACTGGGGCTGGGGCGAGGTGCAGCGTCTCCGCGAACAGATAACGCTGGAGGTGATGGACGCCCGGCGGCGAGGGTCGGCGGCCGCGTGCGGCTTCCTGAAGGACCTCAAGCGCCACCTTGGCGTCGGCGCGGCCGGCGCGATCTCCAAGGCCCGCGCCGCCTTCGCGGGGCTCATGGAGCCCATCTGGGTGGAGCGATATCTGGCGGAGCGGATCGAGCCGCTTCTGGAGGAGCTGGGCGGCCTGGAGTCGCGCGTCCGCATCATCGAACCGGATGCCTACGCCGCGATGTTCGGCCCAAAGTAGCCGCCCGCGGTCAATGCGCGGATTACCGGGGAAGAAACATGGCGCGACGTATCTTTCCGCCGCGCAATGCGCGTGTTCAGCAAGTCACTTTGTCCCGCCGGAGGCGGAGCAGCCTCGTCCGCCAGAGGCGGGTCAGCCAATCCCTGCGCGGCGCCGCTTCCGCAGTATCAGAGGCGCCGCCAGGGCCACAAGCGCCACAGTCATCGGCTCCGGGATGGATGGCGATTCGGAGCCCGCCGACGCGAGCGACGACATCCCAGGTCCGGTCTCGCCGAAATTGCTGAACCAGG
>JBHGBE010000023.1:0-62970 GCA_041946855.1 Phycisphaerae bacterium | reverse complement strand
CTACGACACCCCGCATGAGTTCAACGCCGAGATGCAGAAAGAGGCGTGGGAGTGGCTGAAGAAGTGGTTATGACCATGAACAACAAGAAGCTAGTCGCGGAAATCCAGAAGCTGAGCATCGACGAGCAGATCGACCTGGTTCAGGACGTCTGGGATGGCATCGCGGCTCACCCGGAGCAAGTCCCCCTGACCAGCGAACAGAAGTGTGTCCTGGACAAGAGGCTCAAGGAGTATAAGAAAGACCCGGCGGCCGCCAAGCCGTGGGAGGAAGTGATGGAGAGGATTCGCCAAAGGAGGAGATGATCGGCCCCCAGCCTCGCGCAACCAGCCGGCGGGTGGCCATCCCAACTGGCCGATCTCGTGTGCTACCCCCAAGGCGGCCGTTGTCGTTCGCCTTGGGGGTGGCGGCATGCCGGAGTGATTGATGATGGAAGAGCGCCCGGCGGCCGGTGAGAGTCCCGGCCACCGGCGATCACGCGGCCGCGTCCGTCCCGCATGTGGTCCGCCGCCTGCCTCTGCGCCGGTTTCGCCATGCCCGCCCTCCTGATGCCCGGCTCCTGATGCACGGCCGGGACGGCGCGATGGCCAGGATCGGTCCCGCCCGGCCGTGCGCCACGCATTGAGCCGCGGTAGCCGCGACAGATTTGTAGCCCCGGTAGGGCCGGTAGACTTGTGGCCCGCCGCCGTAGCTGTCAGATGAGTTGCCCCTGACGCCGCCGGCGCAGTTGATTGACACCTGCTTACTCCACTCCCACTCTCCACTCCCTACTGCCTACCCCAGGCTACCCGCCCTCCACTTCCGGCCCCCCCCGCGCTTTTCTCCCGCCGGGCGTGTACGTTCAGTCACGCGCTGCCTGGCACGAAGTCCGCGGACACGGCGGCCAGGGCCAGCCGCCCGCGGGGCCGGGCCCGAGGGGGGAGAGGCTACGGATGATGCCGCGGGCGGCGTCGTCGCCGCTCAGGGACCCGGCGGCCGCGTCGCCGAATCGCAGGCTGCCGGATGGGTCCTGGAGGTCCTTGCTGGCGGCCGGCGCCGGCAGCGACAGCGACTCATTCCGCGCGCCGGCGGCGAAGGCGTCGCTGCCTCCGCCCGCGGATGCGCCGCCGCCCTTGCCGGATGAAAGCGGGTCCTCGCCCGCTGGCCCCTCGGCCCCGGCGACGCCGTCGGCAGCGCCCGGCGGGGCAAGGCTCAGCACGCGGTCGCGCGTGACCGCCTCGGCGACCACCCAAGTGATCATGCACAGAGGCCCGAGGATCGCCAGGTGGATCGCCAGGGACAGCGCCCACGAAGGCCCGTGCTTCCGTATCGCCTGTATGATCTCCTGCCGGGTCATGTTCGCCCTTTACCGCCGCGCGATGGCGATGCCCTCGGCACTGTCGCCGACGGTGCCGGATGCGTCGCTTCCCGCCGCCGTGACGCCCGCCTGCGGCAGCCGCGCTACCGACAAGCGCTTCATCGGGCTGGCCAGGGCCGAATCCATCGCCCGCGCGACCTGGTCCACGCTCAACGCCGGGTCGGCCAGCACCAGCACGCCCATCTGGGGCATGTTGATCTCGGTGAGCTTGCTGCGAATCGCGCCGAAGTCGTTCTCCGCGAGGCGCGCCTTCCCGACGGTGATACCAACGCCGCCCGGCGTGCGCCGGAGCTCGACCTGCACCGACGACGGGAAGTCCTCCGCCCGCGCCCCGGCGGCGAGCGTCGCCTGAGTGTAGCCCATGCCGAAGTCGCGCTCGGGCATGATGAAGTGCGTGCCCAGCACGAAGAACGACAGCAGCACGAAGATCACGTCCACGAAGGACACCATCTGAAACTCGTACTCGTGCTTCTCGTCCTGGCCGAGGTTCATGTCTCGCCCGCCTCCTTTGCGCGGAACACGACCTGCGTCAGTCCGCTTCGCCGGCAGGACTGGAGGACCGCGTCGAGGCGGGCGAACGACTGCCTGCGGTCGGCCCTGACGACGACGCTCAGGGGTAGCTTTGCCTCGCGGGCACGCGCGATCTGGTCCAGGATGTACCGGTCCAGCACCGAGGGATCCACATCCGCGCCGTCTATCGTGATGCGCGAGTCCTCGCGGAGGTTGATGACCAGCTCAGCCGGGACCTCGCCCTGGCCGAGGGCGTTGGCCATGGCTGGGAGCTCCACGGCCGGGTCCTTCTGGCCCACGACGAACTGGCCCACCAGCAGGTAGAACCAGATGAGGAACAGCACCAGGTCGACCACCGGCGCAAGCTGGAGCTTGGGCTTGTAGTCGTCGGCGCCGGCGATGAAGTCGAAGCTCGTCCGCGCATCCTGCATAGCTCACCTCATGCCTGCGGAGGGACCTGCGCCGCGGCCGGACTCGCGTCAGGCTCCTTGGCCGCCGCCTCGAGCGCCGACATCGCGGCGGCGATCCGCGCCTCCGCGCTGGCAACGGCAGGCGCCGGGGCGACGTGCGGCGCGCGGGGCGCCTGGACCGCCGGAACCGGCGCGCTGAAGGCGGCAGGCGCCTGCGCAACTGGACTAGGCGGCGCTTCGGCGGGCGGGGCAGTTCGCGGCGGCTCGCGCCTCGGTTCGGCCTCCACCGGCGCCGCGGCCGCCGTCTGGGGTACCGGCGCGGGCGCCGGCGCAGGGGCCGCTGCCGTCGCCACGGCCGGCCCGCCCTGCGTCTTTATCTCCATGACCATCGTCGCATGGCGCATCAGGCGCTCGCAGATCGTGCCCGACTCCTGCCCGAGCTTCGCCACGCGGTCGCGGAAGAAGTTGTGGAAGAACATCATCGGTATCGCCAGCACCAGGCCCTCGCACGTCGTCACCAGCGCGAAGGCGATGCCGCCGGCCAGCTCGTCCGGCCGAGCCGAGCCCTTGGAGCTGCCCAGCACGTTGAACGAGGAGATCATGCCGATGACCGTCCCCAGCAGGCCCAGCATGGGCGCTACCGCCCCCAGGAAGCCCATGTAGTTGATCCGGTGCGTCAGGCGCGTCACCTCCTTGACCCCCTGCTCCTGCATTGCCTGGCGCAGCGCCGGCAGGCCGAAGTTCCCGTAGGCCAGCCCCACCGAGACGATCCGCGCAATCATGCTTCGTTGCCCTTGCAGAAGGTCAGCAGTTGGCTGAACCGGCCCTTGCGGCTCATCTCGTCGATCTCGGCGACCACGTCCGGCGGCATCAGCTTGGCCGACTTGAGGTGAAGGAAGCTGTCTATCACCAGCCCGCCGCCGACCAGGCTCAGGAGCATGAGCGTGTGGCCGACCACGCCGCCGGACTTGATGAAGTCGAGGAACCCGCGCTCGGTCTTCACCGTCGCCGCGTTGCCGCCACCGCCGTCCTGTCCGAAGGACGGCCCGGACGCCGCAAGCGGCACGATGGCGATCATCGCGGCCAACAACCAGATTCTCCATGAAGTCATTGTCGCTCCCTTCATCTCAGCGGGGCCAAGCCACACATAGTGCAGAGAAAGGCAGAATGCAGAGCGCAGAAGGCGGAATGCAAGACGCAGGATGTAGAAGTCCTGGACTCCCGCTGCCCATCCGACTTCCACATTTTGCACTCTTCATTTTGCACTTTGCCTTCATGAGTCCTCACCTCATGGGCCCGTGGCCGGTGACGGCGTCGCCTTTGCCAACTGCTCCTGAATGCCCACCAGCCGCGCCCGCAGCTCATCCAAGGCGTCGGCGGGCAGGGCGGCCAGATCCTTGGACGCCTCCTCGACCATGCCCAGGTCCATCAGCAATCCCACGCGAAGCCACGACGCCTGCCGCATGATCTCCTTGTCGGCGGCGAGGGCCTCGCGCCCGTCCCTGAGCGCCGCCAGGGCCGCTCGCGGATCGTGCATCGCCTGGCCGGAGAGGACCTTCGCCTTCAGCAGGATGATACGCGGCAGAATTGGGTCTCCGGGCGCGGCGGCCGCGCGAGCGGCATCGAGATCGGCCAGCACCTGTTGCCCGGCTTGGCTTGAAGGCCGGCTGGCGGCAGGCTTGCTGGCGGCGAGGGCCTCGGCCTGCATCGCGGACCACCGGCAGGCGGCCCGCGAGTAGAGCAGGTAGCAAGAGCCCTTCACCAGTTCGTCCTGCGCGGCCAGCGACCTGAGGATCACCCAAGGCCCTTGGTCGGAGGCGGCGTAGACCCATTGCGAAAGTGCGTCGCGCCTGGCCTCGGCCGGCAGGTCCGACTCGACCAGATCGTTCAGCGCCGCCAGCAGGCGGGCCCGGCCGGCGGCGTCGCGCTGCGACGGCGATCTCAGGAGCGCTGCCGCCCGCAACTTCAGGGCCGGCAGGCGGCGCTCATCATCCTTGGGCAACACGGCCAGCGCCTTGTCGCACGCATCCGCGGCCGGCGCGGGCTGCGAGGCGGCCCAGAGCGCGCCGGCGTAGGCGAGGAACTGGCCGGCCGAGGGCGATGGCGCCTCGCGTTGGCCGGCGGACATGGCGCGCTCGAACGCCGCGACCGCATCCGCGCGGCCGCAGGAGGCCAGCATCGTGCCCCAATCGAGCAGTTCCTGGCGGCTCAAGACCGTCCTGCCGGCCAGCTCGTCCAGCCGCGCAAGCGCCTCCAGCCTGTCATACGCGCTGGCGGCACGCGCGGCGGAATCGGCGCGGACGGCCTTAGCCAGCGAGGCGATCTTCTGTTCGGCTGGCTTCTCGCCGCGCGCGACGGCGGCGGCCAGCTCCGCCAGTTCGGCCCTGGCGACCAGCCAGTTCGCCCGCGCCGTCCGGGCGGGATCGGCTTTGACCTCCCTCGTGTCGCGCCAGGCGGCACTCGCACGCCGACGCTTGCTGCGAGAACGCTTCATACGCCTTGGCCGTAACCGGCGATGGGACGGCCGCCGCCGTCGTCGCCTGCCGCTGCGATACCTGCGCGGCGATGCGCCTGCCGGCTTTGTCGAGCGCCTCCTGGACCGATGCCACGGCCGGCGCGACCTGGGCGGCCTTGACGCCCTGCACGACGCGGAGGCCCTCCAGCTTCGCCGCCGCCGATTCGACATCCGCGACCGTCTGGCCAATCCAGTCGAACTCGCCGGCGGCCGCGGGCACGGTGGATGTCGTCGCCCTTGGCGCGGATGCCGGGCGGGTAGCCGCGGACCCGGTCTGCGCCTGCGCCCATGCGGCCCATCAGTGCGCGAGGAGCATCGTGGCGCCCATCAACGCCGGCCCTGTCCGGCGAAGTCTCACTTCCAATCGCTCCCGAACGCCGGCAGCAGGAACAGGTACAGGAACTCGTTGCCAAGCGCCTTGTACCGCATTGCCGAGTCATCGCGGAGGGTGTAGTTGCTGCCCTCCACGAGGGCCGCTGCACGCTGCGGGCGCGACTTGGCCAGCAGCTCCCCAAGGCTCCGCGCGGCGAAGGCCCGCTCCCACGGGTTCTTGGCCTCCTTCATCAGCTTCAGCAGGTCATCGGTCGTGTTGTACGCCTGGCACATGGCCAGCGCGACCGTCGTCTCGCGGTTGACGTGATAGCTCAGGTGCCAGGCGTCCAGAAGGACCGGGATCGCCTCCTGGCTGCCCAGGCAGCCCAGGCCCATCACGGCCGCCCGCCGGCCCATCACGCCCGCCAGGTCGCTCTTGTCGCGCTTCACGTCCAGGTACGCCCTGGCCGGGCCGATGATGTTCTTGTCGCCCACCAGCCCGCGGGCCAGGATCGTATAGCCGATGAGGAGGTCGTCGTCGCCGCCGATTGCGCCGCTGGCCGGCTGGAGGTACTTGAGGTTCTCGGTCCTGCCGGTCAGTCCCAGTCCGACCGCGCATGCCGCCCGCACCTCGGACGTCTCCTTGCCATCCGCCATCCGCTCGCCCAGGAGTTGCGACGCCTTGTCATAGTCGGCGCGGTCGGACGGCCCCTGGGGCGTCGCCACCGGCCGTCCGTACAGACCCAGCGCCAAGGCGGCAAACCCGCGCAACGGGGACTGCGGCCGCACGTCGCTCGCCGAGCTACAGTGCCCCCGGCGCAGGATGTCAACAAGCACCGCCAGGCCTTCCCTGTCGGCGATCCTGCCCAGCGACATGATCGCGAAGTCCTTGTACACGTCGCTGTAGGAGTCGTCGTTGCCCTTCAGCACGGCCACGAGCGCCTTGCGGGATTCGGGCGTGTCGATGCCGCCCAGGGCGATGGCGGCCGACGCCCTCATGCGGGCGAGGTAGATCATGGGCACCCCTATCGTCACATTCTGCCCGCCGCCGGCCAGGACCCTCAGCCCCGCATTGCCAGCCTTGGCGTTCCCGACCTCGTTCAGGTGCATGCCCTCCAGGTCGTTCCACGCCGCCGGCAGGGCCCTCTGATGGTTCGCGATGTCCGCGCCCGGCGCGGCGCAGAGTATCTCGAAGAGCTTCGGGACAACCTCTGCCTTGCCCTGCCGGCCAAGCGCCAATATCGCCTCGTTGGTCACCCAGGCGTTGTGGCTGGTCATCATCAGGTCCCAGAGCTTCTTGGCCTCGATCTCCTGGGAGTGGACCCGCAGCCACCACGTGGCCGTCTGCGCCAGGGGAGGCGCCGGATCGCCCATCATCTTCTCCATGCCCGGAGGCACGGCGACCCCCGGGTCGCTCTCCAATAGCAGCGCGCAGATCGCGGCCTGGTGGTCAGCCACGGAGCGGTACTTGGTCTCCAGAAGGATCTTCTCGGCCTCCGGCCTGTTGAGCAGCCCCAGCGCGGCGGCGACCCCCGTGCGAACATCTGCGTCCTTCTCACATGAGCGCGCCGGTGGCCTGCCTGCGGTAGCCTTCGATGGTCTTCTGGTCAAGCTTCTGCGCCGGGCCCTGGCGAACCGAGAGGAGGTACTGGTCGCGGTTGGCCTCCCACCAGTGGGTCCACGACCACCGCACGGGCACGGCATAGTTCACGTAGAGGGGCAGTTCCTTTACAGGGCCAGTGTAGCCCTTGATTACGGGGCCTGTCGGTGCTCGCGTGGGCGCGGCGGTCGGGCCTGTGTAGATTGGGTTACCTGTGGACGTTATGGGGTGGCCGGTTGGAACCACTTGGGGACCCGGCGTGAGCGGCGGCCCTTCCCCATGCGCGCGGCAGATGCGCACGCCTCCAAACAGGAACATAGCGACTGCCGGCAGCACCGCGAGCAACGAGCATCGTCCGCCTTCACGCCGCATGGGGTGCCCCTTTTTTTTAACGCAAGGCTTGACGCCGTTTCTATTATAGAGACGCCCGCCGTCGAGGAGTTAGAAGAATATGGGGAAAATGCTGGCCAAATTTGGCCGGCGAAAGGCCGCGCTCCTGGCGGCCGTCACCTGCGTAGCAGCCGGCGGCGTCTACTGGCTGACGCGCACCGGCGCGCCGCCACCATCGCTGCCGGAGTCGATTGCCGCGATAGAAGACGCGCGCGAGGACGCAATCACATCCGCCTGCGAGGCAGCCAGAAACGACTGGGACCGGTCGCTGCCCTCGCTGATGGCCCTCTTCGCCAGCGGCCGCTGGCAGGGCCGCGCCGCCGCCTGCCGGATGGCCGCCTCGGCTTCAGCTCAGCACGCCGCCGGGGTCGCCGGCCACCTGGTCGCTTGCGCCAGCGATAGCGATTGGCGCGTTCGCCTGGCGGCATTCGATGCGCTGGCCCGCCTTCACCCGCTCAGAGGCCCGGTGCCGCTCATGAACACGCCGCTGGATGAGCGCGAGGAACTCCTTCTGGCGTGGATTGACGACTACGATTCCGCGGCCGGCGCGTCGCTGCGGCGGGACCTGTGCGGAATCTACGCCCTGGCCCCGCACGCCGAGTTCGGCCGGCCGTTGACCGGCCGCTGCCTGACCTGTCACGCTGGGACGCCGCCGCGGGACTTCAGCGCCAATGCCTCCTGCATGAATTGTCACGCGGATGTCCACGGCGACTGGACCGCGTCGGCCCACGCACAAAGCCTCTCGCACCTGCGCCTGGCCACGATCGACAGCCGGACGCGCAAACCGGCCCAGGTGGACTTCGGGCCCGTTCATGGCATCAGTTGCGGCCAGTGCCACGCATTGAAACCGGAATGGCGCGAAGCATCCACGGCTGCCTCGCCAACGTCCCAGTCCCGGCCGGCAGGTCCCGTCCCCGATGTGTGCCCCGCCACGATGCCCGGCCATGCTCGCGCGGACGCTTCGCAGTCGTGCCTGGCCTGCCACGGGCAGACCTGGGCGCAGTGGCAGGCGTGGCGGTCCGCGCCCCACCCGCGCCGCCTCGACTGGCCGCCGGGGCAGATCGATCCAGCCGCCACGGATGACTCTCGTGGATGCGTGGACTGCCACATGCCGTCGCTGCCCCGCCCCGGTGGCCGGCGGCCGTTCAAGGCCCACCTGTGGCAGGAGCGACGGGACCCACACTTCCTGGCGCAGGCGCTCGACATGACGCTCGAAGTCGGGCCCATCATGGACGGCCGGCGGAGCGTCACCGTCATACTGACCAACCTGGCGGGCCACGCCTGCCCGGCGGGCACGGTCCGCCGCGCGATCGTGCTGACGGCCGGCGAGGATGACAAGGCCCCCGTGCCGCTTGCCGTGCTCGGAGGCCCGCGGGATGGGACGCCAGACGTGCTCCACCAGCTTGGCGGCTCCTCGCCCGCCGGCAGTCCTTCGCCCGCGTGGCCTCCGAACCAGCCTCCGCTGACGGCGGGAGAGTCGCGCAGACTCACGCTGAGCGTCGGCGCCGCCACCGCCCGCCTCGTATGCCGGGCGGTCTATCTCCGCAACATCACGGATGGGGGCGCATATAGCGTCGAGTTCATCGTCGCCAGTTGGCCCTTGGACAAGTCCGCGCCTCCGGCGGACCTCCGCGAAGGCGCGCGCTGAAGGCCGGGGTATGCGAAGGGCGCTACCTGGCCGGTATCGTCGCCGGGCGCCGCAATGGCCTCGAATCCTCCTTCGAGGGATCGCAGCCTTCGTACGGCAGGTCCGCCTTGTGCCGGCGCGCATCAACGAAGAACCTTGAAAACAAGGCCAATGCGGTGTATTCTGCCCACAGCGACGCACAAGCGCCCGTAGCTCAACTGGATAGAGTACTGGTCTTCGGAATCAGAGGTTGTGGGTTCGACCCCCACCGGGCGTATTCGCACGCGGGGCTGTTTTTCGCGGTTTTCTTCGGCAAATCGGGCCTTTGCTCGCTGTCGCTCTGTCCGACCGCTTGCGCGACGTTGCGCGACGTTTTGAGAAGTTTTGAGCACGATTTGGCAAAGGTTTTGGCAAAGCGCGGACCGTCAGTTTCGGATGCGCCGGCGCGGGGCGCGATACATTCGCTCGCGGGAATATGACGGCCTGCCGCGTCGGGCCATCCGGCAGGAACAAGGGGTGTTCCGGGCCGGCCTGGGGCCTGTTCGTCGCTCCTGGGGCCGCCGGCCGCGCTTCTCTGCCCGTCCTGCGCGCCCTGGGCGACGTGGCGGCCATCCTGCCCGACTGCCGGCAGCGGGGCGACAGGATCGGTTCCCGTCATTCGCAGCCCGGCGGCCTGGGCCTGGGCAGTAGGCGCGCCGGACAACTTCGGCAGGTAGCTCAGGGCGCGGGCGGAGTCAGTCAGGGCGACGCGGGAGTATCGCTTCATCGTCAAGCGCGGGTCCGAATGGCGGGCAAGCTCCATCATCACGCGGGGCGAAACCGGGGCCGTGCAAATGGCCGACACGTAACCGTGCCGGAAGGAATGGAAGTCCAGCACAAGCCCGGCCGAATCGCGGACGGCCAGGAAGTCGGCGTTCTCCGCCCGTGCCTGCCGCTCGCGGTCGCTCATTCCATCCTGGGCAATCCATCGGGCGCGGGCGTCGGCCATGTCTTCGGCCAGCATCGCGGCCGATTCATCGGGCAGAGGGAAGGGCCGCGCCGGGTCCGCCGTCGCCACATACTCCGCCAGCATCGCAGCCACGTCCGCCGGCAGCGGTTGAACGTCCGTCCGCCGATGTTTGGAGTATCCGGCCAGCACCTTGACCGTCGGCGGATCGTCGCCAAGGGCGAAACTCGCGGCCGTCAAGGTCCGAATCTCATTCCGCCGAAGGCCCGATGCGAAGGCCAGCGAGTACGCGGCTGCGCGGGCCGTTGCCGTCAGGCCGAAGCGGACGGGGGCGGGCTTGTCAGCGTCGCGCAGGCAGGCCAGCAGCGCGGCCATTTCATCCGCCGTGAATCCGCGCCGCTCGCGGCGCTTGTCAGTGTCGGGGTTGTACGTCTTTAGGCCGATAAGCGTGTCCTCCGCCGTCCGCCGTTCGCGCTGAAGCCATCGTGAGAATTGCCGGACGGCGCGGACGTAGTGTTTCAAGGATTGCAGGCTCAGGCCGTCCGGCTGTTCCTTCGTCGGCGCGCCAAGGCCGGTGATCGCCGCCTGAATCCGGGCGGCCGTCAGGTCGCGCGGCCAGCGTGCGCCGGCCTTGTCCAGCACATCGCGCACGCGCTGGCCGACAGTCGCCACGTGCATACGCGAAACCTTCCGCTCGCGAAGGTCCGCCAGGAAGTCGGCGACGTGTCCGCCGATGATCTTCCGCTTGGCGTCCAGCATCATCAGCGGCGCGATCCCGCCGGCCCGCTCGCGGTCGATAAGGCCCGCCTCGACAAGCCGCTCACGGAAGTCGGCCGGCAGCCCCTCAAGCCATTTGAGCATGTCCGCCGGCAGCGTGTCGCCGGATACGCGCAGGGCGACAAGCCGATCCACGTTGCGGGCAAGGGCGGCCGTCTGCCGCTCATCGCTCAGTCCCGGCAGCCGCAAGCGCCGCCCGTTGCCATCCGTGAAGTCAAGCCATATCCGGCCCGACTCGTGCCATTTGCCGTTTTCATCCTTCCACTTCGGCCGAAACAGCCTGATCGGTTTCCGCGCTCGCATTGTTCACCGTCCTTTTCGCTTGCCCTTGCGGGCCTTGGCCGTGATCGTCAGGCGCAGCAATTCGCCCAGCGCGTCTATGCTTGCGAAACTCAGCCCGGACGTGCCGGCCATGAACCGGCTCATTAGGGATTCGCCCCAGCCCAGGCGTCGGCAGATTTCCGCGCGGGTCATGCCGCTTGCGTCCACGGCCGCCCGCAGTCCATCGGTCAACTTGTCCCGCCGCTTCCTCATCGTCGGCATAGTATATGCTCCGGCTTGTATAATAGGCAAGTGTCAATTGCAGATTCTTCGGCTCGTCATCGTGGCGCGGCCAGCAGTTCAATCAGCTTCTCCAGCTTCGCGTTTATGCCCGCCAGTTGCGCGGCCTGCCGCTCGCCTGTCTCCCACGTCGCCGAAGCGGTCTTCGATCCCTGGGCCAGCATCGCGTCAAGTTGCCCCGCCTGGGCCTTGGCCTGTTTGCGCCAGCGGCCGGACCATCCGAAGATACAGAACACAAGGAAGGGCGACAGGAAGACGGCCAGCCCGGCGCACAGATACCACGCCAGCGCCAAGCCCGCCAGCAGCACGGGCGGCAAGTCCCGCAGCCATTCCGGGTCCATCGCGGCGATGCTCAGGTCAATCATGGAGTTCTCCTTTGCCGTCATGCGCCCTTCGCCCGGCCGGTGAGTCAACCGGCGCGGCGGATTCCGTCGGCATGGACACCGGCAAGGGGACAAGGCCAAGCTCTTGTTTGGATTCCGGGGCGGCCTTCGCCAGCGCCGCTAGTTCATCGGCGGACGCGGCATCGTACGCGCCTACGGCTTCGGCGTCGGCCGGTGTCGGCGCGATGGGGGTGTAGGGCCTTGCCAGGCCGTCGGCGACGCGGGCCTGGGCAAGGTCGCGGCCGGCGGGCGTCAGCGCATACCAGACATGCCCTTGGCAACTCGCGTTGCTCTCGACAAAGCCACGGGCCAGCAGAGGCAGAGCGGCGGTTGACAGGTGAGCATAGGCGGCCGTGTCGCCGCCCCACTTGACGCCCGTTAGCTCTTGCTCGCTTGTCCAGCGGCGGCCAAGGCATGTGCCCGTGTCCGGGCCGTCGGCGCGCCGCAGCAGTTCGTCCAGCAGAGGCAGCGAGTCGGCCATCGTCGCCACTCCGCACAGCCGGCGAAGATCGTCATAGGTCTTGTCGGCCAGCTTGACGGCCATCGCCCGCCCGGCGCGGCCGCCGGTGATCGTCAGCCGTCGGCCAAGTCGCCTCAGTTGACGCGACGCCCGCATGCGCTCCGCAGCGGTAGTCGCCCCGGACGCCCAGGCCAGCCCGCGCGCCATGAAATCGCGTCGCCGCTCATAGACGACTGCGCGAACGCGGGGAACATGGCTTCGGCAGGGCCAAAACGTCGCGTCCGTCCGGCCCAGGATCGTCAGCAGCAACTCCGTCTTCGCGTCCATCATCGCACCTCAGCAGTTACCACAAATCAAAACCGTGAAACTCGCCTGATCCCCCCGGCCTACGGAAGGCAGACACGTTCCGTAGTACCTCAGCGCGGGGGGGGCCAGGGCCGGTGGACCCATGCCGGCCCCAGCCTGTCCCCGGCGCTACTACGCCGGTCTTCCGGCCTCAGCGTCGGCCAACGCCTTCTCCGCCTGGGCGACGGCTTCCTGGGCGGCCACTACTGCCGCGTCCCGCGCCGCCTTTTCTCTGGCGATGCGCCCTTCGGACGGGCCGCCAAGGTAGGTTTCCTCTGTCCGCCGTATTGCCTCAGCATCGCGCTGGGCCGTTCGCAGCGCATCCTGCGCGGCTATCAGTCGCCGATGCGCGGGCTGGACGGTCTGAGTCTCATACTTGTCCGCCGCATCTCGCGCCCGCAGTTCCGCCGGCACAAGATCATCGGGCAGGAGTCCATCGCTCCGCAGACGCTCGATAACGTGTAACTCCCGCTCGACGTTGCGGACGGCGGCCTGCGCGGTCTCGACGGCGTTTCGCGCCTCCGCAATCTCGCGGTCAAGTTCCTCGATCTTCGGCCGGTTCCGCGCGAAGGTCTTGTTCAAGCCGGCCTGCGCCTTTGCCTGGGCCTGCCTCAGTTCGGCCAGCGTTCCGACGGCGGCCATCGCGGGGCCGGCGTCGCGTATCGCGGCGATGATCTTGTCGGCCTCCGCCGCGTCCAGCCCGGCGTCCTCCGCCAGCTTCGCCAGTTCGTCAAGCTCCGCCCCGCGCCATGCCGCCGCGATGAACGCCTGCCGCTTCTCGCCTGCCCTTGCCCGTTTCAACTCCGATAGACTCGTTGCGCCCATATTGCTCTTTCCTTCCTGCCGGCCCTGCCGGCGGTTTGATGGATACACGGCCGGCCGCGTACAGGCGGCCGGCAAGTTCAATCAGTTCTGCCCGGTGTCCTTTGACGAATCGCCGTGCGGCGGCGAATGCGCGCCTCATCCACGCCAGCGGCGAAATGATTTCCGCGACGTTACTGCATGTCGCGCACGCCAGGCGCAGCAGTTGAACCGAATCCGTCGGCATGTCCTTCAGCCGCGCCGATGCGCGACGATCCGCCGCGCTGGGCCTGCCGGATGCGTCAGTGCGCCGCCGGCGCGCGAGACTGGCCGTTCGTGGCGGGCGCGTCCGCTCCGCCAGTCGGCCGGCCACCATGCCGGCGGTCAGCATGACGCCTTCGTGAAATGTCGCCGCACTGTCGCCGCCTTTGGGGAAGGCAATCCCACCGCCGGACTCGTACACCACGGCCCGGACGCGCGCCCCGCGCAGCAGGCAATTCGTCAGGGCGTGTCCCGCTTCATGGAGCGCGGTTCGCCATCGCCGATTGACCGGCCCGCCGTTGCGCCGGTTCAACTGCCGGCAAAGGTAAGCGATCAGCGGGCGGAAGTTCGCCGGGGTGTCTGTTTCACTCGCCATTTTGGATCCTCGCGCCTGGGCGTGCGCGCTTGCTCAGTACGCCGACGATGCGAAAGTCGCGCGACGGAAAGACGTACATGCGCCCAGACTCCGCGATGCGCGATGCGACGCGGGCATCTACGGCCTGGGCCAGTTGTGCGGGGTCAAGGTTAGACGTGCAGATCGTCGGCAGGCCGTCCGCGTGTCGGCCTTCAATCAGGCCGGCGATTTCGCCTTTGCCCCAATCCGTCAAACGGGAAGCGCCAAGATCATCGAACAGCAGCAGCGCGACGCGGCACGGGTGATTCGCCGGCAACAGGCGCGGCGACACGTGCGCCCCGTTAAAGGTTGCGCGAAGCCGGTCCAGATAGGACCGCTCGCCAACGTAGAGGCAGTCCGCCGGCGACAGTCGCCCGGATTCCAGCACGGCCCGCAACATGGCGACGGCCAGCCAGCTCTTGCCCGCGCCGGGGGGGCCAAACAGATAGACCATGCCTTCGGGCGCGGCGGCCCATTTCCGCGCCGCCTCTACCAGCTTGGCCGGCAGGTCCGGGCAGTTGTCCAGCGTCGCCGCCTGCCAATGCTCAGGAACACCACAGCGGGCCAGCGCGCCCGGAAGATCGGCGCGGACGGCCGCAAGCGCCCTTTCGCGTGCGGCGCGTTCACTGTCGGCCTGGGCCTGCCGTAGTCGCTTCCTGTCCGCCGCAAGACAGGCGGGGCAAGAGAAACGCGGGGCCATGCCCGCCAGCGCGTTCCACGCTCTCACTGTCCGGGCGTCATGGGGCCTGGGACAGGCTATCGGTCTTCCACACGTCTTACACGGCAGGGCGACGGCCTGGGGCGGGGTGTCATCGGCGGGAAGCCCGCAGCCCGTCCGCTTGCGTTCCATGAAGGCCCGAAGATCGGCGTCGTTCAGCGTCATGGGTTGCCCTTCCCGAAGTCGATTGCCTGGGCGCTGTAGTCCGTGCCCGGCGCAGGCGCGGCCGGGGTGTACCGCCCCGATCCCGCCGACACGGGCCGCCCCACAAGCTCCGCGTTGCCGCCTTCCACGCGGGCCTTGAACAGCCCGACGCCGTAATCGTCGCGTACCTTGCCAAACCAGACGCTGACGGCGCGGGTCAACATCGCTTCCGGGCAGTCGGCCAGCAGCCGCTTGAAGACGCCTGCCAGCTTGCCGCCCTGGGATGATCCGCACGATTGCCCCGTCGCCTGCCGGAAGCCGTCAAACCACCGCCCGACAAGTCGGCCCGCCGCCCCGTTCACGTTGCCCTTGCCGTCGCCGTCAGCAGCGGCGGGCGGCGCAGCCGCGCCCTGTTCAGTGTTGTTCAAGAGTTGTTCTTCCTTATGGGCGCGCACGGGCGTTCCCCTTTTCGTGCGCCGGCGTTCACCGTTTCGCGCATGGGCGTTCACCGTTTCGGGGGCCAAAAGGGTGAACGGGCGTTCACCGTTTCCCGCCAACTGATAGACGCTCTTGTTTCCGCGTCCGCCGCCGGCCGCCACGGTGAGAAGGCCAAGCCCCGAAAGGCGGGCCACGGCCATCTTGACGGCGCGTTCTGACAGGCCCGCCAGTTCTGCCATCCGCGCGACGCCTGGGCAAGCCTGCCACGTTGTCCGCCGGACGTGCGCACAAATCACGCCGTACACCTTCGCGTCCGCCCCGGTCATTCTGGCGAACGCGCCGGCCTCCACAGGGCCGAATGGAATCACGCCGAAGGGCGTCATCGTCCGCCCTCCGCGCCCTGGGCCTGCCAGCGCGACATGGGCGGGCAGCCCGCCGCGCACCACGCGACGATCTCCGCGCGGGGCCACAACCGGCGGCCAAGGATTCGGAAACCCGGCGGGAACATGCCCGACGCCACGGCCGCGTAGAGGGTCCGGGTCGATATCCCGCACAGCCGCGCGGCTTCCTTCGCGCCGACGTTCAAGGGCGGGCAATCCAGGGCGGGCGCGTCAGCGGCGGACATGGACGGCCTCCTGTCGGGGGCGACTTCGCCTCCATCGTGCGGCCCGCTGTTGCGCCAGGCGAAGCCGCGCGGCGGCGCGGGCCAGCGCCTTGAAGGCCCGTTCCTCTGCCGGTGTCATGTCTCTTGCTGTCTTCATGCCCTTGCACCGTAATCGGGGGGTCTTCGCGCGCAGATACCCCCCGAAATGCGCGCGGAATGGCTTGTTTCATAGGGCGAAATGATCGCGAAGAAAAACGGCGACTGCCCCCCTTGACTACCCCCTATGCCCCCTGCCAGAAACGGTTACTTGCCCGCGATTGTCTGTCGGCAACTTCCCGGTCTTGAACGTTCCCCGCTTTCCGGGGCGTGTCTCCCGGTTGCGCCAGCCCGTTTGCCCCAGCTTCTTGTACGCCGCGCCAAGGCGCTCACGGGCGCTCTTGGCGGTGATACCAAGACTTGCCGCAACGGCGCTGATGTTCCCCTTCAGTTCCCCGTAAAGGTGCACGGCTTCGGTCTGCTTCACCGTCAGCGGCTTCGGCTTCCTGCCGGTCCGTCTGCGCCCGCGTCGCTTCCTGCCCTGGGCCTTACCGCCCGCGTCGTCGCCCTTGTCGGCGTCTGCCCCGTGAATCACGCGGCACATGAGTTGATCGGCAGTCGGCAGGTCTTGCCGCAGCGCTGAATCTATCTCCACCTGGCGGATTCCGTATTCAGCGGCCAGCATCCTGAACTCGTCGATGCTCATGGGCGGCAGCCGCTTTGCCCAGCGTTGCCAGTAGGCGAGTCGGTTCTTTGAGTCCGGCGCCCACGGGCGGAATCGCAAGACTCGCGGATCGGCCGGGTCCGGTTCCGCATCCGTGAACGCGAAGATCGGCCCTTCAGCGCCGCACAGCTTGCGCTTGTGTGGGAGACATGAAATGCCGTCTGCCCTGGGGTCCGGCTCATCGCCCGGCGACGCCTTCCCCGACGAAACGGGCATCGTGGGGATTGGATCGGGACAGGTCTTGCCTTGCTTCGCGGATCGCTTCGCCTTCCTGGGCTTCCGTTCCATGCTTCACCGTCCTTTGATCGGGTCGCTCCGGCCGGCCTGCCGGACGGTGAGCCTCAACAGGTCCGGCCGAAGCGCTTGGCGGGTCGTCGCCCGCCTTCCCGATGTAGTGATTCTACCGCCTCACGTGGCGGGCGCCAATTCCTTGGTATCGCCGGCGGCCTTGACCATCGCCACGATCCCGGCTCTAATTGCGTCAGGCAGGCCCGGCCATGCCCGAATCAGGGCCGCAAGGCCCGCGTCGGCAGGGCCGTTTCCGGCGCGAATCTGGCAAAGGTTTTGGCAAAGGCAATCCGGGCATTGATCGTAAGTAGTTGACGCTTCGGCAGGTTGCGAATCCTGCCCTCTGGTCTTCGGAACCAGTGGTTGCCGGTTCGACTCCGGCCGGGCGTATCCACTCACAAAGGAGCCGGCGATGAGGCATGCACTTGCGGCGGGGGCGATTGTCATGTTCTGCGCAGCGGCGACCGTGCCCGCCCTCGGCCAGGAGAAGGCCGATTCCAGGGCGATACTTGACTTCGACCGCGGCCAGATGCCAGACGACACCAGCAACGTCAGCGCCTCGATCTTCGACGGCAACACGCAATACGAGGGCGGGTTCAGCCTGAAGATCCGCGCGCTGGACGCGAAAGCCTGGGCGGGCCAGTTCTTCCTCCGCGGGCCGGCCGACTGGTCACCGTTCAAGCGGGCGGCCTTCATCGTCTTCAACAGCGGCAAGGACGAGGCGGCGCTTGGCTTCCTCGTCCGCACGCTCGCGGCCGACGGCAAGGAGAAGGTGACGGCCACGACGCCCATCAAGTGCCCCGCGGGGTTCTCGGAGCACGCGATTGAGCTGGCCGAGCTCAAGGATGACTCCGGCAAAGGCCAGGCGCTGGACGTCGCGAAGGTCACGCAGTGGAACTTCAGCTTCGACGCCGCCATGAAGAGCCCGCTCTTCATCAGCAACCTCCGCCTGGAGGCCGGCGAGAAGGGCTGCGGCAAGATCAAGGCCGGCCCGAAGCGCCAGACGAGCGTCGACTTCCTCGCGCAGGGGCCGCCCAAGGCGCAGGGGCTCAAGCTCGACGTCGCGGAGGCCGGCGGGAAGAAGGCGTGGGCGCTGACCGGCCCCGGCCGCCTCACGCTGAGCCAGCCGGCGCTGGGCAACTGGATGGGCCTGACCGCGCTGCTCATCAGCTTCGACAGCAAGCTTGAGGACTTCGTCCGCGCCACGCTCTACGTGAAGGACTCGCAGAGCCGCGGTTGGGCCACGCTGTACTCGCGGACGTTCCTCATCAAACCGGGCGAAAACGCCGTCCGCGTCAACCTCGTCGGCCTGACCGCGTCGGACCAGAAGAAGGTCATCTGCCTCGGCGACCTGACGGAGGTGGAGCTGGAGCTTGCCACACCCAAGGGCCAGGCCGTGGCGCTGACCGGGCTGTCGGCCGTGCGCGAGAAGGTCCAGAACATGATCCTGGTGGATTGCGACGCGGGCGACATGCCCAGCGACACCGGCCCCGGCGCGAAGGTCAGCCTCGCGCCCGGGCACACGAAGTACGCGGGCGGGTTCAGCATCAGGCTCGACTTGATAGGGCAGAACGCCTGGGCAGGCGTCTTCGGCGAGACGCGGGCCAACTGGGAGGCGTGGGACCGCGTCGCCTTCGACGTGGAGAACACCAACGAAAAGCCCGTCTCCTGCACGTGGGTGATGAAGAACAAGATGACCGGCTCGCGCCCGAGCCTGCGGAGCGACCAACCCGTCGAGATCAAGCCTGGGCTCAATTCGTACTACGTCGGAATCCAGGACGTTCGCGGCCGTCTCAACGGCCCGGGCACTGAGCCCAAGGATCCGACCATCGACCTGAGCGAGGTCTACCAGTGGTCTCTGACGTTCGACAATCAGCAAGGCGCCGCTAAGCCGCTGTACATCTCCAACTGGCGTCTGGAGCGCGGGCAGGAAGGCTCCGGCTCCATCGCATTGATGGAGGGCCGGCCAAAGCCGCCTGAGATGTCGGTCGAGCTGAAGGACCTTCGCGCCAAGGCCGTCGCCGCGCGCGACAGCCTCGCGAAGCTCGTTGACCAGGCCGACGCCAAGGGGATCGACACGCACTACTTCAAGGTCTACCTGACCTGCGCGGAGCTGGGCCTGGAGGCCCGATGGTACCTGCCGCTCCAGGAGAGAAACCTGCCGGGCTACTGCAAGTTCATCGCCTCCTCATGCGCGACGGCCGCCGATGAACTTCAGCAGATCATCGACGGCAAGAAGAAGGCCCTCCAGGTCCCGCCGGTCCCCGACTATCGGCAGGTCAAGCGCGAGGGCGGCGCGATGACCTTCCAGGGCAAGCCGGTGATCCTCTTCAGCCTCAGCGGCGACCCGGCCTACTTCGCTCCCGGTGATTACATCGACGGCGTCTCGGCCGTCGGCGCAAGCCGCTACGACGTGGAGGAGACGCCGATCTACAAGGTCTACGCCAAGGACCCATCCTCGCATCGCGCCGGCTACAGCGGCTGGTGCGGGCACATCATCCGCGACATCTGGTCGCTGGGCGGCGGCAAGGACCCGGTGGTGATCTGCCTGGAAAGCCCGGCCATGCGCGACGCGATCAAGGAGTCCATCACCACGCGCCTGGACGCGAAGCTGGCGGCCATGAAGAAGGCCGGCGCCGAAAAGTCCGACCTCAACAGCAAGATCGCCGTCTCGATGGGCTACGAGTACATGTACATCTGCTACTGCGAGGAATCCCGCGGGATGTTCGCGGCCTGGCTCAAGAACAAGTACGGCCAGGTCGAGAAGGCCAACGAGATCTGGGGCACGAAGCTCGCATCGTTCGACGACATCAAGCTCACGCCCCACGACAAGCTCACCGACAACCGCGCGTACATGTACGACTGGCTCGACTTCAACTTCCGCCGCGTGTGCGACTACATGAAGTGGGCCAAGGGCGTAATGCAGGCCAGGTTTCCGGCGGCCCCGTACGTGACCGGGTCGAGCTACCTGTGGGCCGGCGGGTTCGCGTTCTGCGGGTTCGACATGGAGATGCTCAACAACGAGGTCTGCGACGTGGTGCTGCCCGAGGCCGGCGCCACGACCATAGAGACCGACCTGTATCGCGACTTCACCGACACGCCAAAGGTCGTCGTCGACCCAGAGTACCACGGCGACATCCCCCACCTGATGGCGCAGTTCCTCCACGGGACATCGGCGATGACCATGTGGCACTGGCCAAGCGCCGCGCCCGTCTCCGAGTCGGCCATCGCCGGCGCGGGCTTCAGCGCGTACATCACATCCGTGCCGCATAGCTACAAGATCCCGCTGGAGGATGTGGCCCTCTGCCTGCGGACCGCGCTGGATGTCCGCCGCCTGGGCGGCGTGATCCAGCCGTTCCAGTTCCCGCCGTACGAGACGGCGATCCTCTACAGCCGCACGACCGCCATCCAGGTTGACAAGGAGATGCTCAACGCCGGCCGTGGCCCCGCCCTGACCGAACTGGAGAACATCTTTGACGGCGCCCGCGTCTGCGACGTGCCGGTGCGGTTCGTGACGGAGCGCCAGGCCGCCGGCGGGATGCTCAAGGGCGTCAAGCTGCTGTGGGTGCCAAGCGCCACTCACCTGCCCGCGACGGCCTTCAAGGCGATCACGGACTTCGCCGAGGGCGGCGGGACCGTCGTCATCACGCCCAACTCGCTCCAATTCGACGAGTACCACCGCGCCGCCCCCTACCTTGGCGCCCTCGGCGTCAACATCACGCGCTACCGCCGGCCGAAGGTCACCGTCGGCGAGCCGACGCGCGACACGGAAGAGGGCGCCGGCTTCTTACAAGGGCTCTCCTCAAAGACCACGCTCAGCGAGGTGCCCAAGGAGAAGATCACGGTCCTCGACGAAGGCGTCTTCAAGGGGCTTTCGTCCAAAGCGCCGGCGCTGAACGGCGCGGGCGTCATGCAGACGCTGGAGCTCAAGGGCGACGCGAAGGCCATAGCGACGTTCGCCGACGGCAAGCCGGCCATCGTCGAGATCCCGCGCGGCAAGGGGCGAATCCTGTACCTGGCCATGCCGCTGGAAACCCCCAGCGTCACCGCGCTGGCCGACTGGCTGACCGGGAAGCTCGCCATCACACGGCCGCTCGAAGTGACCGCCCAGGACGGTGGCCGCATAGCCGGTGTCGAGGCCCGCTGCCGCATTTCCGACGATGGCATGGTCGCGTACATCTGGAACCTGTCGGGCGCGGACCAGACGCTGAAGATGAAGCCGGCCTTCAAGTACTCGTCGATCGCCAACCTCGGCACGGAAACGCCGCACGAAGGCCTGACGATAAACGTGCCGAACAAGGAAACGGTGTTCCTGCTGTTCCGTAAGTAGAGTTGAACTATATGGCACCGACAATCAGCAAGGCGTTCATCGCCGTCGCGGCGATAGGCATTTCAGCGGTGTGTCTGGGGCTACTCCTGGAGCCCGCCCTCGCGCAGGAGGACCAGCCGTCGCCTTCCCCATCGCCGGCCCCCACTTCCAGCCCGGCCGTCGAGAGATACATTCAGTACTACCTGGATCTGTACGCCAAGCACCTCAAAAGCCCCGACTGGATCGCCCGGACGATGGCCGTCATAAGCCTCGCCCGCATAGACGACCGGCGGACGACGGAGATGCTGATGACGGTGATGGTGAAGGATGAGATGCCGATCGTCCGCGTCTACGCCTGGGAGGCGCTCCACGCCCGCCAGGACCGCCTGACGGCCGAGCAGCGCAAGGGGTGGGTCAAGGCGTGTTTCGACCTGGCGACCAGGAACGCCCTCCGCGGCGACCTCCGCCTGGGATGGCTGGGCCTGATGGGGGCTGAGGGGCCGACCGAGAAGAACAAGAAGCTGTTCATCGACCTGTTCAACAACACCAACTCGATGGACCCCTGCGACATCCGCACGCTCTGGGCCATGGGGGACATCCTCAAGCGTTGGCAGAGCGGCGAGATCATCAAGGGCCTCATCGCCTCCATGGCCAACATCAACGACGCGTATCGCGCGGAACTCGTCCTGCGCCGGATCAACGACAAGATCCCGCACTCCTCGACATTGCGGGCCAAGGGATCCGTCGCCATGTGGGTGGAGACCCAGCAGAAGTGGGTCGAGTGGGCAAACGCGGCGACCTTCAAGGAGGCCGAGCCCGGTCAGGGATCGGCCTACTCCGGCGCGTCGAACCTGCTGCCGCACGGCGAGCTGATCGCCGACCCCAAGGACCCCAAGTGGCAGAAGGACCTTGAGCTCAAGAAGTTCCGCCTGGACCAGCTCGACGTCGGCTTCGCCATCGACTCGACCGGCTCGATGGGCCAAGTGATCCTGTGGATCCAGCGCGACGTGATCAAGATGATGAAGGCGTTCGAGCTTCTCTCCCGCGAGCCGCGCATCGGCGTCACGCTCTACCGCGACAAGGGCGACAAGTACGTCACGCTGAACATCCCGCTGACCAGCGACGCGAAGGCGCTGGCCAACGTCCTTCGCTTCGCGGATGCCAAGGGCGGCGGCGACGTGCCCGAGGCGGTCTACGAGGGCCTGCTGGACCTGGTCAGGAAGCAGAAGTGGTCTCCCGGCGCCAGCGCCAGGAAGGTCATCGTCCTCATCGGCGACGCCCCGCCGCACGAGGACACGATGGGAAAGATCGAGGAGTTGGTGACGTCGGCCGCGAAGGACAACTTCGTCTTCTACCCCATGAAGGTCAAGACCTACTACGCCGCCACTTGCAAGCTGCCCGACTGGGACGCGCAACTGGCGAGTTTCGACAAGATCGCCAAATGGGGCAACGGCGAGAGCATCTGGGTCAACTTTATGGAGGAGGCCCAGACCGTGACAACCGTCGGCACGGCCGAGCCACGCGGGGAAGACGCCCCGGACCGCGTCCTTTTCCAGCAGGTGCTGAAGGCATCGTTGGAGAAGGGATATCTCGACCGGCTGGACCCGTTGGTGAACGTGCTGATGGAGTACGTCAACGAGCCGGTCAAGGAGCGGCGGATGCCGTTCATGCCGACCGTGCCTGTGGTCACGCCGACTCGCGGCCCTGGCCCCGGTCCCGGCCCCGCCACGCCCGCGCCGACGGTCAAACCCCGTGATCCGCAGCAGGAGCGGTAGCCCTCGGTCATCCATTCCCCGACTTTTCAAAAGTCGGGACAGTCACTACTTTTCGGGCTCGGCATCATGCTCTGCCATGCCCCGCACCTTCCTGGGACGCCCCATGGGCTGCCGACGAAGTCGTCGGCCCAACAAGGTCTCCAGTTTGCTCACGAAGCTGTCGCTTCCCAAGGGCCGGCCGGTGAACGTGCTGCGACGAATCCGGTGCGTGATCGCGTTGTCCTGGGGCTGGACAAGGGATTCTTTCCAGTCGCGTTCCTGCAACAAGCTCCGCCAAGCTGAATCGTCCAGGAACGTGGCGGCCGGGCCGGTGGAACAATGCGCTGACGCACTGGACCATCGATACTGCCAGGCCCTCTTGACCATGCCTGCCCGCACGGGATTGCGTTCGACGTAGCACATGGCCGCCCATAAGGCCCAATCATCTAATGGACAAGAGTAGAAGCGGTTCTGCCATAGATGGCCGACCCGACCATGAAGGCGGTTGACGTAGAGTGTGTAATGGAAGTGTGCCCTCCCCAGCGCCTTGGCCAGTGAAGTGACTCGCTCGGGCGTCGCAATCAGATGGATATGGTTTGTCATCAGGCAGTAGGCGTGTAGGCGGAGCCCGTGCTTCTGCGCCTGGCCGATAAGCAACTGGAGATACTGCTGCCGATCATCATCCACGAAGAAGACATCCTGCCGATTGTTCCCGCGCTGAGTGATGTGATACGGTATTCCCGGCACGACGATCCTGGCCACTCGTGACATGGTGCCGAGGATTCTACGCCGAGCCATCGCCAAGGGCAACCCTCAGGCTTCGAAAAAGTAGTGACTGTCCCGACTTTGTAAAAGTCGGGACAGTCACTACTTTTTCGTGGCTTCACAATCATGGAGTCAGCGCCGACCTTGAGCGTAGCCGATTTCGTGGCGAAACGCTTTGACAGAACGTTGCCCGGCCCCGCTGGAGGAAACAAGTTTGAGGCCTCGCTGCAACGTTGGCGCCTCACCGGCGCCGGCGTTTGAGGAGCAAGGCCCCCGCCGCCAGCAATGCGAGCGTTGCCGGCTCAGGAACGCCGTAGAACTCCGGCGCCGAGAATGAACCGGCCCCGGCCGCATTGATGGACGTTCCGAAGTTGGTGAACCACAGGATGTAGTCCGCCATGTCGACGAGATTGTCGCCGTTGAAGTCGCCCTGCCTCCAGCCGGCGTCGGTGCGGCCGTAATTGCCGAACCAGATCGTGTAGTCGGTCATGTCCACGATGCCGTTGTTGTTGGCGTCGCCCTCGATCGGCGTGAGCTGCGTCCGGTACGCGGCCAGGTCGGCCGACCACGTCTTGTTGTCGAAGACGGCCGTATCGGTCGGCTGCCCCGACCTGTAGAACCCCGAGATCGAGAACATCATGCCCGCCAGCGACCAGTTCGTGCCGCTGCCGACGAAGACCGCCCCGCCCGAGTCGCCGGAGGCCGCCTGGCAGTACCCCGCGTACTGCCAAAATCTGGTGGAGAAGCTGATCGTGGTGTTCCCCCAGTTGGGCTCATCGATCGGCTGCCCAATATCGACGATCGTGTTGTCGCCCCACCGCACGGAGCGCGACGTGGCGGCCCACTGGAACCCGCTGTAGGCGTAATGCTGTTTCGTGGCCGGGTTGAAGTTGGCGTCCCAGTAGAGCTGGTCGGGCATCCTGTCCCGCCCGTCGCCGATCATCGTCACGGCCGTCCCGCTGGGCGGCGAGGCCGTGGCGATCGGTATCGACGGCAGGCCCGGGTCGCCGTTGATCCGGAAGACAACCATGTCCGCCGTCGTTCCGTTGCTGTTGGTCATCTGGAGCACGGTTCCCGGCACGACCGAGTACTGCGTGCCCTGGATGACGACGCTGTTGGCGTTCACATGCCAAGCGGTCAGCACCCACCTGTTGCCGAGGTACACACCCGTGCCGTCGGCGTCCTGGAATATGTTGTCCCAATACGGGAAGCCGTCAGGGGCTGTGGTGTTGCTCGATCCCGTGCCGCCGTCGTCGATGATCACCGCCATCGCGCATGTGTTCAGCCCGGCCGTCAACGCGAGCGTGGTCACTACCGCCAGGTGGAGCGATTTGCTGAGCATAAGGCCCTCCGGCCACTTCGCTTGTCCCAGGATGCCGCACTACCGATTCCCGGCAGGCTCCTCCAACCCGCCGCAAGCATTATAACATGGCGCACTGGCGGCGTCAATCCGTCCGGCGTCAATAATCCGGCCCTAACTATCTGCGGCGGCAACGCTTGAATCGTCGTCCAAGATTGCCATCGCCCCGGCCAGCATCGCTATGGCGGCCGTCTCGATTCGCAGCGTCGTCCAGCCCACGCGCGCAGGAGCAAACCCGGCCTGCCAAACCTCGGCCGCCTCATCCTCGCTCAGTCCGCCCTCAGGCCCGACGAGGATACACACCTCCCTGGCCCGCCGCCCGGCGAGGACCGACGCCAGAGGCGGCGTCCGCGGCGACCCGTCGCCAACAATGCGCACCACGCTAGCCGCCGCGGACGGAACCGCCGCCGCGGGCAGGCCGGCCAGGAAGACGCGCAGCCCGGCCGGCGGAATGATCTCCGGCAGGAAGTCCAGGCCGCACTGCTTGGCCGCGGAGACACAATGGCCGAGCCACCGCTGCCGCTTGGCGTCACTCAGTTCCCCGCCGCCGGCGACGCTCCGCTCGAAGATCACCGGCCGCAGCGACGCCGCGCCAAGCTCCGTCGCCTTTTCCAAAAGCCAGTCCAGCCGATTGCCCTTGGGCACGGCGAAGGCCAGGTGAACGGCCGGCCCTCGGCGCTGCGCGGGTGGATTCAGGCGCTCGATCCGGACGCTCAATCCGCGCCGGCCCGCCCCGATAAGAGTTCCGTGCGCGGACAGGCCAGTGCCGTCGAATACCTCGACCCGCTCGCCATCCTTCAGCCGCAGCACCGTCCACGCGTGATGGACCTCGCCCTCAGGCAACGGGACGAGCGCCCCCTGCCGGCCCGGCGCATCGGCCGCCGCCCCGGCCAGCACCGGCGCATACAGCCTGTATTGCCTGCCTTTGTCCTTCATCTCCACACGCGCCCAGCTAAGGCCTGGAACTGGCGCCCTTCCGCAACTGGACCAGCCGCTGGATGCGAAGCTCCTCCTCCCGCGAGAGCTGCGGGGCGGCGTGGTTCTGCTCATCCAGCCAGCTTGCCATGCGCCAGTAGGACCCCGCCCAGAAGAAGATCGGGAACATGCCGATCGTGAAGGCGGACCTGCCGAAGCCCTGCGTGTTGCGGAGCAGTTCTATGACATTGCCGTCGGGATGAACCCAGACCGTCCGATACGGCTGGCCGTTGCCCGCCCGGCGGACCACGACCCACGAATCGCTGGCGTCAACATCGACGGCCTTGTTCAGACAGGCCGTCCCCTGCGGGCCGGCGACGGCGGCGCACCCGCCCCCCGGCGTCCAGCGGATGTACTGCACGGGGCCGGTGCGGGGCGGGTCCTCGTTGAACTTGACCATCCGCACGCCCATCACGACCGACGGCCCCGCGTCGAGGTAGACCTCCGTCAGCGCCGGCTCCCATCCGGACTCCGCGGCCAGCGACTGCGGGGCGTACAGCGCCCGCGGCACGGGCGAGCCCTCGCGCTGCGACCGCCGGGCGACGTCGTAGAGGATCAGCCGCCGTCCCGGCCAGCGCGGGCCGTTCACGTCGCTGGGAACCAGGAAGACGTATCGCCCATCCGCGCTGAGGTACGCGGTCCCATCATCTCCGACGCGGACCGCCCCGCGGCCATCCGCGACGAACACACCCTCGCCGGCGTTCTCGCCGTGGTACATCACCACACGGCCGTCCTTGCTGGGGACGACGCCGTGGACGATGCCGCCGTGCCCGCAACCCCCCGCGAATGCGCACGCAAGACCGCACCACAGGCACACCAGCGCGATGCTCATCAGGCGGCTTCTCATGTCGCGTCTCCAAGGCTGGCAGAAGTCAATCATCAGGCCCGACGTGCCGGTGCTGGATACCGCAGCCCGCGGCTACGGCTTAGCGGACTTCTCCAGCAGCGCCTGTTTGAGCTCCTCGCGAATGCCGGCGGACTTCTGTAAGTTCCGCCAGCGCTTCCGCTCCTTGCCATCGACGAACAGGATGGTCGTCGGCATCCAGAGAATGTTGTAGCGGTCCTGGATCTCCGGGCAGGTGACCTCGAACTCCCCGCGGACCAGCGTCATCGCCGCGAACGTCGCCCGCCCGCGGAACTCATTCATCAGTTCCTCAAGCTCGGCCGTCTGCTCCACGCACGGGGGGCACGGATCCTTGCTGAACTCGATCACGATCGGCACGGGCGACTTGAGCACCTGGCGGTCGAAGCTCTCCCAGTCGGCTGGGATCATGATGAGCTGCGGGTCATCCCCTGCCGCCGCCGGCTTGCACCCGGCCGCAAGCCCCGCTATGCAAATCACCGCCAGGGCGGCGCCGATGCGCCCGACAATCCGATTTGCGCGGCTCGCGCGGGTCGCCTGAGTCGCGCGGGCCGACGGGCTCATGAATGCGTTGGGCCTCACGATGTGCTCCTTTCCACGGCCGTCTAGCCGGCTGCCGACGACCGCCGCCGGCGGTGCTGGCAATTCTAGGGCGCACTGACGCCTTGGAAAGCGAAATCCTCGACCGCTCGCCCTGGCCGGGACTTCAACTCAACGGCCGGTTCGCCGCCCCTTGTCAATCCCTCGGGGCGTCGTCGCGGCGCGCGATCCTGTCCTTGTAGCCTTCCATGAACCGCAGGGTCACCGGCCCGGGCGCGCCGCCGGCGATGGCCCGGCCGTCGGCGTGCGAGATCGGCATGATCATCGACGCCGTCCCGACGAGAAACGCCTCATCCGCGCCGAGCAGCTCCTGGACGGTGAATCGGCGCCGCTCGGCCGGCACGCCCAGATCCGCGGCGATCTCAAGCGCGAAATCCCGCGTGATGCTCGGAAGGACGTGCGGCCCGTCCTCGCGCGTGATCGCGACGCCCTTTCGCACGATGAACACGCCGCTGTGTGTCCCTTCCGTCACGGCGCCGTCGCGCACCAGCACGCCCTCGAACGCCCCGGCCGCCCGCGCCCTGTGGAACGCCAGCACGTTCGCCAGCAGGTTGACGCTCTTGACGTCGCAGCGCCCCCAGCGCTCGTCGGCAAGGGTGACGACTCTACAGCCGCCCGTCCAGCATTCCGGCGGATACGGCTTCGCCGCCCGCGCGGTCAGGAAGATCGTCGGCCGCACATCCGGCGTCCAGTCGTGCGACCTCGGCGCGGCGCCTCTCGTGACCTGAACGTAGATGAACGCCCCCGCGGCGCGGCTGCGCCGGGCGGCCTGCTCGCAGAGGCGCCCGATCTCGGCCACGTCCACGCCCTCGATCCCGACTTCGTGGAGGCTCCGCGCGAGCCGGCGCAGATGGCGCTGGAGCGCCCACGCCCTGCCGCCATAGGAGACGATCCCTTCGTAGACGCCGTCGCCGAAGAGAAAGCCCCGGTCCTCGGCCGACACCTTCGCCCGCGCCGGCCTCATCCATCGCCCGTTGAGCCACGCTATCTCACTCATCGCCGCTCCTGGGCATCCGCGACGGAGCCCTGCAAGTTGAATTCCGCGGCCCCTTGCCGCCCCAGCGTTCCCTTACTCCAGACGCCCGCGCCGCTGGTACATCAGCAGCTCTTCCGGTGACAGGTCCTTCTGCGGCACCAGCTTGTAGTGCTTCTCCACCGCGATGACTATCTCGTCGCCCTGCTGTTCGAACTCGAACAGGGCGATCACCCCATCCTGCATGAACTGGGCCGCTATCGGCCGGCATGTGGCGGTCCCGAAACGTGCCTTGCAGATCTCCAAGTCCTGTTCGATCTGGACAATGCTCTGCTTGTCGCGCCCGCCCTTGGCCTGCACAGGAAAGACGTAGTGTGCCCCCTTCCTGTCAACACCGATGTAGATCTCGTCCGTCTCCACCTGTCCCATCCCGGGAGCAAGCGTCCGCAGGTGACTCTGAAGCGAATAGCAGGTGGCCCCAGTGAAGATGTCGATCAGACGATTGTACCGCAGCTTGGCAAGGAGGGCCTGTTCGTCGTCCAGAGCGTACCTGTCAATCATGCCCGGCGTGGCGTCCGGAATCTTGGTGACCGCCAGGTCCCTCCTTGGAACAATGTTCGTGAAGGCAGTCGCGACGAAGCAATACTGCGCCCTTCCGGCCAAGCGAATGACCCAACTCTTGCCCGCAGGCGCGCGAGAGGTGACTGAGTCCGGGAACGGTGTGCGGAACCTGAACGAGTAGATCACGTCGCCAAGGTTCTTGGGAAGCTCGATACGCAGTGCTCTGGCGGCTTCCACGATGTCCTGCCTGCTGAAAGGCACACGTTCATCGCCCCTGTGGTGGCGGGAGACGAATATGCGATCTATGATTCGCTGGTACCTGCTGGCCTGTTCGCCTTCCGCCATGTCTATCTCCCCTTGTGCCCGTGTTCGCCGGGCCATCGGAGCAGAACCACTTCCTCGCGCAACTGCTCCCGCGTGGCAGTCGCCAGTCGAGTCCTGAACAGATCAACGCCGCCGACCTCGTATCCAAGGCCGTCGGCGATCTTCGCCAGTATCTGTCCCGTCCTTATCATCACCCGGAGGTACGACGCCTGATCGCCAACGACGTACGCCAACCGAGCCCCCGGCCGCAGCACCGCACGCATCTCGGCCAGGTGCTTGGCCATGCCGCCAAAGTAGAGCTTGGCGACCCTGGCGTACTGGCGTTCAAAACCGCTGGTCTTCCCCATGGCGATGCGGCGCGATTCTATCTCCTCGGCAATTCGCCTGATTTCCGGAATGTCGGCGACGAGCTTGTCCTCGTCATCGCCTTTGTAGACGTTCCTGGTGTTGGAGCGTATCAGCGTCCGCTTGAACGCCCGAAGCTGCGACTTGTCCCCCACGAAGCCGAGCAGGACGGATTCCAGTCGGGTGGTTCGCGTGTAGTCCTTCTCATTCGGGTAGGGCGGCGACGTTATCACGCCATCTACGGAGTCAGGCTTGACTACCTCGTGTATCCTCCGCGAATCGAAAAGGTTCACGGCCGACGGCACATCCTTCATCGAACCAAGCTCCCCAAGGTCCTCCGCGATCTCATTGACATTGGAGAGCCAATCACCCACGACAGGCGCATCTTCCTTTGGCGAGCCGACTCCCACCTCCGGGCCAAAGTGCAGGTTTCCGATGGTGGTGACCAGGCCCTTGGCCAAGGCGAGCAGTTCGTGGCGGAAAAACCTACCGTCGCCATCCCTGCCCTTAAGCAAGTCCAGAAGGACCAGTGCCCTATGCAGAGGCAAGGGGCTGATCGAGCCGCCCAGGAGCAGCCCCATGCTCTCTTTGGGCAAAGCCAACAGGTTCAGGTGGCCAGGTACGTCATGGGAGAATAGGCCTCCGGATGGCATTGCGCCAGTGCCAAGACCTGACAACTTCTCATCCGCCCTGCTGGCGACTTCGCGCGCGTGGCGAGCCAGAGCGCGGCCGTCCGCCCGCCAGTCGGTCTTCACCATCGAGGCGAAATGCGCCATCGGATTGGCTTCGATGCCAATGCTCGATATGCCCAGTTTCTTGCACTCGACCAGCGTCGTGCCCGTTCCGCAGAACGGGTCAAGGACCGTGTCGCCCGGCCCCAGGGAAAGCTTCTTCAGATAATCCCGGACAAGGTGCGGCGGGAATGACAGCACAAACCGATACCAGCGGTGAGCGGCGCGGTCTTCGACCGCGAGCCTGTTACTGCCATTGGCCTCGCCGCTGCGTTCAGACGCCGGCTCTGTTCCGCGTGGCGTGCTGGCCGATATGGCAAGCGGGGGCGTCATCCTTGAACAATCTCCTGCGCGATCCTATGCTCGCGCCAGCGTAACATGATGGCTCGCATCCTGGCAAGCGTCTGGCTTGGGCCCACAATTCGGTGTGAAGGCCAAAGGCCGACCTGCATACTCTACGCCCCGGGCGCTGTTCCGTACAGGTGCTTCCCCCTTCCGATGGTGAGGCTGTAGAGGAACCTGCCCACATCCTGGCGCAGGTGGCTCTTGTCGCGCCACGCCCAGGCCGCGACGGCCATCAGGCATCGCCTCCGCTCGCCGGCGTCAAGCCCGCTGCGCCGCACCGCACCGACAAGCTCCCAGAGCATTCGCCAGCTCGGGAAGATCGGCCGCCCAGCGAGGGACGGGGCGAACAGGCCCCCGCGCGACTGCGCCCACGAGACCGCAAGCGTGTGCCGCGCGGGATGCTCGCGGATCAGCGACAGGCGCTCGGGCACCTCGCAGAACGGCCCGTGGAGCGCCAGCTCGGCCAGCAGCGCCACGTCCGAGGCCACGTACGGGGCCAGCACGGCCGTGCGCGCCAGGACATTCGACCGGATCAGCCCGAACATCGTCAGCCGCCCGTGCCCGCGGCAGCAGAGCATGTCGTGGAATCGCTCGTGCGGCCGGGGGGAATCTACGCGCATGGGGTGCGGACGGCAGCGCGGCAGCGGATATGCCTGGCCGCGGGCGTCGATCAGCACGGCCATCGGCACGCACAGCACGAAGTCGCGGCGGCGGTCCAGCACGTCCACGCACACGCGAAGGAAGTGCGGCGCGCACAAGTCGTCGTGCGCCAGCCACTTGTAGTACTCGCCCCTGGCCAGGCGGAAGACGTTGTTGAAGTTCCACACCAGCCCGCGGTTGACCTCGCTTCGGACGAAGCGGACGCGGCTGTCCCGCCGCGCGTAGTCGCTGGAGATGTCGGCCGTCGCGTCGGTGGAGGCGTTGTCGGAGATGACCAGCTCGAAGTCCTCGAACGTCTGGGCCAGCAGCGAGTCGATCGCCTCGCGCATGTACCTCTGGCCGTTGTGGACCGGAAGGCCGACACTGACACGGGGCGAGGCCATTATCTTGCAGCGGCTCCTATCTAAGGGCGTGTATGAAAACCGCATTACCCGTGGCGTGGGCCTCCGGCCCGCGCGTCCCGCGGGCGTCTCGCCCGCGGAACCCAGGGAAGTTCGCGAGGGCAGGCTGCCCTCGCGACGCGCGGGCGGGACGCCCACGCCACGCTCTCATACAGGCTCTATGGCGGCAGCGCGTAGACGAGGTCGCTGAACGCCTTCTCGATGATGCCCGGCGGAAAGCCGATCCGCTCGCAGTCCGCGCCGGCCGTGGTTGGGTCGAAGGATGCGCCATCCTCCAGCAGCACGATGATGCGCTTGCCCAGACTGCCGGCAAGGCCCGCCTCGCCGGCCAGCGCGGCATTGTCCCCGCGCAGCACGACGGCGATAAATATGTCCTGAGAGCGGATGGCGCCGGCGACCTTGTCGGGGATGTCGCGTGTCTGGTATCCCTCGCCCTGGCGGACATCGAAGCCCAGACGGCGGAGGAACGTATCGACCTTCGCGCTCACCAGGCTGGACACATCATCGAACCCGTGCGCCAGGAAGACCGTCTTCCTGCACGCGACTCGCATCGCCCCGGGCGACCTCTCGGCCGGCGGCGTCGACGCGCGGAACGCCTCGCGGACCTTCTCGTGCATGGAGGCGACCTGGCCGGCGTCGTCGCCGTCGATTACGACCGTCAGCCGCGACTGGCTCAGCGTGACGCCGAACATCACCGTCCCGCCCTTGGACAACCAGGAGCTGTCGAGGTAGACGTAGTTCGGCTGGGGGTTCTGCTCCAAGAGCTTGAGGAACTCCGGGAACTTCGACGTGTTGAGCGAACGCGACTGGCCGAACTGGAGCGTCGCGTGTGAGCCCTTGCCCTGCTTGGTGTAGCCCAGCTCATGGAGGCAAGCGACGGCCAGACGGAAACTCTCGGCGATGTCCAGGTCGCTCGGGAAGACTCGGTATACTCTCTCTTCCTGCATGGGTAGCCCTTTGGCGCGCGGGCATTGTGTGCCGGCCGTGAGGACAAGTCAAGACGCGGGATGGTCAAGCCGGCCGCTCGCCCTGCTGCTTGGGGCCTTGCCCCACTCGATCATCGCCTTCAGACTCCCTCTTTCATCTCGACCACCACCGTCTCGGCCACGCCCAGGCGGCCCAGGCGGATGACCCATCCGCGGCTGGTCCGGCGGACCGGCAGGTCCTTGCCGGCGTGGAGGGCGCGGGCTGTGATCGATTGTGGATTGCGGATTGCGGATTGCGGATTCCTATCATTGGAATCCAGGCGGATCGCGATCCTGACGCCGTTCAGCGGGGCGATTCCGGCGAACGGGCGGATGCTGCCGTTGTAGTTCAGGAGGTGGACCAGAAGGCGACCCCCGCCGTCAGACTTCTCTGAGCGGCGGATGAGCGCCTCTCCCCGGCCGTCGAGGCCGTCGACGCTCACGGGCAGCGCGTGGCATAGCGCGATGGCGTTGGCCACGAGTCGCCGGTGGTCCTCGAAGCAGAATGCTCCGTAGTGCTCAAACAGGACCATCGGCATGTAGATGACCTGGCCCTCGCCGGCCGTGTGGCGGATGACGGCCGGGGCGTCGCTCACCGGCGGCAGCTCGTCGTATCGCCCCGCAAGCGGCCGGTAGAAGTGCGCCATCGCCTTGCCCCCCGCGAGGATCGTGGCGAACGCGTGCGTCGGGCGCGGGATCGGCGCGGTTGACAGGCCCTTGGCGAGCTTGGTCGCCCCGGCGACCTTGGCCGCCCCGGCGACCTTGCCGTGGGAGACCTGGAAGTAGTCGATGTTCTCCGCGGCGGCCGGGATCTCGCCCGTGGTCGATGCGCCGAGCAGCGCCTGGATTCGCCCGGCGTCGCGCGGGACGCCAAGCTCGTCCATCACGGCGAACTCATCATCGGCGATGAGCGTCCCGCCGGCGTGGACGAACTTCTCGATGGCCGCGAAGGATGCATCATCCAGCGCGACCGTCGACGGCGCGACAAGCACCGCCACGCCGTCCAGCGATCCCAGTTCGCGCTCGGTGACGATGCGGAACGGGATCGCGCTTCGCGCCAGGAGCGAATATGCGGCCGTGAACGCCCCGCGATAGTCTGCGTGGACCTTGCGGGCGGGCGCAACGCCGGCCTTCGCGCCGTGGGCCTCGCCTCCGCCGTGGACGGAGTCTTCCTCCTCCATCGCCGAGGCCGAGACCAGGGCCGTCGCGTCCGACCACAACAGGGCCACCGACTCGGCCGCCCGCGTGCCGGCAAGCGCGTCGTTATTGGAGTTGATGAAGCCGTTCCAGTACCGCGCGGCGTCGGCGGCGTGCGTGCCGAAGTTGGAGGCGTAGATGACGAACCACGGGTTGGCCCCGCCGGCCAGCGTCGCCGCCCACAAGAGGTCGATCTCCGCTCGCGGCAGCGGCCAGTAGTCGTACTTCTTGAACGCGTGGTCGTTGAACAGCACGGTCGGCTTGCCGCCGGCGACCGCGTCGATGAGCTTGGCCGTCGCGGCCGTCTTGTAGAGGAACTGGCCCTCCAGCGGCGAGTAGCCGATGAAGCCGCCCTCGGCCCCAAGCATGTCACACCGCTCGACTGTCGCCCGGTTGCCCCAGGTCACGCGGCCAAGCGTCGAGCCGTTGTGGTAGACGATCGCGCCGGGGCGCTTGGCCCGGAGCGTCTGGCGGAACTCGCCGACGTAATGGGCTACCTTCCAGGCGGTCCATTCTTCCATGAGCCGCCGGTCGGCCAGCGAGAGCCTGCCCGCGGGCATGTCACGGCCGTACTTGCGGGCGAACTCGCCGCGGCAGCTTTCGCACCAACACGAGCCGGCGATGGGACCGTCGAGGAAGACGCCGTCAATGTCATACTCGCCCAGGTCCTCGGCCAGCTCCAGCGAGTACTTCAGGAACGGCCCGGCCGGGCAGGTGAGCGAACCCGATCCGTATGCGGTGATGAGCGAGCCATCGGCGTTGCGGGCGAACATCTCCGCGGGGAAGTCCTTGGAGTACCAGTGGGCGTTGACGTAGACGAGCACCTTCAGCCCGCCCGCGCGGGCGGCGGCCATGTACGGGCCGAGGCGGTCCTCGATGAAGCCGTGGCGCGTGCGGAACAGCCACGACCGGCCGTTGTCGCCGCCGGTCTTGAACCGCCCGCCGAACCAGTGCTCGGCCACGAAGCCCATGTCGAGCTTGATCTTCACCTGCTCGGCCGGGTCATCCGGCAGAAGCCAGTAGTCGAACACGTGGCCCATGATGCCGAATGGGCGGTTGATCCAGTTGGGGTCCATGCATGATTCCTCACAAATAGGGACGCACCCTATTTATCTCGGACTCCGGCTGGAAAATAGGGTGCGTCCCTATTTTCCTTTGACCGCGCAGGCAGTTCAAGCTATCCGTCAGGACATGAGCAGGCCCATGGTTGGTTCGGCGTTGCGCCCGCACGCTTATCTTGCCGGAGGCGGGACGGCCGGGATGGAATCCCGCGTGTCGCGCGGCGGCGAGGGCGGCGTGGAGCTTTACGATATCGCAGTGGCGCTCAAGGGCGGCGCGGGCGGGCTAGCCGTCGTGGAGCAGGTGCGCCTGTTCGACATGGACATGGGCGCGGCGGGCATGGAGGTCTATCAGGAACAGTACTACATGCCCAGCGCGTCGCGAGGCTTTCGCCTGTTGAAGGCGGGCGCGAAGCCCCCCGCCATCAAATGGTGGGGCGCGACGCACGGCGGCCAGTGGGACCTCCTGTGCCACCCGATGACCGTGTTCCAGGCCGGCCGCGGGCGGTCCGTGCTCGTGGGCTTTGTCGGCAACAGCAGGTTCGAGAACTACCTGCTCTGGAACACCCGCGGCCGGACCATTCGCCTTTCGGCATGGTGCAACCTGTTCGGCCGGCGCGTCGAGCCGGGACAATGGCTGGAGCTTGAGCAGTTGACCGTCATCACGGGCCGGACGTTCCAGGAGTGCGTCGAACGCTTCGCCGACCGCGTCGCCCGCGCCGGCCGCGCACGTGTGCCCCAAACCACCGTCGCCGGCTGGAGCGACTGGCAGTACTGGCGCGAGGAAAAGAGCGAGAAGGACATCCTCGACTCCCTGCCCGTGCTTGCCCGCCTGCGGCGCGCGGGATATCCGCTGAAGTACATTGTCGTCGACGGCGGCTGGTGCGACCACGCCAGCGAGTGGCTCGCGCCCTGCGCGAAGTTCCCGCGCGGCATGAAGTGGCTGGCGCGGCGCCTGCGGCGGGATGGATTTGAGCTTGGCCTATGGCTCGCGCCGTACATCACTAACATCAAGACTCGCGTCGTCAGGCAACACCCCGGCTGGCTCGTGCGGAATGCGAAGACCGGCAAGCCGCTCCTGCGCAAGGGCTCCAACGTCGGCGTGGCCAACGTCATCGACTACACCGTGCCGGAGGCGATGGACTGGCTCCGCGACATCGTGCGGACGATGGTCCGCGACTGGCGAATCGGCTACATCAAGCTCGACGGGCCGAGCATGGGCCATTACCTCGGCGGCCGGTTTCGCGACCCATCGCAAACGCCGGTAGAGGTCATCCGCCGCACGCTTGAGGTCATCCGCGAGGAGTGCGGCGAGGGCGTGATCGTCGAGGGCGAGGGCCTGTTCGGGCCGTCAATCGGCGCGGTCGACGTCCAGCGCGTCAGCCAGGACAACCACCCGTTCTGGACGCACCCCACCGGCCAGCCATGCCTGGGCGAGAACATCAAGAACGACCTGCTCGCCTCCTACATGCACGGCCGTTACTGGCACAACCACCGCGAGAACGTCATCCTTCGCGACTGGCTCTCGCCCTTCAGTTACGGGCATCTCACCGACCCGCCGACGAAGGACGGCCTGCTGACCGACAACGAGGTTCAATTCCACCTGACGGCCGCGACGCTCGCCGGCGGGGCGATGCTCCTTACCGACCCGATGGACATGCTCGCGCGGAGCCCACGTATGGACCTCATCGGCCGGTTCCTGCCGCACCACGAAGGCGGGCGGTGCAGGCCGGTCGATGTCTTCCGCGGCGACGGCGCCCAGCCGGCCGTCTATGTGATGGACGTGCATCGGGAATTTGAGGACTGGAAGGTCGTCGGCGTGTTCAATCTCGGCGACATGCCCGCGGATTTCGGATTGCGGATTGCGGATTGTGGATTGCCAATCCCGAATACGGTGCGCCCGGATCCGGATGCACGGGAATCCACAATCCACAATCCACAATCCGCAATGCCGTGCCACGTCTTCGACTTCTGGAACGAACAGTACCTCGGCATACGCAAGGATCGGCTCGACGTGCCGGCCGTCCCCGCCCACGGATGCCGGGCCTTCGCCCTCCGCCCCGTGCGGGATTGCCCGCAGCTTGTCGGCACGAACATGCACATACTCCAGGGCGCGGTCGAGATGGAGACCGCCGCCTTCGACGGCCGGACGTCGCGGATCGTCGTCCGCCACCCGGACCAGCACGAGCGAAAGCTGTTCATCTGGCATCCGCGGCGATTCGTCCTTGGCTCCGTCCGCACGAACGCCAAGGATTACGTGATCGACTGCCGGCGAAAGCAGCTTCTGTGCATCCAGTTCAACGGCCGGCGCAGGACCCGCTTCGATATCCGGTGGAATAAATAGGGACGCACCCTATTTATCTTGGTTTCGACTGGAAAATAGGGTGCGTCCCTATTTACCTTGACCCGACCTTTTGCGAGCGTTAGGGTGCGAACATGCCGCGAGGCCCAAGAATCGTGGTACCTGGATATCCGCATCACGTGACACAGCGGGGCAATAATCGTCAGGCAGTCTTCTTCGTAGATGAGGACCGGCGGTTCTTCATGGACCAGTTGTTTGAAGCCGCCGAGCGTCACGGGCTTACTGTGGAGAGTTACTGCCTGATGTCCAACCACTTCCACCTTGTGGCCGTGCCCAAGAGCAAGGACTCGCTGCACCTGGCTCTGAAACGATTGGACCAGTTGTACACGCAATACGTTAACGGCCAGCACCATCGGAGCGGACACCTGTGGCAGGACAGGTACTTCTCGTGCGCGCTGGACGAGGAGCACTACTGGAAGGCCATGGCCTACGTGGAGCTGAATCCGGTCCGCGCCAGCCTCGTGCCCTATGCGTGGGATTGGCCGTGGTCCAGCGCAGTCGCGCACTGTGGCGGAAGAGACGCCACGCGACTGCTGTCTCTGGATGTCTGGGGCCGGCAGCCGGGGGTGGATGCCTGGCGGGAGAATCTCTGCCGTGGTCAGGATCCGAAGCTGGTCGAGCAGATCCGCCGAAATACCGGCCGAGGCCTGCCGATGGGAAGCGATTCGTTCATAACCAAGCTCGAGAACGTCCTGGGGCGGGTTATGAGGATACTACCTCGCGGCCGCCCCAGGACAAAGAAGGATGACTTCGTGATATAAATAGGGACGCACCCTATTTATTTCGCTCCCGGCTGGAAAATAGGGTGCGTCCCTATTTTCTGGAGACAGGTCATGCCCCGCATCATCGATTGCCACGTTCATCACCTCGACGACAGCCAGGTAGATTGGGCCCGAAAGATCGGTTACCAGAAGGTCTGCCTGATGGACTGGCGGGCGGAGGTGCTGAAGGAGCGGCTGGCCAGGCATCCCGACTTCGTCATTGCGCTGGGCTGGGTGCCGCTGGAGCTTGATGAGGCGGTTTCGGTGGCGGCCGTCGAGCGGTTCCGCGAGATCGGCTGCCTGGGCCTCAAGGCCTGCTGCGCGTCGGCCCGCTACGACGACGAGCGGTTCTATCCCGTCTACGCCAGGGCGCAGGAGTACGGCATGCCCGTCTTCTTCCACACCGGCTGGCTCGACCAGCGCGTGGCGGGCACGGCCTACCCGGTCAAGGCCCGCCTGCTGGCCGACTGGTACAACCCGATGACGCTCGACCGCATCACGCTGGACTTCCCCAAGCTAAAGCTCATCGCCTTCCACATGGGGGGCGCGTACCGGCAGGACGCCGCGCTCCTGATGCGCAACCACCCCAACGTCTACGCCGATTCCTGCACCAGCTTCGAGCCGCACCAGTTCGTCTGGGGGCAGATCGGCGGCAAGACCGGCGGCATGGCCGTCCTGGCCAAGATGGTCTACGGCACCGACGGCATGGGCACCCGGCAGTTCCACGAGGATCGGCTGCGGAGCTTCATCGGCTTCCTCGACGCCGTCGGCGCGCCCGCCGGCCTCCAGGACCGCATCCTCTACCGCAATCCCCTGCGAATTCTGAGACTGGATGAGGAACTCCGGAAGGTCGCCCGCGTCCACAGGGCCGGCGCGGCCAAGTTCGACCTCGCCAAGGCCGTCCGCGGAAGCGTACACGGCGTCGCCAGGATCGCCGACTTCATGGACCACGGCCAGGACCGTTTCGGGGAGCCGACACGCCACAAGACCGTGTGCTGGATGGGCTATGACGATGCCGCCCTGCACCTGCTCTTCTTCTGCGCCGACCGCAAGACCAAGTCGCTGGCGTGCAGCGGACCCGACGAGCCGGTCGATGGAATCTGGCAGAACGACAGCGTTGAGATATTCATCTCCCCGGGCTGTAACGATGTCTACCGCCACTTCGTCGTCAACGCCCGCGGGCGGGCATCCATTCAGACAGGCCGCAACGGCGCATCCGCCGAGTTCTCCGGCCAGACCGCCTCGCGCATCACGCCGGCCGGCTGGGCCGTAAGGCTGTCGGTCCCGTTCGAGGTCCTTGGCGCTCGGCCGGCGCCCGGCGCGAAGTGGGGCCTGAACCTCTGCCGCAACAAGAAGACCGCCCCGCAGGAGACGATAACCTGGTGTGAGGTCGCCACGACGTTCCACGATCCGACGAGTTTCGGAAGGTTGGTGTTCGAGTAAGCGGCGATCACGCCGGCGCGAGCAGCACTAACGTGCTTCCCTTGCGGGGGCGGAGCGGCCGCGCCAAGGCAGGACCGGCTCAGTGCCGGCCCTCCGGGGGGAGCACGCCCGTCTGGCCCTCCCATCCGCCGCCAAGGGCCTTGTAGAGCGCCACAAGGTCGGTCGCCAGGGCCGTATCGCTCTGGGCCAGGGCGGTCTGGGCGTTCAGGAGCGCGGCCTGGGCCGCCAGGACGTTGAGGAAGCTGGCCCGTCCGAGGAGATACAACTGCCGCGAAAGCTCAAGCGTGCGGCGGTCGGCCTCGACGGCCGCCGCCAGGGCCTCGTTGTGCGCACGCTCCTTGGCCAGGGCCACCAGGGCGTCCTCGACCTCCTGCATCGCGGTGAGGACCGTCTGTTGATACAGCACCGCCGCCTGCCGCTGCTGCGAGGTCACCAGGTCGATGTTGGCGCGGATCGCGCCGCCCTCGAAGATGGTCCAGCTCATATTTGGGCCGAAGCTCCAGAACCGGTTGGCCTTGTCGAAGAAGGTGCTCAGTTCGGTGCTCTGCTGGCCTATGCCCGCGGTGAAGCTGAACTGGGGGTACAGGTCGGCGACGGCCACGCCGATACTGGCCGTGGCGGCGGCGAGCCGGCGCTCGGCGCCGCGGATGTCCGGCCGCCGGCGCAGCAGGGTCGAGGGCAGGCCCGCGGGCACCCGCGGCGGGCCGGAGGGGACCGGCCCGGCGCCGGTCGCCAGTTCGGCCAGCTCCATGGGCTGCCGGCCGCATAGCACGCTCAGAATGTGCATCGTCTGGCGAATGGAAGCCTCCAGCACCGGAATAGCCGCCGCGGTCGTGGCGGCCTGCGCCGCGGCCTGGGCGACGCTGAGGCCGTCGACGGCCCCGGCGTTGAACTGCTCCCGCGTGAGCCTAAGCGTCTCGTTCTGGGCGCGGAGGTTCTCTTTGGCGATCTGGAGCTGCCGCTGATAGCCGCGAAGCTGGACGTAGTTGGTGGCCACCTCGGCCAGGAGGCTCACCAGCGTGTTACGCAGGTCCTCGGCGGCGGCGGCCGCCGTGGCGTCGGCTGCCTCGACCGAGCGCCGGACCTTGCCGAAGACGTCCAGCTCCCAGGTCGCGTCGAAGCCGGCCTGAAACAGGTTCAGTTCCGTGGTTGACTCCCCGCCGCCCGAAGCGGCCGCGCCGCCTCCGGTGGCGGTCCGGCCGGTTCCCCTGGAGGCGCCGCCGATGGCGCTTGTGCCCGCTGCCCCGGCGCCGCCGCTGCCGAAACCCAGGCGCTGATAGGAGGCGTTGGCCGTCACGGTGGGCCAGAACGCCGCGGCCGCGATGCGCCGCTGCGCTCGCGCCTGGAGCAGGCTCTCTTGCGCCTGGCGAAGAGTGAGGTTGCCGGCGATGGATTCGTCTATCAGGCGGTCCAGGACCGGGTCCTGGAAGCTCCTCCACCACATCGCCAGGCTCGCCGGGCGCGAGGTGGCCGCGCGATCGCCCTCGCCCCAGGCCGCGGGCATGGCCGTCGCGGGCCGGCGGTAGTCGGGCCCCACCTCGCAGCCCTGGCCGAAGACGGCGCAGAAGGCACATAGGGCCGCGCCGCGGACCGCCCAATGCCCCGCGCGGGCGATGCGGCCCGGACCCGGCGAATCCGCGCGGGACGAGTTGCCGATCGCTTGCGATTTCATGTTCCCTCCTTGGGCTGGCCGGCGTATGTCCGCCGCGAGCGGAGGAAGGCAACGCGGTCAAGCACTTTTTCCTGGAAGGTTTCCATGTAGAGGTAGATCGCCGGCGTGATGAACAGCGTGACGAACTGCGAGACGATAAGCCCGCCGACGACCACCAGGCCAAGCGGGCGGCGGCTGGCGGCGTCGGCCCCGAAGCCGATGGCGATCGGCAGCGCCCCCATGAGGGCGGCGGCCGTGGTCATGATGATTGGGCGGAAGCGGTCCATGCTGGCGTCGTGGATGGCCTCCATGGCCGTGCGGCCCTGGCCGATGCGCTGTATCGCGAAGTCCACGATGAGGATGCCGTTCTTCTTGACGATGCCCATCAGCATGAACATGCCTATGAAGGCGTACAGCGACGCGTGCGCGCCGAAGATGTACAGCGTCGCCAGCCCTCCCACCAGGGCCACCGGCAGCGACGAGAGCACCGTCAGCGGGTGCAGGTAGCTCTCATAGAGGATGCCCAGGATCACGTACATTACGAACACCGCCAGGACCATCAGGACCAGGAGGCTAGATACGGTCTGGCCGAAGGTCTGGGCCTCGCCCTGGAGCGAGCCCTGCACGCCGGGCGGAAGGACCGCCCCGGCCTCGCGCTCGATGAACGCCGTGGCGTCCCCGAGGGAAACATTGGGCTTGAGGTTGAAGAAGAAGGTCACGCTGGTCAACTGGTTGATGTGGTTGACGGCCTGTAGGCCCAGCGTCTGCGTCCAGGTCGCCAGGGCCGACAGCGGCACGACCCGCTGGCCGTCATCGCTCTTGATGTACAGCAGCGACAGGTCCTCCGGGCGGCTGCGGTCGCTGTCCCTGGCCTCGAGGATCACCTGGTACTGGTTGGCCGGCTTCTTGATGAGGTAGACGTAGTTCTGGGCGTAGGCGGCCCGCAGCAGGGCCAGGATCCGCGTGGGCGAGACGCCGTAGGTCCGGGCCTGGTCGCGAAGCAGGTCGATCCGGAGATTGGGCGTGTGCGAGAACAGATCGGAGCTGACGCTGCTGAACCCATCGTAGCGGAGGAAGGCCGCCATGAGCTTCCCGGCCGTGGCGTAGACCTCGTCGGGATCGATCCCCGAGATGGCGTACGCGTAGCGCCCCTGCTGGCTGGCGGTGGCGCCCGTGCTGATCCGCAGCACGGGATCGGGCTGGAGCAGGGCCAGCAGGCCGGGCTCGGTCGCGTCCAGTTCGCCCATGTACTGCCCGGCCAGTTCCGCGATCGGCGCGCGCCGATCGGGCGGGGTCAGGAACGCCAGGACCAGCCCCTGGTTGCCCGTGAGGAATTGGCTGTTGCCGGTCATGGTGAAGGTCATCCACACCGCGGGGCTGCCGTGGAGCGTGCGCTCCACGCCCTCCTGATAGCGGCGCATCTGCGCCGGAGAGGTCCCCTCCTGCGCGATCATCACGCCGCGGATGAACGCGCTGTCGCCCGTGGGCAGGAACGTCTGCGGCACGTGCTCGAAGAACCAGAACGTCCCGAACAGGCACGCGACCCAGATGATCGCCGACACCCACCGGTGGCGCAGGAAGAACCACAGCGACCGCCCGTAGACGTTCAGCACCCGCTTGAGCACTCCGCCGATGATCCGCTCGGCCCAGGTTCTGTGGAACCCCTCGCCGCGCCGCGTCAACAGGCGCGAGCACATCATCGGCGTCAGCGTCAGCGACACCAGGCCAGAGGCCAGGATGGCCGTTACGATCGTGACCGCCAGCTCGCGGAAAATCCGCCCCACCAGCCCGCTCATGAACACCAGCGGGATGAACACGGCCGCCAGCGACAGCGTCATTGAGATTATGGTGAAGCTGATCTCCTTCGCGCTGTTGAGGGTCGCCTCCAGCACGCCCTCGCCGAACTGCTCCATGCGGCGGACTGTGTTTTCCAGGAACACGATCGCGTCGTCCACCAGGAACCCCACCACCAGCGTCAGGGCCATCAGCGACAGGTTGTCCAGGCTGTAGTCCAGGATTCGCATGACGACGAACACCAGCAGCAGCGACATCGGCATGGCGATGGCCGGGATTAGCGTGTCCCTGGCCCGCCCCAGCGCCAGGAAGATGACCAGCACCACCAGTCCGAATGCGATCAGCAGCGTGGCCTTGACGTCGTCGACGCTGTTGACGATGGTCACGGACCGGTCGTGCAGGAGGATGACCTGGACAGAGCCGGGCAACTGGGCCTGCAAGACCGGCAGCATGTCGCGGATCGTCCGGGCGGTCAGGACCGCGTTGGAGCCGGCATTGCGGAAGACCGCCAGCACCACAACGGCCGAAGGCACGTTCTGGCCGCGAATCCAGAAGTGCATGTGGATTCGCTCATCCTGCACGGACTGGACGGCCGTCGCAACGTCCCGCAGCCGCAGGACCGAACCGCCGGGCGCGGCGGTCACGATCAGGTCGTTGTAGCCCGCGGCCGTATCAAGCTGCCCCTGCGGCTGGAGCAGGAAGGTGTGGTGCGGGCCGTCGAACTGGCCGGAGCCCAGGTAGCTCGTGCTGCCGACAATTGCCGCCCCCAGGTCCTCCATCGTCGCGCCGCGAGCGGCCAGCGCCGACGGGTCGGCCTCGATGCGGACCGCCGACGGCGTGCCGAACACGCCCACCTGGCTGACCCCCGGTATGATGCTCAGCCGCTGCTGGATCTGGTTATGGGCGAAGTCGTAGAGCTGCCCGGCCGTGAACGAGTCGCTGAGCAGCCCGATGTACATGATCGGCTGGTCGTTCGGATTGGTCTTGGTGAAGGTAGGCGGGCTGGGCAGGTCCGGCGGCAACTGCCCGGTGGCGCGGGTGATGGCCGCCTGAACGTCCGTGGCCGCGGCGTCGATGCTCTTGGAAAGCTCGAACTGGAGCACAAAGCTGGTGTGCCCCTGGGTGCTGTTGGAGGTGATCTGAAACAGGCCGGGAATCTGGAGAAACTGCTGCTCCAGCGGCGTGGCCACGTTGTTGGCCATGGTGTCGGGCGTGGCGCCGGGGTAGCTGACCTGCACCTGGATGACGGGGTAGTCCACCGCCGGCAGGTCGCTCACCGGCAATCGGCGGTATGATAGCACCCCGAACAGCGTGACCGAGACGGCCAGCAGCATGGTCATTATGGGCTGGCGGACGAATGGCTCGGAAATGGTCACCTGTCCGCCTCCATCGGGGCCGACGCCGGCCTGGAACTGCCGCCGGCCGGCGCGCCGGGCAGGGCCGGGGCCGTCCGCGTCCGCAGCACCTGGACCTTCTCGCCCGGCCGGACGCGCAACTGCCCGGTGGTAATGACCGTCTCGCCGCCGGCAAGGCCCTCGGCGATGGCCACAAGCTCGCCGTGACGCTGCCCCAGCCTGACCGGGCGGACCTCCGCGCGCAGGTCGGGACTGAGCACGTACACGTAATGTCCGGTCTGGCTGACCTGCGCGGCCTCGTACGGGACCAGCACCGCTCCGGCCAGCGTCCGCAGCACCAGGCGCACCCGCACGAACTGCCCCGGCCAGAAATGCCAGTCGGCGTTGGGCACCGTGGCCCGCAAGGCCAGCGTGCCGGTGCCCTGCTGGACCGCGTTGTCCAGGAAGGTCAATTCGCCGCGGCGGGCGGCCGTCTCCTGCTCCGACGGCAGGCGGACCATGACCTGGACCTGGCCGGCGGCCATCTGCCCCCGCACGCGCTCTATCTCGGTCTCGGGGATGACGAAGTCGGCGTAGATCGGGTCCATCTGCTGAGCCACGATCAGGGGTATGCCGCTGTTGGCCGTGACGACGTTGCCCGCGTACACCAGGACCTTCCCCGCTCGCCCGTCCAGCGGGGACTGGATGAAGCAGTAAGCCAGGTTCAGGTTCGCCGTCTTGATGGCCGCGTTGGCGGCGTCGATCTGCGCCTGGGCGGTCTTGACGGCGCTCTGCTTGATCTCCAGGTCCTCCTTCGACGCGGCCTGGAGGGGGTAGAGCTTCGCCGACCGCTCCAGCTCCGCCTGCGCCAGTATCAGGGACGCCTGGCCCTGTCGAAGTCCGGCCTCGGCCTGGGCCAGCGCGGCGCGGTAAGGCTCGGGGTCGATCGTGAAGAGCTTCTGGCCCACCGTCAACTGGTCGCCGTCCTTGACGTGCTGCTCGACGATCTTGCCGGTGGCCTGAGGCGTGATGGAGACGACCTTCACGGCCGTGCAAGTGCCAATCTCGTCCAGGTAGTCCGGCACGTTCTGCGTGGTGGCCCGCGCGACCGTGACCGGCGGCGGATGCTGCTGTGGTCCCGAGGCCGGAGGCCGGCGACAGTCGGCCAGGACGGCTGTGAGGACCGCCGCGCCTGCGACCAAGGCCGCTCTTTGCCAGCCGGCGCGCGCCCCAGCGGGCGCACGGGTATCTTCATTCATGGACATCGCTTGCAGTCCACGTTTTCGCGGATGAACGTCGGGCCCAAAGGCGCGAGCGCGACGCCTTCTCCTGAACCGGCCTCGCAAAGTGGTCAGGAACACGCCTCACTATAGGTGGGCAAAAGCACCTCTTCAAACCGCGGAGGCGCCGGACGGCGGAAGCACCAAATCGCCTGCCCGATCGCCTCGTTGAGGCGAAGGCCCCCGCGCGCGGCGGGATTCCGGTTCCTTCTGCCGGCCGATGGGCCTTGAAGAATACGCCGTCATGCTGTAGACTAATGCCTTGGAGGCACCCGCCACGACGGGGCGGCGCTCAGCGCGTAATCCCGTTCGCGGCGGCCGGAGGTGCCAAGGAGACCGCCCAGTTCAGCCCGTGACTCAGCCCATCACGCGGCAAAGAGAGGAGAACATGCGGCATTTCATCGCCACGGCCTTTGTCGTGCTCGCGCTGGCGGCCTGCCAGCCCGCCACGGCCGGAACGATCATCAACTTCGACACGGTCATGGGCAGCTTCGACGTGGAACTCTACGACTCCCGCACGCCCCTGACCGCCGCCAACTTCCTGGCCTATGCGAATTCCGGCGCGTACGCCAACACCTTCATCCACAGGAGCATGCCCGGCTTCGTCGAGCAGGGCGGCGGATACGGCGTCTCGGGCAACTACATCACGCTGGTGCCGCAGCAGGCCCCCGTCGTCAACGAGCCGGGCATTTCAAACACGCGCGGCACGATCGCGATGGCCAAGCTCGGCGGCGACCCCAACAGCGCCACAAGCCAGTGGTTCTTCAACCTGGTGGACAACACCTTCCTCGACGACCCATCCAACAACGGCGGCTACACCGCGTTCGGCCAGGTGCTGGGCAACGGCATGGATGTCGTTGACGCCATCGCCGCCCTGCCCGTGTACGACCTCAGCGGCTTCCTCCCCGCATTCAAGGATCTCCCGCTGACCGGCCCATACTTCGACGCGAACCACCTGGTGATGATAAGGAGCGTCTCCGTCGTCACCCCCCTGCCCGGCGACGCCACCCGCAACGGCATCGTGGACATGGCCGACTATGTCTCCTGGTTCGGCGGCTTCGGGAAGACAGGCGCGTTGTGGGGACAAGGCGACTTCGACGGCGACGGCATTGTGGACATGAAAGACTACGTGATCTGGTTCTCTCACTACGGACAGGCAGGCTCAAGCCAATCGGCCTCCGCCTCCACTGCGCTTGGCGCCGATTCGGCCGGCGGAACGGGCGCCTCCGGCGGCGATGGCGCTTCGGGCGGCTCTGTGCCCGAACCGGCGACTTTCGCCTTGCTCATCGCGGGGGCCGCGGCCGTCCTTCGCCGCCGAAGGCGAGCTTAGGCCGGGCGGTACCATCGTGCCGGCGAGTCCCTCGCGCCAAAACAGTTCCCGAAGCCCTTGACTTATCCGGCCGATACGATAATCTGGATTGATCGCCGGTTGAGCCGGATCCTTCCCGGATAGCTCAATGGTAGAGCGAGCGGCTGTTAACCGCTAGGTTCAAGGTTCGAGTCCTTGTCCGGGAGCTTGACGGGTTTCTTCGAAAGAAGAAGCCCGTTTTCGTTAACAGCCACGCTGAGCCCCCGGCCTTGGTCAACTTCCGCCATATCCCGTTGCCTGTAAAGGGTTACGGCGATTCCGTCCGTCCTCGCCCGCGCTCTCGGTTCGTAGCTGTTACGTTCGGGGTGCGAGCGCAACCCCATAGGTTGCGCTCGATGCCCGAACGGAAGGCTCTCGAACTCTCGCGCTCTCGCGTTAACAGGTCGAGTTAGTTAACAGCGTTATCGTGTCAAGGCCCCCGAACGGCGGACATTTCGAACTCTCCTGCGGTAGCCAGTGAGATAGAGGGACACCGCATGCCGCGGCGTCCTCTACACCGGCTGCCAGACAACTCACCGGACCCAGAGGGAAGGTTGTTGTGGGCGGCGCAGGGCTCCCAATCCCGCTGAATCGGGATTGGGGACCCCACCAGGAGCGCCCATGCACCACGACGACCCCGCCGAACAGACCTGCGACGAACGCCTGGAGGAGCTTGCCGCGCTGCTGGCCGCCGGGTTCCTACGGCTCAAACGCCGCACCGGCTGCCTTCCTCCGGCCGCATCCGAGAGCGCGGAAAGTTCGAAAACCCCGTCAGATTCCACTTGGCGGTCTTCGGAAAGATCGGCCCTGTGTCCCCCACGTTAGCGGCGAGAGACGCCGAGAGAGGACACGGGCATGAGCATGAACGTCGCACGCGAGGTCGCCGCCCTGAAGCGGATGACCGTCAAGGAACTGCGTGGCCGATACCTGGAGGTCTTCGGCGAGACCACGCGCTCCGGCAACAAGGACTGGCTCTGGAAGCGCCTCGCCTGGCGGATGCAGGCGAGCGCCGAGGGCGACCTGACCGAGCGGGCCCGCCGCCGGGCCGAGGAACTGGCCAACGACGCCGACCTGCGGCTGCGGCGACCACCGGACAGGCCCGCGCCGTCGGCGGAATCCACGACCAAGACCACCAAGGTGGACTTCGGCGGCCGCGCCGGCGAGCTGATGCCCGACACCTTGCTGACCCGGCCGTACAAAGGCCGGATGGTCACGGTCACGGTCCTGGACAGCGGCTTTGAGCACGAGGGCGAGGTCTACCGCAGCCTGTCGGCCGTGGCTAAGGCCGTCACCGGCTCGCACTGGAACGGCAACTACTTCTTCGGCCTGAAAGGACGCGGTGACGAATGAGCCGCCCGACCGAGGACAAGAAGCCCAAGGCGCTCCGCTGCGCCATCTACACGCGGAAAAGCACCGAGGAAGGGCTCGAACAGGACTTCAACTCGCTGGACGCCCAGCGAGAATCCGGCGAAGCGTACATCGCAGCCCAGAAGCACGAGGGGTGGGTTTGCCTGCCCGACCACTACGACGACGGCGGCTTCACCGGCGGGAACATGGACCGGCCAGCGCTCCAACGTCTGCTGACCGACATCGAGGCGGGCAAAGTCGACTGCATCGTGGTCTACAAGGTTGACCGCCTCAGCCGGTCGCTGCTGGACTTCGCCAGGATCATGGAGGTGCTGGAGCGGAACCACGTCGCGTTCGTCTCGGTGACCCAGCAGTTCAACACCAGCACGTCGATGGGCCGGTTGATGCTGAACGTGTTGCTCTCATTCGCCCAGTTCGAGCGGGAGATCATCTCCGAGCGGACGCGGGACAAGATCGCCGCCGCTCGCCGCAAGGGCAAGTGGGTCGGCGGTCGGCCCATCCTCGGCTACGACATCGTCTCCAACGCCAACGGCGGTCGCGTGGCCGTCAACGAGGATGAGGCGTCGCAGGTGCGGCAGATCTTCGAACTCTATCTGCATCACCGCGCGCTGATACCCACGATTCGGGAACTGGACCGGCGCGGCTGGCGGGCCAAGCAGTGGACCACGAAGAAGGGCCATGCCCGCGGCGGTCGCCGATACACGAAGGAGGCCCTCTACCGCCTGCTGACCAACGTCGCCTACATCGGCAAGGTGCGATACCACGACGAGGTCTACCCCGCCGAGCATCCGGCCATCGTCAACGAGGTCCTCTGGCACCGCGTCCAGGACGCCTTGCGGCACAACGGCAGGAGCGGCGGCACCGGCTCCGGCGTGGTGCGGAACAAGTACGGCGCTCTGCTCAAGGGCCTGCTGCACTGCGGCCCGTGCGGCTGCGGCATGATGCACACCTACACCGCCAAGGGCAACCGGCGCTACCGCTACTACGTTTGCATGAACGCCCAGAAGCGCGGCTGGGAGAACTGCCCCACGAAGTCCGTCCCGGCGGCCGAGATTGAGCGGTTCGTCGTCGACCGCATCCGCGCCGTCGGCCAGGACAACAAGGTGCTGGCGCAGACGCTGGAACAGGCGCGCAAGCAGAGCCGCGAGGGCCTCGACGCACTCCAGACCGAGCGCCGCCGGCTGGAACGCGAACTGGCCCAGCACAGCGCGGCGGTGCGCAAGTTGATGGACCAGGCCGGGACGCCCGGCGAGTCAGCGACGGCGGCGCGGCTGGCGGACCTTCAGGAGCGAATCCGCGTGGCCGAGCGGCGCGCGACGGAGGTCCGCGAGCAGATTATCGCCCTGAGCGAGAAGGTCGTGGACGAGAAAGAACTGGCCCGAGCGCTGTCGCTGTTCGACCCGGTCTGGAACTCGCTGTCGGCCGGCGAGCAGGCGCGGGTGATGCACCTGCTGGTCGAGCGTGTCACCTACGACGGTGCGGAGGGCAAGCTGTCCATCGCCTTCCGGCCCACGGGCATCAAGGCGCTGGCTGAGGAAGTGCATGCTGGCGGAATGGAGAAATGAGCATGCTGGTCGAATGCAAGGTCCACTTCGAGGTAGGCCGCAGGACGCGGAAGAAACTGAAGGTCGGCGACGCGCCCCCCGCCCCGCGGACGCCGGTTGAGCCAGGGCGCGTGCCGCGTGTCTCCCGCCTGATGGCCCTGGCCATCCGCCTTGACCGGCTCCTCCGCGACGGCGTGGCCCGCGACTACGCCGACCTGGCGCGGCTGGGGGGCGTCACCCGGGCGCGCCTGACGCAGATCATGAACCTCACGCTCCTGGCCCCGGACATCCAGGAAGAGTTGCTGTTCTTGCCCCGTACCACCCACGGCCGCGATCCCATCTCCGAGCCGCAAGTACGCCCCATCGTCGCCATCCCGGACTGGGCCAAGCAGCGGAAGTTGTGGCGCGAACTGCGGGGCGGAGAGGCTGTGTCTGCCGTGCTGGATGGCGCAACGGCTCCGTAAGAAGCCCCACTACCCCTGGGGGGCGGAAGTTCCGGCCGGTCCACATCTTGCGGTTTTCCTGTCTTGGGGTGTTTTTCCGTTGCAGGCTGCTTGCGATCCAGGTATCTTACGGTGTGCTGGATTGGCCGGGGGGAAGGGGATGCCCCGCCTCGGCCGCTTGTCCACGGAAGGATGGGCGTCATGGTAGAAGGCGTTGTCTCGATAGACCAGGGGACCGTAGACCGCAACCTCTGGGAGAACGAGCTCGAACTCAGTATCGACGACACCCTGCTTCGGGCTCAGAACCCCGAAGAGATGCGGGCCTGGGTGCTGAGCCGTACGGGGCGTCAAGTCGGCGTTCTGTGCCGCGCGCTGGGTATCACGGACGCGACGCGCCTGAAGGACCAGAAGTCGGCCTTGGCACAGTGCAATGGACGGCTCGTCCCCTTCTATCTGGTAGACCTGTTCGCCTGCCGCAAGGGGGAATACGCCACGCTGGACCTGGCGCAGGCGCGGCTTTCAGAGGACGTCATCAAGCCTTGCCTCTGCGGCGACGAGGAGTCCTGTGACAAGAAGGCGCTCTTGTATGCCCTCTACCACGACAACCCGGATCATCTGAAGACCCTCTTTCATCTGGACAAGATTCACAAGAGCAGCTTTGCCCGGATGGTTCTGAGGCAGAAGGTCCGCCAGCCGGAGCAGAAGTTCGTGGACTTCCTGACGACCGAGAGGGCGAAGGAGGTCCTGGAGGCCTTCGACCGCCAGAAGCGCGACAGGCGGCGCAGCCAGCTCAAGGACATCATCCGGCACAACCACCATCATCTTGTGTTCGTCCGTCGGCCGGAGCGGCCACAATACATCATGGTGCCGGGGGACCGGATACAACACGGTCACCGCGTGGAGTGGGTCATCCTGGACTTCGCTGACGACGCCAATCGCGTGGCCATCGCCTCCGACAGCCGCGACGCGCCTCTCCAGATGGCCAACATGTTGGCTTCGGCCTACTTCGGACGGGATGTGCAATACGTGGATGAGTGTCAGATCACCTACGCCAAGCAGATCGCCAACCTGCTCGCCCAGCTCAAGCAAGGAAAGTGCGAGGGGCTGGACCTCGTGGAACTGAGCGTGAGCAATTCGGCCGTCGATGGTGTCGACCTGCATCTGAGTCACGACGCCCCTGATATTCTGCGGCGCGCGGTGGCGAGCATCGAGCGAGACCACAGCAGCCTCACGGCCAAGATCGACCGCATTCAGAAGGTTGAGGTGATCTATCGCAACAAGCGCATCGAGCTTCGATTCGATCCGCAGGCGGCCGCGGACGAGTTCATTGTCCGGTACGTCGACTCCCGCCTGAAAAACGCCTCGTTGCGGAGGCGCTTCGAGGACTTCATGAGAGAGACGCATGGCATCCCGATCCTCACCGCCCAAACGCGCGCCGCGGCTTGACCGCCAGCACGTCGGACGACTCCTGGAGGACGGGGCGCGGATCGACAACCCGCCGGCGGACCTGGTGGCGACGGCGGAGACGCTACAGTCGCAGGGCCTCATCACCTTCCGACTGGCGGAGTACGTCCGATGCACCAATCCCCTGGACCGCGATTTTTCCGGGCGAAGGTCATCTTGCAGCGGTCAGGTTGTCATCGATCCGAACAAGGACGAGGACGCTGACGATTACGAGTGTCCCAAGTGCGGACGGACCATTTGCCCGAACCGGCATGGGAAGCGCCGTCACCGCGTCCTTTGGACATATCTGCAGCGCCCGGGCGCGCTGGCGTGGCTGGCGACCCGCCTGCGCGAAGTGTCCGACAATGTGAAGGCGCTGGGAGACGATACGTTCCACGTCGGCGGCTTCGGAGACCTGGGCGTGATCGTTCACGCCGCGGACGCTGACGGTGATCCCGACGTGAAGTTCAACCGGCGCGGTTTCGCCGCGAACACCCCAGTCCTGTACGTCACGCTCAACTCATGCGTGCCCGAGGGACGGCTCGTCAAAGACGCCTGGCTCTGCCGCGTGGGACTGGCGGACCTGTTGTCCGGGACGGCCGACTTGCGGGATCAGCTGGCCCGCTGTCCCGCGGCGGGTTCCCCGAAGACGCTCGCCGCCGTGGATGTGCCCGTCTACGCGAAGGGGCATGTACTGATTCAACCCGAAGAAGAGCCGCATAAGGATCGGCTGTTCGTTGTCGAGCTTGACGGCAAGGTCGTGCGCGTCAATGACGAAATCGTCGTCAACCCGCAGGCGGGGCCGCGATTGGCGCTCTTCCGCATCCTATGGTCGCAGTTCCTTCAAGACTTGGCCGCCGGTAAGGCCCCCGAGGACTTCGCGGCGCTGAACATGAAGAAGCTGCTCAAGGCGATGGCAGAGGCAGGCCATCGTTACGACGACGAGACGTTGCTGCGTAAGGTCATCAACAATCTGCAGAACGACATCGCGACCGCCGTGAAGCGAAAGATCGGCGCGCCCATCGACGCTCAGGACGTTGTGCAGACGTGCCGCACCGCCAGCCAGTCGGACACATCGGGGGGCTATCGCATCAACCCGTTCTGCGTGGCCGTTCGGCCCATCCAGGCCCGGCAGCGTCCGGACCTGTCTCAAGAATCTTAGACCTGTCGCATAGCCTCCCGGCAAGGCCTGAAGAGGCCGGGCCGCCGGCCCCTGACCTGTCGTGTTCATCTCTGACCTGTCCTGCAAGCATTCCGCCCGCCGCTGTCCAATCGCTCCTGTGAAAACGCGGTCGCCGACGCGGCCGCAGGTCGACTCTCATAGGAGCAGAAGATGACGAAGCGGATGTTGTCGGAGCCGCGGAACCGGCTGGTCAAGATGATGCAGGCCCTCAATTTCGGCCGTATCACGTTCACCGTCCGGGGCGGCGCGCCGGACTTCACCCAGGAGGTCCGCACCGTGCGGACCGTCAGGCTTCCCGCCGGGGATAACGGCCCCCGGCCGGAGGCGGGCAGCGCCGACTTTGAGCTGCGAAAGGAGGTGATCGCCTTCCTGGAACAGGCGGCCCAGGCCGCCGACGGTGCTCGCGTCGCCGTCCAGGTCAAGTACGGCTTGCCGTTCCAGGTCGAGATTGAAGAGCTGCACACGGCGTAGGGCAAGAAGAGTCAGCAAGGACACAGCGCAACTAACCAGAGGCTGAGCCGAGGCGTTGCGGGTGTCGCGGATTTCCGCGGCCTCGCAACGCCTTCCTGTTTGCCCTACGCCCAAGCGGAGTCCGTCGACACCCGCGCGACCTCCCCAGCCGGGAGATCGCAGGATGAACGACGGAATTCTCAAGTTCACACTCAATCGCATTCACTTCAAGGCCCGGCAGATGATGGGACACCACGGATTCACGGAGAACGACTTCGATGATCTGCGGCAGGAGCTGATGCTGGACGTCCTGCGGCGGCTGCCCAAGTTCAGGGACGACCGCGGGGGCATCAAGATCTTCATCTGCGACCTCATCGACAACCGGATCGCCGATCTCGTCGACTACCACGAGGCCCAGTGCCGCGACCGCCGCCGGGTTGATCGTTCGCTGGACGAAGAGGCGCGCGAAGAGGACGGCGAGCAGACGTCCTTCGGCGAGACGATCACCGAGGACGACGCCCGGGGCCGCCTGGGCCGCCGCGACCGCTCGCGGCAGGAACAGGCCGAGCTGGCCTTGGACATGGCCGCAACGCTGGGGCGACTGGACGAGGCCGACCGCCGGCTCTGCCTCCAACTGATGGTGAAGACTCCCTTGGAGATCGCCAGAGAGACCGGCGCGCGCCGCGGCGGCATCTACGAGCGGATCGCCCGAATTCGCGGGAAGTTCGCCGCCGCCGGGCTCCATCGCTACCTGTGACATCGAGCGGACAGGTTCGCCCGCGAAGCGGTAGCCAGTGAAGTAGAGGGGCACGCAACCCCTCGGAAAGGACCCCCGTGAACCCGGTGATCTACCGCTACCGCTTCAAGTCGCACGTGCCGCTTCGGGACGCCGAGGAGACCTTGCTCCTCGGCGTCCTGGCGGCCGAGGGCCTCCACGGCGCGGCCCGGATCGAGATGGACGTGTGCTACTGCTTCGACCGGGATCGCCACGCCTGCGTGGTCGACGGCCGCAGCGCCGCCGGGCGCGACGTGGCGCGAATCTTCACGAACTTCCTGCGCCACGAGTTCGGCCCGGAGGCCTTCGAGGTGAAGGCCGTCGACGTCGCCTCAGGCTGCAAGCCTGTGGAGGGCCACGCATGAACCCCTTGTGCTTCTGGAGACACCTCAGAAAGGACACCCCAGCCATGACCGTGATCGACGACCTCAGTTTCCTGATCCGCGAGTCGCAGGAGGAGTACCAGGCCAAGGCCAAGGACCACACCACCGCCCACGGCCTGAACGACTTCCGCCGCGACCCGTTCCTCTTCCACAAGAAGATCAGCGGCCTGATCGAGGAGGAGGACCGCCCGGCCTTCAGCGTGGGCCGGGCGGCGCACACGCTGATCCTGGAGGGCCGCGAGGCCTACCGGCGGCAGTACGCCTTCAACCCGCCGGTCAACCCCAAGACCGGCGAGCCCTACGGGCGCTACACCAAGGCGTTCGAGGAGTGGGCCGCCGCCCAGGGCAAGCCCGTCATCGACAACGAGCAGGCCGTGCTGATCGAGAACCTCAACGACTCGGTCCGCAATCATCCGCTGGCCGCGGAACTGCTGTCGGAGGGCGTGGCCGAGGGCGTGGTCCGCGTGCCGTACATGGGCATGCCCTGCCAGGCCCGGCTGGACTGGCTCAACCCCAAGCGAGGCGTCGTGGACCTCAAGACCACCGACACCATCTCGTACCTGGAAGGCTCGGCCCGCGTCTACGGCTACATCCACCAGATGGCCTTCTACAGGTCGCTGATCTTCCAGGCCACCGGCAAGGTCGTCCCCGCCTTCCTCATCGCCGTCGAGAAGCGCGAGCCGTACCGCAGCGGCGTGTGGACCATCGGCCCGGACGTGTTGGGGGCCGCCCAGAAGGAAAACGAGCAGGCGATGGAGCGGCTGGCCGAGTGCCGGGCGCTGGACCAGTGGCCGACCGGCTACGAGACCCTGCGGACCATCGAGTGGCTGTAGCCCCCATCCACCGGAAAGGAGATACCCCGCATGCCGCTTCCATCGAGTGTTCTGACCCAGAGCAACATGCGTGCCCCCAAGGGCATCGTCTACGGCCCGCCCGGGGTCGGCAAGACGACCTTCGGGGCCGGCACCCGCAAGCCGATCATCGTGGACTGCGAGAACGGCTGCGCCCACGTCAGCTGCGACCGCACCCCGTACCTGAGCGACTGGTCGGCCATCCAGCAGTGGCTGGCGGCGCTGGCGGGCGGCGGGCACGACTACGGCACGGTGGTGGTGGACTCGGTGGACTGGCTCCTGCGCCGCGCGGAGGAGCACGTCTCCGGGGTCGACGGGACGCCGGCGGGTATGAAGCAGACGCTCAACCGCTCCCACGGCGGGTACGGCAACGGCAAGCAGGTGCTGCGGAACTACGTCTACCAGTACCTGCTGCCGACCCTGGACCGGATGGTCAACTCCGGCATCGCCGTGGTGCTGCTGGCGCACGCCACCCGCCGGGACATCACGACCATCGACGGGGTCACCTTCGAGAAGTCCGCCCCGGAAATCCACCCCGACCTGGTCAACACCATGATCGAGTGGTCGGACTTCGTGGGGGCCGCCCGCGTCACCGGCCAGACCCGCGAGCTGGTCCTCTGCGAGACAAGTCAGCTTCTGGCCAAGAACCGCTACGGAATCACCGCGCCGCTGCCACTGTCGTGGCAGGCGCTGCTCGGCGCGATCTCTAACCCAGCCAAGCAAGGAGAAAAGGCGCATGGCTAACCTTCAGGGATTCAACGCGCAAGAGGTCGACCCCGCGACCACGTTCGAGCCGATCCCGGCCGGGAAGTACATCGCCGCGATCACCGCCTCGGAGATGAAGCCCACCAAGAGCGGCGCGGGCAATTACCTGGAGCTGACGTTCCAGGTCATCGAGGGCCAGTTCAAAGGCCGCATCCTCTGGGCCCGGCTGAACCTGGACAACCCCAATCCCACGACGGTCAAGATCGCCCGGGCGGAGCTCTCGGCCATCTGCCGGGCGGTCGGCGTCATGACGCCGCGCGACTCGGTGGAACTGCACAACCTGCCCCTCCAGATCAGCGTCCGCCTGAAGAAGCGCGGCGACACCGGCGAGTTGACCAACGAGATCAAGGGCTACGCACGCAAGGAGGCCGCCGCCGACGTGCCCCAGCAGGCCGCCACCGCCCCGCCCTGGATGCGGAACTAGGAGACCCCCATGCGGAAGCAGATGACCCACAGGGAGTTCATCACCTTGGCGCGGTTCCTGGAGGCCCACAGGCAGCGTCTCCAGGAGGAGCGCCCGGCCCACGCGGCCGTCGCGCAGCAGGCCAGCAGCGAGCTGGGCTTTGCCTGCACGGACAACAACGTCCGCGCGGCCGCCGAGGCGTGCGGCATGGCCTGGACGGCGCGGCGGAAGGCCGGCTGCGCCCGCGCGTCGCAGAAGCACGTCTCGCGCATCCTCGCCCGGGGGCTGCTGGAGGTCGCCGCCGCCTTCGACATCAAGCTCGACCAGGACGTCCATCGCATCGCCAACGGCCGGCGGCTCTCCGATCCCGCCGAGCCTCAGGTCGTCGGCGCGGCGGCAGGCGGCAACCCATGAAGGGCGGCGACGAGGTCGTCAATCCCGACGAGCGGATCGTCAAGGTTCGCCCGAAGGTCGGGCGGGCGTTCCACGCCATCCGGGACGTGTTCCTGGGCTACTGGCGCAGCACCGAGCCCCCGGGCGGCCACGCCTGGACGCGGGACCCGGGGCTGCGGGCCCGCTTCGCCACCCGCGCCCAGGCGATGCGAGAGATGAAGGCCGTCTGGCGCAGGCGGCGGGAGGCGACATGAAGATTGAGCTGCCATGGCCGCCGAGCATCAACCGCTACTACCGGTACGTGGGGTTCCGCACCCTGATCAGCCGGGAGGGCCGGGCGTTCCGCAGGAACGTCTGCGCCCTCCTGGGCGGCGGCAGTCCTCGCAGACCGCCCGCCGGTGGCCGCGTCGCCCTGTGCATGGACGCGTTTCCGCCGGACGGTCGGCGGCGCGACCTGGACAACATCCAGAAGGCCGCCCTGGATTCGATGCAGCACGCCGGCGTCTACGAGGACGACAGCCAGATCGACCTGCTGATCACGCGGCGTCGGCGGCCCCGAGTCGGCGGCCGGGTGGTGATCGGGCTGGACGATCTGCCCCTGACCAGGTGCCCGCTGTGCGGAGGGCCGTATGACGAACCGGGAATGGAGAAAGATTGAGGGCAAGTTCCGCCTATGGTCCTTCCGCGTGTACTACGACAAGTCCTTCGCCAACGAGACGGACTCGACGCTGCGGTTCGTCAAGGCCCTGGTCGCCTCCAGCCAGCCCATCCGCGACCGGCAGGCCGTGATCGACTGGTACTCCAAGCGCTCTCGCGGGAGACATGCTGACGCTCAGACCCTACCAACGTGAAGCCGTCGAAGCCGTCTACCGCCATCTGCGGCAGCGCGACGACAACCCCTGCGTCGTCATCCCCACCGGGGGCGGCAAGACGCCGGTCATGGCGACCATCTGCGACGACGCCGTGCGCCAGTGGAACGGGCGCGTCCTGGTGCTGGCGCACGTGAAGGAGCTCTTGGAGCAGACGGCCGGAACGCTGAAGCGGATGGCCCCGGAACTGGACGTGGGCGTCCACTCGGCGGGCCTGGGGCGACGCGACACCGAGCATCCGGTGATCGTGGCGGGCATCCAGTCGGTCTACAAGCGCGCGGCCGACCTGGAGCCCATAGACCTGGCAATCATCGACGAGGCGCACATGATCCCGCCGGAGGGCGACGGGATGTACCAGACCTTCCTGTCCGAGGCCCGCCTCGTGAACCCGCGCCTCCGCGTGATCGGCCTGACGGCCACGCCGTTCCGCATGACCAGCGGCATGATCTGCACGCCCGAGCACTTCCTCAACGCCGTCTGCTACGAGGTGGGCGTCAAGGAACTGATCCGCGACGGATACCTCTGCGCCCTGCGGACCAAGGCGGGCACGGCAAGGGCGGATACCTCGGCGCTGCACGTCCGGGGCGGCGAGTTCATCGCCAACGAGGTCGAGGACCTGATGGACCAGGACGGCCTGGTCCGCGGCGCGTGCGCCGAGATCGTGCGGCACACGCGGGACCGCCAGTCGGTGCTGATCTTCGCCAGCGGTATCCGACACGGGCAGCACATCGTAGAGATTCTCCGGCGAGAGCACGGCGTCGAGTGCGGCTTCGTGTGCGGGGACACGCCCACGCCCCAGCGCGACCGGCTGATCGCGCGGTTCCGACGGCAGCCCAAGCCCGAGTTGTTCTGCGAAGACAGCCAGAGGCCGCTGAAATACCTCTGCAACGTCAACGTCCTGACCACCGGCTTCGACGCGCCCAACGTCGACTGCGTCGCCATGCTGCGGCCGACCATGTCGCCGAGCCTCTACTATCAGATGGTCGGTCGGGGATTCCGCCTCTGCGAAGGCAAGGCCGACTGCCTGGTCCTGGACTTCGGCGGCAACGTGCTGAGGCACGGCCCCGTCGACGCCATCCGCGTCACCGATGTCGCCAGGGGCAGCGGCGACGCGCCCGCCAAGGAGTGCCCCCAGTGCCACGCGGTGATCGCCGCCGGCTACGCCGTCTGCCCCGAGTGCAACCACGAGTTCCCGCCACGGGAGCGCCAGCAGCATGACCGCCAGGCGTCCACGGCGGGAATCCTCTCCGGGCAGGCCACCGACGTCGAGCACCAGGTCCACGAGGTGTTCTACGGCGTCCACGTGAAGCGCGACGCCGATCCCGACCATCCAAGGACCATGCGCGTGGAGTACCAGGTCGGCTGGCAGCAGTACTTCTCGGAGTGGGTCTGCTTCGAGCACGGCGGCTACGCCCGGGCCAAGGCCGAGGCCTGGTGGCGGCTGCGGTCCAACGACCCCGTGCCCGAGACGGCCGAGGAGGCCGTGGCGCTGGCCCAGGCCGGCAGCCTCGCCCCCACGCTGGCGATCACCGTCCGCACCGTCGCCGGCGAGAAGTACGACCGCGTCGTCAACCACGTGCTGGGCGAGAAGCCCCCGGCCGTCACGGGCGGCGACCTCGCCGGGGGCGAACCCGAACTCGTCCACGCGGAGGACGACTTGATTCCTTTTTAGGGGCAATCGAATGGAGAAGGTCTGCTTCAAGTGCCAGAGACTGCTTCCACTGACGGACTTCTATCCCCATCCGCGCATGGCAGACGGGCACCTGAACAAGTGCCGCGAATGCGCCCGGTCGGACACCATGCAGAACCGCCGGAAGCGGGTGGACTACTACCGCCAGTACGACCGCACTCGCAGCTTGCTGCCGCATAGGGTCGCCCATCGCAACAGGACCAGCATGCGGCAAAGAACCGAGGAACCGGAGAAATGCCGTGCCCGAACGGCGGCGCACAACGCGCTCCGCGACGGCCGCATACGGCAGGAGCCGTGCTACTTCTGCGGCTCAACGAGCGACCTGGAGATGCACCATCCCGATTACGGCCAGCCCCTGCGGGTGTACTGGCTGTGCAGGCGGTGCCACCGGAAGGTGGACAACATGACGAAGTTGGGCGTGACGGTGGAACCGACGGCGAACGAGCCGTTCTCGGGGTGCCAGTGACCAAGAGATTCCTGAGGAGATTCGCATGAACTTCCCGCAGCCCCTGTTGCCGGTCGACGCCGCCTGCCTGGCCGAAGGCCTGAAGGTTCTCTGCCCTATCTGCCGGTACAGCTACGTGCATATCGAGCGCGTCAGCTATGCGCCGGGTGAACACTGCCCGGTCGGAGTGGAAGTCACATCCCAGGCGGTCCGCTGGAACCGAGAAGTGCCGTGCGAGGGTCGCGGCAACCGGGTCTTCATCGAGTTCTTGGGAGAGTGCGGCCACCGTTTCGGCCTGCTCCTCCAGCACCACAAGGGCGAGACCTTCATCCATCGCTTCGACTCGTGAGGCACGATGGCACCGGAACAGAACATCCTGCTGACCGCGGCGCTGGCGTATGCCGAGATGGGCTACGCGGTCTTCCCCTGCGCGCCCGGCGGCAAGGTGCCACTGACCGAGCACGGCTACCTGGACGCTACCACCGAGGCGGCGAAGATCGAGTCCTGGTGGGCGCAGAACCCCGCCGCCAATGTCGGCATGGCCATGCGGGGACTGGTCGCCATCGACGCCGACGTGGTCGACGGCCGGCCCAATCCGTGGCTGGACAACGAGCCGGAGAAGCAGCTCTCCCTGGCGGTCGCGCCGATGTCCATCACGCCCCGGGGCGGGCAGCACCACCTGTTCCGCCAGCCGCCGGGCAAGGCCTGGCGCTGCACGGAGGGCAAGCTCGCCCCCAAGGTCGACACCCGCGCCGACGGCGGGTACATCGTCGTGCCCCCATCCATCCGCGAGGACGGCCGGGTCTACCGCTGGCAGGAGACGCTGGAACTCACCGTCCCCCCGGACCAGCTCCCCGAGCCGCCGGCCTGGCTGGTCCAGCGGCTGGACCAGGTCGCCGAGGGTCGCCCCACGTTGGCGCAGGGGGCGAAGATCGCGGAGGGCCCGAGCCGGATACCCACCGGCGAGCGCAACGCGACCCTGGCGCGCCTGGGCGGCGGGATGCGCCGGATGGGGATGTCCGAGGCCGAGATCGCCGCGGCGCTGCTTCAGGTAAACCAGGCAAGATGCGCCCCCCCGCTTTCGGCGGCGGAGGTCCAGCGGATCGCCGCCAGCATCGCCAGATATGAGCCGGATGCCGTCTCCGTGGCCCTGGTCGAGAATCACTACGACCAGATGTTCAGCGGCGACGGAGATGCCGAGGCCCCCGCGCCCGTCATGGAAGACCCCGGCCCGATGCCCGACGAGCTGCTGCGCGTGCCGGGGCTGGTCGGCGAGGTCATGGACTACTGCCTGGCGACCGCCCCGTACCCGAGTCCGGTGATGGCGTTCTGCGGCGCGCTGGCCCTTCAGGCGTTCCTGGCCGGCCGGCGAGTGCGCGACCCGGCCGACAACCGCACGAACGTCTACCTCCTGGGCCTGGCCCATTCGGCCGCCGGCAAGGACCACCCTCGGAAGGTCAACACGCGGATCGTCCACGAGATCGGCTTGGCGGAATGCCTGGGCGACCGCTTCGCCTCCGGCGAGGGGGTGCAGGACGCCTTGTTCGCCAACCCGTGCATGCTGTTCCAGACCGACGAGATCGACGGCATGCTCCAGTCGATCAACAAGGCCAAGGACGCCCGGCACGAGAACGTCATGGGGACCCTGCTGACGATGTACTCCTCGTCCAACAGCGTCTTCCCCATGCGGCGCAAGGCGGGCAAGTCCTCCCCGGGCGTCATCGACCAGCCTAATCTGGTCATCTTCGGCACAGCCATCCCCAACCACTACTACGAGGCCCTCTCCGAGCGGATGCTGACCAACGGCTTCTTCGCCAGGATGGTCATCCTCGAGGCGGGCAAGCGCAGCAAGGGCCAGGAGCCCAGGATCACCGACCTGCCGCCCCGCGTGCTGGAGACGGCGCGCTGGTGGGCGGACTACCGGCCCGGACGGGGCAACCTCCAGGACTGGCACCCGGTCCCGGCCGTCGTCGAGCAGACCGACGAGGCGCTGGCTCACCTGGTCGAGACCCGCGAGGAGGCCGAGACCGAGTACGGCCGGGCCGAGATCAACAACGACTCGGTGGGCACGACGGTCTGGGGGCGCGTCAGCGAGCAGGTCCGCAAGCTGGCGCTGCTGCACGCGATCAGCGAGAACCACCATTCGCCACGCATCGGTCTGGAGGCGGTCCGCTGGGCGTCGCGGTTCGTTCTGCACCAGACCCGTCGGATGCTGTTCATGGCGGCGTCCCACGTGGCGGACAACCCCTTCCACGCCGAGTGCCTCAAGCTGCTGGAGAAGCTGCGCAACGCTCCCGAGCGAAGGATGGCCCACAGCGTGCTGCTCAAACGAATGAAGACGGACGCTAAGAGCTTCGCCTCCCTGATCGACACGCTCTGCCAGCAAGGCGAGATCGAGGTGGTGACCGCGCCGCGGGCGGGTTGGCCCGTGCGCGCCTACCGGCTGGTCCGGGGGTGAAACTCCACGGGAAGGTGAATCATGAACGGCATCAGGACTGACCGGACGGCGGTTGGGGGCGGTCATGATTCCCATGATTCCCCCAAGGTTCACCGGGCGGGGGTGAAACATGAAATCGCATGGAAGTACAGGATATATAGAGAGAAAGAACTACTCTCTCTCTATCTTTCTCCCTTTCCCTCCTACCCCCTCGCGCCACGCCTGCCCGCGCGTATTCGTGTGTATGTGCGCGAGGGGGGGTGAAAGGTGAATCTTGGGCGTCGCGGTTCCTTCCGGCGGAACGGTCGCGGAAGACCGCGGCGGGAACGGTCGGGAACATCGTTTTTGTTTGTCTGCGGCGTGAACACGGCCGCAAGGCCATGGGAGAACAGGACATGGAAGTTGAACTTCGCAGCATCGACGACATTCGGCCCTACGAGAAGAACCCCCGCGTCAACGACCAGGCGGTCGAGGCCGTGGCGGCCAGTCTTCGCGAGTACGGCTTCAGGCAGCCCATCGTGGTCGACGCCGACGGCGTGATCATCGTCGGGCACACCCGGTGGAAGGCGGCGAAGCGGCTCGGGCTGGCCAAGGTGCCCGTCCATGTCGCCAGGGACCTGCCGCCCGAGAAGGTCAAGGCGTACAGGATCGCGGATAACCAGACGAACACGCTGGCTGACTGGGACTACGAATTGCTGCCCATCGAGCTGAAGGACCTCCAGGCCGCCGAGTACAACCTCGACCTGCTGGGCTTCAGCGCCGAGGACCTGG
>JBHGBE010000022.1:0-63001 GCA_041946855.1 Phycisphaerae bacterium | reverse complement strand
CCGAGACGCCTTCGCTCCTGCATCGGGCCGGCGGACATACGCTTGTTTTGGGCCTAGGCGAATGTTCCTATGAGCTCGGAGACCTGGATGCTGCTGGAGACGAGTTGGCTAGAGCCTACCTTGGTGGTGGAGCCGAGCTGTTCGACAAACAGGATCCAAAGTACTTCGAATACTTGCGGACAAGGCTCAGGCCTCCTCCAGGGGAGAAATCCATCTGATGGGTCGTCCGGCGTCCGCCAAAGAGCCTATCACTGATATGAATGTTGATGAAAACAAAGGAAACGACGTATGCGGAACATAACGTTGCCGGCAGCTCTGACGGCTTGCATCCTGGTTCTTCATGCCCGGGCTTGGGGCCAGAATCCCAAACCCTCTCCTACGCCCGCGCCTGGACCTACGACTGCCCCTGCCGTGTCGGCAGCGGGATCAAGGTTTGCCACGCTGGCGGCGGTCTGCTCGCTGACGGCCGACCAAGAGCAGCAGATCGCGGCGCTTGACGCGGCGATGCTGAAGGCGTCGGCCGACTTCATGGCCGCCAATGGCGAGCGGCTCAAGGCCCTCGACGCCGCGATCATCGACGCGCAGACCCGCGGCGACGCGGCGGCCCTGGCCAAGGCGAAGGCGGACAAGGACGCCATCCTCGCGCCCGCCGGCGAAAACGCCCAGAAGTCCTACCAGGACGTGATGGCCGTGCTGACGGCCGAGCAGCGGGCCAAGTGGCAGGAGTACTCGGCGCTGGAGTCGATCAAGACGATCTACGCGGCGGCCAAGCTCACGGCCGACCAGCTCGCCAAGGTCCAGGCGGCCTACCAGGCGATAGTGGCGGCCAGCGGCGGCGCGACCTACGCGGAGATCATGACCAGGCTGGTCCAGCAGATGCCGCAGTGCCCGCTTCGTAACTTTTGATATTTCCTGTGATTGGGCACAACGATCGTGTTGATATGCACTTATGGCCATCCCTGTTTGGAAATGAACGGTTGTGAACTCCGCTGACCTTTCGGGGAGGGCTCCTGCACTGTGCGTAACGCCGAACGCAAATCGCAAGGCGCTCAGGCCGGCTGGAGTTCGGCCCGCGTCTTCTCGCCGACATCCTCGAACTTGACGCTTATCCGCTTGGAGACCCCCGGCTCCTGCATGGTCACGCCGTAGAGCACGTCGGCCATGCTCATCGTCCGCTTGGAGTGCGAGATGACGATGAACTGGCTGGTGGCGACGAACTCCTCGACCAGCGTGATGAAGCGGCGGTTGTTGGCCTCGTCCATGGCGGCGTCGACCTCGTCCAGCAGGCAGAATGGGCTTGGCCGCGTCTTGAACATCGAGAACAGCAGCGCAAGGGCCACCATGGTCTTCTCCCCGCCCGACAGCAGCGACAGCGTGCGAAGCTCCTTGCCCGGCGGGCGGGCGACGACCTCGATGGGGCTTTCCAGCACGTCCTCCGGGTTGACCAGGACTATGTCCGCCTTGCCGCCGCCGAAGAGCTTGCGGAAAAGCTCCTGGAAGTGCAGGCGGACCGCCTCGAACGTCTTGAGGAACATCTCGCGGCTTTCCTTGTTCAGCCGCCGAATGAGGTCGTTGAGCTGCTCCTGCGAGGCCTTGACGTCCTGGAGCTGGGCGGTGAGGAACTGCTCGCGCTTCTCGAGCTCGTCCTGCTCGGCGATTGCCTCGATGTTGACATTGCCGAGGCGCTCGATCTTGCCGCGAAGGTCGGCGATCTCCGCCTCGACGGCCGCCCAGTCGCGGTTGGCGTCGTGCTGGTAGTTCGCGAACGCCTCCAGCAGGTTCATGCCGCCCTCGCTGGCGGTGGCGATGAGCGACTCGATGCGGACGTTCACCTCGCCCAGCTCGACCTTCAGCTCGTTGACTGCCGCGGCGGCCTCATCGTGGTTCTTGCGCAGCTCGGCCGACTGGACGCGAATCTGTTCGAGCTTCTCCGTCAGGCCGCGGCGCGATTCCTCGACATCGGCCGCCTCGGACTCCAGCGCCTGCTTGGCCTGCCTCTGGCGGTCCACCTCGCAGCGGGCGGCGGTGATGCCCGCCTCCGCATCGGCCTTGCGCTGCGTGTCCAGTTCGATCTGGCTCTTGGCGGCCGACAGGTCCTTCTCCATCGCCTCGCGCTGGCGGGCGAGCGACGCCTGGGCCTCGACGGCCGCCAGCCTCTTCTGCTGGGCCTCCGCGGCGGCGACCTTCAGTTCCGTCAGTTGCGAGGCCAGTTGGGCTTGCCTTTGTCCGGCCGCCGCGATCTCGGCCGTCAGGCGCTCGACCTCCCGCTGGCGCTGCTTGTTGAGCTGCTCCAACTCGCCGGCCTTCTCGTGGGCCTGATGCTCGGCCTGGACGGATGACTCGATCTCGGCGGCCAGGCGCTGGATGTCGCCGGCCACGAGCGGCTGCTCCCGCTGAAGCTGGGCGACCTGCTCGTCCAGTTGCCCCACGCGGCCCTCGCACTCAATCCGCTCGGTGCTTGCCTCGTAGATGGCCTGGCGCAGGCTCTGGTCAAGCTCGTCCAGGTGCTCCCGCTCCGTGCGGGTGAGGCGGCACTGGCGGTCCAGGTCCTCAATCCGCGCGTCGAGCGACTTGATCTCGCCGGCCAGGTCGGCCAACTGGCTGCGGCGCATGATGACGCCGGCCGCCCGTCTTGCGCTGCCGAGGCGCACGCGCCCGTCGGCCTCCAGAACCTCGCCGGCCGCGGTGACGAAACGATAGCCGGCCGGGGCGACGGCGGCCGCTGTGGCGGCGTCCGCCAGAGTCGGGACAACCAGCGTCCGGCCGAGCAGGCGCCACACGGCCGGCGCTGCCGCCGCGTCGCACCGCACGTGGTCCATAATCCGCAGGGCGCCGGCCGGGCCGGCCCAGCGAGCCAGGTCAAAATCATCCTTGAACGGCTCCAGGCGGTCCATGCAGAGGATTTCCACCGAGCCGTTGTCGCCGATGATTTCCGCCAGTTCCCATGAGGCCGCCTGCACATCCTCGAACCGCTCGGCCAGGAGTTGTTGATCCGCCCCGGCCAGCGCCGCCTCGACCAGCCTCGCGTGCTGAACGTCGGTCTCAATGGAATCGCCCAGCATCCCCACGATGGCGGCGACCTTCCCCTCGGCGCGGGCCGCCAGCACGCGGCGGACGCCTTCGCCGACGCCCTCGAGCCGCTGCTGCAAGTCCCTGAGCGTCTCCATCCGGCCCTGCGCCGCGCTGCGCCGCTCGCGGGCCTGGGCAAGCTGGTTCTGGAGCGAGTGTTCCGTATCCGCGATCTTGCCGCGGGCCTGCCGGGTCTCGGCATGCCGGGTCTGCGAGGCCGCCAGCAGCTCCCGCACATCGGCCAGCTTGGCGGCGATCTCCGCCCGCTCGGTGAGCGTCCCTTTGAGCGTCGCGTCGATCTCGGCCGCCCGCGCGGCCAGGCGCGACTTCTGGCTGCTCAGGCCCTCGCGGCGGATGTTGAGGCCCTGGATCTCGTTGTGGATCTGCGCCGTGCGGCGGAGCAGGTCGATCGTGCCGGCCTTCTCATCCTCAAGTGCGGCGGCGAGCTTCGTGACCGCAAGCTCGCCCTGCGTGTGCTCGTCGCGGAGGGCGTCGGTCCGCGATGTCAGGTCGCCCATGAGGGCGTCGATCTGGTCCAGTTCGCCGGCACGCGCGGCGATCTCGGCGGAACACGAGTCGATCTTCGCGGAGAGCTCCTGGCAGTGCGCGCCGCCGGAAGCGATCTGCTCGGCCAGTTCCTTCACGCGCGCTTCGAGCATCTCGGCCCGCTGGACGGCCCCCGCGATCAGCCCGCCGGCGGCCGCGATCCGCCCCTGCAATTCGCGGGCGGCCCGCTCCAGGTCCGCCGACTCGGCCTCCGTGGCGTTGCGGGCCGTCTCGAGCTTCCCGATCCGCGTGGCCAGCGAGGCGAGGTTGTCCGCGCCCGCGTCGACCTTGACGCGGAGGTCGTTCCTCTGCGCCGACAGGCCGTGGTACTGCGCCAGGAAGAACAGACTCCGCAGCTCCTTGAGCCGCTGGGTATACGTTTGGTAATTGCGGGCCTTGCCGGCCTGGTACTTGATGGACCGCAGGCGCTTCTCGACCTCGCCCAGGATATCGCCAAGGCGCAGCAGGTTCTGATCGACCTTCTCGAGCTTCCGCATCGCCTCCTTGCGGCGGGCCTTGTACTTGCTGATGCCGGCGGCCTCGTCGAAGATCACCCGCCGGTCCTCCTGTGACGCCTGAAGGAAGCTCTCGACCCGCCCCTGCTCGATGAGGCTGTATGCGTCCACGCCGACGCCGGTGTCCATGAACATCTCGCGGATGTCCTTGAGCCGGCAGATGGTCTTGTTGATGAGATACTCGCTCTGCCCGCTGCGGTAGAGCCTGCGGGTGACGGAGACCTCCGTGGCCGTGGGCTGAGCGTCGCCGGGAGCCGGCTTGAGCGTGCCGTCGGAGTTGTCGAAGACCAGCGTGACTTCGGAGCTTCCGGCCGGGCGGCGGACAGCCGACCCGTTGAAGATCACGTCCATCATCTCGTCGCCGCGGAGGCTCTTGGCCGACTGCTCGCCCAGCACCCACTTGACCGCGTCGACGATGTTGCTCTTGCCGCAGCCGTTGGGGCCCACCACGCAACTGATGCCGTCATGGAACTCGAACTCGGTGCGGTCGGCGAAGCTCTTGAACCCCGAGAGGATCAGTTTCCGTAACTTCATGTTCGGCGTCTTCCTTAACGCTTCGATTGTGCGGCGCAGGCGGCCACGCCTGCGCCCGAATCATGCCATCCGTGACGGCCGCGGGCAATCACGAGCCGGCCACGTCCGGCCGGCCCGTTCCCGTGGCGCCTTCGATGATTCTCTGCATGTCCGGCGCCTGTTGCAAGACGAATCTCGCCTGGATGCTGCCTTCCTTGCACATTCTCTGAAGCACGGTCACCACCTGCCCGTAGGTGAACCCCAGGCCTGCGACCTTGCCATGCTCGTCCGGCTCGGCCGGGCTGCCCAGCATCCGCACCAGCGGCGCCACCGCGTGCTCGACGTGGAAGTTGGGGCTGTATTTCCCGGTGCGCTGGATCTTGCGGTAGAGCATTATGCAGGGCTGCTTTCCCTTGCCCTTCTCGAGCTCCTCCTGAACCGAGCTCATCGTGAGCAGGTCGTCGGGCATCGCCAGGAACATGGGGTTGTTCACCGGCATGTTCCGGCCGAACAGGGCCAGGCGGCACTCCTTCGACTGCGTGGCGTAGATGGCGTACGCGCGGGTGGACGGCACGATGTCCATCTTGAACCCGCCCACGCTGACGGTCGTGATGCAGGAGTCGCCCCGCCTTAGAAGGGCGTCGTACGCGGCGAGGCGGACCACCTCGTTCTCGTCGTCCAGCAGTTGGCGCAGCACGGCCGACGCGGCGATGATCCTCCGATGCCGCCCCAGCTCCTCGATGGCCGGCAACTGGAGCTTGGCGTTGGGAGTACACGCCGTCTTGATGACGACGTCCGCGGCCATGTCGTCGCCCATGCGGAGGCCGGCCCTGGCGGCGTAGAAGGCGACCGCGGGGTTCTTCGACGTATACGACTGGCGGACCACCGCTTCAGCCTGCTGCCCCGTCGCCTCCCAGACCATCGCCAGGTCTTCCTGCAAGGCGGTGGTCTCCATCATCCTGGCGACTTCCATCGCGTGCGCGTCCAGCGCCTGGCCGCTGCCCGCCATCGGCAGGTGCCTGACCAGTTCGGCGAAGTGGTCTATGTCATCACGGAACTGGGGGGGCGCTTTCAGGTCGATCAACTGGCTGTTTATGCCCTTGGCGGCCTCGACGCCTGTGTATGCGAAGCGATCGTTTATCCTCTCGACGATCCTGCGGCACCTCCCCGCGTCCGGCTGGTAGAGCTGGAGGCGGATCGGGCGGTCGTCGAGGGACCTGCCTCCGCCGATGACCCGGCCGGCCCGGAACTTGGCCTGGTCCGACGCCTTGCCCGGCTCCAGGAACGGATTGACGAACACCTCGCCGTCGCCCATAGCGAGAACCTTGCTGCCGGCGCCGATGTTCATCATCCCGCCGCCAAGCGCGGCGCGCAATTCGGTCGGCATCAGCGAGCCGCCGCTGAGGTCGCGCGTCTGCGTCTGGGGCAGCGCGGCCACGTTCAGGTCGAATGGCGCGCCTTTGGGGGTCCCCGGCGGGATCTCGCCCGTCACGCGGACGACGGCCGTGTCCGGGTCGCGGATGATCATGGTCGGCCTGAGTTCCTCCGTGCCGTACACCTTCCATCCGAGCTTGTTCTTCCGGATCCACTCGGCGATGTACTTCTCGATGGCCGGCGGACACTCGCGCCCGCCGTTGTTGCCTAGTCCCACGACCAGGCAATAGCCCTCGACCGGCTGCGGGCCGCCGCCAGTGAGCATCGCGAACTCAGCTATGGTGCCCCGCGCTTCGGGGAGCACCTTAGGCGGAGGAGGGGACGTGGGCTTGGGCGCGGGCCTGGCGGAGGACTGGGGATTCCAGGCGAACTTGCCGTCTTTGGCGCATCCCCACAGCAGCACGGCCACGACTATCCCCGCTATGGGCAGCGAGCTTCTCAGGAGGATCCTGGGCATGGCGAGCCTCGGCTGAGGGGTCCACAAAGGCGGACCATCGCCCTTGGGGCCCCTGACTTCTTCTACATCACTTATCGGAACTACATTCGGCCAGGGCTTAGACATTTATGAGTCCGCCATGATACCAGACGCCGGGCCAAAGACAATGATTTTAGCGGAGCCGGGGTTCGGGCCGGGCGGGGGAAGCTTGCCGGCGTCGCGGCGGCGGGGACAACAGGAAGCCGGCCGGCTGTTGAGGCCCCGGGCGCTGGCTGTCCTGTTGGACTACTTCTTGCGAGTCTGGCCGGGCGGATCGGCCTTGTCCTCGTCGCAGCACGACCCGGCGACGTTCCGGCGCCAATCGTCCCCGCTCAGGTTGCTCTCCAGGCCCGAGAGGCTGTCCTTGATCCTCTCCTGCCAGCCATAGGAATCGGCGATGCACCTCTGGCGGCAGTCTATCATCGTGCGCCGCCAGTCGGTCCCGTTGAGGTTGCCCTCGAGGCCGGACAGGCTGTCGATGGCGTTTTGGGGCCAGGCGGCGAAAGCAGTGTCGCATTCGGTGGCGCAGTCCTGCATCGTGTTGCGCCAGTCGGCGCCGGTCACGTTGTCGTAGATGCCGGGCCACTGTGCCCTGTTGCACTCACAGCCGGCGATGAACAGCCCGCCGATCACGGCCGTCAGAATGACGCCAAGCCTTCGTTCCGCCATATCGTCACCTCACCAGAAGCATAGCGCCGGCCGCCAGCAACCATCATGGAACTTGTCCCTGGCCCTTCTACACCGTTTTCGTCGGCTTGCAAGCATTTTCCTGATGGCGGGTAGCGTGGCTGTGCCGTTTGCAGCCACGGCAGGCCAGCCCCGTACGGGGCGTCTTGGACGCGCAGTGGACCAACGCCGGCCCATGAACACAAGAGGCCGCGTTCTACGCCGTCTGGTGGTCATCGGGCGGAAACAGGATGTACGCCGGCGGGACGTGCTCCGTCAGCCAGACACCGTTGGTGGAGATGAAGAATGCGCGGCCATCGGCGCACATGCCCCTAGCGTCGATTTTCAGCACGACCGGCTTGCCGTAACGCTGCCCGACCTTCGCGGCGGTGTCAGGATCGGCCGACAGGTGGACGTGGTGACGCTGCCCCTTGAGCAGGCCCTGGCGACGGATGGATTCGAGATTCCGCACGGCCGTGCCGTGGTAGAGCGTATCCGGCGGCACAGCCGGCTGGTAGCCAAGCTCCACTTCCACGGAATGCCCCTGGCTTGCGCGGATTCGCCGGCCATCGGAGCTGAACTCGAACCGCTTCTTGTCGTTTGTGTCAACAACTTCGCGAAGCTGCTCCGGCGTGATGGCCCTGCCAGCCAGCTTGCAGCCTTCGAGAAGCAGGGCAACATCCACCCAGCCGGCGCTGTCCAACGTCACGTCGGCGACCTCCGGCTGATGCCTCAGCACCAGGCTGAGGAACTTGCTGATAGTCGCACGCTCCTTGTTACTCAACATGACTGCCTCTCTTGTCGCAGAATGCCAGAGCGGTGTAGACCTTCAGGTCTATCACAGCGCCCCGCGCCTGCCGCTGCCGCAGCCAATCCTTCAGTTCCGCCAGCGGCACTTCGTGGACGGTGATGTCCTCGTGCTCGTCCCCGCCGCCTTCGCCAACCCTGGTCAGGCCGCTGGCGAGCATCATCGTGATGATCTCATCCGACAGGCCGGCCGATACCGAGCCTTGCGCCACGGCGGCCATCCCTCGGGCCTGGTAGCCCGTCTCCTCCAGCAGTTCCCGCCGGGCGGCGTCCTCCAGGCTCTCATCCGCCGCACCGGCCGTGTCCCCCACTAGCCCCGCGGGCAACTCAATCACGGAGGCCTTCACGGCCGGCCGGTACTGCTCGACGAGCACCAGCCTGCCGGCATCGGTTACCGCGATGATCCCGACGATGCCGCTGATGCCCCGCCGCTGGACGCACTCGTAAGTGTCCCGCAGGCACACCTGGAGGTACTTGCCTTGCCAGACGATCTTGTCACTCATATCGCACCTCGTTGCCTTTCAGTATGGCGGGAAGATTCTCCTGAGACCATGTCCGAGCACGATCAGGAACAGCAGCAGGTTCCTGAGAAGCACGCCGGGCCAGAACGTCCAGGGCGGCCGGATACGCCTCGGCGAGTCCCAGTTCTGTACCCGCTCGGACACCCGCCTGGCCAACCGTCTGATCCATCCGACGCTCCTTGGCCATTCCCACAGCCCGCGGACCCACTCCTCCGGAATCCCGGCCTCGCCCACAGTCGCGCCGGCAAGGGCTCCGACGATCGCACCTGTGGTGTCCGCGTCGCCGCCAAGGAGGACCGTCTCCTCCACCGTCCGCCGGAAGTCGCCACGATATCGCAGCCAGCAGAAAATCACGGCCGGCACCGTGTGATTGATGTACCCGCTGATCCCCTTGCTCTGGCCTATTGTCTCCGCGAACTCGGAGGCGGAGGCATCTCGTTTCAGACAGTCCATCGCCAAAGTGAGGAACTGCTTCAACTGGTCGCCCTTGAGCGATGGCAGGACGGACTGGATGAACTCATCCGCGTTGACCTCCGCTGCTGTCCGCTTTACGGCGTACGCAGCCGCCATCGCGACGACCCACGCGCCTTCCTCGGCCTTCGGGTCGGTGTGCGTCAACCGCGTGGACGCGCGGACCATCTCCCGCATCAGTTCCGGCCGGTCGGCGAGCAACGCCCCGATGATCGGCGCCCGCATCGCCGGCCCGTTGCCGGCCGAGAAGACCCCGCTCCGGCTGGCCGGCCATCCCAAGAGCAGTTTGATGCACGCCTCGGCCGTGGCCATGCCGATCCCCGGGGAGAGCGACAGGAACCAGCCTCGCAGGCGCCATGCAAGCGACCCGGCGAACCGCTTTGGATCATTCCAGTCAGCAAGGAAGGCTTCGGCCGTCATGCAGGCGTGTTCCGTGTCGTCGCTGAACATCCCGCGCCCGATAATCAGGCGATGCCCTAATGGAGGCGAGCCGAACAGCCGCACGGCGCGCCGCTTGGACATGGATTCCCGGGGAAGGCCGATCGCATCGCCGACGGCCGTGCCGATGAGAAGTCCTTTGAGCCGGTCGGTTACGTCGATGGGACTTTCTTTGGCAGACCGTCCGGGGGATTCGCCTTCTCTCAGCACGGCATCAAGCTGATCTACCTCATAGTCCTTCAGGACGCAGATGACCACTTCGTCGATAGGCGGCAGGTTCAGCGACATCAGAGGCCTGATCGCGGCCGCGAACTCCGGAATGGTGAACGGGCCATATCCGGTTGCCAAGGCGGTCAAGGCAACTGCCCTGGCCCCCTCAGCGGCGGCCATCTCCAATGCCTTCCGGACGGTGGACCTCACAAGCTCCGGCGATGACTCGTAGAAACCGTCGATGGCCACCGCGTGCAGCACGAACTGGAAATGCGTCCCGCAAGGCGAGGCACGAACGACATCGCCAGGCTGGACATGGCGAATCCCGTGCTGCTTCAGGTACCCGTGCAGCTCAGCCTGCATGGCGCCGCCATGCCGTTGCAGAATCGCGCCGCCGACTCCGCCGGATAGGTTCAGCCCGACGTTGGCCGAACAGATCAGCACATCAGCCGGCTGCTCCAAGACGTCGATCTGTCTTGCTGACCATCTCATCTTCAGTTCTCATGCAGGTGCAACTGCGTCCTTCGCTCTCCCTCGACTCGGATCACGCGGTCGGGGTTCTGGTACTGGGCCACCAGGTACTTGGTCAGGTCCACCTGGAGGGCCTGCATGGCCTTGAGCAGCTCGACTCGCTGGGCATCCGTCGCCTTCTGGTGCTCGACGTCGATCTCGTTGGCGCGTTGCTTGGCGGACGCCTCGTTGGCCTGCTCCTCCTTCAGGGCGCGGAGAGTCTCATCGTGCCCCAGCCGCTCCAGCCGAATTTTGTGCTCGGCCTGCTCCTGCTCCATCTTCCGCTGCTGGTCGGCGCGCTGGGCCTCGCGCGTCAGGCGCAGGTCGGCCAGTTCCTGGGCCTGGCGCTCCGTCTCGGCCTCGAGCTTGAGCCTGGTGCGGGCCTGGATGGCCTCATCGTGCATCGCCTGGAGCTTGTCGCCGGCGAGGTAGCCGCGGTAGACGACCTTGTTGATCTTGTAGCCGATGCGGCCGGCGCGGGCCGTCAGGTTGGCGTACGCGGACAGGTCGTTGAGCTTCTGCGTCTCGCGCTTGAACTCCTCGAACGTCCGCCGGCCGACGAAGTCGATCACATCGGCCGAGACCGCGTTGATGAAGTCCGCGATGGGGTCGTGCGTCTGGTCGAGCATTGTCTCGATGTCCGCCAGCTCGAAGAAGATCATCAGCTCGACCACAAGCAGCGCGTCGTCGGCCGTGCGGACCTCCGGCACGTCGAAGTACATCTGGTCCGGGATGGTCCAGAGCTTGGTGAACGTCAGGGCGTGCGGCACCTTCCGCCGCGGATTGCGCGGGTCGGCCCCGTGCCAACTGAACTGGTGCAGCCATTCCCTGTCGGTGGGCACGAAGATGGCCGGGCCCCGGACCACGCGGCGATGCACGTGGCCGTCTTCGCGTGTGTAGACCACGACGGCCTCGTGGGCGTTGACCGCCAGGGCATCCTCGACCGTGACCTTCTCGTGCAGCACCGGGTCCAGGTGCACCGACGCCGGCCCGCGGATGTTCTCGCAGTGCCCATCCCGGAAGCGGATGGCGAGGTACTGGCTGGCCTCAGCGGAGTAGAGCGGCAGGGGATCGACCTTCTCGCCCCACAGGAGGTATACCCGCCTGGGCCCGTCGACTATCCGCACTTGTCCCGGCTGGTTCCATATCGCCACTCGCTGGCCGTGTCGGATTGTCCTTGCGCCGAACATGTTCTCTTTCCTTTCCGCAGTCTAGGCCGCCTTCTTCACGTCGCCCAGGTGGTTGCTCATAAGGATCACGACGCCCGCGCGGGCCATCTCCTCGATGGCCTTGGCCACGTCGCCGTCGCGGATGTTCACGCCGCGGCAGCCATCCAGCACCAGGTGCGTGCGGAAGCCAAGCGCCGCAGCATCAAGGGCGGTCGCCTTCACGCAGTAGTCCGTCGCCAGGCCCATCACGTACACCTCGCCCACGCCGCGGGCGTGCAGGTACTCGGCCAGGCCAGTGGGCTTGCGACGGCCGCTATCGCCGTTGTCAAAGAAGCCGCTGTAGCTGTCGACGCCGGCGTCGGCGCCCTTGCGGATGGTCTTGTCGATGCCGGCCAGGTTCAGCCCGGGCGCCAGTTCGGCGCCGGCCGTACACTGCACGCAGTGGTCCGGCCAGAGGACTTGCGGCAGGCCGTTGAGATCGACCACGTCGCCGACCTTCGCGCCGGCGTGGCTGGAGGCGAATGAGCCGTGGCCCGGCGGGTGCCAGTCCTGAGTCGCGACGACCAGGTCGAACTCCCCCATGAGCCTGTTGGCCACGCCGATCACCTCATGGCCGCTGGGTACGGCCAGTGCCCCGCCGGGGCAGAAGTCGTTCTGGATGTCAACAAGGATCAGCGCTCGTCTTGTTTGGTTGTTGGCGCTCATGTGTCTCTCCTACCCTTCACCACAAAGATCACGAAGTTCACTGGAGCCACGGAACCGGAACTGTTCCCCTCTTGATCACCTTTGAGCCCTTTGTGGTTAAGGCCGTTCTCATCAGATCTCGAAGTTGAATCCCTGCTTGACCAGCGCGTCGTACCGTTTCTTGTCGAACCGGAAGAGCCGCGCCGCACGGTGGGCCACATCCGTCTCGACCTCGTCCAGCCCCGCCAGGATGCCCATGCCCAGGATCTTCTTGCGGAAGTTTCGCTTGTCGAGCGGCCGGTCGAGCACCTTCTCGTACATCCTCTGTAGCTGCGTCAGAGTGAACTTGGGCGGCAGCAGCTCGAAGCCGATCGGCTGGTACCGCACCTTGGCCTTGAGCCGCCCGTAGGCGACATCCACGATCCGCTGGTGGTCGAAGGCCAGGGTCGGCACATCGTCCACGGCGAACCACGCGGCCTTCCGGGCATCGGTGGCGCCCTTGACGCTGAAGTCGCCCAGCTTCACCAGGGCGTAGTACGCCACGGTGACCACACGGCCGCGCGGGTCGCGATTGACATCGCCGAAGCTGTAGAGCTGCTCCAGGAAGACGTTGGACACGCCGGCCTCCTCGGCCAGCTCCCGCCGCGCGGCCTCCTCCAGCGACTCCTCCATCCGCACGAACCCGCCCGGCAGCGCCCACCGCCCGGCGAACGGCTCCAGGTCCCGCTGGATCAGCAGGACCTTCAGGTCCTCCTCATCCAAGCCGAAGACCACGCAGTCCACCGTCAGCGCCGGCCGGGGATATTCGTATGTGTATGCCATGATGCTGGCCTTTCGTGTATCTTCTACACTAATGATAGTGTCAGATATACACCTTGGCAAGGGGAAAATGGAAAATCTTCAGGAATTTCCCTCCGCCCCCTTCTCGTCTGGCCCGCTCACCTGGGAGCGCCGCCGCAACTCCGCCAGTTCCCGCTCAAAGCCGCCCGAGAGGATCGGGAACCGGCACCAGGTCTTGGGGTCGAGGTTCTTGTCGTCCACGTGGAAGCTGGGGGCGTATCGCTCGCGCTTCCACTGGTTGCGGCACCAGAGCCGGAAGAACCGCTCGATCCACGCCGCCAACTGGCCGGCGGCGTATTGCTGGAACTCCACCTGCATGAGCTGGAAGACCTCGACGGGCGTCTTCTTGTCGCGGATGGCGGCGCGCTCGATGGCGTCGAGCAGGTCGTACGGCATGAGGTCGGCCTCGTCGGTCTGCGACTGCCCGGGCGGCCGCAGCTCGGCCGTGGGCTGCTGGGCGTTGACCGCACGCAGCGCCGGGATCGGCCCCAGGCGGGCGGGGCCTTCCTTGGCCAGCCAGCGGAGGTAGTGGCGGATGAACGCCTTGTCGATCCCGGCGATGGGCGACAGGCCGCCGCAGGTGTCGCCATCCATCGTGGCGTAGCCGACGGCCGCCTCCGAGCGGTTGCTCGTCGCCAGCAGCAGGGCGTTGCGAAGGTTCGCGATCATCCACAGGCCGGGGCCACGCACGCGGGCCTGGATGTTCTGGAGCGCGATGTCGTCGGACTCCCACGAGATCCTGCGGCCAAGCGCCTTCTCGGCCGCCGCCACGTAGCCCTTGAAGAAGGGATCGACGTCCAGCTCAATAAACCTGGCGCCCACGGCCGCCGCCACCTCGCGGGCGGCGCCGCGGGTGACGACGGAGCTGTTGGCCGTGGACTGATACACGCAGGTCAGGAGCCTGCGGACCAGAACCTGCACCTGCCCGATGTCTTGAGGCGTTGCCGGTGAGCTAACTGCGCCTGGCGAGCTAACAGCGCCTAACGGCAAGCCCTCGTCAGATCCCTGTGCTTGCGACGAGGCTTGCCGTGAGGCGCTGTTGTGCGGCCCTGTGCCGGGGATGTTGTGCGGCCCCGTGCCAGTGCTGCTGTGCAGCCCTGTGCGAGCAAGGAAACTATCGATGCCGATTTCGTTGCACGCAAGCCGCACCATCATCGCCGCCAGGCAGGTTACCAGCGATGAATCCGCCCCGCCGCTCAGCGAGACGACGAATCCGCTTGACCGGCTCTTGCGCATGTAGTCGAACAGGCCTAGCGTGACCGCCCGCGTGAACTCCTCCTCGCGGATGTGCGGGCTTCGCTCCCAGGCAGGCTGCTCCAGTGAACTCCGGACCGGCGCCAGTGACGGGTACTCGAACGCGGCGCGTATGCACGCGCCATCATCCACGGCCGGCGTGAAGCTGCCCGTCCGCGACTGCGCCAAGCGCGTGGCGTCCACATCGACCACCGCCGAGGTAACGCCGAAGGTCTCGTATCCGAACCGCGGGCCGATCGCCGCCATTGCGCCGGCCGACGCGATCAACGCCCCGCCGTCGTAGATCGCCCGCCCCGCCTCGTTGCCCACGAGGTTGCTGTAGACGTACGTGCAGCCGAACGCCCTGCTGCCCTCCAGCACGAACCGCTTGCGGACCTCGAACTTGCCGAAGGCGAAGTGGCTGGCGGATGGGTTGAGGATCACGTCCACGCCGTGCTGTGCCAGGCCGCCGCCGGGCCGCTTGGCGACCCAGGCATCCTCGCAGATCTCAAAGCCGATCTTGACGCCGCCAAGGTCGAAGTAGATGTCGCCGATGGGGAACGTCTCGCCGTCCAGCTCAACCTCGGCCGCCACGCTCTCTGGCCAGGGCTTGAACCATCGCGGCTCGTAGTGCAGGCCCTCGCCGGCCAGGTGCTGCTTGGCGACGAAGCCCAGGACCTTGCCATCGGCCACCATCGCGGCCGTGTTGAACAGGCCGTTGCGGTACAGCACAGGCAAGCCCAGCGATACGGCGATGCCGCCCGTCTCGGGCGCAATTTCGCGCAGCACCTGCCGGGCCATCCGCCTCAGCCCGGGCGAACTGAACGCATCCTCGCATCCGTATCCGCACAAGCACATCTCCGGCAGGCAGAGGATGCTGACGCCGCCGGCCTTGGCCGCGCGGATCGCGGAGACGATGGCGGCCTTGTTGCCGTCCCAGTCCAGCGGCGTCGTGTTCACTATCCCGGCGGCTAGTTTGATGAGTTTCATACCGGCAGCCCTCTTGCTTCGAGTATCAACTGGGTCTTCAGGTCGTGCAGGCCCTTCTCAAGCCCGGATGGATACTCGTGCGGGTTGAGGAATCGCTTGATGCCCTTGTGCAGGCCGGCAAGCTGCTCCTGCGCACGGCGGCGGATGTCGGCCGGCGCCGGCGAGTCGTAGACGCACTTGCCCGCGCGGAACACGGGCACCAGCAGGTCTTCGTAAGGCGTGCCGGCGGGGATGATCTTCCGACGCGTCGGGTCCTTCATGTCAACGATGACAGCACCCGCTGGCGAGACGCCAGCGGAACGCGCGGGCGGGACGCCCACGCCACTTAGCTCGTCGAAGATCATGTCCGCCGTGAACTGCCCGCCCCGCCGCCCATCGGCGCCGCTGGGGCCGAAGAACCGCCGCACCTGGAGGATACCCGGCGTGGTCGTCTTGACCGACTGCTCGGAGAGCTTGACCTTGTGCTGCCACTCGCCCCCCGGCCGCTTGATCGCCGAGAGCTTGTACACGCCGCCCAGCGCCGGCTCGTCGTAGGCGGTCACCAGCCGCGTGCCCACCGCCCAGACGGAGATCCGCGCCTCCTGCTGCTTGAGGCTGGCGATGATGTTCTCGTCCAGGTCGTTGCTGCCGACGATGATGGCCTTGTCAAAGCCGGCCTCGTCGAGCATCGCGCGTGCCTCGACGCTCAGGTACGCCAGGTCGCCGCTGTCCAGGCGGATGCCGAGCATCTCGTGGCCGCGCCGGCGGAGCCGACGGCCGATCTCGATGGCGTTGCGGACGCCCTCCAGCGTGTCGTACGTGTCTACGAGGAAGATGCAGTTGTTGGGCAGGGCCGTGGCATATGCGTCGAAGGCCTCAAGCTCCTCGTCGAAGCACATGACCCAGCTATGCGCGTGCGTGCCCTTGACGGGTATGCCGTACAGCCGCCCGGCCAGGACGTTGGACGTGGCCGAGCAGCCGCCGATATACGCCGCCCGGCTAGCCCCGAGCGAGCCGTCCACGCCCTGCGCCCGCCGCAGGCCGAACTCCAGCACGCTCTCGCCTCCGGCCGCCCAGCATATCCTCGCCGCCTTGGTGGCTATCAGCGACTGGAAGTTGAGCATGTTGAGCAGCGGCGTCTCCAAGAGCTGGCACTGGAGGAGCGGGCCCTTCACGCGGACCAGCGGCTCGTGCGGGAAGACGGCCGTGCCTTCGGGCATCGCGTCGATGTCGCAGGTGAGCCTCAGGCCGGAGAGGTACACCAGGAAGTCTGGCTCAAACAGGGCCTTGCCGTCGTTGCCTGTGAGCGAGGCCAGGTAGGCGATGTCGCCCGCGTCGTAGTGGAACGCGTTGACAAAGGCGACGGCGTTTTCCAGCCCGCACGCGAGCGTGTAGCCGCCCTTGAACGGGTGCTTGCGGAAGGTCAGGTGGAAGACGGCCTGGTCGTCGGCCCGCGCGAGCTTCCAGTACCCGTAGGCCATCGTGAGCTGATACAGGTCCGTCAGCAGCGCCAAGGACGGCTTGTAGATTGGTTCCGCGGCGTTCATATTGTGCCCTTTCTCCAGCCTTCGTGTATATTATACACTTAGCTGCGGGCCCGTCAAAGGGAATTCCGCACATTTGCGCGGCGCGATTTTCCCGCGGCTGGTTACCTCATGGTCCGGACCTCGATCTTCCCGCCGCCGAAGCGGACCTGTATCCAGCCGTTGCGGGCCGTGCTGTATAGGAAGTGCTCGGCCTTCAGCCGGGCGTGGAAGTCCGCGGCATCCTTGTTGTTGGCCGGCGGGCGCGGCTCGTGCGAGTTGCTGATAATGACGTGCGTCGGCCGGACCGCCGCCACGAACGCCGGGAGCGTCGGCCGCCAACTCCCGTGGTGCGGCATGACGAGGACCTCCGCGGCCGGGCCGCCTGACTTCGCGAATTGCGCGGCCAGCGCCGCCTGCGGGACCGCCTCGCCATCACCGCTCAGCAGCACCCGCTGGCCGTTGCAGGTGACGAGCAGGACAAGCGATGTATCGTTGACGGTCAGGTCTTCCCGCCGCTCGCCCGGCGGCCAGAGCGCCTCGATGGTCGTTGAACCATCCAGCGCCACCGTGTCACCCGCGCGGATGTGGACGACCTCGACATCGCTTGCGCGCATGAGGGCCAACATGCCCACCGCAACCGCGTCGGGCGAGGAGTTCCTCGACGTTCGGGGCGAAGGATGTGTGGACGGCTGACCGCCGGCCGTCGCGGGCATTGTCGCGGGCGCGGGGCCGGCATGCGCGGGTGGCGGGCGGAAGTAATCGCTTAGGTATAGCTTGTCCAGGCCCGTCCTCTCGACCAGGGCGGCCAGGGCGCTGTAGTGGTCCGTGTTGGCGTGGGAGACCATCGCCATCGCCGGCGCGGGCAGCCGCTCGTGCTGGATGAACGGCCCGAGGACCTGCTGGTACACGTCCAGGTCGCTCTTGGTGCCGGCGTCGATGATGCACGTCAGGCCGGATGGCCCGCGGAGGATGATGCACTGTCCATCCCCCACCGCCAGGACGTCGAGCTCGGCCGCCCGCTGGCGCGGCGCCGGCCACTGCGTCCAGACGATCGCCGCGATGAGGATAGCCGCGGCCGCGCCCGCCCAGACTCGCCCGCGCGGCAGCCGCCTGTGAAGCAGGATCACCGCGATCGCCGCGTAGCACAGCGGCACCCACCACACTCCCACCGGCCGTATGTCGAAGCACAGGCCCGGCAGGTGATTGCACGCGCCTACCGCCCAGGTGAGCAGATCGGCGGCCCGGCCGGCGAGGTCGCCCATCACCGCCGACAGGTTGGGCATCGGCCATGCCAGGGCGGTCGAGATGTACCCGGGCACCAGCACGGCCGTCACCAGCGGCGCCAGCAGCAGGCTCAGGACCGACGCGTAAGGGCTGAATAGGCCGAAGTGATACGCCACCAGCGGCGCCGAGACGATGTAGGCGTTGGTTGACACCGTGACGGCCGCGATGGCCCAGTTGGCGCCCGTGAAGTGGAGCCATCGGCGCACGCGATGCTCGCGGCGGAAGACCATCAATCCGCGCCGCCGCAGGAAGCGCCCGAAGAGCAGGTCGCGCAGCGGGCCGTGCATGAGCACCATGCCGGCGACGATCCCGAAGCTCAGTTGAAACCCCGCCGAGAAGAGCTGTAGCGGGTCCAGCGCCAGCAAGATGACGGCCGCCGCCGACAGGGCGTTCAGCGCCGACCGCTGCCGCGAGAAGATGACGCTCAGGCACAGCGCGGCGGCCATTATCGCGCTGCGCCACAGCGGCGGGTTCGGCTCGGCCAGGACCATGTAGGCCGTCAGAATGACAAGGACGATGATCGCCGAGCGGCGCGGCGTGAGCAAACTGACCCGGCACAGCAGGTACAGAAAGCCGAGGAAGATCGCCAGGTGATCGCCGGAGATGGACAGGTAATGGACCGTGCCGGCGCGGACCATGTCCTGGTTGAGCTGGCGCATGGCCGGATGGCGCTCGCCGATGATGAGCGCGTTGACCAGCCGGCCGTCCTCGGCGTCGCCGCAGTTGTTGAGGTGCTGCCGTATGGCCGCGCGGATGTGCCAGTAGCATCGCGCCACCGCCGACCGCCCCACTTCGCGATTGACCGCCGCGCCATCGGAGACCGGCACGGAGATCCAGACGAGCGTGTGGTTGATCCGCGCCGACGCCGACCAATCGACCTGGCCCGGGTTGTCGGGCCCCCGCACGCGGCCGATGGTCCCGACAAGCTCCACCTCCTGCCCTGCCGCCAGCGCCGGCGCCTCCTCCCGGATGGTCGCGCGGACAAGGCCGCTGACCGGGAGCCACTCGACCTTGGCCGGCCCTGTCGGCTGGGACGTCGTGGCGCGAATCGCGGAGGCCTCCAGCAAAAAGACGGTCCTTGGCGGGCGGCGATAGCCGGCGGACGCGATGCCCTCATCCTCGACTATCGCCGGCGATGACACTATCTGCCCGCGGATCGTCGCAGGCATAGGCGAGCCATCGGTGTAGTTGACGATATGGTCGCGGCTGATCGTGTAATACGCGATGTGCGCGTACACAGCCGCCAAGGCGAAGATCGCCGCGCCCGCGGCGACGGCGGCAATCGGCCGGAGGTGCTCCCTGCGGACGAAGACGATGGCCATCATTACGCCCGCGGCCGCGACCGTCGCGAAGATGCCCACCGGCCACTCGAGATACCGCCCCGCGACTATCCCCAGCGCCATCGCGGCCGCGACGGGCGCAAGCGGCGCGCGGGCCAGGCGCGGCTTGGTCGAACCGGCAACATCCCCGACTTGGTCCATGCCCACATGTTAAGCAGCCGTCCACATTCCTTCCACCGAATCCTTGTCCGGCGGCGCGCGCATGCTATACTCACTGTCCGGGTCCGCGACGCCATCGGCCCGGCGATCGCGTGGGAGGCCGCGCATGAAGGCAACCTATGAGGTGAAGGTCCCCGTCGCTCGATACCCCAAGTTCCCTAACAGGTGCGCGGTTTGCGGCAAGGAACGTCCCACCTCGGCCGTGAAGCTTTCCACACACGCCTTCGAGTGGTGGATGGTTGTCCTGTGGTGGGCCGAGTTCCTGTTCAAGGGCAGTTCGTTCGGCATCCCGGCTTGCGGTCCGTGCGCCACTAAGTTCATGCGGCAGTATCGCCTGCGATTCGCCGTCGAACTGGTCCTTATCCTTGCGGCCGCAGCCGTTGCGTTCTATCTCGTCCAGGGCATTCCCCACGCCTGGCGCAAGTGGGCGGCCATCGGCCTGGCGCTGCTGATGTTGGTTCCCTTGTTCCTGTGGCAGGCGATCTGGCCGATGGCGGTGCAGATCACCTCGGATCGTTCGACGGTGGAGTTCCAGTTCACCGATCCCGAATACGCCGAGGAATTCTCCGCGTCGAACACGCCCCAACCGGCCACGGCCCCGGCCGTTGCGACTGGGGCGCCTTCCGATCAAGCCGCCGAGAATGCGCGGTTGGCCGCCCTGTTCGACGAAGGGCGCCTGGACGCCATGATCACGATCGTCGAGAACCGCCTGAAGGCAATCCAGCCGGCGACGCCGTTCCACGTGATCATCGGCAAGGACTTCCTGCACCAGGTGGGGCCCGCAGCCGATTGGCTGGCCGCTTTCCACGGCGATTGCGCGAAGGTGTTCCGGCCCGCCGACGTCTACGTTGAGATGAACCGCTTCGACATCAACTTCGATAGTTGGGAACTTTGGGCCTGCGCGCGGATGGAGGTCCCGAGAACAAGCGAGGAATGGGATGAGGAGACCTCCCGGCCGTTTGTGCTGACCGGGATGGAGGGCATTCAGAAGGCCATGGAGGAGTACCGCGAAATGGAACTCGGCGAGGACAGCCACGGCGACATTCCCCAACACTTGCGCGATGCCCAAGGGGACGCCTTCTTCCTGGTCATGCTACACATGCAGAACCTCGTCAAGCGCGCTTGGCGAATGTGCGGAGAGCGCGGCCATCCAGTCGGCGCCATCCGCGTGTCGGCGGGCGTACACGATGAATCGATGGTGTTCACGGCCCAGCCTGACGAACTGGCGGCCCTGGCGTCATCGGGCGGGCGCACCGCGCCTCCGCCCAAGTACGTCAACCGGCCAGAGTATCAGTTCAAATACCCTTACACCTGGCGAGCGGACGTGGATGACACGCACCACGACATCGGCGCCAGCGGGACCATCCACATGACCATCGTCGGCCCGGGCGCAGCGTTCGTCCGGCTGGACGTATATGACGATGAGGCGCTGGCGTCCACCGATGAACACACGGCCGCCATCGCCAAGATCCACTGGGAGCGGGAGGGAGTCATCCCGCCGACGGATGTGAAGGCCCGTGCGCGGAAGTTGATTCAGGAAAACAGCATCGCCAGGGCCGTAGCCACTCGTTTCGAGCGATGGGGACAATACCGCGGGGAGGGCTTGCGGGTATCCGGACGAGTCGATTCCACGCCTGTCACGTTCACGATATTCGCCGCCAAGTCAGGCCACTGGTCGCTTGTCGTCAGCGAACAATGGCTTGATGGAGATTCGTCGAAGTGTGCCGCTGGGTTTGAGCTCATACGTTCGACGTTCAGGTTCGGTCCGCTGGGCAACCGAGGCGGCGGGACTTAGCTCGGTGCACCCACGGGTCCGCCCACGGCCACGGCGACGATCGCGGCCTTGCCGCCGCCGTTGCGGGGGAACGTCCGATGGACGATCCGCCACCCGTCGGCCAGTTGCGCCGAACCGTTGAGCGACGCCAGGCGAACGGAGCCGTGGCCGTCCAAGACCGTCTCGATCTGGTCCAGGCCGAAGGACATGCCCTGGCCGATTGCCTTGGCCATCGCCTCCTTGGCCGTCCAGCACAGGAGGAACACCTCCTGCTTCCGCGCGGGGGCGAGGGACTTATCCGCGAACAGGCGCATCCGCTCGGCCGGGCTGAAATGCGCCGCCGCCAGCGCATCCACGTCGATTCCATCCCGCACGACTTCCACGTCAACGCCGATCCGGCAGCCCTCCCTGGCGTGGGCCAAGCCCGCGACAAAGACGTCCTCGCTGTGCGCGATGCTCAGGTCGAGCGGAGCGGCCGACACCGTAAGCCGCCCGTGCGGGTCCGCACTCAGAACCACCTCGTCGGGCGGAACATTGAGGAAACGGCCCACCACCTGACGGGTGAGCGCATGTCTGGCAGATTGCGGATTGTGGATTGCGGATTGCGAATTGCCATCCACGGCATCCGAGCGGCTGTCTGATGGGGTTCCGAAGTTGTCCGAAACGTCCAGCACCCACACATGGGCGTCGGACCCATTTCCTTGCTTGGCGATGCCGTCGATGGCGGTGTGAAAGGCCACATCCAGCGCCAGCGACTGTTGCCCATCGCCTGTTGCCTGTTGCCTATGCTCAACCGCCAATCCGCATTCCGCAATCCGCAATCCACAATGCCGTGCCGGGCTTCCCTCCCACCGCGTGCCGGCCGGCAGCGACTCGCCCTTCATCATCAGCGACAGCGCGCCCAGCGCCGAGCCATCTTCCATCCGCGTGTCGTACAGCACTATCGACCCGGCGCCGATGGAGCAGCCCGCGCCGATGTCGATGGTGGACATCTTCATCACGCGGTCCTCGAAGAGGTGCGTCTGGATCGTGCAGTCGTCGTTGAGCATCGCCCCGTCGCCGATGCGGATGAGGTCGAACTCCGTCAGCGCGGTCGTGTCCATGAAGACCCGGCGGCCGATCTTCGCGCCCATCAGCCGGAAGAACCAGCAGACCCACGGCGTGCCGCGGAGCAGCTCCACCAGGAACGGGTTTGCCAGGTTCTCGTGGAGCGCCGTCAGCAGTTCAGTCCGCCAGACGAAGCCGCTCCACAGCGGCCGTTCGCCCGGCCGGTACTTGCCCATCAGAATCCACTTGGCCGCCACGACCGCCAGCGCCGCCGCGATGCCGCACACCACGTACATGAGCGGAAAGGCCGCCAATAGCGGCCACATTGACGCCCACCCAGGCTGTTCCTGGCCCGGCATGTTCTTTGTCAGGATGCCTATCAGCACGCTGGCGATGGCGACGAACAGCGTCGCCGGCAGGAAGACGCGGAAGAACTCGATGGCCAGCCGCCGGGCGTAAAGTTTCCGCGTCGGCTGGAACGTGCTTGCCGCCCCGAACGCGGCGCTCTTGGCCCGCTGCGGCAGGAAGATCGCGGGCGAGCCGAGCCAGGATGTGTCGGCCTGGCTTGCCCCCGGCGACGACAGCGGCGGGGCCGAGAGACATCCGATGAGCGAGTCATCCCCGATGGTCGCGCCGACGGGGACCATGGCGCTGTTGCCTATAAATGCCCGCTTGCCGATGCGGATCGGCTCAAGCGTGAGCCTGCCCGCCTCCACGTGCGGCGCGCCCATCGAGGCGCAGTCGGCGACGAAGCTGCACTCGCCCAGGTCCAGCAGGTCCGGCTGTGCGGCGCAGGCCGTCGATATCTCGGCCCGCCGGCCCAGGCGTGCGCCCAGCAGGCGATACCACGGAAGCAGGTACAGCGTCGCGTAAAGCGGCCCCAGCAGGTCCAGGCTCATGTCCATGAGCTGGTCGAAGAACCACTTGCGGAAATGGAACCACCCGGTCAGGCTGTGCGCGCCGGGACGGACCCGACCGAGCAGCAGCCACTTCATCAGGGCGATCTCGGCCGCCAGGAGCACCACGAACGACACCGCCACCACCGGCGACAGCGCCAGGAACCACCAGTCCCACAGCCGCGCGCCGTAGTTGAGGTTGAGAAGGAGTACGCCGGGATAGATCGCCAGGAGGTAGACGGCAGGCCGGACCAGGACGGCCAGGCCCTGCGCCAGGCCCATCGCCGCGCGCCGCGCCGTTGAGGGTCGCTCGACCGGGGCCGGCGGCTTGCGGAGCTTGGGGTCAAGCGGCCGCGCCGGAGAGCCGATCCATCGCTGGCCCCGCGGGATCGACGCACCCGGCGACAGCAGGCTCAGGTCGCACAGGCCGGCGCCATCCTCCATGCAAGCGCCCGGGCCCACGATGCTGCGCGTGCCGATGAAGCACCGCCGGCCGACGGAGATCGGCGCGATCTTGAGCACGCCGTCCTCGACGGCGTAGGAAAGCAGCTCGGAGTCGGCGCCGATGCAGGTGTCCTCGCCGACGCTTACCACGTCGAACGAGCGGATGTTGTCCGTGCCAATGTAGACGTTCGGCCCGATGCGGGCGCCCATCAGGCGGTAGTACCATGCCAGCAGCGGGGTGCCCTCGAGCGTATCCAGCGGCGCGGCCGAGATGAACTGCTCGACGAGCCACCACCTCAGGTAATACCATCCCCACAGCCTGTGGCGGCCGGGGCGGTAGCGCCCGATGAACGTCCATTTCACGATGATCGACAGCAGCAGCGTCGTCGGGTAGAACGCCAGCAGCGCCGCCAGCGCCAGCGCCACGGCCTGGACCGCGGGAAAGCCGTTGTACGACAGCCAGCTATAGACCAGGAACGGCGCAAGCCACTGCGCCGCAAATACGCCGACGATGAAGTAAAGCCCGACCGCCTGGCCAAGGCAGCAGAGCCAGTACCCGGCCGTCGAAACGGGTATTGCGGGGGCCGGGTCCGGCCCCGTCGCCGCCTGCCGGCGCGAAGGCCGTCTGCGCTCCAGCTCCGCCGCCAGCGCACGCGGGGTGGGAAAGTTGTATACATCCGTTACGGACAGATCCGCGAAGTCGGCATCCTTCCTCAGTTGCGAGACCATCCTCGCCGCCAGAAGCGAGTGCCCGCCCAGGTCCGTGAAGAAGTGATCCTCCCTCCCCACCGGCAGCGGCGACATCAGTTCCCGCCACACAGCCACGATCCGTCGCTCCGCCGGTCCTTGCGGTTCATCCGCTTCGCTCCGCCGGCCGGCCTGGCGCGGCCGTGGCGCGGGTAGACGCTTACGGTCAACCTTCCCGCTGGGCAGCCTGGGCAGCGTGTCCACCGGTTCCAGAATCGAAGGGACCATGTATGCCGGCAGCCGCGTCCTCAGCCACGCGCGGAGCTTGTCGCACGCGCCGTCGCCCACCGACCGGCCGTCACGCGGGATGACGTACCCCACAAGCTGCTGTATGTCCCGCTCCTGCCGCACAGCCGCGACGGCCGTCTGGATGTCCGGGTGCTGCATCAGCACCGACTCGATCTCGGACAGCTCGACCCTGAATCCGCGAATCTTGACCTGCGTGTCCATCCGGCCCAGATATTCGATCTCGCCGTCGGGCGTGAAACGCGCCAAGTCGCCGGTCCGGTACAATCGCGCGTGCGGCTCGCCCGCGGCGAACGGGTCATCGCAGAAGACCTTGGCCGTCAGGTCGTCGCGCCCGAGGTAGCCGCGCGAAAGGCCCACTCCGCCGATGCACAGCTCACCCGATTCGCCCAATGGGACGCTCTGGAGGCGGTCGTCGAGTATGTACAGCCGGTAATTGGGGACGGGCCTGCCGATGGTCAGCGGCCTGTCCGGTTCGCAGAGCGTGTAGGTGGCGATGACGGTGGCCTCGGTCGGCCCGTAAGTATTGAAGACACGACGGCCGGGGCGATGCCAGCGGCGGACAAGGTCGGGCGGGCATGACTCGCCGCCCAGGATCAGGATTCGCAGCGCCGGCACATCCCGCGGCACGACGGCCAGCAGCGTCGGCACGGTTGACCAGACGGTCACGCCGGCATCGGCCAGCACGTCCGACAGGGCGGGGCCGCTGTGGACCATCTCGGATGTGCCGACGACAAGCGTCGCGCCGCAGGCCCAGGCCATCCAGAACTCCTCGACCGACGCATCGAACGCCACGGAAAAGCCCTGGAAGACCCGGTCGGGCGCCTCGACCCCGTAGATCGTCTTCTCGGCCAGCACGAGGTGGCTTGCGCTGCGGTGCTCGATCTGCACGCCCTTGGGCCGGCCGGTGGAACCCGATGTGAATATGACGTAGCACAGGTCGTCCATCCGGCATTGGCCCGCCGGCAGACGGTCCGTCGCCTGGCGTTCGATCAGGGACGCATCCCGGTCCAGAAGGACGGGATGCCGGCCGTCGAGGTCGTGCTTGGCCGCGAGGGCCGATTCCGTAACGACGGCCGCGACCTTACAGTCGTCGAGGATGCACGCCACGCGGTTCGGCGGATAGTCGCAGTCCAGCGGGACATAAGCCGCCCCGGCCTTGAGTATCCCCAGCATGGCGACGCACACGTCGAGGCCTCGCGGCAGGAGCAGCCCCACCAGCGCCCCGCGGCCGATGCCCATCTTCCGCAGGTGGCGGGCAAGCTGGTTTGCCCGCCGGTCAAGCTGTACGTAGGTCAGTTCCGCCCCGCCGCAAGCGGCGGCGACATTCTCAGGGAACCGGTCGGCCGTCGCCTCGAAGATCTCGTGCAGGAGGATGGGCTTGAGCAAGTCAGGCATCACCCGGCCGCGCCCCATCCGGATGGCCACCTCTAGCCGCGATTCCGACGGCGCGGCCGCGCCGCCCGCCGGCAAGGCTTCCGATTCAACCAACTCCTGCTGAACGTCCGTATTGCTCATGGAAGGGGTCTTCTATGAAAGCCCTTAGTGATCTCAGGGAAGCCGCGATTTGCCTCGCGATTCCATTCGCATCCTGGGGCAGTGCCTCACTGCACAGTTTCGTCGCCGACATCTTTGCCGCGCGAGCCGCAGGCCTCCTGCGCATTGTTGACCGCGGGGGCGCGGGCGTTTATCCCGGCGGCGGATGCCCGCCAAGCCCCCACCGCGCCCGGCAGGCGACGCCTATCGGCGGCGCGTATCATTTTGTAGCGGGGACGGCAGGAAGGCAAGGAAGATCATAGAGTACCACAATGCAGAGGGCGCAGAGATCGCAGAGAGAATCATCGATCTCAGCAGGCAACTACCGCTTTCTCCGCGTCCTCCGCGCCCTCTGCGTTGAATGTGGTTTACAAATCTCGCCCGACGGCCTCGGCTATCTTTCGCAGGCTTGGCATGAGCTGAACCAGGGCGTTGGGCGTAACGGACTGCCCGCCGTCGCTCATCGCGTGCTCCGGGTCCAGGTGCGCCTCGACAATCAGCCCATCCGCGCCGGCGGCGATGGATGCGCGGCACATCGCGGGGACAAGATGCGCATGGCCGGTGCCGTGCGATGGATCGACGATCACCGGCAGGTGCGTCCGCTCGCGCAGCTCCGGCACGACCGCCAGCGGCAGCGTGTTGCGGACGTAGTCCTCGAAGGTGCGGATGCCGCGCTCGCACAGGATCACCTGCTGGTTGCCGGCGTTGATGACGTACTCCGCGGCCAGCAGCCACTCCTCCAGCGTCGCGCTCATGCCGCGCTTGAGCAGGACGGGCTTGCTTACCTTCCCGACGGCCGCCAAGAGCGGGAAGTTCTGCATGTTCCGCGTGCCGATCTGGAGCACGTCGGCGTACTGGGCGACGGCGTCGATGTTCTCCAGGCTCGTCACCTCTGTCACGATCGCCAGGCCGGTCTCCGCGCGGGCCTCGGCGAGCATCTCCAGCCCTTCGACGCCCAGGCCCTGGAAGCTGTACGGCGAGCTTCGCGGCTTGTACGCCCCGCCGCGCAGGCCGATACACCCGGCCGCCTTGACGGCCGAGGCCGTGCGTAGAAGCTGCTCGCGGCCCTCGACCGCGCACGGACCCGCGATGACGCCGATCTTCGTGCCGCCGATCCTGAAGCCCGCCGGCCCTATCGCGACCTCCGTGCGGGTCTTCTTGACCTCCGTCGAGGCCATCTTGTACGGCGCCAGGATCGGCACGATGCGTTCGACGCCGGGGGCGTTCTCGATCGCGCCCTTGTCAACCGCGCGCTTGTCGCCGATGCACGCGACGACCGTCCGGTCGGTCCCGACGATCACGTGCTCCTTCAGGCCGAATTCGCGGACCAGGTCGATGACGTGATCGACCTGCTCACGCGGCGCGCCTGGCTTCATTACGACGATCATGGAGTCTGCTCCTGCCTGCTCGCCGTGGCGAGATTGCTCGCCGTGGCGAGAACTGGTTGAACCGGTTGTACGTTTATGTGCGATGGCAATGCTCATGGCAATCCTTTTCTTGAAGGGTCAGCGGGGCGGCCGGGCGCTGTCGCTGGCAAGTCATGCCCTTGCGGGCGATGGCTTACCAGTTACGCCAGGCCCAGGCGTAGGAATAGGCGTAGGCCATCCGGCAACGGCCGGCAGCCTGGGAGGTGGGCCGCGCAAACGCGCAGGGCAGCGCGGTCCGCCGTGGCGGCGCCGACTGCCCTGGACACTCCTGTTTGCTCGGCAAGTGAATCATACGCCTCTATTGTACCCCGGTTTCGCGGGATGCCAAGCCCGAAAAGCTAACGCTTCGAACCGGTATCCAGCGCGGCCCTTGCTGCGTCGCTGTTCAGCCGAAACCGTTGCTCGTCAGAGTTGGCCTTCTCCGTCAGCTCAGCCGCCCGCTCCGCCATGCCCGCCCTCATGAATCCATCTATCAGGATGGTAAGGGCATCAGGAGAGAGTGTGCCGTCCTCTCGAGTAGCAAGCCTCACGGCCTCGTCCATTTTGCCTGCACTTGCATAGAGCCTGATCAACGCGTTGGTTCCGCCCAGCGCGGCGAATACACTGAGTTCGCCCTTCTCGGAATGAATGCGCGCTTCCTTCACAATCTTCAGGCCTTCTTCGATGTCTCCGACCCGGGCTAGCGAGTCAGGCGCGCTCAGATAGAATCCGACCAGTTTGAGCTTGTCGATCTCTGACGCATCCTTCACTGCCGCGGCTTCCTTCAGGCCCTGGGCGATAAGCTGGCGGCAGTCTTGGGCGTCTCTCTTCGCGGCGTAGCACCTGGCAATCTCTGCCATCGCCAGAACGCGAGAAGCAGGATCAGTTAGCAGATCAAGAATGTCTGAGGACTGTTTCGTCTCGCCGGCCTCGACTCGGGCTCTGAGGATCTTCGCCAGGTAGCTCTCCAAGCTGCCGGCAGGCTGAGTGGAAGCGGCCATGGCCTTTCTCATGTCGGAACTGGCGACGATCCTTCCGGCGGCAATCCATGAACTCGATTCGCTCACGTAGGCTTCGTCAAGCTCGCTTAGGCGCGTGACTTTGGGGACCATCTCCTCGGCCAGTTTCGTTTCATTCTTGAGGACGGAGTTCCTGACAACAGCGCAGTAGAATTGCGCTCTACGATCATCAGGAATTTCCGGAGCCAATTTGAGCGCCATGGGGATGTCCTGCCTCGTCAACGCTAGTGCGAATGAGGCCAAGAGGCGATCTTGTTTGGCCTTCCTGACAATCCCCAAGGCCTCATTGACCTTGCCTTTGTCGGCTAGGGCGATGCAGACGAAGGTTACCGTAGTCAATCTGCCCGCATCGCCGAGCTCTGAGGCTATAGACTCAGCCTTGGCGGAATCACCGGCTTCGGCGTAGAGCAAAGCCAGTTCCTGCAGAGCCAATTCACGTGGATTGGACGGGAACTTGTCACCGTTTTCGGTGGGCAGCTTGCGCGCGGCCTGTTCTGCCTTGGCGAGATAGGCCAATGCCGCCTGGGTAGCCGCCGGAGCGGATGCCGTCGTGGGCGCGGATGTCGCCGCGCAGACGCAGCAGCACACCAGGAGGATGACCGCTATTGCGACGGCTGCGTGCTTCCGCGTCATGGTTTGTTCTCCGGGGTCCGGATGTTCTCAGCGATTCTCGATCCTCTCCATCCCCCCCATGTACGGCCGGAGCGCCTTGGGGACCGTGATCGTGCCATCGGCGTTCTGGTAAAGCTCCAGCACCGATATCAGCACGCGCGGGCTGGCGATGACCGTGTTGTTGAGCGTGTGGCAGAACCGGACCGCGCCCTCCGCGTCGCGGTAGCGGATGTTCAGCCGCCGGGCCTGGAAGTCATAAAAGCGGCTGGCCGAGTGCGTCTCGCCGTAGCCCTTGCGGCTGGGCATCCACGTCTCAATGTCGAACTTCTGCGCCTGCCCCTGCCCCAGGTCACCCGTGCAGACGTTGACCACGCGGTACGGCAATTCCAGGGCCTTGAGCACGTCTTCCGCGTTGTGGAGGATCTCCTGGTGCAGGCGCTTCGACTCCTGGACGTCGTTGCGGGCGACGATGACCTGCTCGACCTTGTCGAAGAAATGTATGCGGTACAGGCCATACGTGTCCTTGCCGGCCGCGCCCGCCTCGCGCCGGAAGCACGTGGAGACCGCGAAGTACTTCTTGGGAAGCTCGTCCGCGCTGAGTATCTCGCCGGAGTGGTACGACGTAACCGACACCTCGGCGGTGCCCACCAGGCTCATGCCGTCGCGCTCGCACAGGTACGCCTGGTCGCGGCCGGTGGGAAAGTATCCCGTGCCGTACATTGCCGACTCGTTGACCAGCACCGGCACGGTCAGCGGCGTGTATCCCTTGTCGAGCATCATGTCGGCGGCCAGACGCAGTATCGCCTGGTGCAGCATCGACCCGGCGCCCTTGAGTATGTAGTTGCGGCTGCCGGCCAGCTTGACGCCGCGCGGAATGTCGACGATGTCCAGGGCCTCGCCCAACTGGACGTGGTCCCTGGGCTCGAAGTCGAACTTGCGGACCTCGCCCTCGACGCGGATGACGACGTTCTCGGTGTCGTCCTTGCCGAGCGGCACCTCAGGGTCGGCCGGCTGGGGCACGAGCGTCATCAGCTCGTCGAACCGCGGCTGGAGCTTCTCCACCCAGTCCTCAAGCTCCTTGATGCGGGCCTTGATGGAGCCCATCTTCTGGATGGCCTCCTGCTTGGCGGCGGGCTCCTTGAGCCTGGCGATCTCCTTGCCGGCCGCGTTCTGGAGCGCCCGGCACGACTGAATCTCCTGCTGCGTCCTGAGGAGCTGCGAATCGACCTTGACCAGCTCGGTTATGTCGACGTCCATCCTCTTGGCCTTTGCGGCCTCGATGTACCTCTGGGGGTTGGCGCGGATCAGCTTGATGTCAATCACTGCTTCTTCTTCCCGCCGTTGGACTTGGAGTTGTTGCCCTGGGAGTTGTTGGCCTTGCCGGCCTGGCCGTTGCGCGAGGCCCTGCCGGAAAGCTGGAGCGTCGCCAGGGCCGTCGAGACGTCATTGGTGAACTCGAATATCTTGTCCAGGCCCGTCACCAGGAACACGCCCCACACCTGCGTGTTGACGCCGCAGAAGATCAGCCGCCTCTGGTTGCCCAGGACGAGCTTCCGCAGGCGGAGGAGCTTGGCGACGTTGGAGCTGTTGATGAAGCCGATGCCCGCGAAGTTGAGGACCACGTTAACCGGCCGCTCGCCCATGCCCTCGGTCAGGCCGGTGAGCTCATCCGTGAACTGCGGCTCCTCATTCAACTCGACGACGGTGATGTTGTCGGACCAGTTCTGGACGGTCATCATGGTTCCTTTCACGCGTTGATAGCCTAACCGCCGCGCGGGGCGGCAGTCAATGGCGAAGCCAAGTTGTGGGTTGGGCACGGCGGCGCAGACGGTGCAAAGGGAACGCGGCGCGCTACCTTTCCAGCCACAGCACCAGGCACTTGGCCGCGCCGCCCGCCTTGATGAACTCCGACAGGTCCACGCTGAAGACCTCGTATCCGCGGTCGGCCAGCGCCGCCACGAGCCGCGGGCAGCCGGCGTTCACGACGGCCGCGCGATCCAGCACGACCGCGTTGGCGCCGAACCGCAGCGCCTCGGCCGGCTCGAGCTCAATCAGGTCGGCGAAGACCTCGCGGATGGCCTTCTGCGCGTAGTCGTCGAAGGCCGGCGGATACCAGATCGCCCCGCGCCCCTCCAGCGGGGCCAGGCACGTGTCGAGGTGGTAAAACCGCTTGTCGCGCAGTTCCACGCTGACGACCTGGCAGCCCAGCACCTCGGCCAGCGCGCCGTGGCTCTCCAGGTCGCTGCGGAAGTGATACCCAGCCACCAACACGGCTGGGGACAGTCCCGCCGTCTGGGACTGTCCCCAGTTGCTTCCGGCACGGGAGAGACCGGGGACAGTCCCAAACTGCGGGACAGTCCCCGAACCAGTCCCCGATTCGGCCCACAGCGCATCCCCCTCGCCCTCGAAGAACCGCCCCGGCGGAAGCGCTACGCACGTGTAGCCGCGGGCCGCGAACCACTTCCAGTACAGCGGAGCCTCGCCGGCCCGCTGCGGATAGCGGAAGTTCGACGCAACGAACCTCCGCCCGACCACCAGCCCCGCGTTGGCCGTGAAGACCATGTCCGGCCATGCCTCATCCGGCTCGATCAGCTCGACCTGCACGCCCATGCGGCGGGTCAGCGTGTTGTGCAATTCCTCCCACTGCTCGCGGGCGCGGATGGGGTCGGCATCGCGGCTGGTCCGCATCCACGGGTTGATCTCGTAGCGTATGCCGTAGTAGTCCGGCCGGCACATCAGGGCTCGCGCCATGCTGTCAGCCCTTCCTCTTTGGTGTCTTCTTACTGCCGCAAAACTCGGCCGCCAATTCTCGCAGGAACGGCTCGGTGTCCGTGACGATGCCCAGCGTCTGCCAGCTCCCGCGATCCAGCAACTTGGTGACGACGGCCGGGTTGATGTCCACCGCGACAGTGGTGACGGAGGCCGGCAGCATGTTGCCCGTGGCCACGCTGTGCAGGGCCGTGCCTATCATCAGAGCCAGGCCCACGCCTTCGACGGCCTGCCGCATCGCGTCCTGCGCGGCGGCCGTGTCGGTGATCACCTCCGGCAGCGGGCCGTCATCGCGTATCGAGCCGGCCAGCACGACCTTGACGCCCTTCCGCCGGCAGGCGTGCATCACGCCCGACCGCACCAGGCCCGACTCGATGGCCTTGTCGATGCCGCCGGCCAGGCGGACCATGTTGATCGCCCGCAGGTGGTGCTCATGGCCGTGGCGGGCGGGCGTGCCGCGCGTCAGGCTCACGCCCAGGCTCGTGCCGAAGATCGCCTGCTCGATGTCGTGGGCGGCCAGCGCGTTGCCGGCGAAGAGCACGTCGATGTACCCGCCCTCGATCAGCCTGACCAGGTGCGGCCCGGAGCCGGTGTGGATGATCGCCGGCCCCCCTACCAGCAGTATCTTCCTGCCCGCGCGGCGGGCCTGGCGCATGAGGTCGGCGACGGCGCGGGTCTGGACCAGCTTGGGCTTCTCCGTCGAGACGGCCGAGGTCATGAACGAGAACCCCTCCTCGACCTTTGGCCGCTCCTGCGGCTCGACGCGGACGCCGCCGTGGCCGACGACGAAGAGCTGCCCGCGCCTGGCCTTGGCCATCGGGACTGTCCATGCCTTTTTCGCGCGCGGATCGACGGCGATGGCCTTGTCCATCTCCGTGCGCTCGACCTCGATCCATCGCCCGCCCAGGCGGATGTGCGTCAGCAGGTTCGTCGTGGCGTAGAAGTCCTCGGGAAACGCCCCGTCCTTCGGCGAGGCGGCCAGTTGGGCGTCGCGCTCATCCGCGACGCCGGCCCCCAGGTCGCGCAGGCGCTCGACGATGCTGTCCATCTGCTCCTGACGCGCGGTCTCGACGCGGATGCGGCAGGTGGACTGGTCCGCCCGCGTCCGGCCGACGTCCAGCCGCTCGATGCTGAACTGGCCCCCAAGCTCGATGATGGCGTCGAGTGCCTTTGGCAAGGTCAGCGAGTCTATGATGTGGCCGTGAAGTTCAACGGTCTCGACGAGCATTGTCGCTCCCTTCTCTTGGCTTCATTGTACGCGTCCGGCCCGCGCCAGACGGTTCGCCCAAGGGCCTACCGGATGGGCCGCTTACGTCGTATCATCGGTTCATGGCCGAAGCAACGCCATTGTTGTGTCATCGCTGCGGCCGCGAGCTCATGCCGGGCGAGGGCAACTTCTACGTCGTCCGCATCGAGGCATGGGCCGACCCCACGCCGCCCAACCTGGACCTGGATGCCCTTTCCGTGGATGTCCGCGCCGAGATCGAAAAGCTCATCGACGAAATGAAGGACATGTCCGAGCAGCAGCTCATGGACCAGGTCTACCGCCGCATGACGATCCACCTCTGCGGGACTTGCTACAGGGGCTGGATCGAGGACCCGGCCGGCTCCTGATGCACGTCCTGCCAGGCCAGGCCCATGCGCATCAGGTACTTGCGGACGCGGTCGGCGTCGTTGGGGCTCGCCCGTATCCGCAACGCCTTGGCACAGGCCAGGCAGCCGCAGGTCGGACGGCCGGACTCCGGCGAGATCCGCAAACGACTGGAATCCCTGACGCCTCGCGAACGGGAGGTCATGGACCGGGTCGTCGCCGGCATGCTGAACAAGCAAATCGCGGGCGAGCTGGGCATCAGCATCAAGACCGTCGAGACCCATCGGGCGCAGGTGATGGACAAGATGCAGGCGCACAGCTTGGCGGAGCTGGTTCGGATGGCCATCGTCGCGGGCGACCGCGCGTCATAGAACCGGCCGGGCGGCGCCACGGGAGTCTGTACGGAATGCGCAAAGGACACGATAGCCTGCCTCCCATCCTCCCCGTCGGCACGGCCGTCGTGACGAAGGTCGAGGTCAAGTCCGCCGGCGGCGAGTTGACCTGCCGGGCCGGGGCGGTTGGGACAATCGTCCGCGCGCCGGCGGATGTGCAGCACAGCTACCGCGTCCGGCTGCCCGGCGGCGAGGAGGTGTCGCTGCGGCGCGATGAGATCCAAGTGCTCAAGCACTTCCAGCGCGAAGGAATGACCCAGGAATCAGCTTGCGGTGAGGCGCTGTCACCAGCGCCGGCCGCGGATGCGCTCGCGGAACCCGACCTGCGCCGCTTCATCATCTATCGCTGCATCGTCGGCTCGCGGGCGTATGGGCTGGCCACGGCCGATTCGGATGTCGATCGCCGCGGCGTGTATCTGCCCCCGGCCGATATGCAGTGGTCGCTCTTCGGCGTGCCGGAGCAGCTTGAGGACCAGCAGGCCGACGAGTGCTACTGGGAGCTACAGAAGTGCCTGGTCCTGGCGCTGAAGGCCAACCCCAACGTCCTGGAGGTGCTCAGCTCGCCCATCGTCGAGCACGTCACGCCGCTGGGCCAGGAGCTACTTGACCTCCGGCCGGCGTTTCTGTCGAAGCTCGTCTACCAGACCTACAACGGCTACGTGATGAGCCAGTTCAAGAAACTTCAGCAGGACGTGCGCGCCCGCGGTCAAATCAAGTGGAAGCACGCGATGCACCTGATGCGGCTGCTCCTGTCGGGCATCACGATCCTCAAGGAGCACACGGTGCCCGTCCGCGTCACGGAGCACCGCGACCGCCTCATCGCCATCCGCGACGGCCGGGTGCCGTGGGACGAGGTCAACGCCTGGCGGCTCGCCCTCCACGGCGAATTCGAGGCCGCCTACGCCGCCACGACGCTGCCCGACCGCCCGGACTACGCGGCCGCAAATGCACTACTCATCAAGGCAAGAAGGAGCATGGTATGATGATATGGACGGTAGAACCCGATGCTGCGCCACCGGGACGGACACGAAAAGTACACGAGGATGACTGACATGGCGAAGAACGAGGCGGCGCCCGGGCACGGGACATGGGTCCTGGCATTTTCAATTGTCCTAGCGGTCATCAATGTCTCCGCGGCCCTTTTCGGAGGCTCCATGCTGCTCTGGGCGCTCAAGGAGATGCACTACAAGGGGGAACAATGGGGGCTCCTTGGTGTGGGTGTCCTGAGCATCCTGGCTCTGGCAGTGATGCTTCTGTTGCTCCTTCCCTCGACGATTCTGGTGGTGGTGCTGGCGAGGAAGAGAATGCGCCTTGCCTTTCGGATATTCATGGTCGCGGCGCTGACTGCCGGTGTGCTGATGAATGCGGCCGCCCTCGCATGCATTCCGCTTAGTGACAAGGTCAGAAAGGATGAATTGAAGAAGGAAAGGATCGTCTATACGTCGGGATTGTACGAAGCGGTCAGGAACAAGGACGTCGCGAAGGCCGAGTCCATTTTGCAGAGGTATCCAGAGGCAATAGGGGACTACACGCTGGATCGGTCCTTGTTGGCTTGGGCCGTTGACAACGACGACCAGAAGATGGTCGAACTGCTCTTGAGGCACGGAGCCGACGTCAACGATGGCGGCGGGGGCCAGCCCAGCCCTCTTCACTTCGCCGCCAGGGCAGGCAATATCCCCATCGCCGAGATCCTCCTGAAGGGAGGCGCAGACATCAATGCGGAGGACTATGTCTTCCAGAAGAAGACGCCTTTGGTCTATGCTCAGGACGCGGGCAAGACGGCCATGGTCGAGTTCCTCAAGTCCAAGGGCGCAAGCACTGTGAACCTGAAGGAAGCGGCGTGGCGGGCCGCTTACTTCGGCAAGGCCGACGATTTGCGCGGCATTCTCGATCAGGGCTTCGATGTGAACGAGAAGTGGGCCAGCGGCACGCTGCTTCACACGGCAGCGGCCGAGGGGCACATGGAGGTCGCAAAGCTGCTCATAGACCGAGGCGCCAAACTCGACACGTCTCTTGGCCTCGGCACGCCGCTGCATGACGCCGCCTACGAAGGAAGAGCGGAGATGATCCAGTACCTGATCAAGCGTGGGGCGGACCCCAACGCCTTGGAGAGCCGGAACTACAGCCCGCTTTACTGGGCCTCCGCGAACGGGCATCTGGAAGCTGTCAGAGTCCTGCTGGAACATGGGGCCGATCCTAACATTGGCGTCTCGGCGGTTGCGGAAGCCAGACGCCAGGGACATAGGGAAGTTGTAGCCTTGTTGGAACAGCACGGCGCCAAGATGCCCACGACGACTTCCGAATCGGGGTCCCAATGAGGATTGATACTCGATTAGTTTCCTCAGTCGCTATCCGGCCCTACCCGCTTCTTTTCGTGACGATCAGCGGGGCGCACCTGTATGGCTTCCCGTCGGCCGACTCTGACTACGACCTGCGCGGTGTGCATGTCCTGCCGGCCGAGGACATGCTGGGCCTCCATGAGCCGCGGGAGACGATTGAGGTCAAGCGAAGAGCGAACGCGGCCGAGACGGCCGCGGGACTCGCGGGCGGGACGCCCACGCCACTCGAGATCGATCTGGTCACCCACGACATCAAGAAGTTCATGCTCCTGATGCTCAGGAAGAACGGCTACGTCCTTGAGCAGCTCTACTCGCCTCTCGTGGTCCACACCACGAGCGAGCACGAGGAGCTGAAGGCCGTCGGCAAGGGCTGCATCACGCGACATCACAATCACCACTACCTGGGCTTCGCCCGCACGCAGTGGGACCTGTTCCGCAAAGAGGACCCGCCCAAGGTCAAACCCCTCCTGTACGTCTACCGCGTGCTGCTGACGGGCATATATCTCATGCGGTCGGGCGTCTTCGAGGCCAACCTGCCCAGGCTCAACACTCGCGACCTGTGCGGCGGAGGCGACAGGAGCTTCCCGCTGCCCTACATCGACGACCTCATCGCCCGCAAGGCCGAAGGCGGCGAGCGCGGCCGGCTGACCGCCGCGGACCTGGCCTTCCACGAGAAGGAGTACCTCCGCCTCACGGCCGTGCTGGAGCAGGCCGGCCGGGAAAGCACGCTCCCCGATGCGCCTACCTCCAAGGATGCGATGAACGACCTGCTATTGCGTGTAAGACGGAAGCCCTGAACTCCTCTTCACACGCGCACATCCACCGGCCGTCCCGTCGCGATGCTCTCGTGGACCCCCGCTATAGCCGCCACGTTGACCAGCCCATCCGCCAGCGGGCAGGGCGATGGCGCGCCCGTGCGCATGGCCTCGACGAACTGGCAGAACATAAGTGCCGGCGGGCTGGTCATCGCCCCGGTCATCGACACGCCGATCGTGGATGGGTGCTCGTAGCGATCGACGGCCTTGTGGAGCATCTGGTCGGTCAGGTCCGCCCGCATCGAGCCTTTCGTGCCGACCATCTCGTGCCGGAACTGGAATATCAGCGGCAGCGACCGCGGCAGTATCCAGCATGAGTTGAACGAGCCGACCATCCCGCCGTCGAACTCGATGACGGCGTGGATGGCGTCGTACGTGTCGATGCCCCGCCCGGCGAGGGTCTCCTTCCGCCCCGACGCCCAGACGCGGACGGGCCTCTGGCCGGCGATCCACCCGGCCAGCTCGACGGTGTGCGACATGAGGAACCACCCCGGCGACGAGCGGCCCAGCCACGGCAGGTAGCCGGTCGGCACGTCGATACGGTCGTCAAGCTGCGACACGCAGGAGGCCAATCGGCCAAGCTCGCCCGCGTCGGCCGCCGCCTTCATCGCCGCCAGTGGCGGGTTCCAGTGGTTCTCGAAGGCCACCATCGCGCGGACGCCGGCCTGCTCGACTGCCCGGCAGATAGTGCGGCCATCCGCCACGTTCATGGCAAGCGGCTTCTCGATGAGCAGGTCCGCCCCGGCCGCCGCGGCGGCAACGGCCGGCTCGACGTGGGCGAAATCGGGCGTGGCGATCACGACCGCATCCGGCCGTGCCCGCTTACACAACTCATCGGCGCTTGCATACGCGCCAACGTCCAATGACTTCGCCGCGGCCCGCCGCGCCTTGGCCGCCAGGTCGCACACGCCGACAAGCTCAACCTCGGGCAGGCCCTTCGCGATGGCGGCGTACATCCGCCCGCGGATGCCCATGCCCACGATGCCCACGCGAATCCTCTTACGCCCGCGCCCAGATCTCTTTGCCATTGCTCATGCTCCGATGCTCTATGCCGCTGCCGGAACTCTCAGCGCTTGCGGGCCGGCCTTGTGACCGGCCGCACGCCCGCCATCTTGTAGCCCTTGCCGACGGTGTAGAGCCGCCGCACCGACTTGCTCCTGTTGACGTGCGCCGCCACGACACGGCCGATGATGAGCGGGCAATCGCCCGGCCGGATGATCCTCACCAACCGGCACTCGAAGTTGGCCACGGCGTCGGCCACAAGCGGCGCATCAACAGCCGTGCCCTCCTGCGTCTTGAGGCCGCAGCCGGCGAACTTGTCCACGTCGTGCCCGTGCCGCGTGCCGACGAAGACGGTCTGGCGGCCCATGTCCTCGCTGGGAAACGCCACCACGAACTGCCTGGTCTGGCGAATGAGACGGTATGTCATCGCCTCATCGTCGATGCCCAGCACGAACATCAGCGGATCGCCCGACGCGATGCTGACCCACCCGACGGCCATCACATTGGCCCGACCGGCCCGGCTGCGGGTGGTGACAAGGACGACCTGCTCGGGGTACTTGCGGACAATCGCGTCCTGGATCTTTGCTCGCCTCTGCATTTTCGTGGACTCCTGCAAGTGCTCTGCCGCGTGAGGACATGATTCAGCCCAAACGGTAGCATCAGGCGCGGCGGTTCACAAGGGGCGGATGGAACTCGGCTTCTTGCACAGTGGCCTGACGCCGGGCCGGGCGATTACAATACGTCGGTCACATGCCCGCGAACCTGACACCTGACTATGAGCGGGCCGAGCAGCGCTATCGCCAGGCCGTCGGCGATGACGAGAAGCTTGACGCCCTGCGCGAGATGCTCGCCACGGTGCCTAAGCACAAGGGCACCGAGAAGATTCAGGCCGACCTCAAGCGCCGCATCAGCCAGTTGCGCAAGGCCGCCGCGCACAAGGCCTCGGCAAAGGGGCTTGACCTGTTCCATGTGCCCAAGGGCGGCGCGGGGCAGGTCGTGCTGGTGGGCCTGCCCAACTGCGGCAAGAGCATGATCGTGGCCGCCACGACCAACGCGCCGGTGAAGGTCGCCGACTACCCCTACACGACGGCCGTGCCCGCGCCGGGCATGTGGCGATACGAGGACGTGCAGATACAACTTGTGGACACGCCGCCCCTGACGGCCGAGCACGTGCCGCCGGGCCTGATGGGCACCATCAACTACGCCGATGTGCTCTGCCTTGTGGTCGACGGCGCGGCCGGCCCGCTGGAGCAGGCCGAGACGCTCACGGCCATCATGTCCGCCCGCGGCTTGGTCCTGCGCTCCGTGCCCCGCGCCGAACTGGACCATGAGGACTTCAGCCAGCACTCAGCGATCCTTGTGGTCAACAAGGTGGACCTGGCCAGCCGCGAGGATGTGGCCGCCCTGGGCGACCTATACGCCGGCCGGCTGGACGTGCTGGGTGTCAGCGCGGTTAGCGGCGAGGGACTCGACGAGCTGGCCCGGCGGCTGTGGCGGCTGCTGGCCGTCATCCGCGTGTACACCAAGGAGCCGGGCCGCGCCCCGGACCACGCCAGGCCATTCACGCTTGAGCTCGGCTCGACCGTGGAGGACCTTGCCCGCCTGATCCACCGCGAGCTGCCCGAGAAAATGAAGTTCGCCCGCATCTGGGGCGACGGTCGGTTCAGCGGCCAGCAGGTCCACCGCACCGAGGCCCTCAAGGACAAGGACGTGGTCGAGATCCACCAGTAGCGACATGCCCGCGCGGAACACTGCCCGGCATCCGTCGCTCTCGAAGGAGCTCCCGGTGTATCCGAACCGCACTCTTGCCCTTCAGGAACCCGATCACGAACGCGATACCGTACTTCGGCGGCACACTCAGGCACATGTGAACGTGATCGGGCCGCAAGCTGCCCTCGACCAACTCCACGCCACGCTGCCTGCAACTTAAATCCCGGACCCGACTGATACGGCGTGGCGCCGCAAGGACACCGTCGGCTTGACTGGGGCCGGGGCGAATAACGTTTTATGGTGCGTCCATCGCGATGACACCGAATAGATGCTTGGAGAACGATCCGCTTCCCAACCGCTTCCGGCTTGACGGAGAAGGCGGGTCGCGCAGCGCGGCGTGAACGGCCGTAGCATGACATAGCCAAATACGGATATGTGCAGCCATCATTCGACCGCGCCGCGAGGCGCGGGCGCTTTCTTTCTGCGCGCGCACGCCGGCGCGGCACTCCCCGGAAGGCGAAAGTCCCGAAACGAAGCCGAACTTATATGCGACTGGGTAATCTGGATAATCTGGCGGGCGGCCACAGGCCCGCGGCGGACACGATGGGACGGCCGGCGGGTTCAGGATATCTACGGAACGTCGGTAATCATTGCGAAGGGAGACGAATTTGAGGACACCAGCACGTTCGGCAGCAGAGTGACGCTCTTGACAACGCAGCGGACCCGGCGCTCGTCGGGGAGCGTGACCACGCTGACGCCCCTTGTCCAGCACTCCGGCGGGTAGAGCGGCTTGCCGCGCTCTGGAAAAGGGCCGCGTCGTTGCGTACGCTGGCGCCCCTTTGTCTAATTGTATGGTCCGCGGCGCCCGACCGGCGCGGCGGCGCGGATGCGGGAAGTCGAGAAGCGAAGCGGAAAGGAACGAGGGCTGAGCATGGCCAAGGAGATGACCTCGCACGAGCGATACAAGCGGATGTACGAGCACCGCGAGGCCGACCGCGTGCCGATCACGGATGGGCCGTGGAAACCGACCATCGAGCGTTGGCGCCGCGAGGGAATGCCCGAGGGCGTGGACTGGCAGGACTTCTTCGGCACCGACTGGCACGTTTACATCTGGGGCGACAACAGCCCGCAGTACCCGGTGAAGACCATCGAGGAGACGGCCGAGTATCGCACGGCCACCACCGCCTGGGGCGCGACCATTCGCAACTGGAAGCACACGGGCGGCGTGCCGGAGTTCCTCGACTTCACCATCACCGGCCCCGACAAATGGCGCGAGGCAAAGAAGCGGATGGTCCCTTCGCGCGACCGCATCGACTGGGCCACGCTCAAGGCCAACTACGCCGACTGGCGGGCGAAGGGCGCGTGGCTGGAGGGCTACTTCTGGTTCGGGTTCGACGTGTCGCACTCGTGGGCCGTCGGCACGGAGCGGTTCCTCATGGCGCTGGTCGAGCAGCCGGAATGGTGCGTGGACATGTTCAACACGTTCCTGGACCTGGACATCGCGATCTTCCAGATGCTGCTGGATGAGGGCTACTCGCTGGACGCGATCAACTGGCCGGACGACCTGGGATTCAAGGACCACCAGTTCATGTCCGTGCCGATGTTCCGCGAGCTGCTCAAGCCGGCGATGAAGCGGGCGGTCGAGTGGGCGCACTCCAGGGGCCTCTACACGCGGCTGCACTCGTGCGGCAACGTCATGCCATTCGTGCCGGAGTTCGTCGAGATCGGCATCGACTGCCTCAACCCGCTGGAGGTCAAGGCGGGCATGGATCCGCTGGCGCTCAAGAGGCAGTACGGCGACAGGCTGGTGCTCAACGGCGGCCTGAACGCGGCGATCTGGGGCGACTTCGACAAGTTCGCCGCCGAGATGGAGCGGCTCATCCCGGCCCTGAAGAAAGGAGGCGGATACATCTGTTCATCGGACCACTCCGTGCCGGAGAGCGTTAGCCTCCAGACGTTCCGCAGGACGGTCGAGCTGGCAAAAAAGCTCGGCAGCTACGAGTGATTCACGATTGGCGCTGGCTCTGCTAAGCCCATCCTAACGAACGAAGCACCGTCCGCGGGAACGCGAACTTCATCGTCTTGAGGGGATCGACCACCTGGCAGACGCCAAGGCCGCCTGCCAGGCTCATCAGGCGTGCGGCGTCGGCGGCGTCCATGCCCAGGCCGCGGACAAGGAAGTCGTGGGCCTTGTCCAGCACGGCCCGCTCACATTCATCCAGCGTCTTGGCGCTGGCGAGGAACAGCAGTTCGCCTGCGGTCTCCACGCACGGCGTCGGCAGGCGCTGTGCGGCAAGCTCCGTCCGGATCGTGATCCGCCCGCTGACCTCGGCCGCGCAGCAGCACACCTCGCCGTCGCCCTGCACCGCGTGTATGTCGCCCGCGGCGACCAGCGCGCCAGGCACGTTGACCGGCAGGTACAGCGAGGCGCCGGCGCCGATGTCGCGGCAGTCGAGGTTGCCGCCGTGCTCGCCGGGGGTGATCGTGGGGACCGCCTGCTCTGCGGGAGCCGTGCCGATGACGCCGATCATCGCCCGCACGGGCAGCGACAGTCCCGGCTGGACCTCCACGATCCCGTGGCGGATTGGGATGATGGTCGTCTGCCTGGCGGTCATGTGGTGGGCCAGGGCGCCAGCCTGCGGGCCGGTGTGCATGACGGCGTAATCGCGGACGGTGATGTCGAGGATGTCCAGGCGGATGATGTCGCCGGCTTTCGTGCCCTCGATGAACACCGGGCCGGTGGCGGGGTTCGCCCAGTCGCCCGTGATGCCGTCGAGCCGGTCCTCGGGCCTTCGGAGATGGCCGCTGTAGCAGTCGAGCGTGTCCAGGGCAAACGTTTCGCCGAGGGACACCCGCAAGGCCGGGGGATTGCCCGCCGACATGGCGTAGATCACGTGGTCCATTGCCAACTGTTTCATTTTGACTCACCTTTCGAAGTATCGTCGGAGGACGGCCCGAACAGTTCCTCGGCGTTGTGCCGGCCGAACAGGCCGATGCAGCGGAAGACCGCCAGGCCGAACACGCCGGCGATCGCGCCCGCGACGGCCGTCGCCGCGGCGGAGACGATCATGCTGAGCGTCGTTCCCGCCGCTCCCTCGATGGGCGGTATCAGATCCGTCAGCCGGTACAGCACCACGAAGGCCGCCACGGCCAGCGCCGCGCCGGCCAGCCACACCAGCAGTATCAGCCACATTATCGTGAAGTCGCGGGCCCGCTGCCATGCGGTCCGGACCACCGCGCCCAGCCGCATCGGCCGGACCTTGCCCGGCGAGCTCAGGAACAGCATCCCAAGCGGAAGCAGCGGCAGCGTGAACAGCGGCACGACGTACATCACCAGCACGATCAGCCCTTTGACGCCAAGCACGATGCTCTTGAACTGCCAGACTCCGCCGGCGTCGGGCGCCCGCGTGCTCCGCGCGAGCGTCTCGCTGGAGGCGTTGAGGAGGTACCGCATCCAGAAGCAGTAGACCAGGAAGGCGATGACGGCGGCCGCGGCGATCAGCGCCGCCTGGACGGCCGTCTCAGACGGCGGAACAAGGCTCGGCGTATCTATCGCCAGCCGCACGCCTGCCGCGGCCAGTTGCGCGATGACCAGCATCGCAACCAGCCAGAAGACGCCGATGAGGTTGCTCGTGGCGTACGAGCCGGCCCGGAGGCAGTCGGAGGCCAGCGGGCTGATCGCGGGCGCGGCAAGCTCCGCCCCGCACCAGCGGCAGACCTCGGTATCGGCGGGGTAGACGTTGCGGCAGACGGGGCACTGCACCTTGCCCTCGCCCCGCTCGGCGCTTAGGACCAAGAGAAACGCCAGCGTAAAGCCGGCCACCCAGCCGACCGCCCCGCCGATGTAGGCCGCGAGGAGCGGCTGGCCGGGGTAGAGCACCAGGCCCGCCGCCAGTCCGCCGGCTATGCCCAGGCTGCCAAGGACGAAGATGATCGCGCCGCCCAGGCGGGTCTCGAGGGCCTTGTCGGTGGCCGTCGGCGGGGCGGGCGCCGCAGTGGAGCGCGTCTGGTCCAGCAGCCCCAGGTCGTCGAGCGTTTCGCTGAAGCGGATCTCCGAGTCGGCCGGACGGCCGGCGTCATCCGCGGCGGTCGCGTATTCCTTCACGGCCGGCTCGTACCCGGCCGGCTCCGCGACGACGGGCTCGCCGTCCTCTTCGTCGGCGACCTTGCTGGCCTCGCGCGAGGCGCGGAGCGGAGTGCGCTCGTCGTCGGGGACAAGGTCGATGTCCTCATCTTCGCTCTTGGCAGGGCCTGCCGGCGCGGGTCGGCCGCTTGGCTTCCTGGAATCGCGGGCGATCTGGCGAAGCTCATCAAGCGACTTGTCCAGGACACGGGCGTCGCGGGGCTTGATCTCAAGGACTTCCTCATTGGCGGGCGCAGGCGGCGGGGTGGCCTGCTTGCGCTCTTCGGCGGGCGAAGGCACCAGGGAGATCGGGGCAGATGGAGCAGGCGGAGGCGCGGTCTGCGTGGCAGCCACGGGCGTGACGGCGGGCGCGTCGCCGGATGCGACGGCCGGCTGCACCAGCCCGCACGCGGGACAGCGGACCTTGCGGGCCGGCGGCCCGGCCGCCTCGTCGGGCGCGTCGAACAGCTCGCCGCAAGCCGGATTGGCGCACATCACCAGGATGGCCATCGCTCACCCAATGAGTCGCGAATCACCCGTAGTTCACAAGGACGGTCTCCGCCACCTCCGGCGCCACCAGGCCCTTGGCTATCAGCTCGGCGATCGACTGCTTCATTGAGACCATGCCGTACCTCCCGCCGGTGTGAATCACGTTGCGGAGCATGAAGCCATCCCGCCGCCGGATGATGTTCTTGACCGCGTCGGTGGCCATGAGCACCTCGCAGGCGACGCGCTTGCCGCCCGCCACGGCCGGCACAAGCTCCTGGTGGATCGCGCCCTGTAGCGCCCCCGCCATCAGCAGACGCAGGTGGTCGTGGTCCTCCTGCGGCCCGTAGGATAGCAGGCGCTCGATGACCTTATCGATGGAAATCACGTGCAGCGTGGACAGCACGAGCACACCCGTCTCGGCGGCGGTCAGCGCGATCTTGATCGTCTCGTAGTCGCGCATCTCGCCGATGGCGATCACGTCGGGGTCCTGCCGCAGGGCTGCTCGCAGGCCGCTGGCGAACGTCTTGGTGTCGCGCCCGACCTCGCGCTGGCGGATGATGCTCAACCTGGGCGTGTGGAGCGTCTCTATCGGGTCCTCGATGGTGATGATGTGACGGCTGTGGTGGGTGTTGATCTCGTCGATGATCGCCGACATCGTTGTGGTCTTGCCCTGGCTGGTAGCGCCGGTGATGAGGACAAGCCCCTTGGTGGCGCCGGCCAGTTGCTTGACCACGGGCGGCAGGCCCAGGGACTCGATGGAGCGGGCCTCCTCCGGAAGGATTCGTATGACCGCCCCGACGGCGCGGTCGTTCAGGCTGATGTTGACGCGGTAGCGCCCCTGCTCGTCGGAGATCATCAGGTCGTAATCGAGCTGCGCGCGGAACTGTTGTATCTGCGAGGACGTGAGCATTCCGAACGCCAGCCGCTCGGCCAGTTCCGCCGTGACCTTGCCGGCCGTAGCTGGAATGAGGTCCTTGCCGACGCGGAACAGCACCGGCGCGCCGACGCAGATGTGGATGTCGCTGGCCTTGGCGGCCTTGGCCTGCTGGATCAGTTTCTTGATGCCGGCCGGTACCATCAACTGACCTCAACTCACGCAGAGAATGACGAATACTGAACAGGCAATATCGAATAACGACGTCACTGAGCGTCCATGCGAGCTTCCGGACGCCTGTTTCGACATCCGTGACTTCCTGTTCGATATTCGATATTCCCCTTCATCGCCGGCGCGTTACGCCTGCTTTGCCGCCAGTCGCGCGGCCTTGGCGGCCAGGGCGGCGGCCTTGCGGGCGCGGGCCTTGGCCTTGCGGGGGCGGTTCCTGATCTTCACGGCCTTCTGCCGCGCGATCATACGGACTCTCTTCTCTTTGCGTCGCATGGCGCTCCTCTTGGCTTTGGTGTCGAGGCGGCATTGTAGACGGCGCAGGCGGCGTTTGCAACGGCATGATTCCGCTCGGTAATCGCGCCCGAAGGACCGGTATTACGAACCTCGGGATTTGTACTTGTAGTACAAACGATACGAATCATACAATATGAGCGAGGAGCTGATAACATGACAGCTTTGACCGTCAGCAAGGCCAGGACCGAATTCGCGGAAATCGTCAACCGCGTCGCCTATGGCGGGGAACGTATAACGATCAACCGCCGGGGGAAGGCGGCGGCTGTCCTTGTCTCGGTGGAAGACGCGAAACTGCTCGAAAGCCTGGAGGACGCAATCGACACCGAAGCGGCCCGCAAGGCCCTCAAGGAACGCGGCAAGCCGATTCCACTGGCCTTGCTGAAGAAGAGACTGGGGCTGTAGCCGATGGCCTACCAGGTTCTGTTCCAGCCATCGGCCGCACGGCAACTCAGCAAGCTGCCTCGAGACGTTCGCCGGCGTCTTGTGGCGAAGGCCGAGTCCCTCGCCGACGACCCGCGTCCCTATGGTTGCGAGAGAATCACGGGGATGGAGGATACCTACCGTGTCCGTGTCGGAGACTACAGGATCGTCTACCAGGTGCGGGATGACAGGCTGCTGGTTCTCGTCATCCGTGTAGGCGACCGCAAAGAAGTCTATCGCCGACTATAGGCATGGTCATTTCTCCTCCCGCGGACCAGCTATCGCCGCAAGGAGGGCGTCGCGGTTGGCCTTCCAGCACTCCTCGGATGACAGGTCAGCCGGCATTTCCAGCGTGATGACGGCGATCTTGCGGTCGATTCCCGCCCAGCTCCCAAAGCTGCCGGGCGTCGGATAGCCCATGGTCGCCTTGACCGGGTAGCCGTTGAACTTCGCCATGAGCCTCGCGACTGCGAGGCCCGGCCCGTCGTAGTTGTTGCAGTGCGAGCCGCGGCCGATGGCGTGAAGCGCGATGATCAGTCGCGGGTTGAGCGTATCGACGGCCTTGATGATGGCGGCCGTCTCCGGCTCGCTGGCGGCCGACTCGCCGCCATTGTGCCGCCCCGCGCCGGTGGCCCTGTAATTGCTGGCGGGGAAGTTGCGGTTGATGTCAACGCCGCTGGCGTTGGTGCGCCTGCCTTTGGCCAGGCCGTCCGGGTTGGCGCGGGTGATGATCGCGACCGGCCGGCCGGCGATGGCCTGAGGCCTTGCCTTGATATAGTCCGACAACTCCGCGGCGACGCCAGCGCCGGAAGGCTCGTCGCCGTGGACGCCGCCGATAATCAGAACGCCGCCTTCGCCTTGGCCGAAGACGCTCATCGAGATGGTCTTGCCGAGGCCCGAACGGCCCAGCACGACCTCACGAGGCCCATCGGCCACCTTTGGCTCAACCACAGCGGACTCCGTCGCGGCCGGCCGTGTGGCCGAGATGATTACAGGCGGAATCTGGCGAACCGGCGGCGGAGCGGGCGGGCAGTCTGGGCCGTCACTTGTCATACGCGCACACCCGGCCAGGATCGCCAACCCCGCAACTGCCGCACATAGGATCGAAAACGACGTTGGAGAAAACATGAGCATTGCCTTCCGTGAATCGTTGCCATAGGCGTCCCTGCCAGAGGAGCATTTATCTACCCTATCATGTCTGGTCCGGTACTACCAGCCCCCACCGCCGCATGGCGGCCTTCGGCAGGAGCCGCGCGGCGTTGGTGAAAACGACGTTCGGATATCCGCGGGCCTTCTTTATCGCCACATCCCGCTCCAGCAGGCTCCAGATCCGCCCAAGCTCGCGGGCCTTGCGCAGGCCGATGCCGAAGACGGCAAGGGCCGCCGACGGGGGCACGGGATAGTCGCTGCCGTGGACCAGCCTGGGGATGATCTCCTCGTGATGCAGGAAGCGCCTTGCCCACCGCGCCCGGCCGAGGGATGAGAACGCGGAGGTGTCGCCGTAGCAGTTGCGATAACCGCGGGCGAGTTCGATGAACCGGCCGGACCAATCCGTCTCGAAGATTATGCTGTTGGTCCCGCAGTGGGCCATGATGACCGTGACGCCGGCCTCCAGCGCCGGGATGAAGGCGTCGGGATTGCACATGTCCTTGCGGACCACGCGGACGGTGTGCTCGCCGCCGGTGTGGACGATCAGCGGGACGCCGTGGCGGGCGAGCATGCCGTAGATGATGCGGCACCGCCCGTCCCGCCCGTCGATGTTCTGCGAACTGGGCAGCCACTTCATGGCCACCGCGCCAAGCTCGACGCAGCGGGCCGTCTCCTCGACCGCGTCGTGCCTGTACGGGTGGACGGACATGGCCGGCAGGAAGCACCATCTTGGGCGCTGTTGGCCGTCGCGCCGCGCCTCGTTCAGTGCACGGACCGCGCAGGCGAAGGCGTAGTCGTTGGGCACGTACATCTCCTGCTCATCCGCCTGACGGCCGTGGTCGTCGTAGATGCGGTCGTGCGGGAAGATTACGGCCGCGTCCAGCGCGCCATGCTCCGTGGCGGATGCCAGGTCCTTTTCGAGTCGCGTCAGGTAGGCCAGGTCCACGTCGTCGCCGTCCCGCGCGCGGTTCAGGCCGAGCATCCTTCGCATGTACCGCCACGGGATCGACTTGAACGTTCTCTCGGAAACCCAGCACCCGGTGCCGCCGGCGCCAACGCCGGCCAGGTGAGTGTGAACGTCGATGACTGGGATCGCGTTCATGTACGGCGATTCATCAGAAAGGCAGCGCCTGCTGCGCCGGCGGCACGCCGCAGCCGTGGCAGGCGCCGTCCCAGCAGTAGGTGCAGAGCTTCTCCTTGGGCAGGCCGATGCAGCAGACCAGGTCTTCCAGGCGCTGATACCGCAGAGTCGTCAGGTTCAGGCGAAGGCGGATTCGCTCCACCATCGTCTGAAACTTGTCCGAATCAGGCTTGGCGTATTCGGCGAGGTCAACTTCGCGGTCGCCCTCGATCTCGCGGATGGCGGTGCGGGCCGCAAGGTCCAGTTCCGAGCGGCTGCGCGAGAAGTTCAGGAACCGGCACCCGAACACAAGCGGCGGGCAGGCCGGGCGCATGTGTACCTCCCGCGCGCCGCAGTCGAACAGTCGCCGTATTGTGTCCTTCAACTGGGTGCCGCGGACGATCGAATCCTCGCAGAACAGCATCCTCTTGCCCCGGATGATCTCCGGGATGGGGACGAGCTTCATCCTGGCAACAAGGTCGCGGACGCCCTGGTTCTGCGGCATGAAGCTTCGCGGCCAGGTCGGCGTGTACTTGACGAAGGGCCTTCGGTATGGCACGCCGGCGGCGGCCGCGTAGCCCAGCCCGTGGCCGGTGCCGCTGTCGGGAATGCCCGCGACGCAGTCGATCTGAACGTCGTCGCGCCCGGCCAGGGCGGCCCCGCAGCGGTAGCGGCATTCCTCGACGTTGACGCCCTCGTAGGATGACGCCGGGTAGCCGTAATACACCCACAGGAACGAGCAAATCTGCATGGCCTCGCCGGGCGGGGCCATCTGCTGGACGCCTTCGGGCGTGATGCGCACGATCTCCGCGGGCCCGAGGTTGCGGTCGATCTCATAGCTCAGGTTAGGAAACGCGCAAGACTCCGAGGCCACGGCGCAGGCCCCCTTGCGCTGGGCGGGCGGCAGTTGGTCCTGCGCCTTGCGGCCTATGACAAGGGGAGTCCGGCCGTACTTGTCGCGGGCGGCGTATATCCCGTTGGCCGTGAGCAGGACGATCGTGCAAGACCCCTGGACGGCGTCCTGGGCGATGCGGATGCCCTCGACGAAATCGGCCCCCTGGTTGATGAGCGTCGCCACCAGCTCCGTCGGGTTGATCTCGCCGCCGGACATCTCGGAGAAGTGCGCGCCCTTGGCCAGGGCGGCGCGCGCAAGCTCGCGCAGGTTCATCACCACGCCGACCGTGACGATGGCGTAAAGGCCAAGGTGCGAGCCGATCAGGAGAGGCTGGTCTTCGTAGTCGCTGATGATGCCGATGCCCAGCCGCCCGCGCATCTTGCCGATGTCATCCTCGAACTTCGAGCGGAACTGGGCGTTCTCGATGTTGTGGATAAACCGCGTGAACGAGCCGCTTTCGAGCGTGGCCAGCCCGCCGCGCTTCGTGCCCAGGTGCGAGTGGTAGTCCGTCCCGTAGAACAGGTCCGTGACGCAGTCCTCCGACGAGGCCACCGCAAACAGTCCGCCCATGCTCAGTTCCTATTCCAGGCCGCCGGGGTAGCCCGGGCAGGCCGATGTGGTCGAGCGACCGACTCCGCGCCGACAGCATCACACGCCGCGCACTATCGTTTACCGCAACGTGCCGTCGCGTTCAACAACGATCCATCCGGTTTTCGACCTATCCGTTCACGGCCAGTACGCCGCCACCGCGACGATCAGCCAGATGATGACGCCCAGCGTCAACTTCGTAGTCGTCCCCACCAGTTGCCCGACGCCGGAGCCTATGCCCGACTTGACTGATGCCTTCATGCCCCTGCCGAGCATCATCTCGATGCCCCAGGCGCCGGCGCAGGCGCCGAGTACCGCCCCCGCCAGCGAGCCGAGCACGGGAATCGGCAGGAAGACCGTGCCGAAAACAGCGCCCACGAATCCTCCGCCCAACGCCCCCAAAGCCCCCCGCTTCGACGCGCCCGCTTTTCGCGCGCCGACCATCCCGGCTATCAGCTCCAGGGCCTCGCCGATCGTCGCCAGCACGACGATCACGGCCAGCGTCCAGATGCTGAAGGAGTGCCTGGACCAGTTTATCCACGCGACGACGACGGTCGATGCGACCATCAGCCAGTTGCCGGGCAGGCCGAACAGGTCCAGGGCAAGCCACACGGCGTTGGCCAGCACCAGGCCTGTTGCCCATACGTATTGCATGTGTCGCCTCGTTCACGATAGGGCGCGAACCACGGCCCGATGGACAGCCGCGACCCCGAACGTCAGACGTTCGCTGCGGACATCTTCGAATCCCGCCGCCGCGATCATGCCCGCAAGTTCCTCGGCCGTCACGAAGCTCTGCACGGAATCAGCCAGGTGCCTGTATGCGCCGGTGCGGTCGTGGGCAATCCACGCGGCTGTCCGGGGCATGATACCTTGGAGGTACAGCCGCAGCAAACGCCCCAGCATTCCCCGCCTGGCCGGATGGAACTCCAGCACGACCAGCCGCCCGCCGGGCTTGAGCACGCGCCGAAAGTCGCACAGCGCCCGCGCCAGGTCGGGCATGTTGCGAAGGCCGAACGCGACAACCACGATGTCAAATTCGCGGTCCGCGAACGGCATCGCCATCGCATCGCCTTCAATCCATTCGATGCGCAGGCGATGAGACTTCCTCCGCGCGATCTCAAGCATCGGCCCGCAGAAGTCCAGACCGACTACACGTCCTGCCCCGTGCTTCGCGAACATCGCGGCCACATCGCCAGTGCCGCAGGCAACGTCAAGGACGCTTTCACCGTCCCTGATGCCGGCAGCCCTTACCATCTTCCGCCGCCATGCCTGATCGCAAAACAGGGAGTGGAGCCGGTTATTGAGGTCGTACCGGCGGGCAATGTCGGCGAACATGGCCTTAATCTGAGCCGGATCGTTGCGTGCCTCTAGCGCCATACGGCCTCGGGCATTCAGCCTGCCGGGCGGAATCGCCCGTATCCTTCGGCAATCCGGCAGATCGCCTCAGACGCCGCGTCGATGCTCTCCTGCCGGCAGATGCACACCCCGGCGTTGTAGTCGCCGCCCCGCACCGGGATGCCCAGGAAGAACGTGTAAGGGCACTTCGGGAAGTAAACGTCGGCTTCGTCCACGGTCGAGACCGGATCAGGACATCCTTCGTGGATTGTACACGACAAGCCCGCCAGACACTCCGCAAGGAACTCGCGCACCCGCGGGCTGCGGCACTTCTCAATAGAGACGGCCTTCTCCGTGGGCGAGCCGGTGACATCCACGACGGCGATCAGGTCGTCCCTGTTGAGCGTGCCCACCAGATCCTTGGCGCCAAGGAGGCCCCGCTCCTCGCCCCAGGTCAGCTCCACGCGAACGTGCTCCCGGTTCAGCCGCCCGGAGAAGAATGCCCGCATGACCGCGTAAACGCCGGCGAAGTTGTGCAGGTGCCCGCACAGCAGGCCTCCGGCCAGTCTTTCGAGCCGATGCGATTCGAAGCCAGTGTCGGCGTGGCAGGAAATGACGAACATGCCTACTTCTTCCCTTCGGCCCTCTTGAGCTGGGCTACCGTGCGTACGGGGAGGCGCGCCGCGCCCTTGGACTTGCTGGTCCCTCGGTAGTCGCCGCACCTCTTGGCGGCCGACAGGCGGGCACGCGCCGCTGGGATTGCTCGCCTGTACTGCGGCAGCCACTTGGCCTGGGCCACGAGCATCTCATCGGTCATCTGCCAGACCTCTTCCGTGTCGCAGACCGCGGCCGTCAGCGGGTCGTGCAGGATCGCCTGCTTCAGAAGGGTGACATCGCCCGCGATGGCCGCCCGCACGGCCATCCGCTGCACGTTGACGCTGGCGGACAGCGTCGCCGCGCATGCCAACGGCAATTCGCCCACGCGAGGGATCGAAATCCCGTTGCGGTCGACGTAGCCGGGCACCTCCACAATGCAGTCATCCGGCAGGTTCGGGATGCAGCCGTTGTTGCGGACGTTGAAGTGCCCGCGATATCGCCGGCCGGTTTCAAGGCCCTCGATTATCCAACTACCGTGCTCGCTTGAGCGGTCCTCGGGACCGATGGGCTTGTCCTCAGCATTCATCCACGCCGGGAAGTCGGTCTTGAACCAGTTCCGCCGCTCCGTGCAGACGCGGAGGTAGCCGCCTGTCTCCCCGTTGATCCACACCGACAGGTCGATCCACTTGCGGATCTCGCGCGGCCGCTTGCGGTACCACGGCACGTACTCGCTCAGATGGCCGTTGGACTCCGTCGAGTAGTAGCCGAATCGCCGGAGCATGTCGATGCGGACCTTCTCGGTCCTGCTATACGTCGGGTGCCGCTCGAACGCCTCAAGCAGCTCCTGCGAGCTGATCTTGCGGCCCTTGTAGATGATCTGCACGTACCAGGTCTGGTGGTTGATGCCGGCGCAGATGATGTCGACTTCCTTCTTGTAGTCCTTTGCGCCGAGCACCTGGCCGATCTGGTGCCAGCCGCCCTCCACGCCGTGGCAGAGGCCCACGGTGTTGACCTTGCCGTACTCGATGGCCGCCCACGTGTTCATCGCGTTGGGGTTGGCATAGTTCAGGAAGAGCGCGCCAGGCTTGGCGACCTCGCGGATGTCCTTGCAGAAGTCCAGCACGCAGGGGATGTTCCGCTGGCCGTACATGATGCCGCCGACGCACAGCGTGTCGCCGACGCACTGGTCCACTCCGTACTTGAGCGGCACGTCGATGTCGAGCTTGAACGCCTCCCTGCCGCCGATCCGCGTGCAGTTGATGACGTAATCGGCGTCGGCGACGGCCGCGCGGCGGTCCAGCGAGGTCGTCACCTTGGCCGGCAGCTTGTTGTTCCGCAGGTCCTTGGCGCAAAGCTGGGCGACCATGTCCAGGTTCCGCCTGCTGATGTCGTGCAGCGCGAAGTGCGTGTCCGCGAACTCCGGCACCGCCAGCAGGTCCCTGAACAGCCGCCGCGCGAAGCCGATGCTGCCAGCGCCGATGATCGCTACCTTCATTGCCATGATCTCACCTGAAGGAAGAATGATCGTGAACAGCGAAATTGCAGATTGCAGATTGTAGATTGCATATTGTCAGAACGGAAGAATGTCTGTTCGGTCGCTCAATCTTCAATCTGCAATCTACAATCTGCAATTGCCGTACCTGTGCGCCTCATCGTACATCGCCACGATGTTCTCCATAGGCGTATTGGCCTGGATGTTGTGGCATGGCGCAAGTATGTATCCCGTGCGGTCGGATGCAAGGGCGTCGATGTTGTGCCGCACCTCGGCCCTCACTTCCGCCTCCGTGCCGAAGGGCAGGATCCGCTGGTTGTCAATCCCGCCGTGGAAGCACAGCCGCCCCCCGAAGTCGCGTTTGAGCCCCTCCTGCTCCATGCCCGGGCAGGGCCACTGGATCGGGTTGAGCACGTCCACGCCGATCTCAATGAGGTCCGGGATGAACGGCCGTATCGCCCCGTCGTCATGGTGAAAGACCTTGCAGCCGAACCGGTGGGCCAGCTCGCAGAACCGCGCCAGGTGCGGCCTGTAGAACTCGCGGAACGTCGAAAGGCCCATGATCGGGCCGGTCTGCATCCCGTAGTCATCGGTCACCTGCACCAGGTCCGCCAGCCCCTCGCACGCCTGGAGAATCCGCACGTGCTGCTCGTAGAAGAAGTCGCACAAGCGCTCCAGCAGGCGCCGCGTGAATTCCGGCTCGGCCAGCGGGTCCATCAGGGCGTTCTGGAGCCCGCGCAGGTACAGGTGGTACGTGAACGGGGCCATGTAGCCCAGCATGAGCGCCTGCGACTTGCGTGCCTCAATGCACGTCTGGCGGAGACCTGCATAGTCGAACCAGTCGGCCGACGGCCATTGATACTTCTCGAGGTCGTCGATGGTCTGTGCTTCCGCCAGAGGCGCCAAAGACTGCTCCCAGTAGACGCCGTTGGCGTACTTCATCGCCTTGTGGCGGATGCCGAAGTAGTTGACCCGTTCGTCGGGCCCGACGGCCGGCAGGGGCGGACCAATGTAATCGGGCCAGGGATGGGCGATGCCGTCGATGTGCAACTTCTCGCGGACGCAGTCCCACGAACCATAGCGGGCGGTGAGCTTCTCCCGCACCTCAGTCACCGCCCAGATGTCCGTCGGCACCCGGTCCACGGGCTGGTGGTTAATCGCCGCAAGGATTCGCTCACGTGAAGTCATTTCGTCCATCTTGTTGGCGATCCTTCCTCCCATCCTCCCGTCCCCCCATCTTCGCCTCTGGCATTCTCATGGCGATGCTCACTTTCCGGCGCCCGGCAAGGCGCTCGACTTCCACGTGCGCCGCGGGGATTATACGGGCGTGTCTTGCCGGGGAACATAGGGTAGACTATCGCGAATGCCGCGGAGAGCCGGTCAGGTTCGGGAATCGGCCGCGTCCATGCCCGCTGTCGAGGAGATCAAGGACGGCCTGCGGGCTTACGCGCCGGCGAAGCTGAACTTGGACCTTCTCGTCGGCCCACAGCGCGAGGACGGGTATCACGGGCTGGACTCGCTAGCCGCCAAGATCACGCAGTATGACACGGTGGACCTGCGCGTGCGACGGGATGGGCATATCAGTTTCGTAGCCAGGATTTCGGATCACGCCTCGGTCTCGGGGTCCGCCAATCCGAGATCCGAAATCGGAAATCCGAAATTGCAGTGGGACATCGGCCCCGACGACCGCAACCTGGCCCTGAATGCCGCCAGACTCCTTGCGGAGGCGACAGGACGGGGCAGCCTGGGCAGGAAGCAATCGCTCGGCGCGGACATCGAGCTAGTCAAGGGCATCCCGCCCGGCACGGGACTTGGCGGCGGTGCATCCGACGCCGCGGCCGTGCTGCGCGGGCTGAACCAGTTATGGCGCCTGGACATGTCGCCTGGTGAACTTGCCCGGATCGGCCTGCGGCTTGGCAGCGACGTGCCGCTGCTGCTCGGCCCGCCGTGCGCGCGGATGACCGGCCGTGGAGAGATCATCGAGCATATCGAGGTCTATCCATTCTGGGCCGTCCTGTTCATGCCGGAGGTTGCGAAGTCCACGGCGGCCGTCTATCGCGCGTTTGATGAGCTGACCGCGTCCGAGCCAGCCAGGCACGCCGCGATCCAAGAGAGGCCCTTCGCCCTGGAGGACCTGCGGCTGCCGCCGTCACGCTGGCGCAGTCTGCTCCGCAACGACCTGACGGATGCGGCCGTGCGCATCTGCCCTTCCCTGCGTCACCTGATGGACCGGCTCGCGGAACAGTCCCGGCTTCCCGTTTGCTTGACAGGCGCGGGGACGGCCATGTTCATCCTCTGCGACGACCGGCAGGAGGCCCTGGCCGTCGCGGGACGGCTGGAGGCCGATCTGGCCGGGCTCTGCACCATTGTGCGGCGTTGCGCCGATTGACGATGTATAATGCCTTGCCTGCTGGGGTGCATGAATGCTCGTATGCCCGAACTGCATGGCGCCGATGAAGGCCGTGCCCACGGCCCAGGGCGACGTCTACGTCTGCGACAAGTGCGGCGCCCGGGCCGCCCACCTGGCCGCCCTGCGCCGCGAGAGCGCTCCGCGGCGCGTCAAGGAGTTCGTCCACTCGCTGTGGTCCCAGGTCACCAAGGGCCCCCGACGCTACGGCAAGAACTGTCCGCATTGCGCCGAGGCGATGATCACGACGCGCACGCCGGGCGAAGCCGATCCGCTCAGCCTGGACGTCTGCGCGAGGTGCGGCTACGTCTTCTTCGAGCCTGACCAGTACTCGCGGATATACGGCGCCGGAAGGAAGGTCCGAGGCCCAGCGCGGCCCGCCGAAGAACCGCCTGTCCTGTTTCCGCCGGGCGCAAAGGCGCCGGCGGTGCCCGCCGCCGAGGATCATCTGGCCTCGGTGTCGAAGCACGACAAGGCCGCCCCCAGGGACGAGGATGAGCCTGTCATTTCGCTCCGCCAGCCCGACAGCGGCTGGCAGTACATCCCCGCGCTGCTGGGGTTGCCAATCGAGATGGGCACCGAGCGCACCGCGGGCAGGCCGCTGGTGACATGGGGTCTGAGTCTCGTGATGGTCGTGATCTACTTCTGGCTCTGGGCCTCGGGGGGCCTCATGGACGCCATCGACGACTGGGGCTATCGGCCCGACCAGTGGTACAGGCACGACTACCTGACGCTGTTCACGGGCTTCTTCATCCACGCGGGCCTGTACCACCTGCTGAGCAACCTTTACTTCTTCATCGTCTTTGGCGACAACGTCGAGGGCAATCTAGGCCCGTTCTGGTATGTCTTCCTGCTGGCCACGGCCCACCTTGCCGGAGGGATGGTGCATGGCATGTACGACCCGCACCCAAACGAACCGTGCGTCGGCGCAAGCGCAGGCATCAGCGGCGTGATCGCGTACTACGCCATCGCCTTCCCAAAGTCGCGGATCGGGATACTGCCGAGCCTGTTCCTCATCTTCTTCGGCCTGCTCCGCATGCCGGCCATCGTCGCCCTGATGCTCTTCGCCGTCGCCCAGATCATCGGCGCTTGGGCGCAGGTCCAGGGCCATACCAACATCTCGTACCTGGCGCACCTGGGCGGGCTGGGCGTGGGCGTGATAGTCGGCATAACGGCGCGGGTCGTGATGCCCAAGGTGCAGATGGGCCGCGTCGCGCCGCCTGTGGCCGTGGCGAGATAGACTAAGGACAGCCGCCGTCTGCTTGCCCCGCTCGGGGCGAAAACGGCGGCTGTCCCTGTCGATCCGGCACTCGACGACGCTACGGCGCCGCCGTCCGCTTGGCCGGCGCGGTGACGCCGGACTGGATCGCGGCGTCGTTCTCGGCCACCATGTCGCGGAGGACCTGGAGGACCTTCTCATCCTCTCCCTGGGCCTTGTACAGGTCCTTCAACGCAAGGCGAATGGCGTTGCGCAGGCCCAGCGACTTGGTCTTCTCCAACAGTGACACGTACTCCTTGACCACCTCGGCGGGCTTGCGGCGAGCATCATCCTTCAGCGCGCTGATGGCCACCACACCGGCAACCTGCGGGTTGGCGCAAAGCTCCGCCATCCTCTGCGTCAGGATGACATGCCCGCCCATCGCGTCCCACTGCTCGCGCGTGAGCGGAGGAGGGCCGCTTGGGCCGCCAGGCCCGAACATCCCCGGCCCGCGAGTGGGCTGAGGGCCGGGGCCAGGACCTGGTCCGGGACCAGGACCAGGACCGGGTCCAGCTCCGGGACCTGGCCCGGGAGCGGCGTCGGACGGCGGCGCCCCGATCACTGGCGGCGCGGAAGCCGAGGGCCGTTCCTGGGCGGCGCTCAATGACACCCACAGACCGGCCGCCAGAACCAACATGGCGGCAAGCACAACCAGATTCGTACGAGTCATTGTCATAGCTCCTCATCAAGAACAGGGAACACGGACGCTGGATCAGGGACCAGGATGCTTCTACGAGTCATTATTGCCGCTCTTTTCCCCATACGAGGGCAGGCTCAGCGATGGCAAGGACAACGTCATGCCGTCGGTGATCTCGGCCGACGGCAGGGACAGGCTTGGCGCGGCCGGCAGTGAGATGCTCGGCAGTTCCATCTTCAACTCGCCGGCCTCAAGCGACTCGCTCATGTCTGGAACCATCAGGGCGAGCGAATGGGATACATCGGCCGAGCTGCTCGTCGCGACCCCTCCCTGCGGCCCGATGGGAGATGTGCCCTGCCCGGCAAACCGCAGAACAACAGCCAGAAGCAGGGCCGCCGCCATAGCCGCGGCCGCCGGAATCGCAAACCATATCAGCCGCGGCCCGGTTCGCTCGTGGACCCGGAGCGCCGGCCACGCATGGCCGGGATACTTCCGCCGCTCGATCTGGACGGCGATCCTCGACAGGCCCTTGAGCACCTTGTCATATTCCTGCTCCGGGATTTGATCTTCGCCGCTCATCATGCCCACCTCGCCATCCGTCTTCGCAGGTTCACCAGCGCGGCCGTCAGAGTAGCACGCACCGTACCTTCGGCACAACTCATCGCGGCGGCCGTGTCGCGGACATTCATCTGCCGCAAGTACCGGCAGGCGACCACTTCCTGCTGCCGCGGCGGCAGGTCCGCGAGGGCCGCCGCCAGGGCCGCCAGTTCTTCCGGACTCGTACCGTCCGCCGCCGCGGGCGCCGAGCCATCCCTTAGCACATCGGCCAGCACCTCCGGGTCGACGCCGACCCCGCGCGGCCGCTTCCGCCTCATTTCCCGGACGACGTTCATCGCGAAGCCGTACAGCCACGCCATCACGCTGGCGCCGCGTCGCCAGGCCCTGCGCCGCTCGAACGCCCTCAGCAGCGTCTCCTGCACGGCCTCCGCTGCATCGGCGGCCGTCAGGCCCTGCGCCAGGCCGAAGCGGAATAGGTCATCCTGCACTTCCGCCGCCAGCGCGCCGAAGACGGCCTGGTCGCCCGATGCGGCCCGATCCATCAAGTCACTTAGGTCGCACTGCTTTGGCATTGGCCGGCCGTCTGCGTCAATGGTTATTGTGCGGGCATCCGAACACGCTTACAGGTTTCGCGCCTGCGAAGTGAAGTGATATAGGAAGACTCCCGCGGCCACCGCCACGTTGAGCGAGTCGGTGCCCAGCTTCATGGGGATCGTGATCCTGCGGTCGCACAGTTCGACAAGTTCGCGGTCAAGTCCCTGCGCCTCGTTGCCCAGAAGTATAGCCAGGTGCGCCGGCCGGACCGCTGACGCCAGCGGCTCGGCGTCCCCGTCCAGCACGGCCGCCGCAAGCTGCACGCCGAACTGCCCTCGCAGCCGCCGCAGATCGGCCTTCAGGTCCGCAGACTGCACCAGCGGAAGGCTGAACACCGCGCCCATCGAGACGCGGACCGACTGGCGATAGAACGGGTCGCAGCAGCGCTCGCCAAGGATGACCGCGCCGGCGCCGAACGCCCCGCTGATCCGCAGGATCGCGCCCAGGTTGTCCGTCTTGTTGACCTCCGGCAGGACAACTATCGTCACCGGCTCGCGCCATGCCGCCGCGACGGCCTCAAGAGAAGGGGACGGCCTCCTCCGGCCGCAGGCGATTACGCCGGAATGGAAACGGAAGCCGACAATCGAGTTGACCACGGCCGCTGGAGCGACATAGACCGGCACGCCCGCCGGCACGAGCCGCGACATCTCCTCCACGTGCCTGTCCGCCAGCAGCACAGACTCGACGGGGAAATCGCTCGCCAGCAGCCGCCGCACGACCAGTTCCCCTTCGGCGATGAACCGCCCGCCGAGCCGCGCAAGCTCCCGGTCCTTCAGGTTCCGATAAACGGACACGCGGGGATCATCCAGGGACTCGATAGGCTCGACGTTGTGGGTCTCGGCGCTCACTGGTCACCAGGCTACTGACGATTGCAGATTGTAGATCGTAGGTTGCGGATTGAACACCTGGCCTTGCGCCGCTTCAGCAATCCGCGGTCTACAGTCCGCAATCTGCAACCCCGTTGACTCGACTAACGTGAACGATGTCATCTCCCTTCGTCTCCCAGACCTGAAGTGCGTCTGTGACGCCCCTCCTCAATGCCCGGAACTCCTCCGGCAGCGTTCGCTTCATCAGACGGCGGTCGCGGACGCCGGATTCGTCGCAGCCCATCAGCAGCCCATAACCCTTGTATACGCGCGGACGGCCGATGACGCGGACCGTGCCGGCCGGCAGGGACGTGACCGGACGCTTGTCCAAGACCAGATACGACAGCGGCAGGCTGCGAAGGTCGATGCCGGCTATGCGCGCGAACCGAGCCCAGTTGCCATCCGTGAACACCTCCGGCGGCGACGGCGCAAAAAGATGGCACCAGTGGCGCTCATTGCCGGCCGCCAGCATACCGCAGAAGGCCTGGTGGGTGCATGGCGCGACGATCCGGAACGCTCCCCGCAGCCGCTCGCGAACGGCGATCAAGGCCCTGCTGCTCTCGAATGTTCCCGGTTCGACCCAGACGACGGCCTTGGCGCCCGCGGCGACTGCTACCAGTTCATCGACCTGCTGCGGCGACAGTTCGCCAAGCACATGGCTGACCAGCAGCGTACCGAATTGCCTCTGGCTTGGCTCGGTGCAACGCACGGGCAGGTCGGGGAACGCCTCTTCGGCGGCCTGTTGAGCGAAGTCGACTGCCATCCGAGAACGGTCCCATAGGGCCAGGCTGGTGATTGCGGCTTCTCTCCCGCCGCCGGCAGGAGCCGCGCCAAGTCCGAATCGCTCGATGAGCTTGCGTCCGGCTATGCCCGTGCCGCAACCCCAGTCGAGCACCTCACCGGCCGGTGGCCGCCATCCCAGCCGCGCCAGGTCCGCCAGTACGTAGTCCCACTTCCAGCCGATACGCTGGGCGAACGTCTGTTCGTATGTCTCCAGGTCCGCCCGCGACCGCCAGTAATCCGCCCGGCCGGATGTGCCTCCCAGAAACCCCGACCTCAGCCGCTCGACGGCCGTCCAGTCGATCGCGTCCAGGTTGACGGACCCTCTGGCTTCCACGCGAGCATTGTACAAGATTGGACTGCTGATACATCAGGTCGCCAGCCCAAGCCTATGGCTTGGCCACCGGCGCAAGCAGTATCGCCCCGCGCTTTGGCGCCAGCGTGATCTTGTCGACCTCCCGGCCGTCGAGCGTCCTGTATCGGCCGGGCATCGAGACGGTCACAGACTTGTTGGTGGGGTTGACCACCACGCCGCCCTTGCTGAACGTCCGCCAGAATCCGCCGTCGCGTTCCTCGTAGTCCCCCTTCGGCTTGCCGATGTCCGCCTCGTAGAAGGCGTACCAGGCCTTCTGCGCCGCCATGCGGTATGCGGTGCCGTAGTAGAAATACGCCCGGTCGCCCTCCTTGGCCATCAGATACGACGCGAAGCAGAACAGCGCCTCATCCTCCGACAGCGCAGCCGGTGTGCAGAGCAGATTAGTCAGCTTGCCCTTGCGATTGGCCGCTCGGACCTGATCGACCTTGGCCTTCCATCCCCACCGCCCATCGAGTTCCGTCCTCAGGGACATCCAGCTTTCGCAGTTGGCGCCGTCGGCCACTTCCAGATACGCCGCGGATTCGTCCGGCTCGCCGGACCGCATGTGATTGAAGATGATCGTCTTGGCGTTCTTGCCGCTCTTGTCGGAGAAGCCCGCATCGGCAACGGCCTCCATAACCGTCTTGAGCATGGCGACCTCGTCGGCGGTCCACTGCGCGGGCGTGAGCCTGACCGGCTGGGAGGAGCACCACTTGCCCACGATCTCCTTCTTGAACGGGAACTCCGTCGAGACGTTGTCGAGCTGTATGCCGCCGTAACGGCCGGTGTTGAGCGTGTCCACTACGCGCCCGGCCAGGTACTTCTGGAATTCGACGTTGCCCGTGTTGAACGCGCAGCGGCCCTTGTACTTGGGAAAGTAGATCTTGACACGGTCGCCGTTGGCGTCGTGATGGAACCAGTCTTCGTGGGCGCTGACATCCTCCCACAACTTGCGGTATTCTGGCCATCGGGCTGAATCAGCGTCGGCATCCGAGGTGTTCACGTAGCAGAAGACCTCGCCGCCGGGATTTCGTTTGCGGAAACCATCGATCACGTCCGGCTTGACATCCCCCGAGCAGATCATCAGGTCGTAGCGATGGTCCAGGGCCTCCAGGTCCGGCAGCTTGTTGCTCCCCAAGGCCATGAGACAGAATCGGCCGGTCCGCGTGGATGCAGGCGATGTCGCCGGGGACGTCGAAGGCCGCGGGGCAGTCCCAGTGGCTGCCGCCTGGCTGGAGGACGCCGCCGCCAACGCTGTCGCCAGAAATGTCAGCACGCCCTGTATTGCGAGTGTGCGCATGCGTCGCTCCTTCGCGGCAGAATCCTGGTTACACGTCATTTCGGCCAGGCGCAAATGACCTCCACGGCCTGGGTTTCGACGAACACGCCGGACGGCTGGATCTTGAGCAACGCCTCGCGAAGGTCGCGCTCGAAACCGGCGCATCTTTCGCCGAGGACCTCCGGGCTGGATGTGGAGCGGCTATAGGTCTCCCCTATGGCTGCCTCCAGGTCGCGAGTCTGCTCCCATTCGACGCGGTGAATCTCCACGCGCTTGGCCCACGGCCGTATGATCACCTCGTGCTTGATCGGCGACCGCTGCCAGGCACGCGAGCCGGACCGGCTTTCAGGAACATACTTCTGGAGCACCTCGCGGATGGCCTTGCGGCGGGGCGTGTCCTTCGTCGCGTTGTCGATCACCGCCACTCCGCCGCGCTCGTCGAGTATCGGCTCAAGCGACCGCAGCAGTGCCGGCCGGTCCATCCAGTGGAAGCTTCGGCCCATCGTCACGATGCGGAACGGCGAAAACTCGCGGACAAGGCCCGGCAACTGGTCGTCGCGACCATGGACAAGGCGGACGTTCGTCAAGCCGGCCTTCTCGACCTGCGTGCGTGCCTCAGCCAGCATCGCCTCCTCAGGGTCAACCCCCACCGACAAGCCCACGTGCGGCGCCAGCGGCGCCAGGAGCGGCCCCGGTCCGCAGCCCATGTCCAACTGCCGCGACTGGCCATCGAGCGTGAACACCCCCCGCAGCAGATCAAACAGCGCCGGCGGGTACTTCGGGCGATACTTGACGTAGAACTCCACAGTCGTCTTGAACTGGTTCCAGTAGTCTGCCATGTAGGCCCTTATAGCTTCTGCCGGCCGTAGATGCACCAACTAGTCCCTGAACAAGCGTGATTTTCCGAGGCGTGGCGCAAAAAAGGCTCGAAATCCC
>JBHGBE010000021.1:0-63963 GCA_041946855.1 Phycisphaerae bacterium | reverse complement strand
TTCGGCTTTGTTTCGTCCATTCTGCCTCTCGCGGGCCTGAGCGAGATTACCCAGATTACCCGGCCGCATATAAGTTCGGGTTTGTTTCGTCCATTTTGCCTCTTGGCGGGCTTGGCCAATGGGGGATGATGTTGATTTCCGGCAACTTTGGCTTTGTTTGGTAATTCTCGTTGTTGGCCCGCCGGGCTGAGGCGGGGCTGGCGCAGAGACCAACCGCCGGCGGGCGGCTCACGGCCGTCGCATAAGCACATCCACATATTCGCATGTCACAATGTCAGCCGGCGTCCGTCACGGACGCCGATGATCGCGTGCTCCGGACTCCGCGAGGAGCACGCCCCGGATGCGGCTGAACACCTTTCCCGTCACGCTCCATTTCCGGCCGCCGCACGACCAACTGCGGCCATTCATACAGGCATTATACCATGCCGTACAGATACCTGACAAGTGAATTCCGGCGGTTTTTCACGAATCCCGGGCTGCTGTCCTGAAGCGAGTCCACCCAGTGCCGTTTTGCCTTTGCATTTGGGCGGCCCCAAGGCCCTAATACATCGGGGCGGAGATGAGGCAGGTGTGATGAAGGAACCGACGACACGAGTGATGACTCCGGCCGACCGGCTTGAGGTCGCCGAGCTGATCTACTTCTCGACGAACCACTGGTACCAGACCCACGGCCGGCCCGCGATATTCTCCGGCGGGCCGGAGGCGGCGGCCGTGTTCTTCGACGTCTACGAGGCCCTCGACCCCGGCTGCTCCATCGCGGCCGTCCACCCCGCGACCGGGAGGATCATCGGCTCGTGCTTCTACCACCCGCGGACGACGCACGTGTCGCTGGGCATCATGAACTCGCACCCGGCCTACGCGGGCGAGGGCGTCGCGCGGGCCCTCTTGGCGTGGATCATCGACTTCGCCCGCCGCGAGTCCAAGCCGCTCCGCCTTGTCTCCAGCGCGATGAACCTCGACTCGTTCTCGCTCTACACGCGGGCGGGCTTCGTGCCGCGATGCGTATATCAGGACATGTGCCTCGCTGTGCCCAAGGATGGGCTGAAGGTCACGGCCGACGGCGCGGCCAACATCCGCCCGGCGACGATGGCGGATGTTGACGCCATGGCGGCGCTGGACATGGAGGTCGCCGGCATCGACCGCGGCAAGGACCTGCGCCACTTCATCGCCAACCGCGAGGGATTCTGGCACCTGTCAGTCTATGCGGGCGCGAACGGGCGGCCTGAGGGCTTCTGCGCATCGTCGGGCGCGCCCGGCTGCAACATGGTCGGGCCGTGCGTCGCGCGGACGCCAGAGCAGGCCGCGGCGCTGATGGCCGCCGAGCTTGACCGCCATCGCGGGCGGACGCCCGTGTTCCTCGTGCCGGTTGACTGCACGCCGCTTGTCCGGACAGCCTACTCCTGGGGCGCGCGGAACTGCGAAATCCACTTCAGCCAGTGCCTGGGCCAATGGCGGCCGGTTCGCGGCGTGATGATGCCGACGTTTCTGCCCGAGACGTGCTGAAAAAGGAGACACGCTTGGCTTATACGAGTTTCCTCCCACGTTGCGCAGCCGCAATGACGGTCATGCTTTCATTGCCCGCTTTCTTGCCTGCGCAGGACAACCTCCTCAAGGGCTGCAACTTTGCCGATGGCACGGCCGGCTGGGGCGGCGTGGCACGGGACGGCAAGAAGGACGTCTCCGTCGTAGATCTTGATGGCGGCGCTAAGGGCCTGAAGCTGGAGCGCCTGGCCGAGGGAACGGTCGTCATCGACCAGACCGTCAAGCTCAAGCCCCAGACGCTCTACAAGTACACCGTGACCGGCTTCGGCAAAGCCCAGGCCGCCATGCGCCTACGCCCGGCTTCATCCGCCGACAAGGAATTCGCGGCCCTTTTCAAGCCATGGGTGGTGACGACCTCTCCCCTCGCGCCTTCCGACAAACCGCGCACGACGGAGATGCTCTTCGACTCGGGCCTGAAGGCCGACAGCGCCCTTGTCTCGGTGTACCTGGCCGACCCCAAGGAAATCGGCGGCTATACGATCACGGCCGTGTCGCTGACGGAGGCCGGCAGCTCCAGGCCCGCGGAAGATGAGACCGTCATCCTGCACCTTGGCGACAGCTTCTCGGCCGGCATCTACCTGCCCACGGAGGAACGCCTGCACACGCTGCTACAGGACATGCTCGTCAAGGCCCTCCCCGGCCGCAAGGTCCGCCAGATCAACCTGGCGGCAGATGGCGAGTACATCAAGGAACTGCTGGCCGGCAACCGCTACCGCAAGGTGCTCGCCGAGAACTACCCGCGCGTGGACATCGCCGTCATCCGCCACGGCGCGAACGACTCGCGCTTCGGCACTCCGGAAGACTTCAAGAAGCAACTCGCCGCCCTGTGCGACGCGCTTGTGAAGGATTATCCCGGCGTCAAGATCATCCTCAGCACGGGCACATACCTGAAGGGCAACGAGGACGTGAACAAGAAACAGTACGGCCCCTACTGGCAGGCCACGCGCGACCTGGCGAAGGAGCGTTCGCTGCCACTGGTGGATGTATACGCGCGGTTCGAGAAGGAGCAGTCCGACAAGCTCACCCGCCGCCCCGGCGACATGCACCCATCGGCCCTCGGCGTTCGCCTGATGGCCGAGGAGGAGTTCAGCGTAGTCAAGGCCCTGCTTGCGACTGCGGCGTCATCGCCGACTACCACTATGGCGGCGAAGCAGCCCCACTGAGGGCCCAAGGCAAGGACGCTGAGATTGGCTCGGCCCGCGCCACCTGCGGCGCTCGCGTGGACTACAATGGGCGGATCGGACAGGGACGGGCGCGCGAAGCGCGGTGAACGGGCAAGGTGGAAAGGAGCATTCAATGGCGCGCAACATGAACCGGCGGGAGTTCCTCAAGGCTGCGGGCCTGGCCGGGGCGGGCGCCGTGGTCGTCGCGACCGGGATCGCGTGCAATACGCGCATGACCGAGACACTCGATCCGAAGGCGACGGGCGGGTTTCTCTTCGCGCAGCTCTCGGACCTCCACTGGGGCTTCAACGATCCCGCCATCAACCCGGACTTCGCCGGGACGCTCAACAAGGCTATCGCGGCCGTGAATGCCTGGGACGCCCAGCCGGACTTCGCCGTCTTCACGGGCGACCTGACCGAGACGACCGACGACGACAAGCTGCGCCGCCAGCGAATGGTCCAGGTCAAGCAGATGATCAAGGCCCTCAAGGTCCGCGAGGTCCGCTTCCTGCCCGGCGAACACGATGCGGCGCTCGACGGCGGGGCGGCGTTCCAGGAGGTGTTCGGGCCGACGCACTACGTCTTCGAGCACAAGGGCGTCCACTTCATCGCACTGGACAACGTCTCCGACCCGCACGGGGCGCTGGGCAGGTCGCAGCTCGACTGGCTGGCGGGCGAACTGAAGAAGCTCGACAAGGATTCGCGGATCGTGGTCCTGACGCACCGGCCGCTGTTCGACCTGGCGGCCGACTGGGACTGGACGACCGCCGACGGCCAGGCCGCAATCGACCTGCTCAAAGCCTGCTCCAACGTGGTCGTCCTCTACGGCCACATCCACCAGGTACACAACCACACGACCGGCCAGATCGAGCACCACAGCGCAATGGGCCTGATGTGGCCGCTGCCCGCGCCGCGCTCGGCGCCCAGGAAGGCGCCAGTGCCCTGGGACCCCGCGCATCCGTACAAGGGGCTTGGCTACAGGTCGGTGACGGCCAGGCTCTCGCCCGCGCGGTACGAGCTGGCCGACTTCGAGGTCAAGGATGCGCCGGCCGCCCCCGCCGAGATAACCATCAAGGTCACCGCCAAGCAGTTCGAGTTCAGCCCCTCCGAGATAACGGTCACCAAGGGCCAGCCGGTCCTCCTGGAACTCACGTCGCTGGATGTGCGGCACGGGCTGAACTGTCCGGGCCTGGGCATCCGCGCCGACATCAATCCCCACCAAGTGACACAATTGCGCTTCACGCCCAAGAAGGCCGGCAAGTTCCCGTTCCATTGCGACGTCTTCTGCGGCATAGGGCACGGGACCATGACGGGGACGATCATAGTGAAGGAGTAGGTCTTCCTCCCATCACCTGTCGCGTAGGATTTCCTCCCACATGTTCGCGAGAGATTGTCGCCACGGAATTCGGGGCGACCAGCCGATGGCGCGGCGGAGCTTGGATGCGTCGCCTGTGATGACGGGGACATCGACGGCCTTCATCCGGGCGGGGTCCTGGCGAACGGGAATCCTCTCAGGGCCGCCGCCCAGGCGCACGCACTCGTCAAGCACGTCGGCGATGGACACGGCTTGGCCGGAGGCGATGTTGAAGACCTCGCCGTCAACTGGGGACTGTCCCGCAGTTTGGGACTGTCCCCAGCTTTTCTCGCGGGATGAACAACTTGGGACAGTCCCAAACGGCGGGACTGTCCCCGAAGGCGGGACAGTCCCCGGCGCCAGCGTCAGCCCGACGATTGCGGCCGCAATGTCGCGGGCATCGATGAAGTCCCGGCGCGATGACGTGTTGCCCACCGTGACGACCGGGGCCTTGCCGGCCAGCACATCGGCCACCTGGTAAAGGAACGCGGCCGGCACGAGGCTTGGCGGCTGGCCGGGGCCGATGGTGTTGAACAGGCGCGTGCATACGACAGGCACGCCAAGTTCGCGCCCCATCTCCAGCGCCCGACGCTCCTGCCTGGTCTTGCTCAAGGCATAGGGCGTGACGCCGCGGAGCGGATGTGATTCATCGGCGGGGCGGTCATCGGCGGCGCTCAGGCCGTACTGGGCCGCGGAGCCCATCACCAGCACGCGCGGCCGGCGGGGAAGCTTCGCGGCGGCCGTGATGAGATTCACGCATGCCCGGACGTTCGCCCGCTCAAAGGCTTGGGCGTCGCTGCCCGTCGTCAGCCCGGCCAGGTGGATGATCGCGCCGGGCGCCAGTTCCGCCACGACGCCGGCCGCCGCGGATTCATCCGCCAGGTCGCAGGCGATCCAGGAATCGTTGGCCCCTACAGCCGTCCCTTGCGGCGCGCGAAGGTCGACGGCCGCGATGCGCGACGCGCCGCCAAGCACCTCGCGCAGGCGAGACAGGACATGGCGGCCGAGGAACCCGGCCGCGCCGGTGACGAGAATCGTCTTTCCGCTCAGGTCCATCTTGCCAGCATGAAGGAAATCACGAATATCGAACAGGAAATATCGAATATCGAAGAAGGAACTCCGGCTTTGAACCTACTTCGTCATTCGATATTTCCTGTTCGATATTCGATATTTCCTTTGGCTCTATTCCCAAAGGCGCGCGCTTTCCTCATCCCTTGGGAAAGAGCTTCCTTGTCAGCTCGTCTATCTTCTCATTGGCCTCGGCGTAGTCGCTGGGCCTTCCGATGTCCAGCCAGTAGCCCTTGTGGTGGTAGCACATCGCCTTGCGGCCCTTGGCGATGCACGCCAGCATGAGCTGGTCGAACCCGAACGGCTGGCCGGCCGGCACTATGCCGAGCAGCCGCCGGCTGACGACGTACACGCCCATGGACACGCTGAAGTGGTAGACGGGCTTCTCCTCGAAGCCGACGACCCGGCCGGTCTGGTCGTACTTGAGCACGCCGAAGTCAATCTTCGAGTCCCGCTCGAACGTGGCGACGGTGATGTCCGCCTTGTGCTTGACGTGGTGGCGGAACAGGCGGCGGAGGTCCAGGTCCGATAGTATGTCGCCGTTCATCACGAAGAACGTCTCGGGCAGGTCCTTGATGAGCTTCAGCGGGGCGATCGTGCCAAGCGGCTTGTCCTCGAGGCTGTAGTCGATCTTCAAGCCCCAGCGCTTGCCATCCCCGAAGTAGGCCATGATGAGGTGCGCCAGGTGATTGACGGCCATCGTCACGTGCCGCACGCCCGCGTGCGAAAGCTGCTTGAGAACGATGTCGAGGATGGACTGGTTGCCGACGGGCACCAGCGGCTTTGGCAGCGTGGCCGTGAACGGGGCCAGGCGCGTCCCGCGCCCGCCGGCGAGGATGATGGCTCTCATAGATTCCTCAAGCGAGGTCGTCCAAACGTTCAATGCAGAGCACGCCGAGAACGCAGAGAGAAGACAGGTAAGCTGACTGTCTCGCCATCTGATCTCAGCGATCTCCGCGGCCTCTGCATTGGACCTCCCTACAGGTTGTACAGGTCCGGCTTGTACCTGTCGATGTGGGCGCGAATGTACTTGACCGTCCGCGCCAGGCCGTCGCGGAGCGCGACCTTGGGCTGCCATCCGGTCAGCTCGCGGGCCTTGGCGGCCGAGCACACCAGGCGCATCACCTCGCTGGCGTCGGGGCGGATGCGCTGCTCGTCGCTCACGACGCGGGCCTTGGCGCCCATGACCTCGATTATCAGGTCCGCCAGCTCGGCCACGGAGATTCCCTTGCCCGAGCCCAGGTTGACCACCTCGCCGCACGTCCGCTCGCACGCGGCGACGGCCATGAAACCCTCGGCCGTGTCTTCCACGTACGTCAGGTCGCGCACGGGCGCAAGCGACCCAAGGCGGACCTCCTTCTTGCCCGCCGCGAGCTGGCTGATGATCGTCGGGATGACCGCGCGGGCCGACTGCCGCGGGCCATACGTATTGAACGGCCGCACCGTCGCCACCGGCGTCTTGAACGAGCAGAAGAAGCTCTCGGCGATCTTGTCGGCCCCGATCTTGCTCGCGGAGTAAGGCGACTGGCCCTGGAGCGGGTGCTTCTCGTCGATGGGGACGTACTGTGCCGTGCCGTAGGTCTCGCTGGTGGAGGTGTGGACGATCTTCGCCACGCCCTCGTCGCGGCAGGCCGCCAGGACGTTGAGCGTGCCGACGACGTTGGTGAACACGTAGTCGGCCGGCGCGACGTAGGAGTACGGTATCGCGATGAGCGCCGCCAAATGCATGACCACCGCCTGGCCCTTTACCGCCTGGCGGCAGAAGAACGGGTCGCGGATGTCGCCGCAGACGACCTCCATCGCGCCGCGGATGTCCTTGTCGAGCAGCTCAAGCTGGCCCCAGTCGTTGCGGCTGTTGTAGTGGACCATCGCGCGAACCTTGGCCCCCGCGCGGACCAGCCGCTCGGCCAGGTGGCTTGGGATGAAGCCGCCAGCGCCGGTGACGAGAACGGACTTGGCTTGCCAGAAGTTCATTGTTGAGGTGAAGTCTACGTGGAACAGCGCCGAACGGCAAGCCCGCCCCCGATCGCCAATCGCAAATCGCCAATCGGCAATCTACTTGGGCTTGTTCGCCCGCCACCATTCGATTGTCCGGCGGAGGCCCTCGTCGAATTTCATCTCCGCGCGGAAGCCGAAGAACTTCCACGCCCGCGAGGTGTCCAGGCAGCGGCGGGGCTGGCCGTCGGGCTTGGTGGAGTCCCAGACGAGCCTGCCATCGAAGCCGACGAGGGCCCGGATCTTCTCGGCCAGGTCGCGGATGGTGATCTCGAAGCCAGCGCCGAGGTTGACGGGCTCGGGGCCGTCGTAATTCTGCGCGGCCAGCACAAGGCCGCGCGCGCAGTCCTCGACGAAGAGGAACTCGCGGCTGGCCGAGCCCGTGCCCCAGATGACGACCTCCCGCTCGCCGCGGTCCTGGGCCTCGACGAACTTGCGGACCAGGGCCGGGATCACGTGGCTGGAGGCTGGGTTGAAGTTGTCGCCCGGCCCGTACAGGTTCACGGGCAGCAGGAATATGCCGTTCAGGCCGTACTGCGCGCGGTACGCCTGCAGCATGACCAGCAGGGCCTTCTTGGCGATGCCGTAGGGCGCGTTGGTCTCCTCGGGGTAGCCGTTCCAGAGGTCCTCTTCCTTGAAGGGCACCGGCGTGAACTTGGGATAGGCGCAGATCGTGCCGACCTGGACGAACTTGGCCAGGCCCCTGCGGCGGGCCTGCTCGATGAGGTGCAGGCCCATCGCCATGTTGGAGTAGAAGAACCTGCCGGGGTTGGCGCGGTTGGCGCCGATGCCGCCGACCTCGGCGGCCAGGTGAATGACGACGGTCGGCCGCATCGCGTCGTACATCCGCACGACGTCGGCCTCGCGCGTGAAGTCGTACTCCTCGATGGTCGGGACCAGGATGCGGTCCTTGGGCACGCCGGCCTTCTGGAGCTGCGCCTGGACGTTGCGGCCGAGGAACCCGGCTCCGCCCGTGACGACGATTGTCTCATTCGCAAGGTTCAAGCCTGGCAGCCCCTCATGCCCGCGATCGCGCAGTCGTCAGCCTACCTGCGGCCTTTCGCCGACCGCCTCCGCGAGCGGGCTTCGAGAGGTCGACGACCGGATGGCCGCTGGCCGCCTGCCGGCCTCGAGCATCTTCGCCGATCTTCCGAACGTCAAAGCCGAACTTGGCGGCCCGCGCTTCGCGATGTCTTCGGACTTCCTCGACTATCATGTCTCGATACATTGTGCTACTCCTTGGGCCCCATGCCCATCAGCTCGGAAGGCACGCACACCTGAGGCGGCTCAATTCCCCGGTCCCGCAGGAGTGCCGCGATGGGCCGGTAGAGTTCAGCGTTCGCCAGGTGATTGCAGTTCCACGTCAGGAGAAAATCCATGCGACCGGCAGCCGCAACCGACAGATGGTATGCGTCGGTAGCCGCTCGGGACGGCAGCAACCGGCGCCTTACAATCTCCTCTGCTATTGCCATTGTAGCAGGAGTCACGTCAAGCAGGGGTAGGCACTCGAGGGCCGCGAGCCGCCGCTGGGCCGCGTCCGGATCGCCGTCCCCTGCCTCGTCCAGAACGAACTGCGAGATGTACAGGTCGTAGGCGTGCCGCGGGCCAGCCCACCATTCGCGGGTGATCTTCTGGTTCGCGGCCATGATCAGGTCGTGGCTGGGCCTTGCCGTCAGGTAGCTGACGATCGTTGTCTCGATGTAGACCTTGAGTCTCAAGAACGCCGTCCCCTTCTATGCTCCTCTATCAGCCGCTCTTCCTTGGCCGTTGCCCAGTCGTGGTCGGTCATCATCTTTGCCAGCGCCTTGAAGGTCACGCGCGGCTTCCAGCCGAGCTGCTTGCGGGCCTTGGACGGATCGCCCAGCAGCAGGTCCACCTCGGCCGGGCGGAAGTATCGCGGGTCGGTCGCGACGTACTTCTCCCAGTCCAGGTCCAGCAGGCCGAAGACCTCCTGGGCGAACTCGCGGACGCTGTGGGTCTCGCCCGTGGCCACGACGTAGTCGTCGGGCTTGTCCTGCTGGAGCATCAGCCACATCGCCTCGACGTAGTCGCCGGCGAAGCCCCAGTCGCGCTTGGCGTCCAGGTTGCCCAGGAAGAGCTTCTTCTGGAGTCCTTCCTTGATCCGCGTCGCGCCGCGGGTGATCTTGCGGGTGACGAACGTCTCGCCCCGACGGGGGCTCTCGTGATTGAACAGGATGCCGTTGCAGCAAAACATCCCGTACGCCTCGCGGTAGTTCACGGTCTGCCAGAAGGAGAATACCTTGGCGCACCCGTACGGGCTGCGCGGGTAGAAGGGCGTCTTCTCGGTCTGGGGCGTCTCGACGACCTTGCCGTACATCTCGGAGCTGGAGGCCTGGTAGAAGCGCGTCGGCAGGCCAAGGTCGCGGATCGCCTCCAGCAGGCGGAGCGTGCCGACGGCGTCGACCTGCACGGTGTAGACCGGCTGGTCGAAGCTCACGCGGACGTGCGACTGCGCGCCGAGGTTGTACACCTCGTCGGGCTTGCACGCGGTGAGCACCTGGCGGAGGCCCGCGCCGTCGGTCAGGTCGCCGTAGTGCAGGAAGAGCCGGGCCTTGGGGTCGTGCGGGTCGCGGTAGATGTGCTCGATCCGCCCGGTGCCGAACGTGCTGGACCGGCGGACCAGCCCATGCACCTCGTAGCCCTTGCCCAGGAGGAACTCGGCCAGGTAGCTGCCGTCCTGGCCCGTGATGCCGGTTATGAGAGCCTTCTTGGCCATGCGGTCTCCAGTAGCCTGTTGTATTTGAATTGTAATCGGCAACCAGCCCGCCTCCATCATGAAGGAAATAACGAATATCGAACAGGAAATACCGAATATCGAAGTGAAGGCCAAGGCCCAAGGCGGTTATTTCCTCTTGACTTCGTCGTTCGATATTTCCTGTTCGATATTCGTTATTCACCCCTAGCCAATCCGCCAGTCATCGCGACACCGGCCGCGTCCCTTCATAGACTTCCTCAATCCTCTGCACCATCCTCCGCCAATCGAACATCTCCCGGCATAGGGCGCGCCCGGCCGTGCCGAGGCGATCGCGGAGCTCCGGCGAGGCGGCCAGTGTCTCGATCGCGCCGGCCAGGCCCGCCACGTCGCCGGGCGGCAGCAGCACGCCCGTCCGCTCGCTGACGACCTCGGCCGCGCCGTCGATGTCGAAGCTGATAACGGGCCTGCCGGCCAGCATCGCCTGCGGCAGCGTCCGGGCAAGCCCCTCGCGGAGCGAGCAGTGGACCAGGATGTCCGTCGCGTGCATGACGGCCGGTATCCGTTGCGGCGGCAGCAGGCCCGTCAAATGGAACCGCGGCGCAAGTCCGCCGGCCTCAATCGCCGCCTGGATTCGCTCGCGCCACCGCCCGTCGCCGACGAAGCAGAAGTGAACGCGCTCGTCCTTGATCCTCCGTGCGGCCGCGATGATGAACTCGTGCCCCTTCAGCTCCGCCAGGCGCGAAACCTGCGTGACCAGCACCGCATCCGGGGGCAGTTTGAGCGAGCCGCGGAACTCATCCGCCTCGCCCGGCCGCTGAAGGAACGGCTCGACCTCCATGCCGCTGTAGATGGTCGTGTACTGCTCCGGCCGCCCCACGCCCGCGGCCAGCGCCTGCCGCGTCATCGCGTCGGCCACGGAGATTATCGCGTCGCTCCTTCGCGCCGCCCGCCGCTCCAGGCCGATGTACAGCCGGTTGGCCAGCGCGTTCTGATACCGATGGAACGGCAGGCCGTGAACGGTGTGGACGATCTTCATGCCCGGCAACTTGCCGCGAAGTTGCCACGCCGCCTTTCTGCCGAGTATCCCCGCCTTGGAGGAGTGCGTGTGGACGATCTCCGGCCGCAACTCGCGCAATAGCCGCACCAGGCCGCGATATGTGCTCCAGTCGCGGAGCAGGTTGATCTCGCGCCGCATCTGGTCCATGACGACGACGCGATATACCCCCCGCCGCGCGCGGGACAGCAGCTCCCCCTCCGGCCCGAGCGCGGGTCCGGTGATGAGCGTAACCTCATGGCCGCGGGCGTGCAGGCCCTCGCAGGTCAGGACCGTGTTCTCCTGCGCCCCGCCGAGGATGAGCCGCGTGATGATGTGGCAGACTCGCACGCCCTCATCTTCCCCGACGCCCCGCCCGCACGTCAAGGACGACGAACCGCCAAAGGTCAGCGGACGCAATCCGCTTCGGCCCCAACGTCCACCCCGGATTCCGCGTGCAACCCGCTCCGCCAAGTTGCACGCCCTACCAACTGTCACAGCTTCCCAATCACCGGAAGCTCGCCGATCAGCGGGAGCGCGTACGTCCTGAACTTGTCCGTGATGCCGTTGCCGGCCTCGTTGACGAACTCGCGCGGCAGCGGCTTGGTCTCGCGGGCGACGTCCTTCAGCTCTGCGCGGAAGCACTCGATGGCGTAGTTCTCGCCCTCGCCGATCCGCCTGATCGCGACGGAACCGTTCAGGTCGCCGGCCATCGCGTACTTCACGGCCGTCTTGCCGACGAGCCGGGCCTCTTTCTGGTCGATAGCGGAGGCGTAGCCGGCGAAGGACCGCTGGAGGTAGCCGAACGTGTCGGCGCGGACGCGGAGCTTTTTGCCTCCGAGCTTCGCCGCCACCTGCTTTTTGACGACCTCGGCGAAGTAGTCGCCCAGCGCGCCCGAGCCGGAAAGCTGCACGTTGCCGTGGCTGTCGCGCTCGGCCGACTCGACGATCCGCTCGCCCCATGCCTTGTGGTTCTCATCCTCGACGCCCTCGCTCATGGCGACCAGGCACCGGCCGTGCTTCGTGTAGACGGCCGCAACGTCGTCCACGAACTTGTCCAGGCTCACCGGGACCTCGGGCACGTAGACCAGGTGCGGCCCGTCGGACTCGTCGCCGCGGGCCAGCGAGGCGGCGGCCGTCAGCCAGCCGGCGTGCCGGCCCATGATGATGTCGATCTTGATGCCGGGAAGCGACGCGTTGTCGCGGTCGTCGCCCATGATGGCCGACGCCACGAACCTGGCCGCCGAGCCGTAGCCGGGGCAGTGGTCGGTGACCTTCAGGTCGTTGTCGATGGTCTTGGGGATGTGGAAGACGTGAAGCTCGTAGTTCTGGGCGGCCGCCAGGTCGTTGACGATGCGGGCGGTGTCGGCCGAATCGTTGCCGCCGATGTAGAAGAAGTACCGCACGTTGTTCTTGGCGAAGACCTTGAAGATCTCGTGGCAATATGCCTCGTCCGGCTTGTCGCGCGTGGAGCCAAGCGCCGCCGCTGGGGTCGCCGCGACCCGCTCCAGCAGACCCTTGTCAAGGCCCTTGAGGTCGATGAACCGCTCCTCCTTGATGCCGCGGACGCCGTTGCGGGCGCCGAGCAATCGGTCGATGGTCTTGCTCGCGCCCACCGCCTGGATCACGCCCACAAGCGACTGGTTGATGACGGCCGTCGGCCCGCCCGACTGGCCCACTACCGCGTTGCCTTTTACTGCCTTTGCCATGTTCCTGTTCGCCTTCCTTAGTTAGTGTCTTGCTGCCAACAGCGTTACTGCGTTGCTTCGTTACTTCGCGTTCACTCGTTGCCTCGTTGGCTCGTCTTTGGGTTCCCATCCGGGGCAGCCCCACGCTTCACGTCGAAACAACGAGGTAACGAATCACGCCTTTTCCTTGCCAAGCATCTCTCTCTCAATGAAAGTCGTGTCCCAGTCGCCGCGGATGAACTTCTGGTGCGACAGTATCTCGCGGCACAGTGGAATTGTAGTCCTGGTCGGGTAGATTACGAACTCCTCCAGAGCCCGCCTGGCCGTCGCGATGGCCTCGTTGCGGTTGGCGCGGTGGACGACCAGCTTGCCCACCAGGCTGTCGTAAGTCGGCGGGATGACGTAGCCCTGGTAGACGTGGCTGTCCCACCGCACGCCCAGCCCGCCGGGCGCGACGAACGCATCGACCCTGCCCGGCGACGGGCGGAAGCCGTTGGCCGGGTCCTCCGCGTTGATGCGGCATTCTATCGAGTGGCCGCGCTGTGCGATGTCCTTCTGGCGCAGTCTGAGCGGCTCCCCAGAGGCGATGCGTAGCTGCCACTTGACCAGGTCCTCGCCCGTGACCATCTCGGTGATCGGGTGCTCGACCTGGATGCGGGTGTTGACCTCGAGGAAGTAGAACTTGTTGTTCCTGTCTAGCATGAACTCAATGGTGCCCGCGGAGTAGTAGCCCACCTGCCTGGCCAGGCGCACGGCGGCGGTGCAGATCGCGTCGCGGACGGAGGGCTCGAGGTTGAAGGCCGGCGTCTCCTCGATCACCTTCTGCCTGCGCCGCTGCACGGAGCACTCGCGCTCGAAGAGGTGGACGATGTTCCCGTTCATGTCGCCCAGGACCTGCACCTCGATGTGGCGGAAGTTCTCGATGCACTTTTCGAGGTAGAGCCGGCCGTCCTTGAAGGCGACCTCCGCCTCGGACTGGGCCTGCTTGAAGGAGCTTCGCAGCGTGGCCTCGTTGTGGGCGAAGCGGATGCCGCGCCCGCCGCCGCCGGCGGCCGCCTTCATCGCCACGGGGTAGCCGATCTTCGCGGCTATGCGGACGGCGTCGTCCACCGACTCGACCGCCCCGCCGCTGTCGGGGGCCATCGGCACATGGGCGGAGCGGGCCAGCTCCTTGGCCTTGATCTTGTCGCCCAGCGTCTTCATGCTCTCGACGGATGGGCCGATGAACTCGATCTTGCAGTCGCGGCAGACCTCCGCGAAGTGGGCGTTCTCGGCCAGGAAGCCGTAGCCGGGATGTATCGCCTGCACGTCGGCGATCTCGGCGGCCGCGATGATCCGCGGGATGTTCAGGTAGCTTTCGGCCGAGGGCGCGGGGCCGATGCAGATGCGGTCGTCGGCCAGGTGAAGGTAGCTGGCGTCGCGGTCGGCCTCGCTGAAGACGGCCACCGTCTCGATGCCAAGCTCCTTGCAGGCCCGGATGATCCTCAAGGCCACTTCGCCGCGATTGGCTACGAGGATACGGGAGAACATTTCGATCCTTTTCGCGGCGGGCGCAGTCGGCCCCTGTCGCGGTTACGCTTGGACAAATCGACCACGCGGTGGCCGTCACGGCCCTCACGCTTCCGCAAGTCCGCGGCCATCGCCTCTATGTCGTATCCAAACTGGGCCGCCCATTTCCGCCGGCCTTCGCGGACTTCCTCAACTATCGGATCCTTGTACATGCTCAGTCTCCCAAAGAGCCCGATTCTCCCATGAGCTCATCGGGCGTACAGACGATCGGCAACTCATATTGCATCCTACGGACGAACATCCCAACTTCGCCCAGAATGCTCGCGTTGGCAAGATGCCTACAGTTCCAGGTCAAGAGCGCATCCATGCAATGGACAGTTGCCATGGCCAGGTGCATGGCGTCGGCGGCGGCTTGCCGGGGCAATAGCCCTTCTCGAAGGAGTCTGGCGGCCAGTCCCGTCGCCTCGCCTGTGACGGGCAGTTCGGGCAGGTCGCGCAGAATCGCCAACCTCTTGGCAGCCGCTTCCGCATCGCCTCTTGCCGCCTCGTCCAGCACAAGCCGGGACACGAAGAGCTCGAACGCCCGACGACATGCCTCCCACCACTCCCGCGTGATCTCCTGATGGGCCGTCAGGATCAAGTCGCGCGTGGGCCTTGCCGTCAGGTAGCTGACAATCGTTGTTTCTATGTAGACCCGCTTCTTCTTCATAGAGCTCGAACACGGAAGAGCACCTGGCCGTACTCCACGGGCTGCGCGTTGCGGACGCAGACCTCGACGATCTCGCCGGAGCACTCGGCCTTGATCTCGTTCATGACCTTCATGGCCTCGACGATGCAGACCACGCTGTCGTCGCTGACTCGCGTGCCGGGCTGGACGAACGCCTCCGTGTCGGGGCTTGGCGCGGCGTAGAAGGTGCCGACCATTGGCGAGCGGATTTCGATGAGCTTCTCAGCGGGCTCGGGCGCGGGGGGCTGTGCTGCCGGCGCGGGCGCGGCGGCCGGTGCGGCGGCGGAAACGCCGGAAGCGACGGGCACGATGGCAGGCGCGGCGATCACGGGCGCGGGGGCCTTGCCGCGCTTCAGGGCGATCTTCTTGTCGCCGTCGGCGATGTCCAGTTCGCTCAGGTCGTTGTCGACCATCAGTTGAACGAGCTGCTTGATCTCGTCTATGTCCATTTATCACCTTACCGTCATCGCCTCCAAGGCCGTCGGCAATGAGCTGAGCCGCTCGTGGCCTTGGGGGCATACCAGCACGTCATCCTCGATCCGCACGCCGCCGACGCCAGGCAGGTAGATGCCCGGCTCGACGGTCACGACCATCCCCGCCTTCAGGCGTACCTTCGCCAGCCGGCCGACGCCCGGCAGTTCGTGAATCTGCCGGCCGATGCCGTGCCCCAGGCCGTGAACGAACTCCTTGTCGTAGCCGGCCTTCTTGATCACGCTCCGGGCGGCCGCATCGACCGCCCTGGCCGAGGCCCCCGCCCGCACGGCCGCCATGCCCGCCTTCTGGGCGCGCTGGACGATCGGATAAATCTCGGCGAGCTTGGGAGGGATTCTACCGGGGAAGACCACCCGCGTCAAGTCGGAGCAGTAGCCGCCGACGAACGCCCCCCAGTCGATGAGCACGGGAGTGCCGCGCGTGATTCGCGTGCCGCCGGGCCGGTAGTGCGGCAGCGACGCGTGCGGCCCGGCCGCCACGATGGTGTCGAATGAGGGCTTGTCCGCCCCGGCCAGGCGCATCCGATAGTCCAGCTCCGCCGCGACCTGGCGCTCGGTTCGGCCGACGAACGCCCCGGCGCCCTGGGCCAGCAGCGCCTTGAACGCGCCTTGCGCGGCCGCGATGGCCTTGCGAATCTGCCGGACCTCGCCGTCATCCTTCACCTGCCGGAGTGCGCCCGTCACGTCGCCGACGGGGATCAGGCGGACGCCACCGCCGAGGGCCTTGGCGTAGGCTTCCCCCGCCCGAATGGTGAAATGGTCGGCCTGAACCGCTAGCCGCCGGATGCGGATTGTGAATTGTGGATTGTGGATTGTGAATTTCCCTTCATTGGGCTCTTTGGCTCCTTCAGCGGGAATTCGCAATTCGCAATTCGCGATTCGCAAGGTCTTCACGACGTACGCGACCGCCTCGGGCATCCCCACCTTTCGCACGAACACATCGACGCCGGGGCACTCCGCGCGGGCCTGCTCGTCGTAACGCCCATCCGTCAGCAGGCACGCCCAGCCGCGGGCAACCAGCAGCAGGCTGTCATCCCCCGTGAAGCCCGACAGGTAGCCGACATCCTCGACCTTGCTGACCAGGAAGGCGTCAAGGCCGCGCTTGGCGTCCCGCACGGCCGCCCTCAACGCCCTCGCCCGCCGGTGCGAATACTTGCTCTCTGTCATGTCGGTATCCCTTGGCATCTCCGCCGGCGGCCTCTAGAATCAAGTCTTTGGCGGAGTCGGCAAAGCGTATCGCCCAACGCCGGGCGGGACAACAACTATCATGAGCAAGCAAGTCGCGGCCGTGTGCGCGGCCGTCGCGGCGGCCGTGTTAGTTACCATAGGATTCAGCATGGCCGACAAGCCCACAACCTCCCCCGCCGGCCCCGCGAGCCAGCCGGCCGGCCTGAGCGTCGCCGAGCTCAACGACATGATCCGAAAGCTGGAGCCGCTCCACACCAGGCTCGGCAAGCCGCAGCCCGGCGACTGGCTGGAGAGCCACAGGGAGCCCGGCCAGAGCTTCGCCCAGTACATTGACTCAAAGCCGACCGTCCCGCAGGGAAGGCGCTCGATCATCTACATCCAGCCGCTGGGCGAGTTCACGCCCGCCCAGCGCAAGATCGTCAACCGCACGGCCGACTACATGGGCCGCTACTTCGGCCTGGAGGTCAAGATCAAGGACGACCTGGAGCTGGCCATCATCCCCGACTCGGCCCGCCGCAAGCACCCGCAGTGGGGCGACAAGCAGATCCTCACCGGCTATGTGCTGAACAAGGTGCTCAAGCCGCTGCTGCCGCAAGATGCGGCCGCGTACATAGCATTCACCGCAAGCGACCTGTGGCCGGGCGAGGGGTGGAACTTCGTCTTCGGCGAGGCGTCGCTGGCCGAGCGCGTGGGCGTCTGGTCCATCTGCCGCAACGGCGAGCCGGAGAAGTCCGAGGCCGACTTCCGCCTGTGCCTGCTGCGGACGATGAAGACGGCCACGCACGAGACCGGCCACATGTTCGGCATGTACCACTGCACCGCCTACGAGTGCAACATGTGCGGCTCCAACAACCGCGACGAGGCCGACCGCCGCCCCATCGCCCTGTGCCCGCAATGCACCGCCAAGCTCTGCTGGGCCACACGCGCGGAGCCCATCGTCCGCTTCCGCAGACTCGCCGAGTTCTGCCGCGCCAACGGGCTGACGGCCGAGGCCGAGTTTGACGAGAAGTCCATCAAGGCGCTGGGAGGGCAGGTGACGACGAGTACGGGGCCGGCGAGATAGCCAGGGAGAAGGCATGAGGAACGTCTTTGATCAGTATGTCCAGCCAGAGAACAGGCTGACTCATGCCCTGATGTCAACGCTTGCCAATGACAGACGTTTGATCAGACCCTTCATACACTGGCTTGGCTTCAGGAACGTTCCGCCTGCAAAGGCCATCCGAATAGGCGAGCAGCAGGCTCCAGGGCTCGAGGCCGAATCTGACAAGGAAGAGAGCGAGGGCTTGCCCGACGGTTGCTTCTTCGACAGCGAAGGCTGGGCTTTGCTTGTTGAATCGAAGATTCAGGCGGGCCTATCAGTTTCTCAACTCAAGAGACATCGTCGGGCTGCGGCCAGATACGGATACGCGTCACCACATATCCTTGTTCTGGCCGTAGACGACTACGGAAGCAGGCTTAAGCAGGGAGCGACATTCAAGCCTTGGCGAGAAGTCTTCAACTGATTCACCAAGCATGCCGCCCGATCTGGCTGGGCTCAGCGCTTCGTGGACTTCATGCAGATATTCGAGGCCCGAATGCTCGCTCAGGAATACGACATACGAGGAACCTTAACCATGTTCAGCGGATTTCGGTTCGACGAAGACAACCCGTACACATACCGCGAAGGGAAGAGGCTGATACGCTTGATGGGCCTTGAGTTCATGAAGAACAGGAAGCTACTCAAGGCATTGGGGGGCGACGAGGAAGGAAAAGGACGACCGGCGCTCACCGAAGGCGAAGATGGCTCCGTATGGAACATAATTCCGCGCAGAGAGGCGCGCGGACTGCCTTTCACATCGTTCCCTCACGCGACTATGGTGCTCCGCCCAGCCGATGCTGCAGTCGCGATAACAATCCCAAACGGCATGAAGGGAGGCATCAAGCGAAGGTTATTGGAAAAGGGCCGCGACCGATTTGCCCAAATGCTATCCGTGGTAGAAGCCAATCTGCGAGGAATCCTGAAGAAAGCGCCCACAGCGAAACCGATGTTCTACATCATCCAACGACATTACAGGTCACAAAGATCGTTTCCCGATACCGACGGGAAGATCGAAGCCGATTTGCGCACAATTCTTCCTCCGGCGAGTGGTCACATTAGGCACCAACCTGGCTGGTTGGACGCGATGTACTCGATTCTCACATGCAAGAGAACAAACATCCAGGCGGGGATAGAGGTCCATTTCCCATACTCAGCCCCACGCATGAGGGATCCTGGGGCCATAGGGGTCCTCGTCGACGCCTGGATTGCGCTCACGCCGTTGATGGCCTTCTTCCAGCATGGAGGATGATCCCGGGTCCGCCCTCGGCGCACAGATCGGAGGACGGCACGGCCAAGCGGACTCCTTAGCCCTTGGCCGCGCGTTTACGACAGACATGCGGACTTCGTGAGTACAAGGGCCGAAGGCCCGGCAGTCCTGTAGCCGTGGGCGGAGCGAAGCGGAGCCCACGGCAAGGCCGCCCTCGGGGATTCGAGGGCCAGAGGCCCGGCAGTGAAACTCGCCACAGCCGTTGCCGCCAGATTCCACCACTGCCGGGCCTTCGGCCCTCAATCATCCCCAAGCGCCGGTCACCGGCGGCTCGCGCCGCCGGCTATAGCACTACCGGCCCTTCGGGCCTCAATCGTTCTCGATCGAGGTCGGCGCGGATCGTTCTCGATCGAGGTTGGCGCGGCTTGCGAAGCGACTCGTCCGGCGCAGCCGACTTGCCCTGCATAGCCGAAGGCGACGCCGGAAGATGAAGTCGGATGCAGAGCGAGGACCAGGGAATCGGGAAGCGCCGCTAGCTCGTAGAGCGTCCGGCGATAGCCCCGTCCGAAGCGCAAGCGAAAGGACGGGATGCCGGCCGTGAGGGGCCGAGCCCCCTGGGCGATGGAACCGCGGATGAGCTAGAGTTTCAGTCGCCCGCAAGGGGCTCCGATGGTCCGCCCGCTCTGTCCCCGCCCCGCGTTTGCGCTCCGGGCGGGGCTATCATCACACGCCCTGGCGGGCTGACAACGCAGCCGGCCATCCTCGGCTTCGCTCCTGGCGCTGTTCCAGAATTCACGCCAGGCATGGCCCCTGCGGCAGTCGCCCCTTGCGCAAATCGGCAGTCTCCATCCGCAAAACGGGCATTGTCCCCGCTCGCGGGGCCTGTACACTGGGGCCTGGCTCAAGCGGAACAAGGACGAAGACGATGAACCGACGTGAATTCCTGAAGTGTGTCGGCGCCGGGGCCGCCGGCGCAATGCTGGGGGCCGGCGCGCGGGCAATGTGGGCCCAGCCCGCCCCATCGACGAAGGCCGCCGGACCGTACCTGGTCGTGAAGGCCCCCTCCGACGTCGTTGCCGGCAAGGCCTTCACCGTCGAGGTCGTCCCCCTCACGCCCGCCGGCGACCTGCACCGCAACTACACGGGCAAGCTCTCGCTTACCGTGGAGGGCCAGGCCGGCGCGCCGATCAGCATCGAGCTCAAGGACCAGAGCCTCATCCCCGAGGGCAAGCCCGCCGACCAGTTCAAGAAGGGCACGGCCCAGGTCTCAGTGCCAAAGCCCGGCTTCTACCGCCTGGTCGTGACCGACGGCGAAGCCACGGTCGGGTTCCCCGTGAAGTGCCACGCGGCCGAGCCCAAGGAGAAGCTCTACTGGGGCGAGATCCACTGCCACTCCGACGCGGACAAGGACGCCGTTCACGGCGGCGGATCGCTCGACCCGGCGCGGGCATTCTCATGGGGCCGTAACGTGGCGTGCCTGGACTTCGGCTCCATCGTCTGCCACCACTGGTCGTTCGACGAAAAGAGGTGGCTGGAGATCGCCAGGATCATCAACGCCGCCGACGACCCGGGGAAGTTCGTCGCGCTGATGGCGTGGGAGTTCGGCCAGGGCGACCGCCCCGGCGAGCGGATCAACCACAACAACGTCTACTTCCTGGGCGATTCGGCCCCGTGGCCGCCGAACATGGGCTCCATCGACGAGTTCTGGCCGTGGCTGGAGAAGAACTCCAAGGCGCCGACCCTCTGCATCCCGCACCACACCGCATTCCAGCAGATCCGCACCGAGTGGAAGACGCACAACCCGAAGTACCAGCAGCTCGTCGAGGTCTTCTCCACGCACGGCAATTCGGAGTGCGAGGGCGACGCGTTTCCCGGCGTCTGCACGTGGAAGCCGGGCTACGTCCACAACGCCCTGGAGAAGGGCTACTTCCTGGGCTTCATCTGCGGCTCGGACAACCACGGCGGCCGGCTGGGCACAAACTCCAGGGTCGGCTGCCGGGCCGGAGGCAAGCGGACCGGCCTGGCGGCGTTCCGCGCGCCGGAGCTTACGCGAAAGGCCCTCTTCCAGACCATCCAGGACCGCAACACCTACGGCACATCCGGCGCCCAGCGGATCATCCTCGAAGTCAGCATGAACGGCCACCGGGGGGGCGAGAAGTTCGCCGCGGGGACCGACCCGCGCAAGCTGAGCGTCGAGGTCGCCGGCACGGCCGACATCGCGAAGATCGAGGTGGTCAAGAACGCCAAGGTCGTGCATTCAGTCGAGGGAAAGTCCTGGCACGAGAAGATGGAGTTTGCCGACAAGGCCGATCGAGCGACGGACTGGTACTACGTCCGGGTGACCCAGACGGACGACAATCTGGCGTGGTCGTCGCCGATCTGGGCGCGGAGCGATGGCCGCGGTTAGCGGGTGTCGCGGATGCGGACGACGAAGGCACGTCGCGCTTGCCGGCCGATTCGAGATCATAAGGGTCCTCGCCGTGTATGGCGCCGTCACGACCCTGCGCAGCGGGTCACCGCCGCGGGCGTTGGGCCGGGTGATACTCGCAGGGCGTCCCACGCCGGCAGCGCGTCGGCCAGATTCCGCAGCAGCTCCTGCCCATCCCCTCGCCATGCGCTGCCGTGCATGCACGCCGGCATCGCCGTCTTGAGGGCCGCCAGGCGGGCAAGCATCGTCCGGGCGTTGGTCGTGCGGTAGAAGTGGTCCATCTACTTCCCAAGGATGTTCCGGGGCAACTTGAGCACCTCGCCGATGCCGCTCAGGGGCTGGACGGTGATCGCGGGATTGTCAACCGTCCCGCCGACATGGTAGCGGATCAGCTTGTCGGTCGCCTTGCCCACAAGGCTCCCCAGCCTGCCGAAGGCCGACTCGATCTTCTCCAGGGGGCCGGCAGTGACGGTCAGGTCCAGGTCCCCCTTGAAGTACAGGTCGCCGCCGCCACGGACCGCGTAGGCGGCGGAGCGGAAGTCGATCTTCGAGAAGTGGACCCGGTTGCCGGCCAGCGTGAAGTTGAAGTCGCCGCTGTCGTGGCCGCCGACAACGTTCAGCGTCAGGGCGGATGCGAGCTTGTTCAGCACCTGGCCGAAGACCGGCACGTTGCTCATCTTGCCATCCCGCAACTGGGCCCATCCGCTGCCGGCGGCGTCGGTGGACAACCTGGCCAGGTGACAGTTCAGGCTCACGCCGGCCGAGAACACGCCCCTGTACCGCGGCTCGCCCCCGGTCTCGACGGCCCGCAGCGTGTCCTCGATGTGGACGCCGCTGGCGTCCAGCTTAAGACTGGCCTGGTTGTCGTCTTTCAGCTCGACCGTGCCGGAAATATCCACCTGCCCGCCCAGCGTTCGGGCCGACAGCCTGGTCAGGTCCAGCCTGGCGTCGGCCATGTCCATCGCCAGGTCTATTCTGTCCGCCTGGCCGCGATACGCGCCGGCCACGAAGTGGGCGTCGCTGACTGACGCGGCGGCGGAGACCCTCGCCGCGAGCGGGTCCGCAAGGGGCACCGTGCCCGACATCTCCAGCGACATGGCGCCGGTGATCTTATGGTCACGCAGGAACGCCTGGAGCTGCGGCGGGAAGTAGCGGTCCTGCTCGCGGCCGAGCTTGACATCCAGCGCCAGCGACTGCACGTTCAGCGTCGAGTCATCCAGGTTCAGCCGTCCCGCGGCGCCGAGCTTGAGGATGCCCTTCCGCTCCATGCCGGCCGTGATGCCGTACCAGCCTGTCTGATCCTTCCGGATGTCCATCCTGCTGCTTATCCCGTCCAGGCGCAGGGTCCGCACCTCGCCGGCGCGGGTCTGGTAGGCCACCTCGCCCTCGATCAACTGGAGGAGCGTGATCTGGAAGACCTCGCTGAGCCTGACCTCTCTCGGCTGGGCGGACTGCGGCGTGGCGGCCGCGGACTGCTTGATGAAGTCGGAGAAGCCGACGAGCTTGCCTTCGCGCCCGGCCGGGACGACCAACTGAAGCGACGGGTGATCGAGGATCAACTGCTGGATGCGGATGGGCTGGCCTTCCTTGGGGATCTCGGCAAGCTCCATCGTCAGCTTGGCGACCGTCACGATGTCAACCGTCTTGCCCGGGTCGTCGGGGTCGGGACTGGTCAGGCGCAAGCCCGCCAGTCGGACAGTCCGTGGGTACTCGTAAACGAGGGCCTGAAATTCGATCTGGGGATTCAAGTAGGCCTGCACAATGCCGCGGATCTGGCCCTCGATCCACATCTTGAGCGGGCCCCTATCGGTGCCGCTGATCGCACTGTAGGCCATGAAGGCCGTCACGGCCGCCGCCACAACAAGGACGGCCAGGCCGGCCAGCCCCCACTTGATGATTCGGGCCATAGTCGCCTCCCGGGGCACAGCGCCTTGCCTTCGCTCCGTCCTGGAACCAGGGGCCGCGCGGAGTCCCGCCTCGCAACAAGTCTAGCGCATCGGACAAGGCAAGACTGGCCATCGGGCCTTTTCGCGTGTTTCATTACAGGGCGGACAGGAAACGAGGCAGTGCATGAGAATCGTGTGCGCAGCGGCGGCGGTACTGGCGATCTTTGGCATCAACCGGTCAGGCGCGGGCCAGGAGAACCAGGCGCCGCTCGGTTCGCCGAGTTTCGCGCCCTCGGCGGAGCGTCCCGTCGGCTGGCGCGGCGACGGCAACGGCCGCTATCCCGCCGCCGATCCACCGCTTGCCTGGGGACGGATGTCCAGCGCGGTCAAGGAACTCGGCGCCCAGGCGAGGAAGCCAAAGGACGACGACAAGGGCAAGCCGATTCCCGACGGCGTCATCCGCCAGTGGCTGATCGCTGGCCCCGTCCCCATCCCCGACGGCAAGACCGCCAAGGACGACTTCAACGAGGATGAGCCCAAGCTCGCGCCGGATGCGGAAGACAAACTCGGCAATCTTCAGTGGAAGAGCGTCTCCACGGACACCTCCTACGTGGACTTCTGGCCGATGTACGACAAGGCCGTCCCCGACGGCAAGGGCCACGTCGCCTACGCCTTCGCCTGGCTGCACTCGGCCGAGGGCAAACCGGTCTACCTCGACGCCATGTTTCCCGCCGCGGCAAGGGCATGGATCAACGGCAAGCCGGCGGGCAATTACCCCAGGAACGACGGCCTTCAGTACGGGATCCGCGTGCAACTGCCGCTCCAGAAGGGATGGAACCGTCTCCTGCTGCGCGTCTCGCCGCTGCTGGACACCGCCTGGTCGAAGGGGGTCATCCAGTGGCACTTCAACGCCGCCCTGTTCGGGACGGAGAAGAGCGAGTTCGAGAGCAGCGGAATCCTCTGGACCACGCCCATGCCCGACAACGGCCCCGGCGTCAGCTCGCCGATACTGGTCGGCGACAAGCTGCTGATGGAGGCCGAGGCGGGCGTCCTGGTCTGCGTCTCCGCGAAGGACGGCAAGGTGCTTTGGGCGCGTTCCAGCACATACGCCGACGCCGCCACGCCGGAGGAGAGGAACAAGAACCCGGAAGTGTTCGCCGAGATCGACGCCCTGGCGGCCAAGGTCAAGGACGCCCTCAAGGCCTACTGCGACGCCCCGGCCAAGTACGTCGCGGACGCCAAGGGGCGGAACGAGCGGATCGCGTGGGAACGGAAGATCAACGACCTCATGGTGAAGCTGAACGGCCAGAAGTACGCCGGCCAGAGCGGCAGCGAGGCGGGCGAGTCGGCCCCCACCCCCGCCAGCGACGGCCGGAACGTCTACGCCCTCTACGGCAACGGCGTGGCCGCCTGCTTCGACCTCGAAGGCAACCGCAAGTGGACGACGGCCGTCTCGGTCAAGCACAATGAGCACGGCTACTGCTCATCGCCATGCCTGGTCGACGGCAAGGTGATCGTCAAGGCGTCGTCCTACACCGGCGCCGTCGCTCTGGACGCGAAGACCGGCGCGGTGGCCATGCCCATCCCGCTATGGAAGGCCAAGGGCCTGGCCGCGTATTCAACTCCGCTGGCGATCCCGGTGGGCGGCGAAAAGGTGGTCGTGCAGTCCTTCGGGGTCATCACGAGGGCCGGCGACGGCAAGGTCCTGGCGCGGAAGTTCGCGCCCCCCTACTACAACACCGCCGACTACGTCTCCCCGACGGTCGAGGGAAAGACAGTCTGTAGCTACGTTCTGGCCAGGAATCCGGGCGGCGCTCGCTTCGCCTTCCAGACGCTGCCCGACGCGGCCGCCGACCCCCTGGCGATGAGGGACACGAAGGAGTGCGAGTACTCGCTCAAGGCGTTCCCGTGCTGGTTCAGCTACGACCACAACAGCTCGCCGCTGCTCTACCAGGGCCTGGCGTACGTCCTGAGCGTGGACGGCGTGCTGACCGTGATCGACGCGGCCAAGGGCGAGGTGGTCTACCAGAAGCTGCTGGACCTTGCCCCCTGGATGGTCCACAACGGGATCATCCGCTGCGGGTGCGGCGCAAGCCCGACGCTCGCGGGCAAGCACATCTACATCTGGGACAACCAGGGCACGGCGCTGGTCATCGAACCGGGGCGGCAGTTCAAGCAGGTGGCAAGGAATCGGATCGAGCAGATATGGTTCCGCTACGGCCCCGAGCGCAACGAGTGTACCGTCAGCAACCCCGTCTTCTGGGGCAAGAGGATGTTCTACCGGACGGAGGCCAATCTCTACTGCATCGGCGGGGCGGACTAGCGCAGGAATCCAACGCCCCTTTCGCGGCCTTTGCGCCCGGTACGCCTAAGTCAGGTCTTCCGCTGCCACGCTCGCGACGCGGGCGCCGCCGGCGTCGCGGTCGTCGCCGCTGGGGCGCGTGTGCTGGAACTTTATCATCGCCTCGGCGGGGCTGTTGGCCTCAACCGTCATCTCGGCCGTCGCCGGGCCGCCGTGGCCGCTCCGGACGTCGGCCTCGTAGTAACGAATGCGGTAAACCATCGGGCATCCTCCGGCCCGCGACAAGCGCACGGGTCCGAGGAAAGATAGGATAGGTTTGCTGGCGGGGCGAATCGCGGACCCAGGCTCGTTTGTAGTGACGCCGTAAGGCGTTCCGCCTCATGCCCTTACGGGCACACTACAAGCCTATCTGCGGTTCAGGTGAATGGCGATGCCCTCGGCGATGGCGTCTGCCATGCGGTGCTGCCAGGCGGGGTCGCAAAGCCTCGCGGCCTCGCGCGGGTTGGACAGGAACCCCAGTTCAATCAGGACAGCGGGAATGCGCGTCGCGGAGAGCACGCGGAGGTGCCGCACGTCGCGCCGCACGGAGTGGCAGGTCGAGCCGGCCGCCTCAAGCCGCTGCGAGATGGCGTGGGCGGCCGCGTTGGCCTCCGGGGAGGGCACGTCGGGCGTGATGACAGTGTGGCCCTCATCGGTGGACTTGTTGGAATCGACGTGTATGGAGACGAACAGCCTGGCCCCGCTGCGGTTGGCGACGCCGCACCGGTCGTCGAGCTCGATGAAGCGGTCGTCGGTCCGCGTGCAGACCACGTCCACGCCCCGCCTACGGAGGTCGTCCGCGACTGCCATTGCGACGGCCAGGTTTATGTCCTTCTCAGGCCGGCCCCTGCCGGCGGCCGTCGTGCCGGAGTCGTGGCCGCCGTGGCCGGGGTCGATGACGACCTTGCCCGTCGCCTTGGTCAACGGCACGGGCGGCGTGGGCGCCGAAACCGGCGGCCGGAGGGTCGTGGCGACCACGCCGGACCTCAGGGATGCTCGGATGTCCGCAGCGGCCCCGACCGGCACGTAGAGTATGCTGCCGGCCATCACGTAGCCCCCCACCGGCCCGACCGCCTGGCCGTTCACGAACGCCCGCCCGCCGGGGTCGCAGAAGACGACGACCGTGTTGCACGTGTTCCGTAGCGTTACGGTGGTGGACGACGACTCCGTCACCGTCAGGCCCAGCCGCCTGGCCAGCGCGTAGACGCTGGTCTTAGTGGGTAAGGCGCTTTCGGGGTCTTCGGTCTTGACCATCCGCGGGTCGGCGCAGCCGCCGATCACATGGGCAGTCAGGATGAGCAAGGCGATGGGGGCCAGCCGGATCGAGCTCCGTCGCACGGCGGCCGCTACACGCACTTTGGAGAACATGCAAACCTTTCCTTGGCGATGCCCGCGGACCGGCCTCCTGCCGTTCCTGTCACCCGCCGCGAGCGAACCTAGGCATTGCCCGCAAGAAGGCAGTATATCAGAAACGCCATCCAGGCCAAGAAAATCAGCGCCAGCGCCACGTACTTCCACCGGGCGGGCGACCTGGCCCGGTCGGGGATGCCGTCAACCACATCCACGGGCGCCGGCAGCGCGGGCTTCCTCTTCTTGTCCGTGGGCTCGGCGCGGCTGGAAGACTTACGGTTATCCGCCATGCTTCACTCTTTCAGGTCAAAATCGTCGCCGACGGCCAGCGCCGTGTCCAGGTCGAACACGTCCCGAAAGTCCTCTATCGAGTCCTCCGGGGTCTTCTTCATGAACTTGTTCTCGATGAGCAGGTACACCATGTTGCCGAAATCCATAGTTTCGTTGATCCGCCACTTGGCGAGCACGGCCCGCGCCAAATGGCCGTACCGCTCGATGGCCAACTCGCGGAGGGCCTCGCAGATCTGCTGCCCGGTCACGTGCCGCTGTCCCGAAGCGGCCTGCTCGCCGTGGACCTTCTTGGACGCCAGCGACAGGCCCTCGTGCAGGAAGGCGTACGCCTCCGGCGGATAACGGCCGTCCGTGCGGATGACTTCTTCCATCGACTTCTCGGGTTCTTCGCCCATACCTAAATCTTCAACATAACTCAGCCGAGCGACGGCAACGAAAATCACGAATATCGAACAGGAGAATATCGAATATCGAACTCAAACGGCCTCCTCCACAAATGTCCACTTCGACATTCGATATTTCCTATTCGATATTCGATATTCCCTCAGGTCTTCCTTGGGAAGAGCCCCTGTCCCTTCCTGGTCTTTGCGCCGGCCGGCAGCACGCCCCACCGGCCGATGTCCTGGATCGTCGAGCCGGCGGGCGGCGCCCAGCCCAACTGCTCCAGGCCCGCGACGACGGTCTTGGGCATCACCGGGCCCAGGTACAGCAGTATGATCCGCACGGCCTCGGCGCAGGTGTAGAGGATCGTCGCCAGACGGTCCTTCTGCGCCGGGTCCTTGGCAAGCTTGAACGGCGCGGTGACGTCGATGTACCGGTTCGCGGCGGCCGCCAGGGAGAGGACCTTCTCCAGGTAGGCATAGAAGCCGCACGTCTCCATCAGCCCGACGGCCGTGCCGTGCAGGTCCGCCGCGGCCGCCAGCACGCCGGCCTCCATCTCGCCGGTCGGCCCGCAGGCCGGGACCGCCCCGTCGAAGTACTTGCCGATCATCTGCACCGTGCGGGACAGCAGGTTGCCGATCGCGTTGGCCAGGTCGGCGTTGTAGCGGAGCTTGAGCTGGTCGCGCGAAAAGTCGCCGTCGGCGCCGAACGGCACGGCGCGGAGCAGGAAGTACCGATAGACGTCCACCGAGTACGTCCGGCATACCTCGGCGATGTCGTCGCGCGAGATGAAGTTGTTCAGCGTCTTGGACATCTTCATGCCTTCCGCCATCCACCAGCCGTGCGCGAAGACGCACTTTGGCAGCGGCACGTCGATGGACATCAGGAAGCACGGCCAGTGGACCGAGTGGAACCAGAGGATGTCCTTGCCCACCAGGTGAACGTCGGCGGGCCAGTACCGCGCGAGCTTGCCGTCGTCGCCCCGGCCGATCTCGGGAAGCCCCAGGGCCGTGTAGTAGTTGGCCAGCGCGTCGATCCACACCCAGGCGGTGAATCGTTCGTCGTTGGGCATCCGCACGCCCCAGCCGCCGAGCTTCTCCGCGAGCCGCGAGATGCACAGGTCCGGCACGCCCATCTCCAGCTTGCTGAGCACCTCGTTGCGCCGGGCCTCCGGCAGGACGAAGCCGGGGTTGGCCTTGATGTGCTCGACCAGCCGCGGCACGTACTTATTGAGGCGGAAGAAGTACGCATCCTCGCTGTACCGCGCCAGGGGCTTGCCGCTGATCTCGCTCTTGTAGCCGTTGTCGCGGGCGGCGGACTCGGTGACGAACTCCTCCTGGCCCTCGTCGTACCAGCCCTCGTACTTGCCCAGGTATATGTCGCCGCGGGCGACCATGCGGCGGATGATCTCCCGCACGCGGTCCTCGTGTCGCGGCTCGGAGGTGCGGATGAAGTCGTCGTTGGAGATGTCCAGTTCCTTCCAGAGGTCCTGGAAGTGGACCACGACGCTGTCGGCCAGTTCGCGCGGCGAGACGCCGTTGGCGGCCGCCGCCTTGACGATCTTGATGCCGTGCTCATCCGTCCCGGTCAGGAATCGCACGTCGCGCCCGTCGGCGCGGAAGAACCGCGCGAGCACGTCGGCCGCGATGGTCGTGTACGAGTGCCCGATGTGCGGGGCGTCGTTCACGTAGTAAATGGGCGTAGTTACATAATATGTCCGGCTCATGGCCCCACTAGCATCGTCTTGGCGGGGGGAAAATCAAGGCCGAATGCGAAAGCGGCACGGGGTTTCCGTGCCGCTTCGCTCAGTTCGAGTATCAATGCGCCTGGTGCGACAGGTCGCGCCGCTGGCCATCATCTCTTGCGGCGGAGCAGGCCAATCGCGCCGAGCGCCATGATGGCCATCGTCGCCGGTTCGGGGATCGGCTGGGTCACCGTGTCGGACAGGACAAAGCCGCCCGGCCCGCCGGCGCCGTCGGCGTCGCGCCAGACGTCATACGTCACGGTGGTGTCGGTGACGGTGATGTTGATGAACGTCTGGCCGTTGCCCATGTTGTCGTTGCCGGCGTTGCCCGCGTCGAACTGCCAGGTCTTGCCGGGGTCCTTCTGGTACTTGCTGTAGACGTGGGTGTGGCCCACGATGTAGGCGTTCACGTTGTACTGCTCAAGCAGCGACCAGAAGGCGTTGCGGTCGGTGGGGTACTTGTCGAGGCTGTCGCCGACGTGGTTGTTGAACGGATACGCCGGCTCGTGGCCGATGACGAAGACCGCCTGCTTCGTGTTGGCGGCCAGGTCGGCGGCGAGCCAGTTCCTGATGGCCAGGGTCACTACGGACACTGATTCGACAGGCTCAAACAAAACAACCCGTCAACCGCAAAGCGCACAACTTACGGCATACAACGGGCTTCCGAACGGACGAGCAACCGAGTGGCAAACATGATACCACAGGTCCGCCGATTTGTGAAGGGCCAAAATCGCAAATCCTTCCCACGAAGACCTGCCGCAGCGCGGCGAATATCGGCCCGCTGCCGGCCGGGCTGTCGCCGGGGCGTGCCGTCCGCCACAGGCAACCGAGCAAACGTATGTAGGGGAAACCCTTACGCAGCCACGGGATTCGCCCCGATTGGCGCGTCCCGCCCCCGCTGGATATCCTGGACGCACATCGCACGGCTTGTGCTGCGCGCGATCGCGATTCGGCAGCCGGCGACGCGGTAGTGCGCTGGATGGCACATCCAGTGGAGCCCGCAACGCGGCGCCGGGAAGGCAACCGGCTCCCTGCGCCCTGTTAGATAGATGAGGAGACAGTTGATGATCGCGGCAGGCAGGAAGCGTAAGTCAGGCATCCCCGTCATGGCCGAGATGGAACGGGGGCCGCACTTCCGCCAGTCTTTCCACTTCACCTTGCCGTCAGGAGGCCGGGATGAGCGGCAGGCCTGAGACCGGCCGAGACCCGGCGGATGAGGGTGAAGACCGCCTCGCCCGCGCCATGCGATTCGTCGCGTACGCGCTGGCTGTGGTGGTTGCGCTGGTCGGTGCGGGCCATCTGGCGGCGTGGCTGTGCGGCTACATGACCCGCCTGGGCTTCAGCATTGTCACCATGAAGACCAACACGTCCCTGTGCCTGCTTCTGGCAGGGACGGCGTTGTTCCTGCTCGCCCCGCGGCGCGCCGCGCCGGCCCGCTTGTGGGCGGGCAGGGCTATGGCCGCCGCCGTTGCCGTTGCCGGCCTGCTCACGCTGAGTGAGAACGTCTTCGGGTGGGACCTGGGAATAGACCAGCTCATTGCCAACGAGCCGCCGGGAGCGCTGGGCGTCAATGCGGCCAACCGGATGGGCGTGCCCGCGTCGATGAGTTTCATCCTGGCCGGCTCGTCGCTCCTGGTCATCGCGGGCGCCCGCGGACGATGGAAGCTCGCTGCGCAGGGGTTTGCCCTGGCCGTCTGCCTGATCTCCCTCCTGGGGACGATCGGCTTCCTCTACGGCGCCACGAGCCTTCACACAATCGCCTCCCTCACCGGCATCGCCTGGCCGACGGCCGCAGCGCTGCTCATGCTGGGCCTTGGGCTGCTCCTGGCGCGGCCGACCGATGGCCTGATGGCCCAGGTTACCGCCCGCGACGCCGGCGGCGCGAGCCTCCGCCGCTGGCTGCCGGTGCTGCTGCTGCCGGTCCTGTTGGGCTACCTCCGCATCACGGGCGAGCGGGCCGGCCTGTTCGACGCGGCCACCGGCACCGCCATCACGATGATCATCTTCATCATCTCCCTGGCGGCCCTGTCCTACATCGGCGCCAGGCCGCTGAGCCACTCATCCTTCGAGAGCACGACCGCGGCCGAGTTCCTGAAGATCATCAACGAATCCGCCGACAGGCGCAGCCTCGTCCTGGCGGCGGTGCAGTTCATCCGCCGCCGCTCCGGCTGCGAGGCCGTCGGCATCCGCCTCAAGAAAGGCGACGACTACCCCTACCACGAGGCCCACGGCTTTCCCGAGGAATTCCTTCAGTTGGAGAACTCGCTCTGCGTGCGCGACCCCGACGGCAGTGTCCAGCGCGACAACGCCGGCAATCCCCGCATCGCCTGTATGTGCGGCAACGTGATCCGCGGCCGGTTCGACCCGGCCAAGCCGTTCTTCACCTCGCACGGCAGTTTCTGGACCAACTGCACGACCAGGCTGCTGGCCACGACGACTGAGGCCGACCGACAGTCCGGGACGCGCAACCGGTGCAACGGGCAAGGCTATGAGTCAGTCGCGCTGGTGCCGCTGCGCTTCGGCCGCGAGAGCTTCGGGCTGATCCAGATGAACGACAAGCGCCAGGGCATGTTCACGCCGCGCCTGATCGCCATGTGGGAGCGCCTGGCGGGCTACCTGGCCGTCGCGCTTGCCAGGCTGCGGGCCGAGGAGGCCCTGCGCGAAAGCGAGGCGAAGTTGAAGGCTGTGCGGGCCGCCGCCGCCGAACGGCAGCGATTCATGGATGTGCTCGACACATTGCCGGTGATCATCCACATCATCCGGCTGGACCATCGCATCGTGTGGGCCAACCGCGCCTACCGCGACGCCCTTGGCGACAACGTCGGCAAGCTCTGCTATGCCAGCCGGTTCGGGCGCGACAAGCCGTGCGATGAGTGCCAGGCCTTCGTCCCGCTCAAGACGGGCAAACCCCACAACTGGGAATGGACGCTGCCCAACGGCCGCACGTTCGACATCCACAACTTCCCCTTCGCCGACGTGGACGGCTCGCCCGTGGTCCTTGAGATGGACATAGACATCACCGTTCGGCGAGCGGCCGAGACCGAGATGCGGCGGGCCTCCCAGTACGCCCGCACGCTGATCGAGACCAGCCTGGACCCGCTTGTCACCATCGGCCCGGACGGGCGGATCACGGATGTCAACGCGGCCACCGAGATGGCCACGGGACGCAGGCGCGACGAGCTGATCGGCACGGACTTCTCCGATTACTTCACCGAGCCGGACAAGGCCCGCGCGGGATACCAGCAGGTCTTCCGCGAGGGAACCGTCCGCGATTACGCGCTGGAGGTCCGCCACCGCGACGGCCACGGTACGCCGGTCCTGTACAACGCGGCGCTGTATCGCGACGAGGCGGGCAAGGTCGTCGGCATCTTCGCGGCCGCACGCGACGTGACCGAGCTAATGAAGGCGCAGCGGGCGCTCCAGGAGGCCAACGAGAACCTCGAGCGGCGAGTCGCCGAGCGCACGGCCGAGCTTGCACGCTCCAACGCCGACCTGGAGCAGTTCGCCTACGCCGCCAGCCACGACCTCCAGGAGCCGCTGAGGATGGTCAACAGCTTCCTCAAGCTGCTGGAAAAGCAGTACGGGCCGCAGTTGGACGACAAGGCCCACGAGTTCATCGGCTTTGCCGTCGAGGGCGCGACGCGGATGTCGCACCTGATCCGCGACCTGCTGGAGTACAGCCGCGTGGACCGCAAGGGCAGAAAGCCGGAGCCGACCGACTCCGAGAAGGCCCTGGGCGATGCCCTGGCCAACCTGGGCAGTGTGATCGAGGAATCATCGGCGGCGGTGACGCACGATGCCCTCCCGACGGTGATGGCCGACCCGACGCAGTTGATGCAGCTATTCCAGAACCTCGTCGGCAACGCCGTGAAGTTCCGCAGCCCCGACCGCCCCTGCAAGGTCCATATCGCGGCCGCGAAGAAAGATGGAAAATGGGAGTTTTCGATTGCCGATAATGGCATTGGCATAGATGCCGCCCAGCGGGAGCGGATTTTCGAGGTATTCCAGCGCCTGCACACGCGCGACAAGTATCCGGGCACGGGCATCGGCCTTGCGATATGCAAGAAGATCGTGGAGCGCCACGGCGGGAAGATCTGGGTGGAATCCAGGCCCGGCGAAGGCAGTTCCTTCCGCTTCACGCTCCACGGTGCGTGAGGGCAGATGAGCGGCCCGGCCATCCTGATCGTCGAGGACAACGAGGCCGACGTGGCCTTCTTCCGCGAGGCCCTGGAGGCAAGCGGCACCCGCGCCGGCCTCCACGTCGTGCGGGACGGCCAGGACGCCATGAAGTTCCTCACCCGCCGGCCGCCCCACGACCGCGCCCCGCGCCCCGACGTGGTTGTGCTGGACCTGAACCTGCCTCTCAAGAACGGGCACGAAGTGGTCCGGGAGATGGCCGCCGACCCCGGCCTGCGCACGATCCCCGTCGCGATCCTGACGACCTCCACGTCCGAGACCCACGTGTGCCAGGCCTATCCCGGCCGGTGCGCGTACTTCGTGAAAACGGATGAGTTCGACCGCCTACAGCACATCATCCGCCAGATTCTCCACATCGCGGTGAAGGCCTGACTATTCTCACGGCGGGGCCGCCTTGGCGCTTGCCGGCTGGGTCGCCGCGGCGACCTGGCTGGCGGGCCGGCTCGTAACGGCCTTGGCCTCGTCGCCGGTGAAGACATCGATGGTGATCGTGTGGTTGAGGGCGTCGGAGTCGTCCTTCTCGTCCTTCACGTGGGCCACCAACTGCACGTGCCACTTGGCCGAGGCACTGTCCAGGTTCACGCGCATCGCGCCGAAGACGCTGTACTCGGCAAGCTCAGTCTTCTTGTCCTTGTCGGGCAGGACGACCTTGCCGCTGACCTCGACCTTGGCGACGCGGCCCTGCGTCGTCGGCGTGACGCTGACCAGCTTGCACTCGCTGACCTCGTCGATGGACATCGGCAGGCCGGATGGATCGATGTAGGCGACGTGCTTGTGGACGGGCCAGGACTCGTCTATCTTGGCCGGCCCGCCGGGGAAGTACGCGAACGGATCATCCGCCAGGTTGCGGAGGAACTTGCCGACGGCCTCGGCGTTGCCCTTGGCGTCCTCGGTGTCCTTGAAGCTGTCGGCGATGGCCTTGAGCAGCTTGGCGTCCGGCTCGTGGCGCGTGACCTTGCCCGAGGCGTCCAGCGTGACGGCCGACGGCGCCGTCGTGAGCCTGCCGGCGTAGGAACTCTCGCCGCTCTTGAGCCTGATGCTTTCGGGACGCTGGTTGTCGAACCACAGCGTCTGGCCCATTAGCTCGGCCCGGCCGTAGACGCGCGTGACGGCCAGCGTGCCGGCCATGCCGCCCTTGCCGTCGGACTTGCCCGCGGTCAGGAGCATCTCGGCGGCCATCTCCAGGTCGGCGGTCTTGGCCATGCCGTGGCCCGTGTGCTCCTTCATCACGCTGCTGGACTTCCAGACGATAGGAACGGCCTGGCCTTCCTTGAGGGGCAGCTTGAACTCGTGTGCCTTGGCGTCGTCGTCGCCCTCGGCGAGGGTGTACGCGCCGCCGGCCGCGATCAGGATGCCAGTCGCCAGGATGAGCGTCGCTCGCTTGGTCATGTGTTCGGCGTCCTCTTGGGGGAATGAAGCGTTGATTATAGCGACAAACGCCGGCGAAGACCTGGGGATTGCACTGAAGGAGAGAAATGACGAATATCGAACAGGGAATATCGAATGACGAAGTTCAGAGACCCGGAGGGCGTCTCACTTCGATATTCGTCATTGGCTGTTCGATATTCGTTATTTCCTTTGGCTGTCGGCGGCTTGGCCGCGAAAAGCGGGCCGCCCGTTCTGGACGAGCCACTGCGCCACGTCCCGCGCCGCATAGGGCTTGCCGATGCCGGCGGCCGAGCGGCGCATCTTCGCAAGCGCGCCCTCATCCTGCATGAGCGGCAGGAGATGCTCGCGGAGGATGGCAGCATTGGCGGCGGCGTCCCTGGCGTCCTCGCATATTACGGCCGTGCCGGCATCCGCGAGCGGCTGGGCGTTGTGGGTCTGCTGGCGGTCGCGATGGTACGGGTAGGGCATCAGCACGGCCGGCGTCGCGGTGGCCAGGAGCTCGGCGACGGTGCCCGCCCCGCTGCGGCACAGGGCCAGGTCGGCCACGGCGTAGGCAAGTTCCATCCGGTCGCAGTATTCCATGCCGCGCGCGGCGATGCCGGCGGACTTGTACGCATCGCCCAGGCCCTGTCCCTTGCCCGCGCCGGCGACGTGGAGCACCTGCCACTTGCCCGCGAACTGGCGGAGGTCCGGGGCAAGGGCAACCATCGCCTCGTTGATCGTCGCCGCGCCAAGGCTGGCGCCGAAGACCAGCAGCGTCTTGAGCGAGCCGTCGATCTCGAAGTGCCGCACGGCCGTCTCGCGGCTGGCGCCCAAGAGGCCCGGGCGAATCGGGCAGCCGACCGCGCGGACCTTGCCCCGCAGAGCGGGCGGGAAGCGCTCGGCCGTCCGCTCGAACTGCGTGAAGATTGCATCCGCCAGGCCCGCCAGACGCTTGTTGGCCTTGCCGGGGACCGCGTCGGGATTGAGCATGGCCGACGGCACGCCGGACCTGGCCGCCCGGCTCACCAGCGGCCACGCGGCGAAGCCACCCAGGCCGAGCACCGCCGCGGGCTTGAGGTCGCGGACCATGTCGCGCGACTGCGCGGCCGACTGGAGGTATGCCTTCGCGAACGCCCACCATCCCAGCGGCCCGGCCGGCAGCGGACGGATCGGCTGGGGGACCATCGCGTAAGGCTGGGGGCCGAGGATTCGCCGGTCGATCTCGCGGTTGGAGCAGGCGAAAACGATCTTCGCCCCCGGTTCGATTCGCGTCAGCTCCTCCGCGACGGCCAGGCCGGGATACAGGTGCCCCCCAGTCCCGCCGCCGGCGAAAATGTAGATACGGTCGGTCATGCGCGGCAGCAGTAGTCGAAGAAGCCGACCCGCTCCAGGTCCTCCCTGAGCTGCTCGAACTGCGCCCCTGTCAGGTTCCGCAGCGGCGGGCGTACAGGGCCGCAGTCCACGCCGGCAAGCTTCATCATCGCCTTGGAGGCCGCCATCGACGGGTACTCGAGCAGAAGCGCGACAAGCTCGGCGGCCCGAAGCTGGGCCTGCTGCGCTGCCTTCATGTCGCCAGCGCGCCACGCTTCGATGATCTGCCGGTAGAGCGGGGCCGCGTATGCGTAGGTCGAGCCGACGGCGGCCGCCGCGCCGCACGCCAGGCCCGAAAGGAGCTGCTGGTCGATGCCGAACATGATGTCGTAGCGTCCATCCTCAAACCGCAGGCATCGCAGCAAGTCCATCAGGTCGCCGTGGGAGTACTTGATGCCCGCCAGGCTTGGGATGGCCTGCCCGGCCAGGCGCAGGAAGTCGACCATCGGGAAGTTCACGCCCGTCATCGCGGGCAGATGGTAGTAGTAGAAGGGAATGTCGGGCGCGGCGGAGGCCACCATGCGGCACCAGTCCACCAAGTCCTCCACGGCGGTCGGCCGGAAGTAGCAGGGCGCCATCGCGGCGATGCCGAAGGCCCCGATCTGCCGGGCGTGGGCGGCCAGTTCCTTTGCATCGGGCAGGCTCAAGCTGCCGACGTGGACTATCACGGGGACCTTGCCGGCGGCCGTCTCCTGCCATCGCTGCGCCACGGCCTTCCGCTCGGGCACGCTCAGAGACAGGCCCTCGCCGGTTGACCCGCACACAAACGCGCCCGCCATGCCGTTGGCGATGAAGCACCGCGCGAGGCGGTCGACGCCGTCAAGGTCTAACAAGAAGTCCTCCCGCATGGGCGTGTGCGGCGCGGCGACCAATCCTGTGATATGCGGGACCATGGGGACCTCCGGCCGGTCAGCCACCCGCGGCTACGCCCCGCCGGCCGCGGGAGCCTCGGCCATCTCCGTGATGTACCCGCCCTCCGCCCTGCCTCGCGCGGAGACGGAGATGATCATCGCGACGGCCGCCGCCGAGATCACCAGCGACGTGCCGCCGTAGGACACGAACGGCAGGACCACGCCGGTGGTCGGCGCGGCCGCGAGGTTGATGGCGACGTGCAGGACGGCCTGCATGGCCAGCATGAAACCCAGCGATCCCGCCAGCAGGTAGCCGAACCTGTCGGCCGCGCGCATCGCCGCCTTGCGGGCGTGCCACATCCACACCAGGATCAACCCTATCAGCAGCACAGCGCCGATGAAGCCCACCTCCTCGCAGTAGACCGAGAAGATGAAGTCGCTGCCGCCCTCGGGCAGGAAGCCGTTCTTCACCGTCCCCATGCCCAGGCCCTTGCCGGTCCAGCCGCCGGTGAGTATCCCAAGGAGCGATTCGCGGGCCTGGTAGGCGCGCGGGTTGTCGCCGTAGACATCCAGCCAGGCAACCATCCGCTGCCAGCGATACTGCTCGAGATAGACGAGCTTGTAGAACCCCGCCGCAGCCGGGGGGATGAGCGCCAGAAGGTAGTACGAAGGCACGCCGGCCAGCAGCAGCGCAATGAAGGCCGACATCCCCACGATCGCGCCCGTGCTGAAGTTCTGCGTTATCACGGCCCCGACGGCCACGCCTATCAGCACGACGGCCGGCAGGAACGTCTTGAAGAAGCTCCGCGGGTTGACGCCGGGCCGGCCCAGCCACGCCGCAAGGAAGAAGATCAGCGCGAACTTGACAAGCTCCGACGGCTGGAACGTCAGCTCGAACGACCCGACGTGGATGAGCTTGAACCAGCGGATGTAGCCGGCCTCCGCGCGGCCAAGCGAAGGGACCACGTGCAGCAGGCCCGCGCAGGCCAGCGCCGCCGCCAGCAGCAAGGCCGCCGGCCAGGGGAACCGCTTGCCGTCGAGCCAGCGGTAAGGAATCCGCCAGGCGGTGAAGATCACCAGCACCGAGACCAGGGCGTACATCGTGTGCCGAACGTCGGTGCGGGAGTACCAGGCGACCTCGCGCCCCACAGGCCGGGCCATGGCGCTGTTGACCATCACCACGCCCAGGGCCAACAGGGCCAGCGTCGCAAGCAGCAGGCCCTGCCCGGCGGAGTTCTGGCTCAGGGGCGCTACGGGCAGCCGCGTCGATGTGTCAGGCGTCCTAGCCATGGTTCTCATCCGTGAAAGACTCATCCATCAAGGCGCATGTATCATGTCTTGCCCACGCCGGCAATGTCAAATGTCAAAGTAGTGAATGCCGAAGGAATGCCAGAGTGCAAAATGCCAAATTGCGGCAGTCGCTGTCAGTTGGCATTTCGGAATTCGTCATTTGGCATTCCTTCGTCATTTAGTCATTTGGCATTAGGCATTGCGAAGCACTCACCTCAACTTCAGTGTCGCCAGGGCCAGCACTGCAAAGATGATCCCGAGTATCCAGAACCGTATCACCACCTTGGACTCCGCCCATCCGCCCAGGTGGAAATGGTAGTGGACCGGGGCGGCGCGGAACACCCGCCTGCCCTGCCCGCCGTTGCGGCGCTTGGTGTACTTGAAGTAGCCCACCTGGATCAGCACGCTGGCGGCCTCCATCACGAACACCCCGCCGGCGATGATAAGCAGCACCTCGTGGCGGACCACCAGCGCGGTGAAGCCCAAGAGGCCCCCCAGCGGCAGCGAGCCCGTGTCGCCCATGAAGACCTGCGCCGGGTGCGAGTTGTACCAAAGGAAGCCCAGGCACGCGCCGATCATCGCGGCGCACAAGACGGTCATCTCGTGCGCGCCGGCGACCGGCAAGAGGTTGAAGAAATACGCCCACTTCTCGACGCCGACGATCTCCGCCAGGATGAGGAACACGAGCGTCGCGATGATCATGCAGCCGGACGCCAGACCGTCCATGCCGTCGGTGATGTTGACCGCGTTTGAGGAGCCGACAATCGTCAGGACCGCGATGATCACGTAGGCCAGCATCCCCACCGGCACGGGATCGCTCACGAAGGGCAGGTTGAGGCTGTGGGCCGGGTTGACGGGCTTGCCGGTCGCCGGGTCCGAGACCGCGCTGGCCCGCCCGTACGAGTAGATGAAGATCGCGACGAGCACTACCATCCCGATCTGGAAGATGATCTTCTGCCACATCACCAGCCCGTCGCGCGATGTGCTGCCGGGGATGCGCTTGAGCTTGAGCCAATCGTCCCACGCCCCAAGGCAGCCCAGCCAGACCAGCACAAACAGGGAGGCCTTGATGTACATGTTCCGCACATCCGCGAAAAGCACCACGCTGGCGAAGATCGCCAGGACGATCAGTATGCCGCCCATCGTGGGCGTGTTGGACTTGTGCCTGCACAGGTCGTTGAGGTCGGCGCGGTCAAGTTCCGGACGGTCGCCGAACTTCCGCCTGATGAGGAAGCGGATGACCTTCGGGCCGAGCAGCAGGACCACCAGGAAACTCAGCATGGCCGCCCCGGCCATGCGGAGTATCAGGTCCTCGGGCCTGGCGGCGTTTCGCAGCACGGATAACAGCCACGGAATCAACGCGACACGCCTTTCATCTTCCTTCCGCCTTTGGCGGGAAGCGTCTGCCCGCGGCCGGCCGGGCTCGCCATCGCCTCGCGGATAGGCGCCACCAGCCGGTCCATCGCCATCGTGTGCGAGCCTTTGACCACCACGACGTCGCCCGGCAGCAGCAATGCGGGGGCCGCGGCCGCCGCCGATTCGACCGAATCGAACCGCACGGCCTTCATGCCGACACTTTGCGCGCCAATTGCAAAGTATCGGCCCATCTCGCCGACGGCGATGAGCAAATCGATCCCCATCGCCGCGATGTCCCTCCCGGTCTGCTCGTGCAGGCCGGGCGAGCCGTTGCCCAGTTCGCGCATGTCGCCCAGGATCATCACCCGGCGCGACGCCGGGCAGTCGGCCAACACCTCCGCGGCGGCCACGACGCTGGCGGGGTTGGCGTTGTACGCGTCGTTGATGACCGTCACGCCGCCGCATGGCACGACCTGGAGGCGGCCCTCCGCCGTCTCCATGTCCGCCAGCGCAGCGGCCGCATCCTCGACGCCCATGCCAAACTCCATCGCCACGCCGATGGCCGCCAGGGCGTTGACGGCGTTATGCCGCCCGGCCAGCGGCAGGTCGGCCCACGGCCCGCCGTTGACCTGGAAGCGGCACGCCAGCAGACTGGGCGTGGCATGGGCGTCCCGCCCATGCGTCGCACGAGCATCCTGCTCGTGCGATTCCTTGCCAGGCCCCTTTGCCGCTGCCGGAATTGCCTTCCCACACATGGGCAAGATGCCCATGCCACGGACCTCATATCCGGTCAGCTTCAGGTCGTTGCGCTCCCGCCGGCCGAACCGGACCACACGGCCGCTGAACGTTCGCATCGCATCCGCCAGGGGCTGGCTGTCGCCGTTGACTATGGCAACGCCGTCGCCCTGGAGGCGCCCCAGGAGCGACGCCTTTTCGGCCGCCACTCCTTCGACGCTGCCGAGCTTCTCCAGGTGCGTCGGGCAGACGGAGGTGATGACCGCAATCCGCGGCTTGCACAGGGCCGCCAGACTGGCGATCTCGCCGGGGGCGTTGGTGCCGAGCTCGCAGACCACGTACTGGTCGTCGGCCTCGACTCCCAGGAGCGTCAGCGGCACGCCGATATTGTTGTTGAAGCTCTTGGGGCTGCACGATCCGCGGAACCGCCGCGACAAGATGTGATGGATCATCCGCTTGACAGTCGTCTTGCCGTTGGAGCCGGTGACGGCGATGACCCTGGCCGGACAGATCGAGCGATAGTACGCCCCCAGCCTCCCCAGCGCTTCAAGCGTGTCATCCACGCCGATGAGGCCGGCCGGAAAGCGCCCCTCCGCGCCCGCAGGCAGGGCCGCCTGGGAGTGTACGATCGCCGCAACCGCGCCGCCGGCCGCCGCTTGCCCGATGAAGGCATGGCCGTCGAACCGCTCGCCGCGCAGGGCGATGAAGAGCCAGTCCTTTTTCACTTCGCGGCTGTCGGTCGTTACGCCCTTGGCGACATGGCCGTCGGCGCGGCGCATCCACCGCCCACCCACAGCCTGGCAGATTTCGCCGATTCCCAGCGCCTTCATTCGCCTAGCTTCTCCGCCGTCGCATCGCCGCCGCTGCTTCCTCAACATCATCGAAGTGGTTTCGCTGCTTGCCGACGATCTGGTACTTCTCGTGTCCCTTGCCGGCGATGACGACGATGTCGCCGGGCGCCGCCATGTCGATTGCCCGCCCGATGGCCGCCCGCCGGTCGGCGTCCACGTCCACGCGGCAGCGCCCCTCCTCGCTGAAGCCCTTGAGTATCTCGTCGATGATCGCCCGCGGCTCCTCGGACCGGGGATTGTCGCTGGTGACGATGACCCGGTCGGCCATCTTCTCGGCCACAGCCGCCATCCGCGGGCGCTTCGTGCGGTCGCGGTCGCCGCCGCAACCAAACACGCAGATGAGCCGGCCCTTGGTCATGGGGCGGACCGCGCTGAGCACGTTGAACAGGGCGTCATCCGTGTGGGCGTAGTCCACGAACACCTCGAACGGCGCCTCGACGTGTACCCGCTCCAGCCGGCCGGGCACCGCCCGCACGCGTCCCAGCGCCGCGGCGATCACGCCGAGGTCCACTCCCAGGGCGACGCACGCGCCGGCCGCCGCCAGGCAGTTGAAGACGTTGTGCCGGCCTATCAGGGGCGTCGTCGCGTGCTCGGCCCGCTCCTCCGGGCCGCCGGGCCGCCAGATCAGGTCGAATCGCGTTCCGTTCTGGTCGATGCTGTCGATTCGGGCCCGGAGGTCGGCCGCCGGCGACAGGCCGTACCAGATCACCTTGCCCCTGGCGGCGGAGGCCATCGCCTCACCGGCGTTGCCCGAGTCGTCGCGGTTGATGATGGCGAAAGAGTCGGCGCCGAGGCCCTCGAACAGCCGGCGCTTCGCGGCCAGGTACGCCTCCCGCGTGCCGTGGTAGTCCTGATGGTCGCCGGAGAGGTTAGTGAACACACCCACGCGGAAGTCGATGCCGGACATGCGGTCCTGGTCGAGCGCGTGTGAGGAGGCCTCCATCACCAGGTGCGTGCTGCCGGCGGCGACCATCTCGGCCATCATGCCGGCAAGGGCTACCGGGCCGGGCGTGGTCTGATCGGCGTCGGCGATCCGCCGCCCGGTCTCGTAGGTGATCGTACCCAGCAGCGCCGGCCGGTGTCCGGCCGCCTCAAGTATGTCGCGGATGAGGCAGGCCGTCGTGCTCTTGCCCTTGGTGCCGGTGATGCCGACGTTGACAAGACTGCGGGAGGGCCAGCCGCGAATCGCCTGGGCCAGACGCCCGACGGCGATGCGGCTGGACTCGACGGCCGCCATCGCCACGCCGGCCGGAACCAGCGTGGGGTCCTCGCAAACGACGGCCGAGCACCCGGCCGCCGCCGCTGAGGGAATGTACTTGTGCGCATCCTCGTTGGCGCCGCGGACCGCCACGAAGCACGATCCGGCGCGGCACTGCCGAGAGTCAGCGACGACCTCCGTTACGCCGGCGTCACCGCGGCGCTCGCGGGCCTCGACGCCGGCCTTGCTCAGAAGCTCCGAAAACTGCATAGGCACTCATCATCCTTGATGCCTGTCCCTGAAAAAAGATCATCCATCGTCCGCAGGACCACCGGCAGGCGGATATCTTGCCCTAGTCCGCCAGGGCCACGGCCCGATCGCCTGCCGGGGCGGCGGCCGTCTCCGCGCCCTTGTCCGGCGGGACGTTCAGGTACATCAGCGTCTTTTCCATCACGTCCCGGAAGGCCGGCGCCGCGACGGTCGCGCCGAAATGGCCCAGCGAGCGGTTGGGCCAGTGGATCGAGATGCAGCAGACGACCTGCGGCTTGCTGACCGGGCCGCCGCCGACGAACGTGCCCGTGAACGCCCCGTCGACGTAGCCCGGATGACCCGGCGTGCTGGACGGGATCTGCGCGGTGCCCGTCTTGCCGAACAGCCAGTACTTGTCCGACTGCGCCCCGCCGGATGGGGTCCGCTTGCCGGTGCCGCGCTCGACAACGTCCTGCATCGCCAGGACCGCGCTGGCGGCCACGGACGGCTTGATGACCGTGCGGACGACCTCCGGCCGGCTGCGGTAGGTCTCCTTGCCGCTGGCGTCGGTTATGTGGTCCACGATGTGCGGCTTCATCAGCTTGCCGCCGTTGGCCAGGGCGGCGTAGGCCATAGTGAGCTGGAGGCACGTCACGGAGATTTCCTGGCCGAACGGCACGCGGATCGTGCTGTAGGTGTCCCACCGGCTCTGCCCGCGGAGGATGCCGGGGCTTTCGCCGGGCAGCTCGATGCCGGTCCGCCGGCCGAAGCCGAAGGCCGTCGCGCCCTTGTACAGCAGGGCGTTGCCGCATTTCTCGCCGACCTTGCCCATGCCGATGTTGCTGGACTGGGCGATGATGTCGCGGATGGTCAGCCACCCGTAATGCGCGCCGTGGTCGCTGATCGTGCCGCCGCGCGGCGAGTGGTAGATGCCGTTCTCGCAGAATATCTGCGTGTCCCAATCGACGATGCCGTTGCTGACCGCCCAGGCCGCGAAGATGGTCTTGCCGGCCGAGCCTGGCTCGTAGGGCACGGTGATAGCGCGGTTGGCCCGCACGTCGGCGGGGGCCGTGCCGAACGAGTTGGGGTCGAACGTGAGCGGGGTCTTGGCGCGCGGGTCCAGCCACACCGAGGCCATCGCCAGCACCGCCCCCGTATTGGGGTTGACGACGGCGCCCACCCCCCACTTGGCCTTGAACTTGTCGACCGCGCCCGATACCGCGTCCTCAAGTATCCTCTGGATGTTCGTGTCGATCGTCAGGTAGACCTGGCCGCCGTCGACGGGCAGGCGCTTCTCCTCCGGCACTTCTTCCAGCGGGTGGCGGGCGGCGTCGGCCTTCATCACCTTCACGCCGTCGCGGGGGGCAAGCGCGCGGTCCTGCGAGTATTCCACCCCGCCGCCGGGATCGCCGTTGGGGCCGCGCCAGCCCACGAGCACCGACGCCAGCTTGCCGTTGAAGTAGTCGCGCTTCTCCTCGTAGGCGATGCCGATACAACGGAGGTTGTTCTTCTTCCTGACGGCCAGGATCGCCTCGAGCTCCTGCTTGGAAAGGTCGTGCTTGAGCCAGACGAACCGGCTGCCGCGGCGGGCGAGGAACTTCATGTTGAGCTTCACCGGGGCGACTTCGGGGTCGTAGTCCTCCCCGCCCAGCGCCTGGCCGACCTTGATGGCGACGTCGCCCAGTTCATCATCGCGGATGACCTTGGGGTCGAGATCTATGAAGCAACTGGGGACCTGCCTGCTGCCGGCCATCGGGACGGCGGCCGTGTTGGCCATCGCGTAGATGGTCCCCCGGCGGGCCGGCAGCGGCACGGTGATGCGGGCCTGCGTCTCCTCCAGGCGGGCGGCCCGCTCCCTGGCCGTCCGCAGCAGGAAGCCCATGTAGCCGACAAGGCCCACCAGCGCCAGCGCGGCCAGGCCAAGGACGAAGTTGATCCTCCATGTTCGCGGCAGGATGTTCATCGTGAATCCGGCGGCGGTCCTTCGCCGCTATCCAAAGTCAGTGTCAGCCGCACATTTGAGAACGTCTTTCAACGCGGAGGGCGCAAAGGCCGCAGAGATGAGGCCGATGGAAGCCGCTCTCTCAAGTTCTCCGCGCCCTCCGCAAGCTCTGCGTTGAGCACGGCGGGCAAGCCCGCCGCGCCGCGTAATGCTACTTCCTCTTCCAAGCGCCCGCGTCCACGTGGCTGGCGAGCTTCTTCTGGTGCGATTCCGGCGCCACCAGGTCCAGCGCCATCTGCTCGGCCCGCTTCTGGACGTTGTGCGGGGCCTTGATGATCGCCAGGCGATTGTCCTGGTCCCACCACGCGCGGTTCAGCGTCACCTGCTGTTCGTCGAGCCGCTGGATCTCGCTGCGCGCGGCCTTCTCGATGCGGATCATCTGCACCCGCAGCACGCCTATGGCCGCCAGCGACAGGATGACGATTGCCCAGCGCATTGCTCTTCCGTGGCACGGGCATCTTGCCCGTGCGTCCCAGGGGCGTCTGGCCCCTGCTTCTTTGCCTCGGTATCACGGGCCAGACGCCCGTGGCACGCATGGGCGTCACGCCCATGCCATGTTCTCATGCACGCCCTAGATCGGTATCTCCAGCTTCGCGCCGATCTTCAGGCGTCCGACGTCGGCGTCCGCGATGTTGTTGGCCTTCATGATCCTGGCGACGGCGCTCTTGCTGTCGTCGCCGTTATACATCTTTCGGGCGATCTTGGTGATCGTGTCGCCGGCCTGGACGACGTAGGTCCGCCCGGCCGAGCGCGCGGCGGATGCATCTCCGGCGGCGGCTCGCCCTGCCGAATCTCCCGAACCGGCCGTCATGGCGGCCGTGGGCGTCGGCGGTATCGGCGGAGGAGGCGGCGAGGAAACGCCCCCGCGCGACGGGGCGGGCGTTGGCTTCGCGCCCGGCAAGTCCGGGATGATGAGTTTGTCGCCGATCTTCAGCGACGTCTCGCTCTTGAGCGTGGCCTTATTGGCGTCGCGGATGGTCTTCCACTGGGTCTCGTGCCCCGTCCCGTAGAACTTCCGGGCAATCTTGATGAGCGAGTCGCGGTCCTCGACCACGTAGATTCGCTGGCCCGAACTGGAGGCCATCGTCTCGACGCCGGAATCGCCCGAGCCGCGAGAGTCGGTCGGCGGCGCAGCCCCGTCAGCCTTGCCCATGTCGCCCGTCCCGCTCCGCGAGGCGGTCGAGTCGCCCGAATCGGCGGGCGGGCCGCCCAGGGAGACTACCACGACGGGCGGCGGGGCAACGTCGCCACCGGCGGCCGCCCCGTCGCGCGGCGCAGCCACACGCCCGTCCGTCATGCTGGCCGTTGGGCTGGGCGAGACGGCCGGCTCCTCAACCACCACCGGCAGCGGAAGCGGGCTGCCGTTGTTCTCGATGGCGGCGGCGGAAGTGTTCTGCGTCGTGCCCCTCCCGCCCACGAACTCCGCGAGGACCAGTCCGAACATCACGATGAAGACCAGGCCAACTAATAGACCAATCCGTGTCTCACGAGTCATGGCTCCATGCTCCATCTGTGGTGAGTATAATGCTCACCGGCCACACGCAGTAGTATTTTCACGAAATTCTTTCGATTCCGCGGAGCTTGGCCGAACGGCTTCGCGGGTTGGCGGCTAACTCGTCGCCACTTGGACTTATCGGCTTTTTGGTCAGTATTTTTCCAGCCCCGCCGGAGGCTATTTCAAGAAATCTGCGTTTGACCGGCCGGTCTTCCAGCGAGTGAAAGCTGATCACGGCCGCCCGCCCGCCGACCGCAAGCAAGCGAGGCAGCATATCGAGCAATCTCTCCAGGCTTGCCATCTCATCGTTCACGGCGATGCGAAGAGCCTGGAACGTCCGCGTGGCCGGGTGGACGCCTCGCCGGGCGCGCCGAATCGGGCCGGGCATCGCCGAGGCGACCATCTGCGCCAGTTGCACCGTCCGCTCGATCCGGCCGCCCCGCCGGGCCTCGACTATCGCCCGTGCGATGCGCCGGCTGTATCGTTCCTCGCCGTACCGGTAGATCAGGTCCGCCAGTTCCGTCTCGCCAAGCGAGTTGACCAGGTCGGCGGCCGTGCGCTCGGTCCTCTTGTCCAGCCGCATGTCCAGCGGGCCATCGACGGCGAACGAAAGCCCGCGCGACGGGTCGTCGATCTGGCTGGACGCCACGCCCAGGTCGGCGAGCATCGCATCGACCGGCCCGACGCCGGCCTCGGAAAGAACCCCCTCCGCCTGCGAGAAGTTGGCAAGAAACAGACGTGCCCGCGAACCGAACCGCTCAAGCCGCCCACGGGCGACAAGCAGGTTGCCCTCATCGACGTCCATGCCGATCAGGAGGGCATCGGGCGGCGCGGCCTCCAACAGGGATTCGGCATGGCCGCCCAGGCCCACCGTGCAATCGAGAATCAGCCGCCGGTGGGCCGCGTCGAGCAGCTCGACGACTTCCCGCCGCAGGACGGGGGTATGGGAAGCGCCGCGTTCCATCGCAGCGCCTCCCTGGTCAAACGGTCACGGGCTGGCGATCCATCGCCGCCTTCACGAGCTCGGAGAGGTCGACCCGGGCATACTCATCCCCCAGCCGCCGAACGCGCGCCAGACGGCCTTCCAGTTCCAGCAGGCGCTGCCGACTGCTATCTGCCAGTTCCAACGGACGGGCCAGTTGGCGCCGCAATTCGCCCAGACTCGCCGGGCGGCTTCCGTGCCTTCGGCAGGCCTGGTGCTGGCTGAGCTGAGGGATGAGCATGTGTACTCCTTTTTCCGGGCAACGGTTTCCATCGCGGACCGAGCAGCACGGCGGTCCGTCGCCGATCGGCCCGCGATGACATCCTTCCTGTTGTTGGTCAACCTTGTGCATCGTTCTTTTCGCTCAGGCGCTCGCCGGCGTCGAACAGGTTGTCGCCGTAGCCAGGCAGGCTCTCGGCCACGTGCTTCTCCCATTCATCCGTCGGCCATATCTCAATGTGGTCGTTCTGGCCCAGCAGCGTCACGCGGTCGGAGATGACCGCCCGCGCCATCGACTTTTCGGGCAGCACGATGCGGCCCTGCGAGTCCATCTTCAGCAGCCTGGCCGTCGCGAACAGCAGGTCGATCTTCTTGGCGCTCCGCGTCGGCAGCGGCGAGGAGCCCATCTGCGCCAGCAACTTTCTGTACGACTTGTCGGGGTACAGGCACAGGTGCCGGTCCGGCCCCAGCACGAGCACGAAGCCCTCGCCGTCCTCGTCGGGGACCATCGTCTCCCGCAGCGCCGCGTTGATCGCCAGGCGATGCTTGGAGTCGATTGTCGTCTCGAACTCCCCGACGAAAAGTGCCATTCACCATTCCTTGTCCGTAGCCGCCACTAATAGGGACATGCTGGAAATTTCAGGAACTTTACACCACGATTCTCCACCATGCAAAGAAAAAAAGAGATTTTCATCCGATTTTCTTGCGGATTTTCTGAGGTGTGATCGGACTTGGCATCGTCGGCACAACCCATAGTATTCGCTTGTCAGGAATCATCCAACTCGTTGCGTTCCATGATCTGGGCATCGCTTCTGACGACTTTAACTTTTTTTGGCGCGGCGTGTTACGCGGATCCGCAGACACACTTGTGCGTTGTCGTCATATCGGCACGGGAACTTGAGTTTCTGAAAGAAATCGCGAGGCGCGGCGCGAATATCATGCGCGGAGGTCCGTGCGGTCAGCGTCCGCCTGCGGCGCCGGCGACCTGTTCATACAGCCGCGCGTGTGCGGCGACGTTCGCCTCGATGGAGAAGCACTCGGCCACGCGGCGCCGTCCCGCTTCCGCAACTTGCTTTCGCAGAGATGCGTCGCCGGCCAGGCGCTCGATAGCGTCCGTCAGCGCGACGACGTGGTCGGGCTCGACCATCACGCCCGCCCGCCCGTCGTCGAGCACCTCGCGAAGGCCGGGCACGCGCGTGGCGATCACGGGCAGGCCGGCCGCCATCGCTTCGGCGGCGGCAAGGCCGAAGCCTTCCCACCGGCTTGGCATGACAAAGATGTCGGCCGCCGACAGCACGCCGCGGACATCCTGCACGAAGCCCAGGCAGCGGGTGTGCTTGCCGCCCTCGCCGTGCCGGATGAAGTTGTCCACGATGAACCGCTTCGGCCCGTCGCCGGCGATCACCAGGCTGGCCGGCCGGCCGCGAGCGCCCAGGTGGCTCATCGCCGACAGCAGCACGTCGATCCCCTTCTGCCGGTCCAGCCGCCCGACGAACGCCAGCAGCGTTTCGCCCTGGCTGATGCCCCACTGCCGGCGGAGTTCCTCCCGTGCCCGCTCATCCGGCGCGTACGCCGATGAGTCGATGCCGTTGGGGATGACCTCGTATCGCCACAGCGGCAGGCCGGCGCGGCGGGCGTGATCATCCCGCACCGCCCGCGAGACCGCGATGATCCGGTCGCACGCCCCGGCCGCCAGGCGCGCCCACGCGAACCGCCACGGCCGGAACCGCCCCTCCGCCACGTGGACCGTGTGGACCAGGTGCGGCACCCGCGCCTCCATCATCGCCATCCGCCCGGCCAGGTCCGCGTGGAACAGGTGCGTGTGCAGGATGTCGATGGGCCTGTCGCGAAGGAGCTTCGAGAGCCCCAGGAGCCTTGGCACGTCCCACTTGCCGCGCACGCCCAGAACGGTGACGGGAATGCCCTCGGCCGTCAGCCAGTCTGCCACGTCACCGCCGCGCAGGGCGGCCACGCGCATGTCGAACCGCCGGCGGTCCAGCCGCCGGGCAAGCTCGAACAGGCACCGCTCGGCACCCGCGGGCCGAAGCTCGGTGATAAGTTGACAGATTCGGATCCTGCTCATGGTGGTAAGCGAACTGGCCGGATTATAGCAGCCCAGGCGAGTGTTGAATATCGGCCAACTGGCCGGCCCGCGATTGGGGATTTGTTGCCCGCCGCCGCGGCGCGCGGTACATTCCGCCTGGCAGATACATCGGAGAAGGAGCCGATCATGCGATCTTCGTCTGTTGCGCGTTGGACGGCCAGCCTGGTGGTGATTACCGTCTTCATATCGACAATCGCGGGCGCTCTTACGGCCGCGCCCCCCGCGCCCGCACCTTCGCCGGCATCGCGGCCCGCCACCGCCCCGGCGAAGTTCAAGGTCGCCACCTACAACATCCTCTGCCTCAACCGCGACCTCAAGGCCGTCGTCGAGACCATCCGCAAGGCCGACGCCGATTTTGTCGCCATCCAGGAGGCCAACGAGGCATCCGTGGCGTACTTCCGCAAGGAACTGGGCAAGGACTATCCCCACATCGTCGGCGACGCCCTCGACCCCAGCGGCGGGCGCGGCCTGGCGATCCTCTCCCGGACGCCGCTGACCGACAGGCGGTACCTGCCGCCGCAGTTCGCGTGGTGCGGCACGCAATTCGTGACGGCCCAGCTTGGCGGGAGGAAGGTGCTGGCGGTGAACGTCCACCTGATCTCGACCTCGCCCATCAAGGCTGATCTCAAGTCGATGGCCGCTCTCTTCACGGCCACCGAGGGGACGCGCATCAAGGAGATCAAGCGGATCGTCGAGAACCTGCCCAAGGACCAGGATGCGCCGATCATCATGCTGGGCGACTTCAACAGCCCCTCCAGGCTCTCAGCGCCGCAATACCTGCTGGCCAGCGGGTTCATCGACAGCATGGGCGCGATCACCAGCGACCCCGACATGCACCCCACCTGGCGATGGGAGCAGCGGCCGGACCTGCTGCGGATTCGCCTGGACTACGTCTTCCACACGCCGCAGCTAAGGACGCTCGACTGCCGGATAATCCCCTGCGACGCATCGGACCACTACCCGGTCGTCAGCACGCTCCAGTGGCGCCCGGCGGGGAAGGTCACGCTCTTTGGCCTGACGGCCCCGGCGGACAACGTCGTCTACATCTCCGATTGCGCGGGCAACATGATTGACACGTTCGACACCGTGCGGCGCGAGATCATGGAATCAATCAAGGGCCTCGAACCGGAACAGTCCTTCTTCGTCATGTTCTTCGGCCTCGGCAACGGGCCGCCCCGCGAGATGAAGGCCAAGTCCCTCCTGCGACCGACGACGCAGAGCGTCAAGGAGACCGAGGATTTCGTCAAGACCATTCGCCCTGACGGCCAGACGCAGGCATTCACGGCCGTCACGCGGGCTTTCGAGCTGCTCAAGGACCGCCACGGATCGTGTACGATCTACCTGGTCACCTGCGGCGACTTCGGCGACAACAAGAAAGTGATCGACCTCCTTGCGACGCTCAACAAGGACAAGAAGGTCAAGGTCAACATCATCCTCATGGACAAGTCACAGGAGACCGCCAAGGTCCTGAAGAAGATCGCCGAGGACAATGGCGGCCAGTTCAAGCAGGCCACCAGAACCCCGTGATCTGCACACGAGGCCACGCGGCATTGGGTGCATTTCCTGAATTGACGCTTTCCCCGCACGCCTGTACCCTACCTCAACCCCTGTTGGCGTGAACTCAAGGAAGGCGGCCGAATGGAACTGGAGCTCAAGAAGGACTTCGACAAGGTCCTGGCGCGTTTCGAGGCGTGGTGGCGCTGCGAGATCGTCGACCGCCCGCTCGCGAGCCTGCGCGGCAGGCCAAGGCGCGCGCCGGCCGTCCCGACAAAGCGCCACGCCACGCTCCGCGACCGGTGGATGGACATCGAGTTCGCCATCGACCGCTTCGAGGCCGGCCTCGACGGCGCGGAGTTCCTGGGCGAGAGCTACCCGATGTACTATCCCAACATCGGCCCGGAGATTGTCGGCGCCCTCTTCGGCTGTGAACTGGAGTTCGGGGAGACGACTTCGTGGTCGCGCCCGGCCGTCAAGAGCTGCCGCGACATTCTCAAGCTCACGCCGGACTTCGGAAACGAGTACTGGGCCGCCATCCGCCGGGCGACGGACCTGTCGCTGGCACGCGGGAAGGGCAAGTGGATCACCGGCCTGACCGACCTGCACACAAACGGCGACCTGCTGGCCTCGCTCCGCGATCCGGAAGAGGTCTGCATGGACCTGGCCGACGACATTGAGGGCGTCCGCGCCGCATGCGAGCATGTGACAAAGTTCTTCGCGGCCATCTACGAGGACTGCGCCGGGCGCTGCGCCCGCGCCGGCCAGCCCGTCACGACCACCTGGCTGCCCGCGCTGCACGGCGGCAAGTGCTACGCCACGAGCTGCGACCTGATCTGCATGATCTCGCCGAAGATGTTCGAGCGGACGATACTGCCCTCGCTCATCGAGGAGATGCGCTACCTCGACCGCAACATCTTCCACCTGGACGGCCCCGGGGCGCTGAAGCACCTGGACGCGCTGTTGGACCTGCCGGAGCTCAACGGCATCCAGTGGGTCTACGGCGCGGGGCGCGGCTCGGCAAAGGACTGGATCAGCGTCTACCAGCGGATCCAGTCGGCCGGCAAGTGCATGATGATCGCGTGCGACAGCATCGCCGACGCAAAGGCGGTGATGGAGCACATACGCCCGGAGGGCGCGTGGTTCAGCATAGGCGGCCAGTACACGAGCGACGAGGCAAATGCGTTCCTCAAGGGACTGGAGAGGTGGGCGGCGGGGAAACGAATGTAGATTGCAGAGTTGTAGATTGCGGACTATGAGCGCGATTGACTTCCACGTACACGCGTTCCCTGACAAGCTGGCCGGCAAGGCCATCTCGCGGTTGGAGGCCTCCGCGCCGTGGAAGGCCGTCGGCGGCGGGACCATCAAGGAGCTGGTCAAGTCGATGGACAAGGCCGACATCGACGTATCCGTCGTCTGCGCAATCGCCACCAAGCCGGGGCAGTCCAAGGGCATCCTCGAATGGTGCCGCAAGGTCCGCTGCGACCGCATCGCGCCGCTGCCCTCGGTGCATCCGGGCGACCCCGACGCGGCCGACATGCTCAAGGCCATCGCCAAGGAGGGCCTGGCCGGTATCAAGCTGCACCCTATGTACCAGGACTTCGCGGCGGACGACCCCAAGATGGACGCCATCTACGCGGCGGCCCGCGACAACGGCCTGTTCGTCGTGCTGCACTGCGGCCTGGACATCTCGTTCCCCATGCAGGACGACCGCGCCGCAGCCGTGCGCGTGCGGAACATCATCGACCGTCACGCCGCCAAGGACCTCAAGCTCATCTGCACGCACATGGGCGGCTGGCGGGCGTGGGATGAGGCCGACAAGCGCCTGGTCGGAACGCCTGTCTTGTTTGAGACCTCGTTCAGCCTCAAGGAACTCGGCCCCGAGCGTGCGGCCGGCATGATCCGCCGCCACGGCGTCGAGCGTGTGTTGCTCGGCAGCGACTGGCCGTGGAACTCCCAGGCCGACGCCATAGCCCAGGTGCAGGCCCTGCCGCTGACGGAGCAGGACAAGGGCAAGGTCCTCTGGTCCAACGCGGCGAGGTTGCTGGTGTGATAAATAGGGACGCACCCTATTTTCCCTGTCAGGACGCGGAAAATAGGGTGCGTCCCTATTTACTTCCTGGTTCAATTCACTGATGAGGACAAGCCAACTATCCGCCGGAAGATGTGCAGGCGCCATGGCCCTGGTCTGGTCGCTTCTTTGCCTGGCCGGCGCGGCGGCTATGGGCCAGCAGGTCCGCGCCGTCAATAGCGACCCGCTGGCGCAGGAGTTCGACCTGGGCGGAGGGAACGAAGGTCCCCTCGGACCCATCAGGCTCGCGGGCGCGCGGAACGGGGCATTCTCCGGCAAGGTGGTCCTGATCTCCGACCAGCCCATCGCCGGCGCATCGGCGAAGATGGGCGACCTGGCGCTGGCCGGTGGAAAGGGCACGATCCCGGCGACGGCCGTCCAGATCCGCTACGCCTTCAACCCCAACACGCTGGAGTGCTGGCACAGCTTCGATCCGCTGTCGCCCGTCCCGCCGCAGACTGCGCAGGTGTTGGTCAAGTCCGCCTTCGGGCGCAATTGGCCGGCCACCTCCCCCGCCATGGGCCATGCGCTCCTGCCGGTGTGGGTGACTGTACACGTCCCCGCCGACGCGGCGCCGGGCGACTACAAGGGGTCGCTCCAGGTCACGGCCGGCGGCAAGACCCTCGACGTGCCCGTCGAATTGCGCGTCTCCGCATGGCGATTGCCCGAGCCGAGGGCGTTCAAGACATTCGTCGAGCTGATCGAGTCGCCCGAGTCGGTGGCGCTGGAGTACGGCGTGCCGCTGTGGTCAGACGAGCACTTCAAGCTCATCGCCAAATCGCTGGAGTTGATGGGCCAGGTCGGCAACCGCACCGCGTACATCCCGCTTATCTGCCGGACCAACATGGGCAACGAGCAGACGATGGTCCGGTGGATCAGGAAGGGCGACAAGTACGAGTACGACTTCGCGCCGATGGACAAGTACCTGGACCTGGTCGAGAAGCACTGCGGCCGGCCGCGGTTCGTCTGCCTGTACGTGTGGGATGCGTTCCTCCCCAGCACGGGCATACCTCAGGCGACGCCGCCGGATGTCGCCAGGGAACGTGAGACGCTCAAGGGCAAAGGCCCGCCGGTCTCCGTGCTCGACGCGGACGGCCGGACGGTCACTACCGAAACCCTCGCCCAGTATGGCAGCCCGGAGGCGCTGGCACAGTGGCGGCCGCTTCTGGAGGCGATCAGGGACCGCCTCAGGAAACGCTCGCTCGACTCGGCCCTATGCTACGGCATCGTCACCGACGCCGAGCCGTCGAAGGAGGTGGTGGCGCTCTTCAAGGAGATGCTGCCTGGCGTCCCGTGGATGCGGCGGGGGCACATGAGGATCAAGAGCGTGTCGGGCGTGGCGCTCTCGCTCCAGGAAAGCCCGTCGAACAACACATGGGCGTACGACCTCAAGCCGTCCGAGCGCCGCTACGGCTGGCGCGAGGGCGACAAGTCGTACCCCGGCCTGGCGGTCCACTTCCCGCGCGGCGGGCGCGACAACTCGTCGCGCTGCATGTTCCGCCTGATGGGCGAGGCGAACATCGCGGGCATGCAGGCCGGCTTCGGCGGGTGGGGCGCGGACTTCTGGCCGGCGCTCAAGGACAAGCGCGGCAACAAGGTCGGCCGCCTTTCCGCCCGCTACCCCGAGAGCCAGTGGCGCAACCTCGACATAATGACGGCCCTGCTTGCCCCCGGCCCCGACGGCGCGATCGCCACCGTGCGCTTCGAGATGATGCGCGAGGGAATCCAGGAGTGCGAGGCGCGGATATCCATCGAGCAGGCCCTTACCGACCCGAAGCTCCGCGCGATGCTCGGCGACGATCTGGCCGGGCGATGCCAGGCGGTGCTGGACGAGCGCATCGCGGCCATGAGGGAACTGATGAAGGATGACAAGGGCCGGGCCATGTTCGGCTACGGCGGCACGTCGTGGACGACCGTTCGCCTGGAGTATCCCGACTTCATCAAGTCGCCGTGGCAGGAACGCTCCAGCAAGCTCTTCGACGCGGCGGCGGAGGTCGCGGCGAAGATCGGGGCGAAGTGATCTACGTCATCCTGTCGAACTTCTCCGCGGTGATGACGTGCTTGACCTGCCCGCCTGAGCAGAAGGCCCGGATGTTGGCGGCGGCCGTGCGGCTGACGAGCCTGTCGAACACCTCCCCGCCGTGGCCGATGCAGTGCGGGTAGCAGATCGCGTTGGGGAGCTTTGGCAGCTCGCAGTCGGCCGGCACGGGCTCGGACTCGTACACGTCTATTCCCGCCATCACGTCCGGCCGGCCCTTGAGGAATTCGATCAGCTCGGCCTGGCGGATGATCCTGCCGCGGGCGGTGTTGATGAAGATCGCGTGGGGCCTCAGCAGCGAGAAGTGCTCCATGCCGATCATGCCGGTGGTCTGCGGCGTCAGCCCGCACTGCACGGTGACGATGTCCGCCTGCGAGAAGACTTCCTCCAGGCTCCTGCGCCGCTCGACGCCATCGGGCAGGCCGGTCGTGTACGGGTCGAAGGCGATAAATTTGCACAGGAACGGCCGGAGCATGTCCACCAGCGTGCGGGCGATCGCGCCGAAGCCCACGAAGCCGACGGTCTTCTCCCGCAGCGTCGGCGCGGGGTGCGAATACGGGAACGTCCTGCCCGGGCCGGTCAGCATGTGCGGGCGGATGCGGTGCATCTCCTTGAGGCACGCCAGCATCAGGGCGACGTTGCCCTCGGCGAAGGTCCAGATGGCCGCGTCGCCCCAGTTGGTGACCAGCACGCCGGCCTCCAGGAACCGCCGCGGCATGAACGGGCTGACCTGCCCGGCCAGGTGGCAGATGTACTTCAGCCGCCTTCCGGGGGCGTCGAGTATCTCGACCGGCAGCACGGGCGTCGGCCAGCCGGTGAGGATCACGTCGGCCCCGGCGATGCGGAGGGCAAGCTCGGCGGGCGGCGGCGGCTTGGGACGGTCGCACTCGTAAAGCTCGTACTTGCCGAACTCGCGCATGGCTGCGCGCAGGTCGTCAAGGACGAACTTGGTCTCGTATTCCTTCGTGAAGACGCCCAGGAAATCCATCTTTCGCACTCTCCCAAACGCGGCGATGTCGCCGCCTATGCGACAAGGTTAATCGGTTGATCCGTTAATCGGTTAACTGGGAAGAACCATGCGGTGTAGGCACGATTAACCGATTCACCGATTCACCATCACGCCTCGACGTCAGGCAATCCTGGCTTTCAGGAACTCCACCGCCTTGCGTATGTCGGCCTCCGGACTAGGCCCGACCTCGCGCTCGATGGTCAGGAAGCCCTTGAAGCCGATGGCCTCCAGGGCCGCGAGGTACTCGTCCCACCTGACCTGGCCCTCGCCAAGCGGCACTTCGTTGAAGAGCTTGCCCATGTCCATGCCCTCGACGCCGCCCTCCGCGAAGGCGTGATAGACCTTCACCGGGTCGCAGGGGCCGAGCTTCACGCCGTCCTTGGCGTGGGTGTGGACGATGTACTTCGCCAGCGTCTTGACGGCCGCCACTGGGTCGTCGCCTGTCACCATGACCAGGTTGGCCGGGTCCAGGTTGACGCCGATGCCGGCGGAGCCCACGTCGTCGAGGAAGCCCTTGAGCCGCACAGCCGTCTCGGGGCCGGTCTCGATGGCGAACGTCACGCCCTTTGAGCGGGCGTACTGGCCGAGCTCGCGGCAGGCCGCCAGCATCGCCTGGTGCTCCTGGCTCTTCTTGTCGGCGGGCACGACGCCGATGTGCGTGGTGACGATGTTCGTGCCCAGGTCGACCGCGAGATCGACGATCTTCCTGGACCGCTCGACCTTGGCCGGGTTGTCCCTCGCGCGGGCGAAGCCGTGCCCGCCCAGGTCGCCGCACAGGGCCGAGATCGCCAGGCCCTGAGCCGCGACGAACGCCTTGAACTCGCGCCGGGCGGCCGAGTCCATCGCCTCCGGGCAAATCTCGCCCTGTACCGCGTAGACCTGGATTCCGTCGGCCCCCACCTCGCGGGCCTTCTTCACGCCTTCGCGCGGCCCGACGCGGAACGAGTCGCATATCACGCCGATCTTGAACGGCTTCATGTTGTCTCTCCTTGCCCCGCGGCGCGCGGCCGTGGATTGCGGGATAGACTAGCCTGAAGCCCCGGCGACGCCAAGAATGAAGTTCTCCTGTCGGACGCTTCAGGTCGAGAAGGGAATTTGTGCGCCGGCAAGTCAGCTTTCGACCAGGTACCAGGGCCGCGCATGGCGTTTCAACACGCACGCCGCCATCATCCTGCAAAAGGTGTGAAAGAGGCCCGGCGATTGATGGCCGCGGCGGGTCAGCTTTGGAGCATCTCCGCGACCTCGATTTCCTTTCGCAGGATGGCATTGACGATCTGGGAAAGATGGTCGCCAGACCCTTGCTTGGCCGAGGTCAGGCCACGTTCCACGTCGCGGTCTAGGTACACCGGGATGCGCAACCTGGCCGCCGGACGGTACATCTTGCCCTGCGACGCCTTTCGAAAGTCATAGTGCTTTCTCATCGTTCTCGGTCCAAATAGACACGTTGTTCCTGCTTATTGGCCCGCCGGGCGGAGATGATCCGCACGAGTTCGTCGCCCGTCTGATCCGGCTCCGGCCAAGTGTGGACCACAACAAGCACCCGGCCCACGGAAGACATCGCCATGCTGACCCACCGGTCCTGGTGGGCCGAGTGCCCCGCATCGTGGATCGTCAAGATGGACCGATCCGCGAAGATCGTGCAGGCCTCGTCAAATGATACGCGGTGCTTGCGCCGGTTGGCGTCGGCCTTCCGTGTGTTCCAGTCGAATCGTATGGGACGCGATTGTACCAGACACTGCTACTCAATCTACAATCTGCGGTCCGCAATCCACAATCACTCAAGTCCTGGCCTCGCGCCTGAAGAGCTTCTTAACACCGTCCTTGATGAGGAACCATATCCAAGCCCAGAACACGCCGAAGGCCGTCCGACGCAGGCGGTTGATATTGCTCCGCTGGCTGAACATCGACTTCAGGAATCGCCAGCTTAGGTATGTCTTCAGGTACGCCTTGTGCATGTATGCGTCCAGCTCCGGCTTGGATAGCTGCCCCTTCATCGTCGGCGAGGTGAAGTCGTATGCGTCCCAGTCGGTTACGAGCAGGTCGCCGGCGGCCTTGGCCTCGTCGTAGAGCGTCGAGCCGGGGATCGGCGTGGCGACCGTGATCTGCGCCACGTCAACCGGTACGGTCGGGATGAACTTAGCCGTGGCGGCCGTCTCCTCTGCCGTCTCGCCCGGCAGGCCCAGCGTGAACGTGCCCCAGACGCCGATGTCCTGAGCGTGCAGCAGCTCGATGGCCTTGTGTATTTGCTCCGGCGAGATCCCCTTGCGGGCCGACTTCAGCAGGCGCGCCACCGGCGTCTCCAGGCCCACCAGCACGGCCGCGAACTTGGCCTTGCCCATCAGCTCGATCACTTCGGGATGGGCCGCCAGCCGGTCCACACGCGCCTGGCACCAGAAGTACGCCTCCGTGCGGCGCTCGATGATCGCCCTGCATATCGCCTCCACGCGGCGGATGTCGTTGGCGAAGTTGTCATCCGCGAAGTAGATCACCTTGCGCTCGGGATAGCGCTGGAGCACCTCGTCGATGTCCTTCATCACGCGTGGGACGCTCTTTGGCCGCCACTTGCCGCGGTGGAAGTTGCGGATCGAGCAGAATGAGCAGTGGTACGGGCAGCCGCGGCTGGTCTCGATGCCCTCGACGCGGTAGGCGCCCATGCGATACCGCGAGCGGTCGGGCAGGAGGTCGCGCGCGGGCGAGCGGACAGTGTCGATGTCGGCGATGAGCGGCCGGTCCGGCTCGTGGTGGACCGCGCCGTTCGCCCGCCATGACACGCCGGCGACGCCCTCGAACGCGCCGCGCGTGAGGATTTCGGTCAGCGCGTGCTCGCCTTCGCCCCGCACAACGGCGTTGTAGTCGCCGGGCGCGAGGAACTCATCGGCCAGGAACGTCGCCTGCTGCCCGCCGGCGATGAGCCGGGCCTCCGGCAGCCGCCGCCGCAGCGCCGCACCAAGCGCCATCGCGTACTTCATGTGCGGGGCGGAGTTGACGCTGACGCCGACGACATCCGGCGAACGGCCCGCCAGCTCATCGGCGTGGGCCTCGACGTCGTGGCCCCGGCCGCGCATGTCGGCAATCTCGACATCCGCCACGTCGCGGGCGTGGGCGGCCAGCGTCTCGACCCCCAACGGCGAGCTGGAAAAATACTCGTCATACCCGACCTGAAGGCCGGTAGGCATGACCAGGAGCAAGCGCATTGACACCTTTTGGCAAAGACCTTCGTGCGGCGATAAGATTGGACTAATCATACCCCCGGCTGGCTGGAAAAAGCGAAAATAGCGATATTTCTTCAGGGCAGTTCATCGACCGGGCCCGGACCATTGTGGATCGCGAATTGTGGACTGTGGATTCCCGCGCGCCGAATTTACCCGGCCAGCTCTGGCCCGGGGCAACCCACAATACACAATCCGCAATTCACAATCATGCCGGCCAAGACCAGTTGGGGCGGTCAAACGAACTTCCTGGGGTTGATCGGATACGTCCCCCACTCGTCCCTGCACCGCTTCATCTCAAGTATGTTGGCCTTCTTGGCGTCGACCGCCAGGCTGTGCGTCGAGCCCATGATGTACCCGCCGCCGGGGGCGGCCGTCGAGAAGGCGTAGCGGGCGTCGTTGCGGATATCCTCGACGCTGCCCAGGATGATGTGCTCGTGCCATATCCCGCCCCACAGGCACAGCTTGCCCGCCACGCGCTGCTTGAGCTTGCCGATGTCCATGCCGGCCGTCGCCTGGATGCCCTCCCACCCGTCGTAGATGCTCGCCAGTTCGTCGATGATCGGCCAGACGTGCCCGCAGCAGTGCTTGAGCACCTTCAGCCCGGCCGCATGCGCCAGGCGGCAGTATTCCTTCTGCCAGGGGAAGACTAGCTCCCGGTAGATGTCGGGGCTGGCCATCAGGCCCGTCGATGATCCGAGGTCCCCGCATGGCATGATCCCGTCCACTCCGAGCTGCGCGAAGACCCGCACATCCCGTATGAGCTTCTTGCCCTGAAGCTCGGCCACCTTGGCGGCGATGTCCGGGTAGAGGACCATGTTCATCCAGCCTTCCTCTTCCGTCGCCCCGAAGGTTGGGAACATTGTGTCCCCGCACAACAGCAGGACAAAGTGCGTCTTGCCCAGCTCCTTGACGACATGGCGGACGAACTCGTATCGCGAGTCGGCCGGGTCGGGATACGCGTAGCCCGGCAGTTCCGGGTGCGCGTCCAGCTCGTCGATCTCCTTCTGAAGGCCCTCGACCGTCGGCATGACGTATCCGGCCGTGTTCAATTTGTACGGCATGAGGTCGTGCGTGGTGGCCGAGACGTGGTAGATGCTGCCGACCTTGTCGCGGTAGACTCCCTCGGCGACCTTCTCCATCGGCTCCGGCCGGTAGCCCTTTGGCGGCACGCCGCTGACGAACGCGATGTCCATCTCCAGGGCCCTTATGAGGTCGACGCGGTCGCGCTTGTAGCACTCGACGATCTCGTCGCGCCGGCCGTCCCAGTAGGCCTGCGTCTCGCGCATCTTGGACTGACACAGCGTGCGCCGGCCGAGGATGTCCTCGTAGACGTTGTAGTCGATGGAATGCTCGCCCCACGGGATGCGGTCGCCTTCACGATGCTCAAGGGCCGCCATAACGCGCTCTTTGGGTGTCACGCCAGACTTCCTTTCGCCTGTCAGGGAGGCCCTGCCCAAGCTCCACCGCGCCCGGGCCGACTCGAACGGCCAACCTGCGGTTTAGAAGACCGCTGCTCTATCCTGTTGAGCTACGGGCGCAACTTTATCATTGACAAAGAGTTACATATATGCGCGGAAACCCATGTTTCCGGCGACGACAACCTGACGGCGACAATCACCTGCTGTGAGTGTAAGCCCAGGATGCCGTAGCTGTCAATGATGTCCGCGCCGGCCGTGGGCTGGCGGGCGGTCAAAACGGCCTGGCAGCGGCCCCTGATGCGCGGCCTGGAGAAGGGCCGGCCCATCGTGCGCAGGACAACGCGGCCGATGCGGGGTGCATTTCGGTTTCCGGAAAGTGGCGTGGGCCTCCGGCCCACGCCACAGGCGTTTCCCGGAAACTGAAATGCACCCCCGATGCGGCCGAAGTTGACAAATCCCCGATCCGTGGTAGGCTATCTGACACCCGGCAACGGCAGGCCGCGGACCGAGCAGGCGTCAATCTTTCGTCCATTGTCCGCGGTTGTCGCCGTGTGTTTCACGTTGCCAAGAGAGGTAAGCTTGTGACCGCAATCGCCCCTTGCCGCGGATTCACCGTCCTATCGGCCGCGGTCCTCATCGCGATGTCTCTGGCCGCGCTGCCTGCCGAGGGGGCCGTGAAGAATTGGACCGGCGCGGATGCTGGAGGTCCCTGGTGGGACGGCGCGGACAATTGGAGCCCCGCGGGCCAGCCGCGGGCGGGCGACGACGTGGAAATCTCCTCCAACAGCAGCACCAGCTATTCCGTGTGGTATTGGAACACTACTTACCCCTCGGAGACGCTGAGCTGGCTGACCCTGGACGCCCTGAGCACGGGCAGCGTGTCTTTCAACATGACCTACAACCACCCGCTGAACGCGACGTATGCGTACGTGGGCAACTACGGCATCGCCACGGTCAGCCATTCCGCCGGGACGCTGACGGCCTCGGGCCTGGTCCTGGGCTACTGGTCCGCGGCCGCGGGATACTACAACCTCACCGGAGGCAGCATCAACACGGGACTCCTGCACGTCGGCTACTACGGCCACGGCGAATTCACGCACACGAGCGGAACCATCAACGCCACGAGCTGGCTGTTCGTCGGCTTTGAGCCCGGCGGCTGGGGCAACTACTATTTCCGCGGCGGCGCCATCACCGCCAACTACGAGACCATCGGCGCGAACGGCGACGCCAGCGGCACGTTCGACCAGTACGGCGGGACCAACATTTGCACGCGCGACCTGACGCTCGCCGAGACGGGCACCGGCTCGGTCGGCAGCTACGCCATCAGCGGAGGCACGCTCTCGGTGCTGGGCAGGACGTACATCGGCAAGGCCGGCTCGGGCACGTTCACGCAGAGCGGGACGGCCAACGTCACGTTCAGCGGCACGCTGACCGTCAGCGCCGGCGGGCGCGGCAGGTACAACATGAACGGCGGCACGATGACGGCCGGGCAGATCGTCCTGGCCTCCAGCGGCACATTCAGCATGACCGGCGGCGTTCTGCGGGCGACCCGGTTCACGCAGAGCGGAGGCAATCATACTGACGGGACAGGCGTGGATTTCATCGTCGATCAGGCCGCCGGCGTCGGCGTCTACGCCCAGACGGGCGGGACCCATACCGTGAACAGCGGCCTGTACCTGGGCTACTCGAGCACGTCCAAGGGAACTTACACGCTGAGCGGCCCCGGCCTCTTGACCAGCGGCACGGAGTACATCGGCTATCGAGGCGACGGCGCGTTCACCCAGACCGGCGGGACCCACACCGTCAACGGCAACCTGTACCTGAGCTACATGACCGGCTCGCACGGCAGCTATGCCCTGAGCGGAACCGGCCAGTTGACCGTCACCAGGTCGGAGTATATCGCCAACACCGGCACGGCCGGGTTCACGCAGACGGGCGGAACACATGCGGTGACCGGCTGGCTGGTCCTCTGCTCCACCACCAGCTCTACGGCCACCTACTCGTTGAGCGCCGGAATGCTCTCGGCCGCCAATGAGTTCCAGGGCTATTTCGGCGCCAGCACCTTCATCCAGAACGGCGGAACGCACACGCTCAGCGGCGGCCTGACTCTCGGCTACAAGGCGGGCGCCAGCGGCACGCTCCAACTGAGCGGCACTGCGCAGTTGACAGCCGGCAGCGAGACGATCGGCAGTTCCGGGGCCGGCGTGCTCACGCAGACCGGCGGCGCCAATACGATTACAGGCAACCTGACGCTGGCCGCCAACTCCGGCTCGGCCGGGACATACCAGTTGAGCGGCCCGGGCCAGTTGTCGGCCAATGCCGAGTTCGTCGGCTTCAACGGCAGCGGCACGCTCACGCACTCGGGCGGGAGCAATTCGACGAACCTCCTGTATACATCCATGTCCTCGGGCGCGCGCGGGACCTACCAGTTGAGCGGCACCGCGCGCCTTACCGTCGGAATCCTGTACCCGGCGGTCTACGGACCGGGGACTTTCAGCATCAACTCATCATCCGCAATGACGACCGTGACAGGCGGCGTCCTGTTCGGCCAGTCCGCCGTATTCACGGCCGTGCCGGGCAGCGCGATCCATCTCACGGGCACGATGTTCTCCGGCCTCTCCACCAGTTCTACCAGCCTCGGCGGACTGGCAAACCTGAACTTGATCTGCGAGAGCGGCCCCGCGCTGACGGTCGAGATGGAGACGGCCGGCAAGGACCTCGGCGCAGTGGCGGCCGGATGGACAGACAATTTCGTCCTTGGCACGCTTACCCTGGGCGGCACGGCCGCGGGGCGGATCAAGCTTGTCAACTCCGCCACCAACCAGCCGGGATTCGCCGGCCCTGAGGCGCTCTACGTCAACAATCTCGTGATGAACGCCGGCGCGGCCGTCAACCTCAACGGCCTGAACCTCTACTACAAGAACGGCGGCGATCCCAAGCGGCTCTATCCCGGCGACGCCACCCTCGACGGCATAGTTGACATGAAGGACTACATCACCTGGTTCAACAACTTCGGCTCGACGGGCGGCGCCGGGTGGACAAGCGCCGATTTCAGCGGCGACGGCATCGTCGACATGACGGACTACATCACCTGGTTCAACCACTTCGGCGAGGGCGGGACGCCAGTCCCCGAGCCTGCGACGCTGGCGGTGCTGGCCTTGAGCGGACTGGCGGCGCTCAAGCGCGGCCGCCGGGCGACTGGCGCGCCGTGACTATTGCGTTTCGCAAAAGTAATGTAATAGACCTACCAATCGAAAGGTGATGGTAGTT
>JBHGBE010000020.1:0-65763 GCA_041946855.1 Phycisphaerae bacterium | reverse complement strand
GCCTCCTTGGGCACGGCCGAGCCGCCGTTGCGGGCCGAGCGAAGGCTCATCAGCGCCCAGCCGGTGCAGGAGATGTCGCTGTCGCCGCTGGAGGGATGGTACCGCCAGCCGCCCTGCTGCGGCGCGGGCTTCTTGATCTGCTGGGCGGCCACGATCACCTTGAGCGACGCGGGGAGGACCTGGTCGATCCTTTTCTGCCTGGCCGCGTCCACCATGCCCGAGACCTCCGAGAGCATCAGCGTGGAGATGCAGTGGCCGTACATCGGGCCGTTGGTGGCGTTTGAGCCGATTATCACCCCCTGCGGCTTGTAGCTGGCCAGTATGTAGTCCACGCCCTTGTTGATGGCCTCGCCGTAAGGCCCCGCGCCGGGCGTGTGGCCCTTGGCGAGGAACGCCATGACGCTAAGCGACGTGATGGCGGCGCTGTCGGCGACGCCGGGGTTTCCGAACTGGCCGTTCTTCTGCTGCTGTTTGGCCAGGTAGGCAAGGGCATTGTCGATGGCCTTGTCGAGTAGCTGGTCGTACTTGGCCAGGGCGGGGGTCGCTTCGTCACCGGCTGATCGGCCAGGCCCGAGCATCGCCATGGCGATGAGCGCCAGGAAGGCGAATGTCAAATTAGGAATTCCCAAATGCCGAAGGAATTCCAAACGCAAAATGCCGAATGGGCGCCTTGGACACTTGGCATTGGGCATTTTGCATTCCCTCGTCATTCCCAGTTCCGCATTTTGCATTCGTGACGCGTCAGACCCCATTCCGCAACGGAGTCGCATTGGGGGGCATCATTTCTTCTGCGCGGCTCCGCGCTTGGCTATTTCCTGGAAGTACTGCTTGATGAGCGGCCGGTACTCCTCGGGCGCGCCTTCCTCGGCGGCCTGGAGGACCTCGTCCCGCAGGTTGCCCGGCAGGCGGGCCCAGTCGCTGACGTTTATGCCCAGCGCCTCAAGCTGGGCTGGCGTAAGGTCGATCGGCATCAGGCCCGCGCCGAGCCTGGGGTCCCTGGACATGCTGTTGGGCATCGACCGCATCTTCATCATCTGCTGGTCGGAGGATGGCATCATCGCGCCCTGTGCCCGGGCCTTTTCGGAGGCCTGCTTGGAAAGCTCGCCCAGCAGCTTGGCGGCAAGGGCGGCGTCCTTGAGCTCCTCGGTCGCCGCGGCGTCTTTGGTCTGGTCGTAAGCGTCGGCCATCGTCTGGTCCTCGGGATCCTGCTGGCCGTCGGGCTTGGCGTTCTTTGCGGCCGCGTCGGCCAGCTTCTTGCCGAGGCGCTCAAAGGCGTCGGCGGCCTTGTTCAGCGCCGCAGCCGACGCCTGCTCCTGTGGCAGCGCGCTCTGCGGCTGGGCCGCTGACAGGTGCTTCCTGGCGGCCTCCTGGCCGGCCTTCGCCTGGTTGATCTCGCTGGCGGCCTTGGACGCCTCCTGCTTGGTCTCCGGGTCGGGCAGCAGTTCCTCGGAATGCTCCTTGATGAGATCGGCGTCCTTCTTCAACTGCGCAGTCTTGTCGCCCAGGGCCTTCTGCTTGGCGGCGACCATCTCCTCGGGCTTTGCCTCCGCCAGGGCCTTGAGCTGGTCGGCGACGTTCTTCTGGCGGCGGGCAAGGTCCGCGGCCTGGTCGGCCAGCTTGGACTTCTCGCGGGCCTCGTCGTTCCTGGCCGTCTGCGTGGGCTGCTGGTCGGTCGAACCTTTGGCTGTGACATCCGGCTTGGCGGCGGACTTGTCGGGGGACTTGTCACCAGTCTTATCGGGAGTCTTCGTGTCGCCCGTCTTGTCAGGAGCCTTGTCACCCTCATTATCAGGGCTCTTGTCGCCAGCATTCTCCGGCGCCTTGTCGCCAGACTTCTGATCTTCCATGAGGTCCTTGCCGGCCTCGTTGCCGACGCGTCTTGCGAGCTGGCCCAGTTCGTCGGCCGCCTTGTCGGCGCTCTTGGCCGCGTCCTGGGGCTTGTCGGCGTTGATCTCGTCGGCGGCCTTCTTGGCGGACATTGCCGCCTTTGTGTCAAGCTCGTCGGCCTGCGGCGCGGTCTGCTTGGTCTTCTCGCTCAGGTCGCCGGCCTCCTTTGCGATCTGCGTCTGCTCGGCCTTCAGGCGGGCCAAATCGTCGGTCTTCTGGCCTTCGAGGGCCTTGAGCTTCTCGTTGAGGTCGTTGGTCCGCCTGGTGATGTCGGCCTGCTTGTCCTCAAGCTGCTTGGCGCGGGCGTTCTCGGCCGTGGGCTGCGTGGCGGTGGCCGGCGGCTTTGGCGTCGCCTTGTCGCGCAGGCCGGCCTGGGCCTGGCTCTGCTTGGGCAGCGCGTCTGCCGGCTTGCCGGCCTTGAGGTCCTCGGCCGCCTGCCTCATCGGCTTGGCCTGGTCGGAGGTGGGCTTGTTGGCCTGCGTCTCGGCCGCAAGCGCCGCCTGCTCGGCGGCCAGCTTCTTGGCCTCAAGCTCCAACTCCTTGAGCTTTGCCAGGCGCTCGGTCTGCTTCGCGAGCGCATCTTCCTCCGCGGCCTGCCTCCTGGCCTCGGCGGCGAGGTCCTTGACCTTCTCGGCGTCCTTCTTCGCCTGCGCCGCCACCGCCGCCGGCGACTGCTTTGTCATCTGCCCAAGCTGCGACGCGATGGCGGCCTGCTTGTTCTTCCACTCCTGGTCCGACATCGGCGGCTGGTTGTCGCCCTTGGGAGAGTTGGCGTTGGCGTTCGCGCCGGCCGGCTGGCTCGTGCTGCCGTCGGGGTTCTTGGCCGCCTCCATCGCGGACTTGGCCTCGACCAGGTCGTTCTCGCGGTTGGACATGTCCTCGATCTGCTCGGCCTTCTGCGCCAGGTCGGAGATGGCGTGCAGGTCGCCCAGCAGCTCGTTGACGATTCGCAGAGCGTGGTACACGTGATAGTCCGTCCGCTCCGCGCGGTCCTTGCGCCCGGCGGACGTCTCGGTGATCTTGAGCTGCGCGGCGAAGTTGTCCGCGCCGCGGACGTGGCCTTCCACCTGCGCGACCTTTTCGCCCATCGAGGCGAACGTGCCGCCCGCGACCTTCTCCGAAATTTGCTGGACCAGCCCCGCCGATATCCCCAGGTGGCCCCTCATGCGGTCAACCTGCTTCTTGGCCGCGTCGCCAAGCTCCGGCACCTCGACATCGGACGCCTTGCCGCCCTTCTCGACGGCCGCCTTCGTTGTGGCCGCGTATTCCTTGTGTAGCTTGTCCATCGCGTTCTGGAGCGGCGCGGAGTCCTGCTTGGCGACCTGGAGCTCCTTCTGAAGCTCCTGGAGAAGCTGGCGGATGATTACCTCCTCCGACAGCGTCATCTGCACCGCGTACGGCTGGGCGGCCACGTCAAGCTGGATGGCGATGGTGTCCGACAGGCCCTGCTGCGGGCCCTTCATGTCAGAGGGCAGCGTGTCAAAGGCCCGCAACTGGACGCTCACGTTGGACGCCCCGCGCAGGTCCAGCTTCGACATGTCCAGCGTCTCGCTATCGACCGCCACGCGGCAAGGCGCCTGGGACGCGTTTGCCGCGGCCGGCAGCGCAATGGGCAGCGTGATCGGGTCCTTGCCGTCGATCCTGACGAGGATCTCCAGCCTGCCCAGTCCGAGGTCATCGGTCGCGGCGTAGTGGATCGGCAGGTGCTCGGAGGGCTTGAGCTTCAGCTTGAGGCCGGCCGGTTCGACGATCTTGATCGTCGGCGGGGCGTCCGGCACCGACTCGATCTTGTGCTCCGCCGACAGGCCGGTGAACTCCTTGCCGTTGGCGGACTTGACCATGCGGATGGCCCACCGGCCGTTGAGGTTGGGCGCGAGCACCGTCTTGAAAGTGAGCACGCTGGCGTTGTCCACGCCGGCCACCTCGCCCTTTGCGGCGGGCATCCCGTTGACGAGCAGCACCGCCGACTGGACGGCGGTGTTTGTATGCGCCATGATCGTGACGGCCGTGCCGGCCAGTGCGCGGATGTCGCCGTCAACGTCGCGCTGGAGCGCGCGGGGCTTCTTCGTGTAGTCGGGATAGTCAAATGCCACGTCGATGCCCTTGACCAGCGGCGCGGGCACGACGGTTACGGTGAAGTACTCGCTGACCGCGTCGCCGGCCGTGATGCGGTAGCGGAAGCCCTCCGTGATCGGCTCCGACGTCCTGCCAAACCTTGTGACGGACTGGTCGCCGTCGGTCAGGAAGGTCATCCGCTCGACGGCGTCCGGGCCGGCGGTGGCGCGGCGGAACTCGGCCCCGCGGACGCTGCGGTTGGCGACGTCCACCTCCACGACCATCCGCTGGCCCTCCTGGATGACCAGATCGCCGTTGGTGATGTCGCCGGAGCCCAGGACGTATGCGCGGATCGTCATGTCTCCGGCGCGGATGTTGGCGAGGTTCATGTACGGGGCGACGGCGCGGCGGAGCAGGAACGCCGTGGAATCGGGCCACACGGCGAACAGTCCGGCCAGCACCGCCAGCAGGCCGATGACCGCGTAGAAGAACGGGCGGACCGACCTCAGCGTCACCTCGCGTCGCGGCGCGACGGCCGCCGCGTCCTCGCAGGCCTCGCGGGCCAGCGCCTCGATGAGCACGTGCGAGCCGCGGAAGTCCTCCGACTCGGTGCTGGACAGCAGCTCAACCGCCGAGCTGATGCGCTCGTGAAGCTCCGGGTGGCGGGCCTCGATGGCGCGGGCGATGCCGGCCATCGTGAACGTCCGCGCCAGCGGCCGGATGAGGAACCACAGGGCCGCCAGGCCCGTCACCGCCAGCGCCGAGCAGGTCAGCGCCCAGCGCGGCCAGGAGGCGAAGATGGTCACCGTCCTGTCGATGGCCATCACCGCCAGCAGCGACGCGGTCGCCACCGCCGCCACGGCGCACAGGCCGCGGACGAGGACCACCATCCTCGACCTGCGGATCAGCTTCTTTAGCGTCCGCACGATCGGCCGCGGCACGTCGGTCGAGACAGAGCGAGTCAACGTTGTCATGGCAACCCCACTTTCTTGCGAATCAGCCATTCGGCTGTCGCCAGCAGTGTAATCAGCACCAGAAGCGGCCAGCAGTCCCAAAGCATTACCTGGTCCGGCCTGGGATCGACGTACACGCTCTCGCCCAGGGCCTCGAGCGTCGCGGCCGCCTGCGGCGGGTCAACGACCACGCCGCCGCCCATGTCCGCAAGGTGCCCCAGGAGCGAGCGATTGACGGACAGCTCGATCAGTTCATCCGGCGTGGCCGGGTCCACCGAGAACTCGGTCGTCACCTTGTCCACGTTGTCGGGCGCGAGTATAGGCGCGGCGGCCGGCGCCTCAAGCTCCACGCGGTACTGGCCGCTGGGCAGTTCGCCAAGGTTGGCCGTGTAGACGCCCGGCGAATCGCTGACGTACTGCATCCTGCGGCGCAGGAGCAACTGGTCGCCGGCGGACTTCTGGTAGACCGCGACGGCCACCTCGTTGCTCACCACGGGATTGTAGTCGCGGGTGACGATCTTCGCGGAGACCTTGACCTGCGCGTGCGGGGCGTAGCGCGACTGGTCGGCGCCGAGCTTGACGTAGTCGGTGCCGGCCGGCAGCTTGCCGCTGGTGGCCCAGCGAAGCACCTGGCCCCAGAACTTGTGATGGAACGTGTCGCCTATGCGGTATCGCAGCCGCCACGTCCGGTCGGTGTTCAGGTAGAGCACCTGCCCCATCGCCACGTTCTGCATGACGACCAGGGCGTTCTTGGCCTGGAATTCGCGGCGGAGGTCTTTGATCTCCTTGGTAGGCGGGGTGGCGTCATCACGGTTCTTGATGAAGTCGGGTGCCTTGGGACCCACCGCGTAGGCGAGCGTGGCCGCTCCGGGCTTCGCGCCCAGCACGTCCATATTTCGCCAGTTGAGGTCCGGCACGCCCTCCCACGCCCGCGCGCTTTCCTGCGGATCGACCTTGAGGCGCATGAAGACGTTGTCCCGGCCCTCCTCGGTAAGGGCGATGCGGAAGACGTCGTCGGCCCCGGCCGGCGCGGTGGAGGCGGCCGAAGCCTGGCGGAAGACCACCGGCAGCATCTCGCCCAGCGGCGTGCCGGCGTAGGCGTGCGGCATGAAGTACTGCCCGGCGATGACGATCAGCGTGCCGCCCCGGTCCAGGACGAACTTGCGGATGGCCGCCTGGGCGTCTTTGCCAAGATGGGCGGGGTCTACGTCGCCAAGGACGATGACGTCGAACTTCATCCACTCCTTCTCATCGGCCGGCAGCGCGGTGGCCTCCGGCTGGTCGGCCTGCGCGGCCGCGGATGCGTGGACCACCTTTCGCGGAGGCGAGTCGGCGATCTGGTCCGGCTGGAACAGCACGTACTGGAGCTTGACCGTCTTGTCGCGGTCGGCGAAGAGGTTCTTGAGGTAGCGGAACTCCCAGCGCGGCCGGCCCTCGATTATCAGCAGCCGCGTCTGCTCCTCGGTGACGCTCACCGTGACGGGGAACTGGTTGTTCTCGGTGAAGACCTCGCCCTCGAACTGGTCGATCTTCACCATATACGAGTGCAGGCCGGCGGTCTGCGGCTCATCGGCAAGCTCCACATGCGTGCGGAAGCTTGGCGAGGGCGGGGTGAGCAGTTGGACGTTCACTTCCTTGGGACCGTCCCACAGGGCCACGCGGGCGCTGCGGCCGTCCAGGCCGTCGAGCTTGACCTCGGCGTCGACGTAGACTTTGTCCTTGGCGTAAACGGTCCGCGGCGCCTGGACGGATACAACGGCCGCGTCGAGCGGCGGGCGGGCCGCGCCCATCACGATCGAGCAGATTGGGGCCTGCTGCTGGGCGAGCTGTCCCGCGACGATGTCCGGGCGCTCGGCGGCGTTGTTCTGCCCGTCGGTGAGGATGATCACTCCCGCCAACTGCTTGGCCGGCACGTCGGCCTTGACCTTCTTCAGCGCCGCCGCCAGGTCGGTTGACTGCTCACCCGCGACAGGCATGGCCCGCAGTGTTGGTTGTGTCGAAGATGCGCCGGCCGGCTGTGACGCGAGCGACCGGACGAGCCGCGTCCCCGGGCCGGAGGCCGTGACGGTGGGCCACATCGCCGGAGCGTTGGCGGCAGGCGGCGTGATCTTCCACTGCGTTGGATCGATCTTGCTTGCCTGCGAATCGAACAGGTAAGTCCTGACCTCGTACTTGACACCGAGGGCCTCCAGCAGGCTCTTGCCTGCCTTTCCGCTGGCGAGATCCACCGGATGGTGCGTCAGCACCTGCTCGGCCAGCGCCAGGCGAGTCTGTTGTGCGACGGCGTTGATCCTGCCCTGCTGGTCGCCGGGGAGCGAATTGAAGAACGCCTCGTCGATGGCAGCGCCGACGGCCGAGATCTTCGGATCAATAGTGTTCAGCGCCCCCGCGGCGGCCTTGACGACATCCATCAGCCGCCCGCACTGGTCGCCGAGGCGCTGCGCGTTGCGGGCGTCCACGATCCTCATCCCCTCGGCGAGGTTGTCGCGGACCTGCCGGGCGAGGTTCGCCTTAACATCGACAAGCGCGGCCTTCGTGGCGTCGTCGAGCTTGATCTTGCCGTCCACCGGCGCGCCGACGACCGCGAGTTGCGCGTCGACGGCCTTTACCGCCTGGTCGAACGTCTCCGCCAGCGCCTCGCGCCTGCCCTCAAGCTGCGTCTGCCGATTCTCCATCTTGGTGGGGCTGACGCGGGCCAGCCAATCGCCCTGCAACGACAGGTCCTGCCGGACCTTCTCCAGCCTCCGCCACGCCGCCTCCAGGCGGTACGGACGCTGCGCCTCCTTGATCGAGAACATCTCGGCCAGGCGGACGCGCTCGGCGGGGCTCATCCGCGTGTCGCTGATTCGCATCGACGCCGACTGGTCCACCAGCACCGCGACGACGCGCTTGTACCGCTCCGAGCGGTCCAGCGAAAGCTCCGGCTGCATCAGCACGGCTGCCACGATCACCGCAAGCGACAGCCGCAGGGCGTTCACCGCCAGGCCCCACCGCCGCGAGATCGTCCCGCGCTCCAGCATGTACAGCGCCTGGAGGGCCTCGACGGCCAGGGCCGTGCCAAAGGCAATCGGCCACAGCGCCCAGTTGGTCTTGAGCAGGACGACCCGCATGGCCGCCTGGATGACGGCCAGCATCGCGCCGAAGCCCACGGCCGTCCGAGCGGCGAACATGAGCGCCCGCCACCGCAGCGCCGTTGGCGCCAGCCGGCGCGTCAGGAAGTGCATCCCCACCCACGCCGCGATGGCGACCAGCGCAAGCCCGAACAACAGCCCTGTAGGGACGCTCGCGGGCAAGGCGTAATGTTCCTTGACGTCAAACAGATTCATAGGTCAGTTCATATCACCGGCAATCCGTGTTCCATCTCTCTCGGAATCGGCTGACAACATCTCCTTCGCCCTGCTGCGGAACGTCTGGACGTCGAGCATCTGCTCGCCGAAGGCGACGGTCTCGGTGGAGTTGGTCCGCCGCTGGATGGCGATCCACCTTGTCAGTGCGATCTCGCAGACCAGCGCCACCAGCGCCGCCAGCGCCAGGTACTTCCAGATTTCCTCGCCGGGCACGCCGCCGGCGATGGCGGCCGTCAGCTCATCGGGCGTCTGCGCCCGCATTAGGGTCGGCAGGAACCGGCGGATGCGTTCGAAGTCCTGGTCGCTCAGTGCCGTCAGGCGGCTTTCAAGCGGGTCGCCGACCACCACGAACGGCAGGCCAGCCTGCGCGTTCATCTCCATGTCCGACGATGCGTACCACGCCTGAGGGAGAAAGAACCGATACAGGCCCGGCTCATCCGTGCCGCTGAAGCTGACGCGGCGGTTCTGCGCGCCGCCGGCGGCGATGACGCTCCGCCGCGTGCCCTGCGGCGTGAGGACATCGACCGTTTCGCCGCGGCCGGCCTCGCCGGCGGGCGATGTCGCGGCGGGCGCAGGGGCCGGCGTGCGGCGCTTGCGGCCGAAGAGGCCCGCCGACATGTCAACAGTCACCTCGGCGCCCGGCTGGACGTTGTAGTCACCCACCGTCGGCGAAGCCAGGTAGTAGACAAGCTCGTGCATCATCGGCACGAAACACTTCAGGGCGGGCAGGTTGCTGTCATGGCCGTCGAGGCATATCGAGGCCATCAGGACGTTGCCCTTCATCAACTGCCGCTCGACCAGCAGCGGCGATGCGGTCTGGAGCGTCGCCCCGACCCGCCCGGCCTGCGCGACCTTGAGCGGCCAGTAGGAGCGGACGCGGGCCGTGGCCGCGTCGGACTGCGCCGGATCGCTCAGCTTGGCCATCGCGGCGTGGCTGAAGCTCTTGAGGTCCAGGTGGACCGGGTCCTTGGGCGTCACCCGCTGGAGCTCCATCGCGGCCGGGCAGATCGTGTCGCCCGTCTGGCTGGCCCAGCGATTGTAGAACTCGGGCTCCGCGCGGTCGCCTGGGACGATCAGCAGGCCGCCGCCCTCGCGGATGAAGCGGTCGATCTCATCGGCGAACTTTCGGGGCAGCTGCGGGACATTGGCCAGCACCACGACGCTGTAAGGCGACAGGTCGCCGATGGCCTCCACTTCCGAAACAGACACGACCTTCGGCTCGACCAGGCACTGGAGGACGTCGGGTGCGGTCGCCACGCCGGGCGCAGGCTTGGGTGTGGGAGTCGGCGTTGGCGCGGGGGCGGCCGTCCTGTCGCGCGGCTCAAGGGCGACCTCCATGAACTCGGCCGCGCCCTCCAGCTTCACCGGCGAGGGCGCGCCATCGACGATCAGGACCGGCAGGCGTTCCATCACATCCGCCACTCGCCATATCTCGTTGTCGCCGGGCAGGTCGTCCTCGATGTTGACCTTGGCCGCCAGGAGGTGCCGGCCGGGGCGGTCGAAGCGGTGCTCGAACCGCACCGTCTCGGAGGCGTTGGGCTGGATGTCGCCCACCTTCTCGGTCATGGCGGTCGCGCCGTCGATGGCAAGCTCGACCGCCTGCGGGGAGATTGGAATTGCGCCGGTATTCGTGAGCTTGACGTCGATCTGCACCTTGCGGTCGGTGCCGACGACCTTGCGCGAAAGGGCGAGGTCGGTCAAGGCTACGTTGCGGAAGGCCCTTCCGCCGTCGCCCGCGCCGGAGTTGTCGGAGGTCCGGGGCAGGCCCAGCGTGCGGCAGACGATCCGCGGGGCTGTCGGCAGGTTCCTGCGGTTCTTGAAGCCGGAGGCGACGAACTGCCAGCGGGCGTCGTTCTGCACGTCCCAGCCGACGTTCTGCCCGTCGGTGATGACAACGATCTTTTTGCCGGGATTGTGGCCCTCGCTGAGGCAGTTGACAGCCGTGTCCAGCGCCTCCAGCACGCGCATCGAGCCTTTGGAGGGCGTCAGCGCGGCAAGCGCGGCGGCGATCTCCTTCCGGTCTGCCGTCGGCGTGGCGACGGTGGCCTGCGACGTGGCGCCGGCCAGGATGATGCATATCCCGTCGGCGGGATGGCAGGCGGCGACCACCGCGCGGGCGTCGTCGATGGCCTTCTGGAAGCTCGACCGCCCATCGACGGCCAGCGTCATCGACATCGAGCCGTCGATGATGATGGCCACGTCCTTCTCGCCGGCCGCCGAGCCCCACATCCTCTCCTGCCGCCAGCTCTCGTAGACGGTCGAGCCGGCGGCCGCCAGTACCATCGCCGCGGCCGCGGCGAAAAGTCCCCACCGCCACGCGGGCTTGCTCCATAATACCGCGGCCGCCCCCGCCAGCAGGCACGCCAGCAGCACGACAGGCAACACCACCGACCACGGTATGATCGACCGGCTGGGCATGAACGGCCGGGCAAGCGCCAACGCCAGCATCGCCAGCAGCAGGCACCGCACCGCCAGGAGGATGATCTCCTCGATCATGATCCGGCGATTGCGATACGCCAGGGAGGCCAGCAGAAACCGCATCGCGCCCCAGTCAACGAGGCGCGCCTTGCGCCGATTAAGCAAGTGGATGATGATCGGTATGGATACCGTCACCAGGCCGATCAGCATCATTGTGTTCAGGAATGTCATCTGGCCCTCGCTCGCCGATTGGCAAGGTAATGAGCCAGCGCGACATCGAAATCTCGCCGCGTCGAGAGCGGAACATAGTCGATGTTCATCTGTCCGCAGCCCATCTCGACGCGGCGGATGAACTTCCGGACCTGGTCGAGGTATTCCGCGCGGATGCCGCGCGGGTCGAGCTGCACGCGCCGGCCGTCGAGCTCCAGGTCGCGGAAGATGCTCACCTGGTCGAACGGGAACTTCAGCTCCTCCTCCGCCATCACGTGCAGGATCATCACCTCGTGCTTGTGGTAGCGAAAGTGGTGCAGGGCGTTGATGATCTCCTCCGGGTCGTCGAACAGGTCGCTGATGATGACGATCAGCCCGCGGCGGTGCGCCCGCTCGGCGATGTCGTGGAAGATCGGCGCCAGGGCCGTCTCCTCGCCGGGCACGGTCGAGGAGATCTCCTGTAGTATTGCCCGCAAGTGGCTGGCGCGGCTGCGCGAGGGGATGTAGCGGCGGACCTTTGTGTCGAACGTCACCAGGCCCACCGCGTCCTGCTGGTGGATCATCAGGTGGGCCAGGGAGGCCGCCAGGAACTGCCCGTAGTCGAACTTCGACAGCATCCTTCCATCATGCCTGGCGGCCTCCTGGCCGGTGTACCTCATCGAGCCGGATGCATCCAGCAGGATGAGCGAGCGGAGGTTCGTCTCCTCGATGTATTGCTTGATGTAGTAGCGATCGGACTTTCCGAAGACGCGCCAGTCGAGGTCGCGGATGTCGTCGCCGGGGACGTACTGCCGGTGCTCGGCGAACTCGACCGAAAAGCCCTTGTACGGGCTCTTGTGCCGGCCGGACACAAAGCCCTCGACCACGCCGCGGGCGATAAGCTCCAGCTTGTGGATCTTCGCCAAAGCCTGCGGGTCGAGCAGACGCATGTACTCGGGTTGTTCGGCGCGACTGATCATCTACCTGCATCTCATTGTGGACTGTGAATTGTGGATTGTGGATTCACGCACTTGGCCGACCAGCCCCAATGCGCTGGAATCTACAACCCACAATCGTCAATTCGCGATCCTCTCACGCGGTCTCCCACTGTCTGCGCAGTTCCGCGACGGCCGGTCCGACCTGCTGCTCGAAGTCCGTCCACCTTGCCTCGATGGAAATCCGCCCGTCGTAGCCGATCTCCTTCAGGGCCTTGAAGTACGGGCGATGGTCCTCGCCCTTGGTCCCAAGCGGCCCGCGGCCATCGCCCTCGGCGCAATGGGCGTGGCAGATCATCCCGCCGGAGCGGCGGATCGAGTCCGGCGGATCGCCGTCCTTGGCCGCATGGTAGGTGTCCACCAGCGCCTTGACGCAGGAGTAGGACGCCGAGCGGGCCATCTCCGCCGCCTCGGCGACGGTGTTGATGATGTTGCACTCTGCCTTGTTCAGCGGCTCGACCGCGATGGTCAGGTTGCACGCCGTCGCCAGCGGCCCCCACCTCCGTAGGTGGCCCGCTATCTGCGACTGGGCCTTGGCGCGGTCGAATCCTTCGGGCACGCGCCGGCTGCCGCCGCACCCGAAGCCGACCATCCTCACGCCCGCCAGGGCCGCGCGCCTCAGCACCGTGGCCATGTAGGCGTCGAGGGCGGCAATGTCCACGCACGGCCCGGTCGTCTTCATGTCGCCGGGAATCAGGAGGTTGACCGCCTCCACCGGCACGGGGCAGGCCTTGGCGAGGGCAAGTCGCTTCTGGAAAGCATCATCCCCCTGGCGCGGGCAGAGGAGGTCCTCCACCGCGGCCTCGACGTAATCCAGCCCTGGCGGGGCAGACTTCAGTTTCTCAATTCCTGTGCAGACGCCTATCCGCATTTCCGTTCTTCCGTGTTCGCCCTAGTCGCTTGTCGCTAGCCCCTTTCTTCAGGCGACGGCCTCTTCCACCGGCGGGTGGACCTCGCTCAAGAGCCGCAGGACGACCTCGTCGCTGGTGATGCCGGCCGCCTCGGCGTTGAACGTGGTGATCACGCGATGCCGCAGCACGGGCAGCGCCGCCTCGCGGACATCCTCCGTCGTCGCGTGGTAACGGCCGTGAAGGATCGCCCGGGCCTTGGCCGCGAGGATCATGTAGATGCTCGCCCGCGGGCCGGCGCCCCAGTTGACCAGCTCGTTGACGAAATCGGGCGCTTCGTTTTGCCCCGGGCGCGTCGCGCGGGCGAGGTCGCGGGCGTATGTGTACACGTGGTCGGCCACGGGCACGCGCCGGACGATCTCCTGGAGCCGCATGATGTCCTCGCCGGTCAGCGTCGCCTTCAAGTCGGCGCTGTAGGTGCCGGTGACCTGCTTCATGATCTGGATTTCCTCCTGCGGCGTGGGGTAGTCCACCGTGATATTGAACATGAAGCGGTCGAGCTGCGCCTCCGGCAGCGGGTACGTGCCCTCCTGCTCGATGGGGTTCTGCGTGGCCAGCACGAAGAACGGCTCCGGCAGCACGTACGTCTTCTCGCCGACCGTCACCTTGTGCTCCTGCATCGCCTCCAGCAGCGCCGACTGCGTCTTGGGAGGCGTGCGGTTGATCTCGTCGGCGAGGATCATGTTCGCGAACAGCGGGCCGTGGACGAACCGGAAGATGCGCTTGCCGGTGGTGCGGTCCTCCTCCAGCACGTCGGTGCCGGTGATGTCGGAGGGCATCAGGTCGGGCGTGAACTGTATCCGCTTGAAGGACAGGTGCAGCACATCGGACAGCGTGCGGATGAGCAACGTCTTGGCCAGGCCCGGCACGCCCACCAGGAGCGCATGCCCGCGGCAGAACACGGCCACCAGGACCTGCTCGATCACCTTCTGCTGGCCGACGATCACCTGGCCGAGCTGGGCGGTCATCTGCTTGTAGTAGGCGTTGAGGCTCTTGACGGCCGTCAGGTCGTCGGAAGACGCAATCGCCGCCGGCGCGCCATGGTTTGTGGAAACGCCCGCGGCCGCGCCGCCTGTCGGTTGAACTGTCATCGCTTCTCCTTCTTGAGGTCCCGCCGCTGGCACGGCGCAAGGCGCCGGCGCGCAACGGAGGCTACAGACTTGAACACTCCCCGCCCGCGCTAGTTACCCGGCAATGGACGGCGAATTGGACTGACCGACTTCGCGTCCGGAATGGGCCATAGCCATTGGTCGTAAGGCAGTGGTTCACTTTGTGCAATCGGGGGCGCACAGCGGCTATGCACCCAGGATGCGAAAATACTTGCCGGCCAGGCTGGATTGGGGTACGATCACGCTTATGTCTGACGAGACAGTCTCTGTTCCGAGCGGAAGGGCGCCTTTTGCGCTGGCAATGGTGGTGTGTGATGCCTGGAGCTGAACATGACGCCGATAACGAATCCGAACGTGATTGAAGCCCCCGGAACCACCATTGATGTCGTTGAGATCGCGCGGGCATCCAATCAGCAAGCCGCTTTTGTCCCAAACACGGAAGCGCTCACGGCGTTGCCCGGATTTGAAGCCATAAGAGATACGCTGTCAGACCGTCCGCTTCGCAGACCGAACCGCTCATCGCCTTTACGGTGAAGTCAGGTACGATCCTGCCGGTTGATGCCCCTACTTCTTCATTCGATATTTCCTGTTCGTTATTCGTGATTTCCTTTGATCTCCTTCAACCCTCCGGCGTCGCCGAATCGTGTACAATGCGGCGTCGCACTTGTGCGAATGGATGGTGGAGACCTCAATGGATTGCCAACAGCCCGCCGCGGCCGCGACCTCCTTCCCCGGCCCAAAGAGCCGCGTCCTCCTCGACGAGCTCAAGCGATACGTCGTCATGGAGCCTGAGCCGTTCGCCGTCGACCTGGAGAAGTCCCACGGCATGTACCTGGCCACCGTGGACGGCCAGGAGGTCTTCGACTGGGGCGGCTACTACGGCGCCAAGCTCATCGGCCACAACCACCCCGGCCTGTACGAGCCGGAGTACCTCGCGCGCCTCGCGCGGGCCGCAAACAACAAGGTCGCCAACCCCGACTTCCTCACGCCCGAGTGCCTGGAGTACTATCGCCTGCTCCACGAGATCGCCCCCGCCTGCATGAGGAACGGGCGCCTGGAGGTCTACGCGGTCAACAGCGGCGCGGAGGCCGTCGAGAACATGATGAAGTACCTCCTCATCCTCCATGAGGAGCGGCTCCGCGCCCGCGGCGAGTCCATCGCCGTGAGGCGGTTCGTCTACTTCGACCGCGCGTTCCACGGCCGTACCGTCTTCGCCCTCAACATCACCCAGCCGATGCACGACCCGGTAATCACCAAGGGCTTCACCGGCTTCGTGCCGGGCAACATCCAAGTGCCTTTCCCCTCGTCCGATTCGTCGCAGCCGCCGGAGCGCAACGCCGCCCGCGCCGAGCACAGCCTGGAGATCATCGAGGACTCGCTTGTCCGCTACGGCAACGAGGTCGTCGGCATCATCGTCGAGCCGATCCAGGGGGCCGGCGGACATCGCGTCGCCGCGCCGGGCTTCTTCGCGCGCCTGAGCGAGCTTGCCCACAGGCACGACGTGTTCCTGGGCTTCGACGAGGTGCAGACGGCCGGCGGGCAGACCGGAACCGTCTTCGCCATCGACCAGTTCGATCTGCCGCACCCGCCGCAGGCGGTGGCCGTCGCAAAGAAGTTCGGCAACGGCGCCGTCTATATGCTCTACCCCATGCAGAACCGCGGCATCCTCGATTCGACATGGGGCGGAACGCTCGCCGACATGGTGCGGTTCGTGCAGGAGATGAAGATCGTCCGCCGCGAGCGGCTCATCGAGCAGGTGCCGGCCAAGACCGTTGTCCTCGTTGACGGCCTGAAGGCCCTCGCAACGCGCTACGACAAGCTCATCTTCAACATCCGCGGCATGGGTCTCTACCAGGGCTTCACGCTCCGCCAGCCGGCGATGAAGGGCCGCCTCCAGGACATCGCCCTACAGCAAGAGCAACTGTACCTGCTGGGCGCGGGCATCCAGACCATCCGCTTCCGCCCGATGCTGGACGTTACGGAAGATGAAATCAGGCTGATGCTCCAGAAGCTCGACAGGTGCCTGGCGCGGCTTGCCTGAACTTCTCCCTTTTCCGGCCCCCTCGCGTATAATGCTCCGCCAAGGAGAGTCGCGCTATGTGCTACAACGGATTGCGGGTGCTTTTCTCATGCGGCGCGGTCGCGCTGGCGGCGTGCGTCGCGGCGGCGCAAACCACGAACGAGGCCGTCGAGCTTGGCAGCAAACACATCGACCTGAACAACGGCTTTTCCATCCGCTCGCCGGCCGGCGCCGATCGCCAGCGGACGATCGGCCAGACGCAGCTCGTGAGCTGGGTCGGCCGCGACGCCAAGACCGGCGCGGTGGCCTGGACGCTGACCGTCCAGAAGGTTACCGAGGCCGGCAAGATCGACAACCTCAAGGTCTACTCAGGCAAGGTGCTCGACAAGCTCAAGGCCCAGCAGGACTTCGCTGCCGATCCGGTCACGCTGGGACAGGTCGACGGCAAGGACTGCTTCGACATCAAGGGCACGCTCGACGTGCCGGACCCGGCGAAGCGCGCCAAGATCCGCTTCTGGCAGAGGCAGGTGTGGATCCAGACGGATGGGACGCAGTTTCTCATCGTGATGATCACCGGCAATCCGGCGGACAAGGACAAATCCGACGCCATCCTCACGGCCGTGCTCAAGACGGTGACGATCATCGACCCCAAGGCCGTAGCCGCGCAGCGCGAGGAGCACCTCAAGGCCGGCAAGGAGCTGCTTGCGGGCCTGACAATGGACAAGCTCGTCGCGGCCGCGTCGAAGGAGCCGCGATGGTTCCTGCTGAAGCTCAATGACAAGCCCGTCGGCTTCATGGCACAGGCCGAAGGACCATCCGCCACCGCGGCCGGCCCGAAGGGCCTCGTCGTAAAGAGCTGCATCTACCTGAAACTCGACGCCAATCCGGACAGCAAGCTCGTCAAACGAACCACGATGTTCGTCTCAAGCGATCTGGCCAGTGAGGAATGGTCCGAGACGCGGGCCGTCGGCGCGGCGGAGGAGTCTGAGAAGGGCGCCAGGCAAGGGGCGGAGATCACCTGCACCCTCAAGCCCGCCGCCGGCAAGGCGGTTGACCGCAAGGCCAGGTCGCCCTCCGAGTCGTGCCTGCCGCGGGCCGTGGGGATGCTCCTGCCGAGGCTGGTCGACCTGGGCAAGCCGTGCGCCTACGCCTTCCTGTCGTACAGCCCGCAGGATGACATCTTCGAGACGCGGACGTTCACCGTCGAGGGTCCCGCCGCGGCCGGAGACACGAAGCGCGTCCGCGCGACCGACCAGGCTTCGGCCGTCAAGGAGCCGGCGACATACATCCTGGACGACAAGGGGGCCGTCCTCCTTGTGACCACGCCCGACGGCCTGACGATGGAGGCGGCCAAAGGGCCGGACATCGAAAAGCAATTTGCCGAGGCCAAGGCGCTTCGGCAGCACCTGACTATCGGCGAGAAAGAATGAGCCAGAACAACGCTTACGACGTTGTGATCATCGGCGCGGGGCCGGCGGGCCTGGCGGCCGGGCTTTACGCCGCGCGGGACGGATACAAGACGATCCTGCTGGAGAAGAACGGCCTGCCCGGCGGACAGATAATGCTCACCGAGCGGATCGAGAACTACCCCGGCTGGGAGCGCATCTCCGGGCCCGACCTCATCACGCACATGACCGGTCAGACGGAGAAGTTCGGCGCGGCCATCGCCACCGGCGAGTCGGCCGACACGATCCGCCGCCGGCCCGACGGCCTGTTCGAGGTCCCCGTCAACGACGGCGAGAAGACCTACGTCGCCCGGTCGATCATTCTGTCCCCCGGCAGCGACTACCGACAGCTCGGCGTGCCCGGCGAGGAGCAGATGCGCCAGGCCACCAAGGTCAGCTACTGCGCCACCTGCGACGGCGCGTTCTACCGCGACAAGAGGATACTGGCCGTCGGCGGCGGCAACACGGCCGTCGAGGACACGATCTACCTCGCCACGCGCTTCGCGCGCCAGACCACGCTAATCCACCGCCGCACCGAATTCCGCGCGCAGCGCGTGCTCGTGGATGAACTCAAGCGCCTGGCGAAGGACAAGTGCATCGAGATCAAGGTGCCCTACGTGCTGGAGGAGATCGTGGCAAAGGCGGATGGGCAGGACATCGACCACTGCCGCATCCGCAACCTGGCGACCGGGGCGACGGAAGAGCTCCAGGTTGACGGCGTGTTCATCTTCGTCGGCATGGTCCCCAACACGGGCTTCCTCAAGGGCGTCGTGCCGATGAACGAGGCGGGCTACATCGCCTGCGACGGCATGACGCTCCAGACGGATGTGCCCGGCGTGTTCGTCGCGGGCGACTGCCGCCAGAACGCGGCCATGCAGCTCGCGACGGCCTGCGGCGACGGCGTCGTGGCCGCGCTGGGGGTCAAGGAGTATCTCCGCAACCCGTCGTCCTGGAAGGCGGCCGTGGCGGAGACGGAGGAGAAGGGCTGGTAACGTGCATATTGCCATTGACTATTGCCAATTGGCAATCTAAGTTGGCAATAGAGGAGATGCATCATGACTATCACTACCGACAAGTTCGGGCGCCTGGTGCTACCGAAGAAGTTCCGCGACGCCATGGGCGCCGACCCAGGAGTGCCTCTGGAGGCAAAGCTGGAAGGCACGCGGGTCATCATTGAAAGGAAGCGGGAGATGCCGCTTCTCAGGAGGAAGAACGGCATACTCATCTACACTGGCCCCTGGCCCAAGGGCGTGGACATAATCCAGCAACAGCGGGAAGAGAGGATCAAGCACATCCTGGGACTGGACAAATGAGGGTCATATTCGACACTTCCGTTCTCCTTCCCGCAATCGCGCAGGAGCACCCCATGCACGCGCCCGCATGGCCCTGGCTTGAACGAGCGCACGCTGGGGAATTCGAGTTCGTTGTCGCAGCCCATACACTGGCGGAACTGTACGCCGGTCTGTCCGGCATCCCTTTCGCAAGGCGGTTTTCGCCCACGTCGGCCTGGCAAGTCATTCAAGACGCTGTAATCTCTCACGCCAAGTTAGCCGCATTGACCGAATTGGAGCACGTTGCTGTCATCGAGCAGGCCTCGCAGATGGGTCTGGCCGGCGGCAGCGTCTACGACGCCCTCATCGCCCGGGCCGCACAGAAGGCCAAGGTTGACAAGCTGCTGACATTCAACATCGACCGTTTCCTCCGCGTATGGCCCGAGGGAAAGCGTATAATCCGTCGGCCGTGAAGGTAGCGGCAACCCAAGGAGACCCAGATGTACGACAACACGATCGCCCTGCCGCAGCAACAGCAGTATGCGGCCGTCATGGCCCTGCGGCAATTCATGGTCAAGACCTACGGCTGGATGGCCTTCGCCCTGACCATCACCGCGTGCGTCGCCCTGTTCACCGCGTTCAATCCGGCGATGCGGAACATTGTGTTCTCGCACGGCGTGTTCATCGGCCTGATCATCGGCGAGCTGGCACTGGTGCTGATCCTGTCGGCGGCGATCCGCTCCCTGTCGCCGGCCCTGGCGACCGCCCTCTTCGTGATCTACTCGGCCGTCAACGGGCTGACGCTGTCGGTCATATTCCTGGTGTACGAGCTTGGCACGATCTACTCGGCCTTTTTCATCACCTCCGGCATGTTCGCGGTGATGGCCGTCTACGGCAGCATCACCAGGCGCGACCTGACGAGCATCGGCAATCTGTGCTTCATGGCGCTGATCGGCCTCATCATCGCCTCCGTCGTCAACCTCTTCTGGGCAAGCAGCGCGCTCTACTGGCTGGTGACATACGCGGGCGTGTTCATCTTCGTGGGCCTGACGGCCTATGACGCGCAGAAGGTCAAGATGATGGCCATCTCGGCCCAGGGCGAGAACGTCGTCATCCTCCAGAAGGCCGCGATCATGGGCGCGCTGGCCCTGTACCTGGATTTCATCAACCTGCTGCTCTTCATCCTGCGGCTGCTTGACAGGAGGAAGTGACGCCCTACGCGATGGGCACGTCTTCTCCGCCGACGCGCTTGATGTCCGCCCCCAGCGCGTTGAGCTTGGCCTCTATCCGCTCATAGCCGCGGTCGATGTGGTAGACCCGCTGGACGGTCGTGTGGCCGCGGGCGACCAGGCCCGCCACGACCAGCGCGGCCGAGGCGCGCAGGTCGCTGGCCATCACGGGCGCGCCGATGAGCTTCTTCACGCCCGCCACCACCACCGTCGGCCCTTCCTTGATGAGGTTGGCCCCCATCCGCTCAAGCTCCGCCACGTGCATGAAGCGGTCGGGGTATATCTTCTCCGTGATGACGCTGTTGCCGTCGGCCAGGCACAATAGCGCCATGAGCTGCGCCTGGAGGTCGGTGGGAAAGCCCGGATACGGCAGCGTCGTGACCTCCGTCGGCTCCAGGTGCCGCGACGACGACGCGATCACCCCGCCGTTTGCCCGCTCGATGACCACGCCCACCTCCCGGAGCTTGTCCACCACCGCCATCATATGGTCCAGGTTGATGTTGGCGAGCCTGACCTCGCCGTTGGTGGCGGCGGCCGCGATGATGAACGTGCCCGCCTCGATGCGGTCGGGGATGACCTGGTAGTTCGCCCCGTGCAGATGGTCGACGCCCTCGATGACGATCCGCGGCGTGCCCGCGCCGGTGATCCTCGCCCCCATCGCGTTGAGGAAGTTCGCCAGGTCGACCACCTCCGGCTCGCACGCGGCCGACTCGATGATCGTCTGCCCTTGCGCCAGCACGGCCGCCATCATCACGTTGTCGGTCCCCAGCACCGTCGAGCCGAAGGGGCCGCCCATGAATATGCTCGCGCCGGCCAGCCGCTTGGCCGACAGGACCATGTCGCCTTCCTGGAGGTCCATCTCTGCCCCCAGCGCCTTCATGCCGCGGATGTGGAGGTCTATCGGCCGGGAGCCGATCGCGCAGCCGCCGGGCTTGGCCACGCGGGCCTTGCGCCGCTTGGCCAAGAGCGGGCCCATCACGCAGATGCTCGCACGCATCTTGCGGACGCGGTCGTACCTGGCGTGGATCGGCCCCTCATCCTCCACCTCGATGCGCAGGTCGCCGTTGGCCTCGCGCCTGCACACGGCCCCAAGCTCGCCCAGCAGTTCGCACATCGCCCGCACATCCGCCAGATCGGGCACGCCGCTGATGACGCTGGGGGTTTCGCCCAGCAGGCACGCGGCCAGGATGGGAAGCGCCGAGTTCTTGGAGCCGCTGACCTGGACCGTCCCCCGCAGGCGGTTTCCGCCGTTGATGATGAATTTGTCCATGATCGCCGTCCTTGACAATCACTTTGAACGCAAGTCGCAGGAGATGCACACCGAGCGCCGTCCTGCCTTTTGGCCGAACATGATAACGCGGGCCGGCCGTCATTTCAAGGTTCGGCCAAATCGCTTGGCATTTCGGATTGCGGATTTTGGATTTCGGATTGCCGGGCTCGGTATACTTGGCGCACCGGCCGGCCTAGAGGAATCCGAAGTCCGCAATCCAGAATCCGAAATGGTCTTTCCCGGCTCGCGGGCCAACTGCCTGCAAAGGAGAGCAATCCATGAAGCTACTGGCTGTAGCCCTCTCTGGTTTGGCAATGGCGCTTCTTGCCTGTTCCATCCTCGCCCAGGCCACGCGGCCCGCCATCGACTGGGACAAGGCGCGGACCTTGTATCAGCGTTCGCAGCGCGGCGAGAAGCTGACGGATGAGGAGCGGGCCTACGTGCGGATGGCCCAGGCCGAGATCAACGCCGGCCGTGGGCCCGGCCGAAGCGGCCCCGGCACGCGGCCCGGCCCCGGCGCCCGCCCCGGCGCCCCCACCACGCAACTGGCAAAGACCGGCCTTGTGCCGCTCGACCAGATGTCCGCCACCGACAGGTACAAGGGCGAGGACGGCGGCCTCTACGGCAAGGGCGAGAATGCCCCGCCCAAGGAGCACCTCGCGGCCGCGCTGAAGGCGCTGGCCAAGGTCCAGCCGCTCGACAAGGACGGCAAGCCAGCCGCCGATGGCAAGATCGTCCTGATGTCCGTGGGCATGTCCAACACGGCCAACGAGTTCGCCGTCTTCAAGGCGGTGGCGGACAAGGACGCCGACAAAGACCCGCGCGTGGTCGTCGTCAACGGCGCCCAGGGCGGCATGACCGCCATGAGCTGGTCCAAGGCCGACAGCAAGGTATGGCAGGTCGCCGAGCAGCATCTCCAGCAGGCCGGCGTCACGCCCCGGCAGGTGCAGGTAATCTGGCTCAAGCAGGCCGAGGCCGGCCCCGCGCAGTACGGCGACTTCCCCAAGCACGCGCAGTTCCTCAAGGACAACGTCGTCAAGGACGTCCAGCAGGTCAGGCAGCACTATCCCAACGTGCAGGTGGTCTACCTCTCCAGCCGCATCTATGCAGGCTACGCAAAGACCGGCCTGAACCCCGAGCCGTACGCCTACGAGGGCGCGTTCGCCATGCGGTGGGCCATCCTCGACCAGATCGCCGGAAAACCCGAACTGAACTTCGACCCCGCAAAGGGCGAGGTCAAGGCCCCGGTCCTCCTCTGGGGACCGTACCTGTGGGCCGACGGCATCGCCGGACGCAAGAGCGACTCGCTCGTCTGGAACATCGACGACCTCTCCGCAGGCGACGGCACGCACCCATCCTCCAGCGGCTCGATGAAGGTCGCCAAGCTCCTGCTGGACTTCTTCAAGAAGGACCCGGCCGCGGGGACATGGTTCGTCAAGCCCAAAGACAAATGAAGAATGCAGAATGCAGAACTCAGAGGTAACTGCCGAAACCTGAGTCCATGGTAAGCATCGCCGCAAGCCCCTACATCTCCGCCAAGGGTTCAATTCTTCATCGGAAGGTGTCGTCCTATGAGAGACTGGCCCGCGGCGTCGATGATCTTGTCACATCCCCTCAGATACCTCGGTTCTCTATTTCTTTTCGTGATGGCCATCGCTGCGGCCGCCGGCGCTGAGGAGCCCTCCGGCGGGCTGGTCGTGCTGGACACGGCCGGCGTGTGGCGATTGCACCAGACCTTTTCCCCGCCCGTCATCCAGTCCGACAAGGGCGCAAGCCCGCTGCTCTTCGGCAGGAAGTGGCTGGACCAGGCGACGGAAGCTCCGCCCCAGACCTGGACGAACGCCGATTTCGACGACAGCGCCTGGCTGCGCGGGCCGGCCAGGATCGCGTGGGACACGCCGTACCTTTCGCGCCTGTGCCTTCGCGGCAAGTTCACCGTGACCGACACCGCGAGCGTCAAGGGCCTTGCCCTCACGCTGGCCTACTACGGCGGGGCGGTCGTCTACGTGAACGGCAAGGAGGTCCTCCGCAAGCACATGCCCGGCGACATCAAGGACGGGAACGATGCGCCGGCCGATGGATACCCGGATGAGGCGTTTGTCGATGGACAGGGGGGGAACCTGGGAGAGTTGGGCCCATACAGCAAGCAGACATCGGCCGAGGACGCCAGGCGTATCGCGCTGCGCACGCGCCTGGCAGAAGCGGCCGTGCCGCCGAGTCTGCTGCGCAAGGGCACGAACGTCGTGGCGATCCAGATCGTCCGCGCGCCCTACGGCCGTGCGATGGAGAAGTTCAGGGACAAGTTCGACCATCCATCCGTCAAGAGGATGCTGGGGACGAAGGAGCTGCCAACCATCACGGAACTCAAGTGGGGCACGTGCTCCATCAGGCACGTTCAGCTTACCGCGGGCGCAACAGGCGGGATCGTCCAGAACGCCGTCCGGCCCGGCGGCTTCCAGGTGTGGAACAGCGAAGTGCTGGCGAGCGATTTCGACCAGGACTTCGGCAGTTCCGCCGAGGATCTCCGCCCGATGTGCATCGCCGGCGCCCGCAACGGTTCCTTCTCGGGAAAGGTCGTGGTGAGCTCCGGCAAGGCGATCAAGTCCCTCCGCGCGGCCGTCAGCGACCTCAAAGGCCCCGGCACGATTCCCGCATCCGCGGTGCGCATCCGCTACGGCATCGCCTGGGGTGAGGACGCCGGCGCGGTTTCCCTTTACCCGCTCATCCCGCAGTTGCTGGGTGCATTGGCGGAGAATCCTCCTGCTGAAATACCCGTTCGCGAGGGACGCGCCTCGCAGGCATCGCTCAAGACGCCCGGCCAGCCCAAGCCAGTCCCCGGCGCGGTGACCTCGGTGTGGGTGACGGTGGACATCCCCGCCGACGCCCGCCCAGGGCGATACACGGGCACGGTAACCATCACGGCCGATGGCCAGAAGCCCGCCGAGGTGCCGGTTCACCTCACAGTCGAGGACTGGAAACTGCCCGATCCCCAGGATTGCAGCACGTGGGTAGAGCTCATCCAGTCGCCGGACACGCTCGTGAAGGAGTACGGACTGGAGCGCTGGTCGGACCGGCACTTCCAGATGATCGCCCAGTCCATGAAGCACCTGAACCGCATCGGCAGCCGGGTCATCTACGTCCCGGTCATCTGCCACACCAACATCGGCAACGAGGAGTCGATGGTGCGGTGGATCCGCAAGCCCGACGGCCGGTACGAGTGGGACTTCTCCATCATGGACAAGTACCTTGACACGGCCGTCAAGTTCATGGGGAAGCCCAAGGTCGTCTGCTTCTGGGTGTGGGAGAAGTTCATGTTCCCCACCTTGGACGACCCCAAGACCTACGAGGTCAACAACCCACGCGTGAGGCCCAACGACAACCCCGACGGCACCAATGACGGCATCCGCGACTACATCGGCAAAGGCCCCATGGTCACGGTCCTCGACCCGACCACGGGCAAGGTCAAGAACGAATTCCTGCCATATCTGCTCAGTCCCGAGAGCAAGGCGATCTGGAAGCCCCTCTTCGAGGAGCTGTCCAAGCGGATGCAGCGCCGCGGCCTGCGGGACGCGATGATGATCGGCACTGCCTCCGACATCGTGCCCAGGAAGGAGCACTTCGCCTTCTTCAACGAGGTCGCGCCGGGCATTCCGTGGGTCAGCCACACGCACAACCTGCACAACCGCATCTTCGAGGCGGCCGGCGCGAAGCTGGGCTACTACACCACCGTGTTCAACGTGGCGTTCCCGCTCGACCCGTCCGAAGGCCGTCGCCACGGCTGGCAGGAGAAGGACCTCCACGCGCACCTGTTGCGCAATTGGTCGCTGGACAGCGACTTCTTCCCTATGACCACCTGGCGGCACATGGCGGAACTGAACATCGCCGGCAGCCAGCGCGGCATCGGCCGGCTCGGGGCCGATTTCTGGCGCGTGCTCAAGAATCCCAGCGGCTCGCGCGTCGGCCGCATCTATGAGGCATGCCCGGAGGGCAACTGGCGGAGCAACGACATCTGCACCTCGTTCCTCGCGCCGTCGCCCGATGGGCCGGTCGCGACTACCCGCTACGAGATGATGCGCGAGGGCGTCCAGGAGTGCGAGGCCCGCATTACCATCGAGCGGGCGCTCGTGGATGAAGGCCTCAGGAAGAAACTTTGGGACGATCTTGCCGCCCGCTGCCAGGAGACGCTCGACGAGCGGACGCGCTGCATGATCCGGGGCATCAGCACGCTCCAGCTCACCGGCTACTGGAGGCAGTTGGCCCCGCTTGCCACGCACGAAAGCGGCGGATGGTGGAACAAGCCGGGCATCGCCGGCAACGCCTGGTTCATCTCTTCGGGCTGGCAGGATCGCACACGAAAACTCTTCGCGCTGGCCGCGGAAGTGCAAAGACCTTGGGAAGCAGATAGATAGGAATCATCCATGAGATGCCCGCTTGTAGCATTGTCGGTGTTGTGTTCCCTCGGAGCCTGTTCGCAGGCGCAGACCGCCGCGCCGGCGATGGTAAAGGTCGATGTCGGTTTCGCATCCAGCCCGGCCGCCGCCATGCTCTCCGCGCAGCAGCGCGAAGCCATGCTCAAGCTGCCGCTCCAGGACCTCCTGGACCGCAACACCGGCCGTTACACGCTGATGAAGGATGACAAGTCCAGCGGCCATTACGGCCTCGACGCGCTGCTCGCACGACGCGACGTGAAGGACAAGCCCTACGCCGCGCTCCGCGACGCCGCGGGCGTCTACCAAACCGAGCGCGTTATATTCGCCGACCCCGGCACGGCCGCCACCATGATGCTGCTCAGCAACACGCCCTACGAATCCGGCGGCGACGAGTTGATCTACTTCGGCAAGAGCTGCTGGAACCTAGACGGCTCGATCATGACCTGGGCCCGCTCCGACAAGCCGAGCCTGTGGGGCCCCGGCGAGCTGACCACGACCGAATCGCACGGCGTTCTCATGGTCAACGGCGACGGCACCGCCCCGCGAATCGCCTTCGCCGACCGCAAGACGATGCGCGCCCCGATCTGCTCGCCGGTCGATGCGAACCTGGCCTACTCAATGTCCGCCAAGGACCTCGTCGAACTGGACCTGCGGGAGGGCAAGGTCAAGCGGATCATAAAGTCGGACCTGCCCGCGTGGTGGCTCAAGATCAGCCCCGACGGCAAGTACGCCCTCAGCAAGGGCTACAGCGCGAAGGCGTTCTGGGTGGTGCGGCTTCCTGGCGTCTTTCACGCATCCGTGCAATGACGGCCGCGATAACCAGATATCATCTTGACGACGAGGATGAAGGCCATGATCACCAGCAGTATCGACCCGGCGATGACCAACGTGCCCACGCCGAACGTCTCCGCACCAGCGGGTGCATTTCAGTTTCCGGGAAACGCCTGTGGCGTGGGCATGGCAAGGAGGTAACGGAGAAACGGAGGAAGGGCAGGTCATTGTTGCGCGCGCCGGTGCCTCGGCCACAGAGCAGGACTGTCGCCTGCGGAAGTCCTTCTCTCCCTTGCTTCGTTTCGTCTGATGCCTCCGCTGCCATCTCCCCTGCCTGATGTCGGCTCAACTCCAGCCACACAGGCCAGCCATGCACGTGCTGTACGCCGGGAGGAGAGGCGATTAGAATCCGTCCCTTGCTTGATGGATGAGGAACGGGAGTGGCGAGCGGAGGAATCGGAAAATGAAGAGCGATGGTTTCTGGAAGCCTTACCGCGGCGCGGTGTCGCTGACGTTCGACGACGGCAACCCGTCGCAGCTTGCGCTGGCGATCCCGGCGATGGATGCGCTGGGGTTCAAGGGCACGTTCTACCTCAACCCTCGCGCGCCCGACTGGCGGCGGCGGCTGGCCCCCTGGAAGGCGGTCGCGGCGGCCGGCCACGAGATCGGCAACCACACTCTCAGCCACACCTGCTCGCGGAACTTCGGCTTCGCCCCGCGCGGCCTGGAGGACATGACGGCTGATGAGATCGAGCGCGACATCCTGGCCGCGCAGGAGCGGCTGGTCCTCATCGCCCCGCTCCAGAGGGACTGGACCTTCGCATACCCGTGCTACCAGACGTTCATCGGTCGCGGAGCGTCGCGTCAGAGCTACGTGCCGGTGGTGGCCAGGCACTTCCTGGCCGGCAGGGCCGGCGGCGAGCACGGCTTCGCCAATCACCCGCGCGCGGTCGACCTGCACGCGGCTTGGGGCGTCGGCGTGGAGCTGATGAGCGGCTTCGAGATGATCGGCATGGTCGAGGACCTGGCCGCCCGCGGGCGGTGGGTGATACTGGTCTTCCACGAGTTCAACGGCCACAGGCTGACAGTGGCCATGCACGACTTCCAGCTCCTGCTGGACTACCTGCACCGCCGGCGAAAAGAGGTCTGGACCGCTCCGATGGCCGAGGTTGCCGGAAAAATCGCCAGGGCAAGGCGTTGGAAGCGCAGCGGCTGTAGTCCGTCGCGCGGATGAATCGTATATTCCTTATGAGAATGAGGCCAAGAGAAGACAATGGAAGAGCCGGTTGCCAGGAGAGCAATTGGCCCTCTGCCGGAAAGTACCTGGTGGAGGCAGTGCAATGCGTGCGGTATATGAATTCCGTGTCCCCGAGCAGTTCGCCAACCGCCTCTTCCGGCCCGATGAGGGCAGGAAGCTGAAGGAACACCTCCGTCTCATCCATCTCCAGGATGACGACCCCCGGCTGCCAAGCGTCGGTACCCTCCAGCGGACCATCTACCGGGAGACCGGCAGGCAGTTCTACTACGGATGGTCGATACACCGCCTGTACGACCCGCGCGAGCTGGAATGCGCGCCGTGCTTCCTGGTCCGCCCCACGGCCGTCTTCGGACCCTGCGGCCAGGAGTGCAGGACAAAGTACGACGAGTCATCCGCCTGCCCGCGCTGCGGCTCGGGGGCGCGGCGAGCGGGCCCGCTGGTGCTTCAGATTGGGCGGATCCCCAGGAGCAAGGACTTCGCCCAGACGATTGCCCGCGGGGATGAGATCGTGGTCTCGCGGCGGGCCGTCGAGCTGTTTCAGCGGAGCCACGTCACCGGAGTGGACTTCGAGCCCGTTCGTTCCGCCCGCGCGCGGACGCGGCCGTCCGAGGACTGGTTCGTTCTGAACGTGCGCAGCGCGGCGGCGGACATCGTGCCTCCGACGCGCGTGGGCGTCGAGCCGTTCGACGATGACCACAACGGCGGCGCGTGTCCGCTGGGCGATCTCTTGGGCCTCAATCTCCTGTCGGAGGTGTACATAAGCGCGAAGAGCCGCGCCGACGCGGACTTCGTCGCCTCCCGGCAGTATGTCGGCATGCGCAACGGCCTGCTGCGGCCGCAACACGTGATCCTCATCTCCCAGACGGTCAGAAGGCTGATCGAATCGGAGAACCTCACCGGCCTGGAGGTCGAAGTGGCGCACGTGGTCTGACGGCAGGCGTTCGCGATCACGCGGACCGGCGGCTGTATGTCATGGGCCCCGGCCCGCGTGACCTATTTGTACGCGATGCTCACCTTCCCCGCCGAGTCGATCTCGATCTCGTTGACGACCAGTTGCGAGCGGTCGCGCTCGGCCGCGTAGTGCTTAAGTACACAGGCGGCCGATGCGGGGATTGCGCCCGTCCACGACTTGTCGCCGAAGGTGATCTTCACCGGCCTGGAAAGGTCGAACATGCCCTCGATCGCGTAAACGCGGACGGCGCTGACCCCCTCGGGGCGGATGGACAGCGAGTTGGCCGTCCGGTCGAGTTTGGCGGAAATTCGATACAGGCCGGCGTCAACCTTCTTCTGCATCAGGTCCCGCACCTCCTGCGAGGTGGGCGGCCCGGCGCCGGGGCGGACGGGGATTTCGACGCGGAGTTCCTTGTCGAACGCCAGCGGCGGCCGGGTGAAGCGCAGTGCCTCGACGTAATACCCCCTGGCGTGGTGGGGCAGGTGAAAGGCGTGAGTGAACTGCTCCGGCGGCGACGGCCGCTTGTGGCCCGCCAGGTACTTGACGAACTCCTCGCCCGTGGGCCACGAGTCGCCGTGGCCCGCGCCCGGCATCTCCGTGGGCGTGAAGAGCGAGCACTTGAGCTGCTTCATCCTGGCGGCGGTCTCTCGGGCGACCTCGACGTTGCCGACCAGCGGAGGCGGCGCGGTGTCCTTGTCGCCCCAGATCGCCCACAGCGGCAGGTTGGCCAGGTTTCCGAGATAACTGTACGTGGTGTACGGTCCGCCCTCGAACCACTCGAAGCCGGCCATCGGCACGGCCGCCGCGAAGTGCCGCTCGAACATCGTCGCCAGGTGCCAGGTGCATCGCCCGCCCTGACTGTAGCCGGTGATGTAGATGCGGTCGGGGTCGATGTTCATCCGCAGCCGTGCCCATGCGAGCGGCTTGAGATAGGCCTGCTCCTGGTAAGGCCGGCCGTTGTAGAAGTGCTCGCCCGGCATGGTCGGACAGATCAGGACATACTTCTCGACGGCCTTGCCTATCAGCTCCTCCATCGCTCCGCCGATGTCCGCGCCGCTTCCGCCCTGGCCGTGGCCGGCAAGGATGAGCGGCCAGGACTTCCTTGGCGAGTACTCCTCCGGAACGCGGATGAGAAACTCGGTCTTCAGGGCCGTCTTGCCGTCGAAGACCGTGGTCGACTCCTTCAGCCAGCCGGCCTTGAGGTCTGGATATGCGGCGTCGGAGGCGACGAGGGCCTTGAGCGGCTCGACCTTGTTGCCGCAGGCCGACAGCACGGCCTCGATCTGCCTGGCCGATGCGGATGGATCCTGCTGTTCCAAGAGCTCGCGCCATGCCTTCCGGCGGTCCTCGTCGCCGGCCGCCAGCGCGGGGGCGGAGATGGTAATTGCCAGCGCAAGCACAAAGGCGTGTCGCATGATGCAGGCGATTATAGCAGGACACCGCGGCCCGCGGGCATCAGGCGTTCTCGGGCCAGGGGCCGTCCGGGTCGGCCAGCGGCGGCAGCGCCGGCACAATCAGCAGCCGCCATACATCCGATTCCAGAAGCCTGTTGCCGTCCATCGCCGCAAGGAGGGCACGGAAATCGCGCGGGGTGCCGATGGCCTTGACGGTCTGGCCTCCCGCGTACACGGCGATGATGTTCCGTCCGGCGGGCAGCGCAATCTTCCATCCATCCACCAGCACACACCGGTCCCGGCCGGACAGCGTCACCGACCGGAACTTCCCCCAGCCGACCAGCACGACGCGGACCTGTCCGGTTGAGTCGGACAGCCTGGCAGTGATTATCTCCTGTCCCCTGCCGATGGGGGTCCTTGTGACCCCCGCCACCGACAGTGGCGCCGTGCTGTACGCGACCCTATCGGGCAGGGAAAACATCGTGCTGAAGATGAATGCCCCCAACGTCACCAATGTCTTGTTTGCACTCATGGTTCAGGCCTCTGGCTGACAGCCCTGCCGTCCCTTACGCACAATTGTATGTCACCCAGGGCGGACTTGCCGCGAAAGCCAGGCGGGCTTATCATGGGCGAAGGTAACCCAGGAGCCGCGAATGAAGATATGGATGGACGGCAAGCTTGTTGACAAGGCCCGCGCCAAGGTCTCCGTGTTTGATCATGGCGTGCTTTACGGCGACGGCGTCTTCGAGGGCATCCGCGCCTACGGCGGGCGGATATTCCAGGTCCACGCCCACATCGACCGGCTCATCGCCTCGGCCGCCAGCATCCGGCTGAAGATGCCCTACGGCAAAGCTGCGCTCATCAAGGCCATCCGCGCGACGATGAAGGCCAATAAGCTCGCCGACTGCTACATCCGCCTTGTCATCACCCGCGGCGAGGGCACGCTGGGCCTCAACCCGTTCAAGTGCCGCCGGCCGTGCGTCTTCTGCATCGCCGACCAGATCGAGCTTTACCCCAAGGCCATGTACGACAACGGCATGCCGGCCATCATCGCCAAGACGCTCCGCACTTCCGCGACGATGCTCAACCCGTCGATCAAGAGCCTCAACTACCTCAACAACATCATGGCCAAGATCGAGTGCATCGACGCGGGCGTCAGCGAGGCGATCATGCTCAACGCCGACGGCAACGTCGCGGAGGCCACCGGCGACAACATCTTCGCGGTCCTCGGCGGCAGGCTGGTCACGCCGCCGGTCAGCGCGGGGTTCCTGATTGGCATTACCAGGTCGGTGGTCATCCGCCTGGCGGGCAAGCTGGGCATCCCGCTGGACGAGCGCGACATCAAGCCGGATGAGCTGCTGGCCGCGGATGAGGTGTTCATGACAGGCACGGCCGCCGAGGTCATCGGCGTATCGCGGATCAACGGCAAGGCCATCGGCGCCGGTAAGGTCGGGCCGATCACCAGGCGCCTCATGGAGGCGTTCCACGAGTTCACAAGATCGCCGGAGGCGGAAGGTTGACGATCCGCCCCGCAACTGAAGCTGACCTCCAGGCGATACTGGACATCTACAACGACGCCGTCGCCAAGACCGTCGCCACGTTCGACACACAGCCGCGGACGATGGCTGACCATCGCCGATGGTTCGCCGAGCACGGCCGGCAGCACCCGATCCTGGTGGCCGAGGAGGGCGGGCGGGTGATCGGCTGGGCGTCGGTGAGCCGCTACAGCGGGCGGTGCGCCTACGACGGGACGGCCGAGGCGTCGCTCTACGTCGAGGAGGCCGGCCGCGGCCGGGGCGTCGGGCGGCAATTGCTCGGCGCGATCATCGCTGCCGGACGGCAGGCGGGCCTGCACACCATCATCTCGCGGATCGCCGTTGGCAACGACGCCAGCGTCCACCTGCACGAGGCCTTCGGCTTCCAGACCGTCGGCGTGATGCGGGAGGTGGGCTTCAAGTTCGGCAGGTACGTCGACGTCGTCGTGATGCAGTTGATCTACCGGTAACGGCCGCTTCGCCGCTCTATGGGCGTTACGTCTTGGCCTGCTCGCCGCACTTCCTGATACCCAGGCTGCCCAGGATGCTCTCCATCAGACACCACTTCGTCAGCGACGACTGGAGCAGGTTCACCCCGACGAAGGCGGTGAAGAGGAAGAACCAGTTGCTGACCCACCAGCCAAGGGCAAGGCTGGCGAGGATGAACGTGCCGGCGATCAGGCGAATCCAGCGTTCCATAATCATGGCTGTGTCCTCGGATTGCGCTTGGCGCATCCAGACCATGATACGCAACTCAGAGCGCCGTGAAGTGCGCGCAGCGTCAGCGGCCCGCACTGGCGGGCCGCCTTCGCGGCAGCGCCTGAGGTCCAGATTTCACGAAAGGCGCGCCAACTACGCGGATGTATGTCGGCACTTTGCCGGAAAAACTTTAGGGGACGCCCCGAAGGGGGCTAAGAAGCCCTCAACACAGGCACGAAGGCACAAAGCCGCAGCCGCTTACTTCGCCCCGGCCGGCACGCGGGCAAGGCGCGGCTGGACGATCTGCTCGAAGAGCTTGACCGTCTTGGCGATCATGTCCGGGTCGTCGCCGAGGTAGAAGCCCACGAGCACCACATCCCGCGGGCGGATGACGTTGGCGACGTAGGCGAACGCGTCCTCGGGCCTCTTGCGCCCGGCCGCAAGGACCTTGTAGTGGACCGCCGAGGCCTTGAGCGTGCCTATCATCCGCGCGACGCGGTCGCGGTGGGCGTCGTCGAACTTCTCGCTGTCGGTCGGGACGTGATCGGGCTTGTCGATCCTGGGCGAGGGGTCGTAGTAGCAGGTGAGCTGGAAGTCGGGGTCGGTGTTGTCGCGTATCCACTCGTGGACCTCCGGCCGGTGCGCGGCGAACCCGGCCGCAAGCTTCAGCTCGCGCATCCGCGCGAGGGCTTTGCGGAAGTTGTCCCACTGCTGGTTGCGGAAGTAGACGTCGCTCTGCCCTCCGTGAAGGTAGCAGCCCTTAGCCGCGCCTCCGGCGACGTTGATGCTGCGGATGAAGTCCTCCACTTCGCTGGCGGTCTGGGCGATCCACTGGATCTTCCCGCCCTCGTCCCAGTACTCCTCCAGCATGCGCACGACGTGGTTGTCGGTCCGGCCGAAGAACGTGTTGATGCCGGCCGCTTCGGCCTTGTGCAGGGCCTCCTTGATGCGCCCGACGGTGTAGTACTTGCGCATCGCCCGATCGCGCTGCGATCCCTGGTGCGAAAAACCGCTGAAGGGATTGCCGCCAATCGCGAGCCTGGTCACTTCCACAGCGCCGATCCGAACCTTGTCCAGACCCATGATCGTCCTTTCACAATATGCCGGCCTGATTATACAGGATAATCCCCTCAACTTCTCGGCCGGGCCGGCCGATATCTAAAATGCGCAGCGCCATCGGCTTGGGTTCACCAGTCCCGGCCGCCGCGCGTGCGAGGGAGACGGGAACATGACATTGCACATACGAATCCGACACTGCGAGAGCGGCGGCTTCCTGGCCGCCTGCCCGTCGCTGCCAGGATGCAGCACACGCGCCGAGACCCGCGAAGAGGCCCGCAAGCGGCTCAGCGAGGCCATCGTGGGCTACCTGGCGTCCGTCAACAACTTCGTGCCCGACGACGTGATGAACCGCATCGTCGAGGTCTGAAACAAGAGTCCTTCGGCAGTAGATTGCCCTCATAGCGAGCGCGGCGGCCGTGCCCTGAGCGGCCGCCGTGCTTTTTCATGCGCGTGTGCATTTCACATCAGGTCGCCGCTGGCGATTGTCGGGCACCAGAACTTCTCGATGAAGCCGACCACGAGCGCCGTCCCCTCCTCGTGGCTGACGTAGGGCGGCATCTGCGGATTGTAGATCGCGTCGGTCATGTCGCGGACCAGGGCCGTCGGCACGCCCCACCGGACCATCTGCTTGATCCCGAACGTGCGGTGCAGGATGCACATTCCCGTGTGTACGCCCATGATTAGGTACTGCTCGATCCCGTGGAGCTGCATGTAGTTGTAGACTTCCGAGCCGCTGACGGTGATGCCGTCGCGCCGCTGGTCGATCTCGATGGCCTTGTGCTGGCGCGTCCACGGGTGGCCGGTATAGGTCTTGTCGATGGTGTTGGTGTCGCTGTGGTTCCTGGAGTCGTCAAAGGGCTTGGGCGGGTCGTCGTGCTCGATCGGCGCGGGCGGCTGGACGTGCGGGGCGTCGATCATCCGCTGGCGGGCCGGCGTGCCCGCGTAGAAGTCCATGCAGTCGTTGGGGCCATGGATGATGTGGACGCCCTTGGCGCGGGCGGCGGCGACGACCTTGTTCATCCTCGGGGCCAGCTCGTCCACGCGCTGCGCCGCCCCGGTCTGTGTGTGGGTGTCCCACATGTCGCAGATAAGGAGCAGGACCTTCGAGGCCGGGATCCGCTTGCGAGTCTCAATGACCCGCCAGACGTTGCGATGGTTCCTGTCCTGCTCCATCACTTGGTGCCTGAAATTCAGCGTCAGCATGGTCTGTTTCGCCATTAGCGTCTCTCCGGGGAACGTTGAAGCATTACCTCGTTAATTCGTTGCTTCGTTACCTCGTGGATTCGTTACTTCGTGAGTTCGTGCTTCGTCGCCCGTTGCTTCGTTGCTTCGCCACAGGATGGTCCATCTTTCCGCAGCCGCACCACAGCCGGGGCAACGATGTAACGAAGTAACGAGTCAACGAAGCAACGAGGTAACGAATTCACGCCGTTTCATCAGCCTCTTTCCAGCAGTGCTTGCACATCCACCGTCCCGCCGGTCGCCAGCGACTTGTTGATCGCCGCGCCGATGAGCACCGCCTGCACGCCTTCCTCGACGGAGGCCATCTGCCTGGTGGGCTTCTGGTCCCACGGCCGGCCGATAAAGTCGGCCAGCAGCATCGGGTCTGCCCCGCCGTGGTCCCCGCCGCCGCGATTGACGCCCACATCCATCACCGGGTAGCCCGGACAGTAGAGCTTCTGCGTCTCCGGCGCGCCGGCGACCGGGCTTTGGTACTCCAGCCGGCCCATCGTGCCGTCGATGGCGAGGCGCATGTACTCGTTGGGCGCGTACGCCACGAGCGAGTACGCCACCTCCACGCCGTTGGCGTAGGCGATGGTCACGTCGAGCTGGTCCTCGATGTCGATCGCCGGGTCCCACACGCACCCGTCCCGCCAGTAGCCGTCCACGTGCTCCGCGTCGAAGTACAGCAGCTTGCACAGCTTGTCCCTGGTGTAGTCGACGTACAGCGGGCAGCGCCTGGCGTGCGGGCAGCCGCGGCAGTGCTTGCCGTGGTACGGGTTGTTACGGCCGTAGAAGCGCAAGCCGCCCTGCGCGAACACACGCGCGGGCTTGGAGTCGATCCACCAGTTCAGGAGGTCCAGGTGGTGCGACGACTTGTGAATCTGGAGTCCGCCCGTGTTGGCCTTGCGGGAGTGCCAGCGGCGGAAGTAGTCGGCGCCGTGGCCGCGGTCGAGCGTGTCCTCCATGACCACGTGCCGCAGCTTGCCCAGCCGCCCCTGCTCGATGATCGAGCGGACGGAGGTGCATGCGGCGTCGTATCGCATGTTGTGCGTGGTCAGGCAGACGCCGCCGGTGTCCCTGACGGCCGCGAGGATTTCGCGGCACTGGCCGGCCGTCGTGCAGAGCGGCTTCTCGACGTAGACCCGCTTGCCCGCCCGCAGCGCGCGGACGGCGTAATCGGCGTGCGTGCAGTCGCGGCTGGCGATGATGACGCAGTCGGGCCGGGCCTTGGCGAGCATGGCGTCGAAGTCGGTGAACTGCCTCACCGGCGTGCGCTTGGCCGGCCCTTCCAGCACCGATCCGAGCCACTTGACGGCGTTGGCCATCCGCGCGGGGTTGGTGTCGAACACGCCGACAAGCTCCGCGCAATGGCCGTAGTCCCTGAGAATCGCCCGGGCGTACATCGTTATGCCGCGCCCGCCTGTGCCGACCAAAGCGTATCGCTCTTTGTGAACAGTCTTCATGGAATCCTGATCCTCTCGATCGCCGCTGATTGTAGATTGCAGTTCGTGGAATGCAAACTGGGATCAGCCCGTGGCGCCCCGCCTTGCGGCGGCGCCCCAAGCTCTCAATTTGCAATCCGCAATCTACAATCTACAATCCCTTACAGGTGGGGAGTTGGTCGCCGCAAGGGAACCAGTGATGGGCGACAAGGCTGAGATCGCGGGCCGGCGGGTGCTTGTGATCGTGCCGGCTTATAACGAAGGGCCGCGCGTACACAACGCGCTCGACGACCTGAAGGCCAACGCCCCGTGGGCGGATGTGCTGGTGGTGGACGACGGCTCAATCGACGACACAGCCGAGCAGGCCCGCTCCGCCGGCGCGACGGTGGTGCGGCTGCCGTTCAACCTCGGCGTGGGCGGGGCCATGCAGACCGGCTACACGTACGCCAGCCGGCACGGGTACGAGGCGGCCGTCCAGTTCGACGGCGACGGCCAGCACTGCGCCGACCAGATCGCGTCCCTCGTCCAGCCGGTGCTGGCGGGCCAGGCGGACCTGGTCGTCGGCTCGCGCCTTCTGGGCGAACAGGCATACAAGTTCCCGCTTGCGCGGTGGATCGGCTCGCGCCTCCTGGCCGGCATGACCAGGCTGCTGACCGGCAAGAGGGTCAAGGACACGACCAGCGGCTTCCGGGCGGCCTCCAGGCGGATGATCGCCTTCTTCGCTCTCCACTACCCGCAGACCTACCTGAGCGACACGGTCGAGGCCCTGGCGACGGCCGCCTGGCACGGCATGGTGATCAAGGAGACGCCCGCGAAGATGCGGATGGGCAAGACCAGCAGTATCACCAACCTGCTGGGCCTGATCCACATGATCCGCATCTGCGTCGCCCTGCTCATCGACAAGATCGAGGGGAAGCTGCCGATTCCGCGCCCGTCCCCTGCCAAGCCCGGCCCCGCCAAGTGACTGCAAATCCCCATGTACTGGGGCTATTGTGAATTGCGAATTGTGGATTGTGAATTTCCGCGGGCCGTGGCCTTGTGGCTTGTCCTGCGCGCGGGGGAATACGCAGTTCACAATTCGCAATCCGCAATCAGAATCGCTGGTTCCTCCTTGGGGCGGCGCTGCTGGTTACGCTGAATGTCTGGTCGCCGATCCGGAAGGTGAGCGTCGTCGTCATTGACACGGTACACGGCTGGCTGTTGGCGTTCAGGCCCGACACCGGCGAGGCGGTGAAGGACGTCAGGCTCACGCGGTCGGTGCTGTCCAGCAGCGGATAGGCCGTCGTGGTCCCGTTGACCGTCCGCTTGTAGCTGAGCACGCCGTTCTGGAAGACGTACTGGACCTGAGTCAGGCCGGAGCCGTCCAGCGCCGGCAGGATGGTCAGCGTGTTGGAGGACCAGTTGACGTCCTCGGCCGTCCGTATCTCCCTGTCCATCCTGGACAGGATCGACCTGGCGGTCTGCGTGACGGCCGCCATTTCGTCATTGGCCTTGTAGCTTGACAGCGAGGCCTTCATGGCCACAGCGACCGACGCCAGGAGCGTCGCTATGATCGCCATGGCCATCAGGATTTCGGCCAGGGTCATGCCGGTGTGTTTGGCTCTAGTGTTCATCTGTTGTACTCCAAGCGCCATTGGGTCCCTGGCGGGGCCTTCGGCATAGGGCGCGCCAGGGCCGAGGCAGCTACCTCACTTCTCCACATACGTAGCCGGGTCGGGCAAGAGCGGCGGGATGCCGTAGCCCTTGAAGCCCGGCGGAGGGGTCGAGTAGGACAGCGATATCGTCAAGCTGTCGTTGTTCTTGAAGTCCACGCCTAGGTCGCCGTAGATCAGCAGGCTGCCGTAAACGGTGGCGGTTTCGTTGTTCTTCACCGTCAACGCCTTGACAGCCATCAGCCCGCCAACGGAACACAAGTTGTTCTTGAACTCGAAGGTGAAGCCAGGGGCGAGGATCTCCGCGCCCCTGAGCTTCTTGACGCCCGCGAAGGCCGGGATGTCGGGCAACGCGTCGACATTGCTGAAGGTCATGTTGTTCTTGTAGGAAATGAAGTTGTCCGTATCAGGCGAGCCGGCGGGAGGATCATCCGCGATCATCACACCGGTGAACGTGCAGTTGTTATTGAAGTAGATCTTGTTCGGCGCCTGGACGTACATCACGCCCTGAATCGTGACGGCGCTGTTGAAAGTCGGGTTGGTGTTGGGCGGGATTCGGATGTTTTGGTATATTCCCCCCGGCGGTGAGGCGAAGTCCATCGTGTTTGTCGCCAGGGCCTTGTAAACCGAGCGGTCAATGGTCGGCATCGTGACCGGAGGCGCGTTGTAGAAGACTGTCCCGTCCACCTGGACGCCGGACAATGACACGCTCGCGCCGGGATCGCTGATGGCGACGTCGCCCGATATGTGGCCGCTGCCGCACGATACGGCCACGCCCGGTGCCCCGGAGTAGATCGACCCGTCCGAGGGCTGTGTCATGCCGACGAAGGTGTTGTTCATGCCCATCTGGACCGGCCCCTTCGAGGCCATGCCGTAGCCCAGCGCCGGGTCCCATTGCGCGCGGAAGTCCATGATGACCTGCTTCTGGTTCTGGGTCGCCGAGGCGCCCGTGCCCGAGGCATAGTGTCCCGTCACGGTGACCCTCAAGGTGTCTCTGGCCGCAAGTGCGATTGACGTGGTGAAGCTCTTGCCGCCGGCGACGGCGATGCTCGGGATGGCTATCGTCGAGCCATTGTAGGACACTGTTGCGCCCTGAAGGTTCGGCGTGCCATTCAAGACAGTCCCGAGTTTGTCGGCCAGCGAGTTGAGAAGGGCCCGGCCGCGCAGCGCGCCGGACACGCCGCAGTGCTCAAGCTGCCAGGTGATGAACGACATGCCGCTCTCGGCCGCCAGGCGCGCCTCGGCCAGGATGCGGCTGTTGTCGCTCTTGTGGACGTTCATGTCGGCGGCGCTGGAGAACGCCACCGCCATGGCCGTGAACATCGCCAGCAGCACCATCGCCAGGATGTACGCGCTTCCGCGCCTCGACTTGGCGCGTTGGATTCCGCACTTCGTGAACATGTTAGAACCTCCTGGTTACCAGCCACCCGGTGGTAAGGACCGGCTGGCTGTGGTACGAAACGACCACCTGAACGTAGATCGCATTCGACGCCCCGGGCGAGACAATGGTGGACAGGCTTGACGGGTCGCGCCAGGTCATGGTGATGGTCTGCGACCAGTTGTCCATCCCGCTGATGGCGCTGCCGCGCCCGTCGCGCGGCGGGCTGAACGTGACGTCCATCAGGTCGTCGAGGTCATCGACGAAGACATGCGGATCGCTGCCGTCCGGGCCGGGGGGATTTCCGGCGTCGCCCGGATCGGGGTCCGAGAAGGGCAGTCTCAGCGTCCATTCGCGAATTTCCTGGGCGAGGAAGGTCGCCTGGGTGAGCTTCTGGCCCGCCGCGTTCGACCGCGTGCCCGCCGCGATCGTCGCAAGCAAGGCCGCCACCCCAAGCCCGATGATCGCCGTGGCCACCGCGACCTCCACAAGGGTGAATCCACCCCTGCCGCCATGGGCAGGGCCGCGGGCCGGAACCGTAATGTTGCTCATCAGCTCACCTCTTCTTCCTCCTACTTGACCAGGCTGGACATCTTGAAGATCGGCAGGATGATGCTCATCGCGATGAAGCCGACCACCGCGCCCATGAGCACGATCATCAGCGGCTCGATCATGGCCGTCACGGCCTTGATCGTGGCCTTCAGTTCCTTCGCATAGTATTCGGCGATGTCGCGCATGACCTCGCCGAGCTTGCCAGATTCCTCGCCGGCCGAGATCATCTGCACGACGCTCTTGGGCAGCATCGACTGGCGGCCCAGCGGGTCGGCGATCTTCGAGCCTTGCTTCACCGAGTTATGCACCGTCTCCCACATCCGCCTGTAGAGCACGTTGCCGGACACCCTGGCGGTGATCGCGAGCGTCTCGAGCATCGGCACGCCGGCGTTGACCAGCTCGCCCATCGTGTGCAGGCCGCGGGTGATGTACAGGGCCCGGAACATCCGCTTGAACAGCGGGACCTTCAGCTTGACCCGGTCCCAGGCCACCCGGCCGCCGGGCGTCTGGATCGCGTAGTAGCAGGTCATCACCAGCAGCACGACGCCGCCGATGATCGCGTACCAGTAGTGGATCATGAACGCGCTGAGGGCGTTGATCATCTTGGTCGGCAGCGGAAGGATGTCCTCCCGCCCGGCGAACAGGGCCCCGAACTTCGGCAGCACGAAGGTCAGCAGGAAGATCGTCGTGATGACGGCCATCGTGCCGATGATGGCGGGATAGATCATCGCGCCGCGGACCATGCTGCGGGTCTCGACCTGCTGGGCCAGGTACGCCGCGATCCGCTCGAGCATCTGCCCGAAGTTGCCCGACAGCTCCGAGGCCTTGACCATGTTGACGTACAGCGGGCTGAACACCTTCGGGTGGCGGGCAAGGGCGTCGGAGAACGGCTGGCCCGACTCGACGTCGGACTTGATCTGCTCGATGATCCGCTGGAACTTGAGATTGGGGACCTGCTCGGCGATGGAGGAGATGGCGTTGCGGATGCTGATGCCCGCCTTGATCATCACCGCGAGCTGGTTGGTGAAGCTCTGGACGTCCTTGAGGCCGGGCCCCAACTGGAAGTTGAGTCCCTTGAGCTTCTGGAGGATGTCGCCTCCGGCGGCGGCCATCGGGGCGACGTTCAGGAGGAAGCCGCCCTGGCCTCTTAGGCGCGCCGCGGCCTCCGCCGCCGACTCCGCCTGAATGACGCCGGCCGTCACGTGCCCTGCACTGTCCCGCACTTCATACTTGTAGTTCATTGTCGTGTACCTCACGCGCACAGCGCCCGGGAGAGGACCTCCGGGCGCGAGGCCTCGGAAATCGCCTGCTGGCGGCTGATCCGGCCGTTCAGGTAGAGGGCCTTGATCGACTCATCCAGCGTGGTCATGCCGACGCCGCGGTTGGTCTCGATGATGTTGGGGATCTCGTGTATGCGGTTCTCGCGGATGCAGTTCCGCACGGCCGGCGTGCAGACCATCAGCTCGCAGGCCGGCACCATGCCCGCGACGTCCGTTCGCTTGAAGAGGACCTGGCTGATCACCGCCTGGAGCGTGTTGGAGAGCATCGCGCGGATCTGGTTCTGCTGCTCGGCCGGGTAGATGTCGATGATGCGCTCGATGGTCTGCGCGGCGTTCTGGGTGTGCAGCGTGGAGAGCACCAGGTGGCCCGTTTCGGCGGCCGTGATGGCGGCCGAGGTCGTCTCCAGGTCGCGCATTTCGCCGACCAGTATGATGTCGGGGTCCTGCCGCAGGGCGTGCCGCAGGCCGCTGGCGAACGTGGGCACGTCGCTGCCGAGCTCCCGCTGCTCGATCACGCACTTGTTGCAGGTCAGCATGTACTCGATCGGGTCCTCCACGGTGATGACGTGATAGGGATACCGCTTGTTTATCGCGTCGATCATGGATGCGAGCGTCGTGCTCTTGCCCGAGCCGGTCTGCCCGGTCACGAGGATCAGGCCGCGGGGCGTGTCCACCAGCCGCTCGACTATCGGCGGCAGGTTCAGGCTCGCCAGGTCGGGCACCTTGTCGGAGATGGCGCGGAACGCGATGGCTATCGTGTCGCGCTGGAAGTGCGCGTTCACGCGGAATCGCCCCAGGCTCGGCCCGAAGGTCGGGACCTTGGTAGAGAAGTCGATGTCCCGCTTCTCGAGAAGCTGCTCGAACCGCTTGGGGCCGACCATCTCCTTGACGTACGCCTCGGCCTGTTCCGCCGTCACGGGCGGGCAGTTGTCCGCGTACTCCAGCACCGTGTGGATGCGGAACATCGGCGGCAGCCCGACGATGATGTGTACGTCGCTTGCGCTGGCCCTCAGCGCCGTCGTCAGAAGCTCTTGTAGAAAGCTCATGTGCTCTCCTGTTCCCTCATGTCTCGGTGACTCTCATGATTTCGTCCGCGGTCGTCAGCCCCTTGGAGACCTTGATGAGGCCGTCGTCCCGCAGCCCCCTCATGCCATGCTGCTTTGCAGCGCGGCGCAGCTCCGTCAGCCCCGGGTTGCTCGTCACCAGGTCGCGAAGGTCGTCGTTCATGATGAGCAGCTCGTATATGCCCAGCCGCCCCTTGTACCCGGTCTGGCGGCACTTCTCGCAGCCGGCGCCCTGGTAGAGCTTGCTCGAATCGGCGCCGTACTTCTTGAGGTAGGCAAGGATCGTCTCGCGCGGGTTGGTCAGCGGCGCGCGGCAGTTGTCGCATATCTTCCTCACCAGGCGCTGCGCGACCACGGCGTTGACGGATGCGCTGATCAGGTATGGCTCCACGCCGATGTTGATGAGCCTCGTGATGCTCGACGGCGCGTCGTTTGTGTGCAGCGTGGAGAGCACCAAGTGGCCCGTAAGCGACGCCTGGATGGCGATCCGCGCGGTCTCGGAATCGCGGATCTCGCCCACCATCACAACGTCCGGGTCCTGGCGCAGCAGGCTGCGCAGGGCGGCCGCGAACGTCATGCCGATGGACTCGTGGACGTTGACCTGGTTGGCGAAGTCCAGCTCGTACTCCACCGGGTCCTCGACCGTGGAGATGTTGAGCCTGTCGCCGTCCATGACGCGCAGGGCCGAGTAGAGCGTGGTGGTCTTGCCGCTGCCGGTCGGGCCGGTGACAAGAATGATGCCGTGCGGCTGGAGTATCTGCTCGCGGAAGACCGCCAGGGCGTCGGGCAGAAGGCCCAGGTTCTCCAGGCCCACGAGGATCGACCGGTTGTCCAGGATGCGGATGACGGTCTTCTCGCCGTGGGTGATCGGCAGCGTGCTGACGCGGAGGTCGACGTTGCGCCCGTGGACTGTGGCGCGGATGCGCCCGTCCTGGGGCAGTCGCCGCTCCGAGATGTCCAGGTTGGCCATGATCTTGAGGCGCGAGACGATGGCCGCATGCATGGTCATCGGAGGCGCCTGCTGGTCGAACAGCACGCCGTCTATGCGCAGGCGGATGCGGAGGCGGCCCTCGCCCGGCTCGATGTGGATGTCGCTGGCCCCCTCCTTGACCGCCGACGCGATGAGGTAGTTGACGTAGCGGATGACCGGGCTTTCGCCCGCGATCTTTTCAAGATCAGTGATCTCCTCCGTCTTGTTGTCGACGACCTCGACGGCGTCCTCGGTGATGTCCTTGATGATGTCATCGACCTGCTGGGCCGGAGTGGTGGACTTCTCCTCGAGGACCTTCTGGATGTCCCCCGGCGGGACGACCACCAGCCGCAACTGGCACCGGAGCCGCCGCTTCAGGTCGTCGATGAGGAAGATGTCGGCCGGGTCGGATATGCCGACGACAATCCCATGCTCGGTCTTGCAGACGGGCAGGACCTGCTTGGCCTTCAGGAAGTCCGCCGGCAGCAACTGTAGCACGCGCTCGTCCACCTCGGCGGACGTGAAGCGCTTGAAGGGCAGCTTGAAATAGGCGGCCACGGCCTGGAGCGCCAGCGGCTCGTCGATTGCCTTGGCCAGCACCAGCGCCGCCAGGACGGTCAGGCGGGGGTTCTCCTTCTGGCGGGCGATGGCGGACTGGAGCTGCTCGATCGTGATGTATCTGCGCTCAAGGAGTATGCGCTCCGGACCGCGGGGCAGGCTGGAGCTGTCCGAGGGACGCCACACCTCGGCGAACTCCACCTGGTCGTGGGCCTCCGCGACAGCCGGATCAGCCTGTTGCGCAGCGTGCGTCACGTCTTCCTCCGTCCATCCTCCGGCGGCGGTCCGATGAAAGCCGAACCGGGGGCCTATTCAAGAGTGAGCGTCTCCTGCCGGTCCTTGTATGTGAGCACCACTTCGCGGGGTCCAATCCTGGTGATTGTCCATCCGGATATCACCTGCCCTTCCGACAGCAGGTTGCCGGAAATCAGGGCCACGGGCCGTCCGCCCGCGCCGCTGAGGATGGATTGCAGCTTGAACTGCTTGAGGTTGCCCAAGGCCGAGGACATGCCCGGATCGGCCAGGCGCGGGCCCGTGCGGTCGCCGGTGCTGGGGCCGACGGGCGGCACGGCCGGCGCGGGCGAGCGGTACGTGAACGGATTGCCGCGCAGGCGCTCCAGCGGGATCTGCCTGGGCCTGGCTTCGAGCCCCTCCATGACCGCCTTGCCCTTGGTTCCCGTCAGAGTGATGGGGTGGGCCGCCAGGGAGGCGACCGCCGTCTCAACCTGGCGTTCGTTGGCCACCTGCTCGGCGGAGGCGGCCGCCGGCCCGCCTCGCAGCCTGAGGATGTAGATGACGGCGATCCCCGCCGCGAACAGGCCCACCAGCAGCAGGTTGTCGCGCACCAGCGAATTGGCGGCGCTTGCGGGGCGCTTCCGCGGGGCGATTGCCGATGGCCCTCCGTCCGCCTGGGCGGCCAGCGGGTTGTCGGCGTCGGAACCGATGTTGATGTTGTCGGCGCACATTCTCAGCTTTCCTTGTTCTTGTCCTTGTCTTTCTCGAAGAAGACCGTCATGTCGAACGACGCCTGGATGCAGCCCTCCTGCGCCTTGTCCGGCTTGGTCAGCGTCATGCGCTTGATTCGCATGATGCGCGGCTGGTTCTCCAGCGCCAGCATGAACGAGTAGAATCCGCGGAAGTCGCCCTCGAGCTTCATCGTTATGGGCTGCTCCGATTGCGGCGAGCCGGGCGCCGCGAAGAGGGCGTCGCCCTTGTCCACCGCCCGGATGCTCTTGGTGGTGAGCTGGTTGGCCTCGGCCAGCCGCCAGACCTCCTGGAGGACCTTGTCCATCTCCTTCTCGTTGGGCAGTTTCGACCGCAGAAGGGCGATGTTCTTCTCGAGCCCGGTGATCTCGTTCTGGATGTCGCCGATGGCGCCGATGGTCTGGTTGAGCTGGCGCAGGCGGGCCTGCTTGGCCTCGATCGCCCGAATCATCTCCGCCTCCCGCGCGTTGCGCGGGCGGAACGCGAACCACCAGCTACCCACCGGTATCGCCGCCAGCAGCAGGATGAACACGACTTCGCGCAGGCCGAATTTCATTGCCCCACTCCTTTGGAATAAGCGCCGCTGTCGCTCTCGGCCGCGTTGGCCACGGCCGACACGGCGACGTCATTGATCGCGTCAGCCCCGTTCTTGAGCTCCAGGTGTACCTGGAACTCGCGAGTGGGAATCTTGTCGATCAGCTTCTCCTGGCTGAACACCAGGTCCGCCGACTGGATCAGCGAGTTGCGGGCCAGGTTGGAAATGAACCTCGCCACCTGCACGTCCGTGGCGGCCAGTCCGATCAGCTCCATGGTCACGACCACCGGAGGCCCCTTGGACGCCCGCGCAGCGGCCACGGCGTCGAACTTGGTGGGCGCTTTGGCCCCGGGCGCGGGTGTTGCGATAGGCAGGACCAGCCGCTTGGTCTCCAGGTCGACCTTCGTCAGCGACGTGTTCTCCGGCAGGGCGTTGGCGATGATGCCCAGCAGGCGGCTCCGGGGCACGCGTTCCAGCAGGGACCCGATGGCCTCGGCCCTGTCCTGCATGGTCTGCCTCCTGGCCTCCAGGCTCTGCAACTGCTGAATCTGCTGGGCGGCGTAGGCGTAAGCCGCGTCCACCTGGTCGCGCACGTGGCGGGTGTGGCGGCTGGACCGGTCGCCGACGAGCGCGGCCCCAAGGACCGCCGCCATCACGACCCCGAACAGCGCCACGCAAAGGATGTTCGCCCGCCTTCGCGCCGAACGCTGCACATAGTCATTGGGAAGCAGGTTGATGGTGCTCATTCTCGCTCCTCAAGCAGCTTGTGTTCCCGTCCCCGAACGGGCATTTTCGGACTGGTCCCGTGCCGCCTCGGCGGCCCCCAGGCTCAGCCCCACGGCGACCGCCCAGTTGGGCTGCGGCTCGCGGCGGTCAAGGCCGATGTCCAGGCCCGCCCCTTCCACCCGCCCCACACGCACAAGCGGGTCGCCCACCTGGGCCGGCAGATTGAGTTTCTGGGCAAGCGTCTGGCAGAGGCGCTTATCGTACGCCTGCCCGCCCACGAATATCGCGCGCTCAACGCTCTGATTGCGGAAGACGGACTCGTAGTACCGCAGGCACTGAGTCAGCTCATCCGCCATCACCAGCAGCGGCTTGTCCATCAGGTGATAGAGCTCGTTCTCGGCGGCCGAGTCCTGGCCCATCTTGTGGGGGTCGCGCCGTAGAGCCCGGGCCTGCTCCACCGGGATACTAAGGCCCTCGGCCACCGACTGATCCAGTTGCTCCCCGCCCATTGCCAGGTTGCGGGCGAATACCGGCCGGTTGCCGTGCGAGAGCACGACCTGGGTCGTCGCCGCGCCGATGTCCACGAAGAGGATCGTTCTGCCCGCGTCAGACGCGCGCCGGAACAGCCTGGCGAAGCACTCCACCACGGCGAACGCCTCGATGTTGACGCCGACTACCTCCAGCCCCGCGCGCCCGGCCATCCTCAGGTACGACTCGATAGTCTCGCGGAGGGCTGCGACGATGATCACTTCCTGCTGCGGATCGCCCTCGCCGTAGACGTCGCCCGCCACGACGTGCCGGATGATCGCGTCCTCGACGGCAAAGGGCAGCTTGCCCTGAAGCTCCGCCCCGAGGCTTCGGGCCAGGTCCTCGTGCGACAGCTTGGGCGTCCGGATGTGCTGGACCGCGACGCTGTCGGATGGGATGCACAGGATGCACTTGCGGCCCTTGAAGGGATTGGTGCGAAGGATGTCGCGGATGGCCGCGCCGATAATTTCCTGGCGGCTGGCCAGGTCCTTGCGCGGCGCGGCGGTCAGGTCAGCCGAGCCCGCCGCCAGGAGGTGTGCGCTGTCCTCGCCGGTGCGGAGTTGCGCCATCTTGACCGCGCTGGTGCCCAGATCGACCCCTATCGGGAGGGTCCTGTTCGAGAAGGTCCTGGCGATTTTCAGCGGCATTGGCGACGCTCCTAACCAGTTTTAATCTAGGGACTTACAGGCTCGGGGATCCGTCGGGATTTGCAGATCCAGCGATTCGTGACGCCGTATCTGGTGATACTCTGTCGTCCATAGGAACATTACGTTATTACCGGCGTTAAGACCACCGGCCCGCGGCACGCGCCGCGGGCGTCTGCCCTCCTTATCGGACGGCCGGCGGCCCATGTTAAATTGCGCGAGGAATAACGTTGGTAGCGCCGGCAACGCCTGGGAACGGGGGATTCACCCCGCCGCTTCTGCCGGCGCGGCCAGCGCCGCAGCCCGGCCGCCGGAGAGGCGCGGCGAAACGCTTTATCGCGAAACATCCGAGGGGAGTTGGCGTTAATATGGTAGTTGCCCCGGAAGGGCGAGCAGCAGCACCAAAGGCGCACCCGGCCCGGCGGCGCCGGGTGCGTTTTTCTAGATGGTGTTCGGTTGGCCCCAGGCCCATGAGGGGCCGTGTCGTTTCCGTTCATGGAACGGCCGCCAGGAGACAGTCGTCATGACGCCGCCATCAACGTCCTTGGAGAAAGACCTCGGCATGGACCCAGTACGCCGGCAGGCCCTGCTGGCGCGGATAAGGGAGGTCCGGGCGGCGATCATCGCCGAGCTTCGCAAGCTGATCGTCGGCGCCGATGACGCCATCGACCAGGCGCTGGTTGCCATGTTCGCCGGCGGCCACTGCCTCATACAAGGCCCGCCCGGCACCGCCAAGACCATCCTCATCGCGTCAATCGCCAAAGTGGTCAATTTGGACTTCCGGCGAATCCAGTTCACCCCCGACCTGATGCCCTCCGACATCAGCGGGACGGAAATCCTGGAGGAGGACCAGACCACCGGCCACAGGTTCGTCAAGTTCGTCAAGGGCCCGGTGTTCTGCAACATACTCATGGCCGATGAGATCAACCGCACGCCGCCCAAGACGCAGGCCGCCCTGCTGGAAGTCATGCAGGAAAAGCAGGTGACGATAGGCGGCAAGACCTATCCGCTGCCCACGCCCTTCTACGTCCTGGCCACGCAGATTTCGCTTGAGCAGGAAGGCACCTATCCGCTGCCCGAGGCGCAGCAGGACCGCTTCATGCTGTCCATCGCGATGGACTACCTGGGCGAGGATGAGGAGGTCGCCGTCGTCCGGCGCACGAGCGGCACGGGCAAGGTCGAGCTGAGCAAGGTGATCGACGGGCACGAGCTGCTGGAGTTCACCAGGGCCGTCCGCGAGGTGACGCTGCCGCCGCACCTGGGTGTGTACATCGTGGACCTGGTCTCCGCCAGCCGGCCGGTCACGCAGGGCTGCCCCGACTTCATCAAGCAGTACGTGGCCTGGGGCGCGGGGCTGCGGGCCAGCCAGAACATCGCGCTTGCCGCCAAGTCGGCGGCCGCGCAGGACGGGCGGGCGGCCGTGAACGCCGAGGACATCCGCAAGGCGATCATGCCCGTGCTGCGGCACCGCATCGGCCTGTCCTTCCGCGCAGAGGTCGACCGCGTGAGAGTCGAGGACGTGATCCGGCAGTTGGTCAAGGCCGTGCCGGCGCCGGTGGAATAGGCGGCGCCTCCTATAGGTCCTATTCGTCCTATCCGTCCTATTTGTCCTATGCGATAGGCCGGAGATAGGACTAATAGGACGGACAGGACGAATAGGACGGATGGGAATAGGAAACAAAGATATGGCGACAGAGTCAATCCTCAACGGCGTCGAGGCCATCGAGAAGATCCGCGCTGGCAAGGAGAAGATCCTGCACGAGATCCGCAAGGTGATCATCGGGCAGGACCAGATCGTGGAGGACGTCATCACGGCGTTCTTCGCGGGCGGGCACTGCCTCATCACGGGCGTGCCGGGCCTGGCAAAGACGCTGCTCATCTCCAGCCTTGGGCGGGCGATGGCCCTCCAGTTCCGCCGCGTGCAGTTCACGCCCGACCTGATGCCCGCGGACATCACGGGCTCGGAGGTGCTGGAGGAGGACCGTGCCACGCTCATGCGCGAGCTGAAGTTCCGCCCCGGCCCGGTCTTCACGAACATCCTTCTGGCCGATGAGATCAACCGCACCCCGCCCAAGACGCAGGCCGCGCTGCTCGAGGCCATGCAGGAGCACCAGGTCACCGTCAGCGGCAACACCTACGCCTTGAAGGAGCCGTTCTTCGTCCTGGCGACGCAGAACCCCATCGAGCAGGAAGGCACGTATCCCCTGCCTGAAATCCAGCAGGACAGGTTCATGTTCAGCCTCATCATCGACTACCTGCCCAAGGACCAGGAACTGGCGGTGGTCAACGCGACGACGGGCAGGCCCGTCGAGGACATCGCGGTGGTGATGGACGGGCACGAGCTTCTTGCCTACCAGGAGATCGTCCGCCAGACGCCGGTGGCCGAGCCGATCGTCCGCTACGCGGTGAGCCTGGCCGCCAGGAGCCGCCCCCTGACGGCCGGCGCGCCTGACTTCGTCAAGGAATACGTCTCGTGGGGCGCGTCGATCCGCGCCTCGCATTACATGGTGCTCGGGGCCAAGGCCCGCGCCGTGCTGGCGGGGCGGCCACACGTGTCGGTCAAGGACGTGCAGTCCGTGGCGGCGGCCGTCCTGCGGCACCGAATCATCACCAACTTCCACGCGGAATCCGAGGGCGTCAACTCCGAGGAGATCGTGCGGAGATTGCTGGCGGCGGTCAGCCCGCCCAGGAGCGGGCTGTAACGGCCGATTGGCCTCCTGTGGGTCCTGTTCGTCCCATAGGTCCTATCGGCCTCCCTGCGGATAGGACCAATGTGGCGGATAGGGCGAATAGGAGGAATTGAAGAAGGCAATGCCGTTCAGGTAAGGAAATGGCCGAAGCCCAAAAAGGTTATCTCGATTTCGACGTCATCGCCCGGATCAACAACATGCAGTTGTTGGCCAAGGTAGTGGTGGACGGCTTCATTCTCGGTCTGCACCGAAGCCCGTACCGCGGCTTCTCCGTCGAGTTCGCCGAGTACCGGCAGTATTCGCCGGGCGACGAGATCAAGCACATCGACTGGAAGGTCTTCGGCAAGACCGACCGCTACTACGTCAAGCAGTTCGAGGAGGAGACCAACCTCGCCTGCTACATACTGCTGGACGCCTCCGGGTCGATGGCCTACAAGTCGCGCGAGAACGGCCTGAGCAAGCTCCAGTACGGCTCGTACATGGCCGCGTGCCTTTCATACTTCATAATGAGGCAGAGGGACGCGACGGGCCTGATGGTCTTCGACGACAAGGTCCGCTCCGTCCTGCCGCCGCGGATGCGCCAGAGCCACCTCAAGCACATCCTCGCGAACCTGGACGGCCTGGAGCCGGGCAACGAGACCAACATCGCCAAGCCGCTGCACGACCTTGCCGACGGCCTGAAGCGACGCGGCCTCATCATCCTGATCTCGGACCTTCTGGACGACCCGGCGGCCGTCCAGTCGGCGCTCCAGCACTTCCGCTTTCAGGGGCACGACCTGATCGTGTTCCACGTGATGGACCAGGCGGAACTGAGCTTCCCGTTCGACACGATGACCGAGTTCACCGACCTTGAGACCGGCCTGAAGACCACCGTCAGTCCCGAGGGCGTCCGCCCGCTTTACATGCAAGAGCTCAATGCGTTCCTGACCGCCCACCAGAAGGGCTGCGCGGACGTCCAGGCCGACTACAAGCTGCTCGATACCGCCAAGCCCCTGGAACTGGCGCTGAGCGAGTACCTGTTCCGCAGGGCGAGGATGGGAGTCTGATGAATTTCGTCAACAAATGGTTCCTTATCGGCCTTGCAGCCGCGCTGCTGCCTGTGCTGATCCACCTGCTGACGCGGGACCGCGTCCGCAAGGTCGCCTTCTCGACGCTGCGGTTCTTCGCCCGGACCTCCGCGCGAATCCTGCGGCGCAAGAGGTTCCAGGAGGCCATCCTCCTGGCGATGCGGATGCTCGTGGCCGGCCTGGTGGCCTTCGCGTTCGCCAGGCCATATCTCAAGGCCAAGTCGGCCGAGGAGGCGCGGACGACAATCGCGCGCACCGCGCGGGTCATCGTCGCCGACGTGTCGCTGTCCATGTCGCGAAGCTCCTCGCCCGATGCCATGAAGGACTTCCTCCGCAAGGAGGCCAAGGCGGCCCTTGCGGACCTGTCCGAAGGGACCGACGCGGCCGGACTGGTGACCTTCGCCGATGCTCCGTCGATCGACGTGGCGATGGTCAACGAGTTCGCCCCCATCCGCAACCGGATCGATTCTATGCAGATCGGCCACGGCGGCACGAACATCGTCGAGGCCCTGCGGACCGCCGATGGGATGCTCAAGAAGATGAAGGCGTCCACAAGGGAGATCGTGCTCATCTCCGACCTCCAGCGCGTCGGCTGGAAGGCCCTTCGCGCCGACTGGAAGCTCCCGGCCGACACCAAGCTGACGATCAAGCGCGTGGCGCTGCCCGAGCAGGGCGGCCTGGCCATCACCGACGCCAACTATCCCGAAAGCATGGTGCTCGACGGCCTGCCGCGCCAGGTGGCCGTCAAGGTCGTCAACTACTCCAAGGCGGAGGTCAAGGACCTTCCGGTCAGCCTGACCATCGGCGCTAAGGCGCCGGAGGTCAAGAAGATCAACATCGGCGCGAACTCATCGCTGCCCGTGCGCTTCACCCACGTCTTCGACTCCGCCGGCGACAACCCCGGCGTGATCCACGTGGGCGCGGATGACAAGACGACCCCGGAGAACACCATCTACTTCAACGCCCGCGTGATCCCGCGGATCCCGGTGGTGATACTCAACGGCGCGCCATCGACGGTTGCGGCCGCCGACGCGGCGTTCTTCCTCGACAAGGCCCTGGCGCCCACGAAGGAGTCGCCGTTCGCCGTCAAGGTCGTCGTGGCCGCCACCGCCCGTCCGCAGGACATTAAGGACGCCCTGGTGGTCGTCCTGTCCAACGTCGGCCAGGTCCCCGAGTCGGTGGCCGATGCGCTGAAGGACCTGCTCCAGCGGGGCGGCGGCGTGCTGTTCATGCCCGGCGACCGCGTCTCGCCCAAGGAATTCGACCAGCTCTTCGCGAACCCGGCAAAGGGCCGCGAGATCGCCCCCTGCCGGCTCCGCAAAAGCGTGACCGCCGAGAAGTCCGAACCTTCGCCCGGCCCGGCAATGGCCGCGGGCCCGTCGGAGCTGGCCGCCGTATCCATCGCCAAGATCGACCTGGAGCACCCGGCCTTCGAGGTCTTCCAGCGTCCCCACTACGGTGACTTCACGACGCCCAAGTTCTACCAATGGTGGGAGGTCATGGACTCGCAGCTTGCCCGCGTGCTGGCCCGGTTCGACGACGGCCCCGGCCGGCCCGCCATACTGGAGCGGCAGATAGGCCGCGGCATCTCCATGATGCTCACCAGCAGCACCGACCTCCGCTGGTCGGACCTGCCGCTGCGGGCGATCTTCCTTCCTTATCTCCACCAGACGGTGCGGTACCTGGCAATACGCTCAGAGAAGAAGACGGCCTATCCTGTGGGAACGGCCATCGTCGTCCCGGCCGGGTGCAAGCTGAAGGATGCGGCCGGCAAGACGCACCAGGAGGAGTCGGTCCTGGCGTCCGAGCCGGGCTTCTATACGCTGACCGGCGGCGAGGGCGGCGATTTCTGCTACGCCGTCAACACCGACCCGGCCGAGTTGGACGTGGCGGCGATGACGCCTGAGGAAGTGGTCGCGGCCGTCCAGCGGGCGCCCAACGAGGCCGGCGGGGGCGACGCGGGCGAGGATGTCGCCGACCGCGCCGAGCAGGACCGGCACGGTCTGTGGTGGTATGCGATGGCGGCCGTCGCGGCGCTGTTCGCGATGGAACTCTTCCTGGCCAACAGGACTCTAAGACACTAAGCGGAGCGACTAGCCAACGGCGACTAGGGTGATAGAGGTGCAGTTTAGCATGAGCATCCGGTTTGGGACGTGGCCAGCGTCGATGGCTGGACACTGTCGGGCCTGGTCGCTAGTCCCTAGTCCCTAATCCTTTTGGAGAAGAAGGACATGACCGAAAAGGCGATGCAGGAGAAGCTGACGAGGAAGCTCGGCAAGGTCCGCCGGGCTTGGAAGAGGACGGCGGCGCTGTCCGGCCTTGCCATCGTCTGCCTGGAGACGCTGGGCATTCTGACCCTGGCGTTCCTGATCGACTGGATCTACCAGCCGCCGCCTGCCGTGCGCCTGGGCATACTGGCGGCCGTGCTGGTCGCCGTGGTCGTCCTCATGGCGAGGCACGTCGTGAGACCCCTGGTCAGGAAGATCCCGCACGAGCAGCTTGCGCTGTTTGTGGAGGAGCACAACGACAAGTTCGAGGGCGCGCTCATCACGGCCGCCGAGTTTTCGCTTCCGCACAAGGCGGCATCGGCCTCGGCCGACGCCGCCGCCGCCGAGGTCCCCGCGTCGTTCATCGACGCGGTCGCCAGGGCCGCCACCGAGCGGGCCGAGAAGCTCCGCACACTGTCGATCCTCGACTTGGGCCGCCTCAAGAAGTACGGCCTTGCGGCCGTGGCCGTCCTGGCGATCTACGGCGTCATGTGCCTGGCCTTCCCGCAGCCGGTGGGCCACCGCGTCAGCCGCATCCTGTTGCCCTGGCATATCGGCCAGGAGGACGTCGCCCTTTTGCCCCCGGAGCAGCAGCCTATCGAGTTCCTCGGCCAGCAGCTACAGGCCGACACTCGCATTCTGCGCGGCTCGGCCTTCGACCTGGAGATCGCCCTCTCCCGCCGCAGCGACGACCCGGTGGTCCTGTCCTTCCGCCCGGCCGGCGATGAGAAGACCCCGCCCCGGACGCTCATGATGACCGAGATCGAGAAGCTCAACGGCTTCCGCGCCACGCTCAACGACATGAACGAGGACACGGAGTTCTGGGTCTCAACCGGCAAGTACCGTTCCTCCGCCCGCAAGATCACCGTCTATGACCCGCTTGTCATCCAGACGCTGGAGATCGTCACCAGGTACCCGTCCTACCTCCAGCTTCCCGACCGCGTTGAGAGCCTGCCGCCGACGGCCGGCGATATCCTCGCCCCCGTCGGGTCGCAGGTGAAGCTCCGCATCGTGACCAACCAGGCCCTGACTGATGGCGCGCTGACGCTCACCAGCGGCCAGGACAAGTCGCGGATCGACCTTGCCCTGCCGCAGGTCGACAAGAAGGCCCCGCTCGGCCCCGGCTCGGCCAGCGCCACGTTCGAGGTCAAGGCCGATGGCGCGTACACCTACTCGCTCACCGACGTGAACGGGCAGAAGGTCGATTCGCCCGCATCCTCGACCATCCGCGCCCTCGTCGATGGGCCGCCGACGCTTGAGGTCAAGTGGCCGATGTCAACCATCTCGGCCAACCCGCTTGGCGAGGTGACGTTCCAGGCGGAGGCCGTCGATGACCTGGCGGTCGCCGGAGTCGAGGTGGTGTATCAGCGGCAGCTTTCCTCGGCCGACGCCAACCCGCCGCCGACCGCGCCCGCACGGCTGCCCCTGAAGCTGACCCGCGCCGCCCAGAAGGGCGCATCGCCCTTCCCGGACATCGCGCAGGCCACGGGGCGGATCGCGCTGGAGGACTTCCAGCCGCCGCCGCAGCCCGAGGAGATCATCTCCTACTACGTCGAATGCACAGACCGCAAAGGCAACAAGGCCGTCTCGGACATCGGCATGATCGTCGTCGATGAGTTCGAGAACTGGGCCACGTACAGCTCCAAGCCCCCGCACGGCCCGACGTACCTGGTGATGAAGAACATCCGCGAGTACATCGACGCCGCGTGGAAGCTCGACCAGGCCAGGCCCAAGATGCCGCCCGCCGAGTTCACGGCCAAGTGCAAGGAGCTGGCCGATTCGATGATGGATCCCCAGTCCAAGCGGCTTTACCCGTTCTACAACCGCAAGAAGGTGCCCAAGGACAAGCTCGCACACGCCGACCGGGCGGACAAGTTCATCCAGAGCGGCCACGACGCCCTGATCGCCTCCGACTCGGCAAAGGCGGTGACCGACTTCCGCGTGGTGCTGGCGGAGCTGACCATCTGCAAGCTCGGCCGATTCGAGGCGGAGATGTTCCAGGCCGACTTCGGCAAGACCGGCACGCCCGACGCGATGGAGAAGGACCTGACCAAGATGTTCAAGCAGATCCAGATCGAGGTGGACAAGACGCCTCCCCCGCCCGGCTGGGACCCCAAGCAGGCCAAGGCCATCGACAAGCTGAAGGAAGCCGCCAAGGACCTGATGCAGCAGCAGGCGGACATCGCCAAGAAGGCCGAGGAGATAGCCAACAACGCCGGAGGCGACAAGCCCAAGCCCGAGAACGCCAACAAGCCCGGCGACAACAAGCCTGACGGCAAGGACAAGACCGGCGACAAGGACAAGACCAACAAGGACGCCAGGGACCTCGCGGGCAAGCAGGACGACGTGACGGGCAAGACCCAGAAGGAGGCCGAGAAGGCCAAGGCCGACGCCCCCAACGACAAGAACGTCCGCGAGACGACAGGCAAGATGGACGACGCGGCCAAGGCGATGAAGGATGCGTCGCAGAACCTCCGCGAGGGCGATTACGACAAGGCCGTCGCCGCCGCCAACAAGGCCAAGGACGACCTGCGAAAGGCCGCCGACCGCCTGGAGAATATCCGGCAGGAGAAGCTGGCCGCCGCCATCGCCGCCGCCGAAGCCAACGCCGGCAGGCTGCTCAAGGACCAGCGCGAGCTGACCAGGGACACCGAGGCGGCCGCAGACAAGGACGCCAAGGACCCCAAGAAGGATGAGGGCCAGCGCGACCGCGACTACAAGAAGCTCGCCTATCGCCAGGGGGTTCTCCACGCACAGGCCCAGAAGATCAAGAAGGAGATCGCCGACCTCAACGACTGGGCACAGCGCGAGGGCAAGCACGACACCGCAAAGAATGTCGAGGACAGCCACAAGGAGATGACGCGCGGCGAGGTGGACCAGAAGATGTCCAACGCCGTGGTGGAGCTGACCGGCAAGAAGGGCGACGCGGCCAAGGATGAGCAGAAGAAGGCCGAGAAGGGCCTGGAGAACGTCGTTTCCTCGCTCCGCAAGGCCGGCGACAGCATGGCGGCCGACCTGGAGTCCGAGCTCCGCCGCGCAAGGAGCGAGGCGAAGGCCATCGACAAGGGGCTTGAGCAGCTTGGCGCGGTCGCGGAAAAGACCCCATCCACCGGCCCGGCCACTACCGGTCCGGCCACGCAGGCCGTCGCCAAGGATGATCCGAGCAAGAACGACCCCAGTAAGACCGGCACGGGCACGGACAAGCCGGATCCCTCGAAGGCCGCGCAGACCCAGCCCGGCGAGGGTGACAAGGACAAGACAGCAAAGAACACCGACGACGAGGAATCGTCCAAGGAACGCGGCAAGCCGCTGAGCGACCAGGAGAAGAAGAAGCTCGCCGAGGACCTGACCTACGAGATCGAGCGTTTCGCCAAGCACCTGGAGAACCGGACGTTCGCGTCCAAGCCGGACACCGATTACCTGCTCAAGGCGGCCGCCGATCCGAACCTTGGCCAGGCCCTGAAGGACTACGAGCCGAAGCGCAACGAGATCGCCACGGTCGTCAAGCGCGTGCGGAACAAGCTGGAGGCCGAGTACCAGGCCCATCTCGACGGCAAGCGGCTGATGTCGGCCCAGCGCGAGGAATGCCCGCCCGGCTACCGGGCCATGGTGAATAAGTACTTCGAGGCGTTGTCGGAAGCTGGAAAGTGAACCTTGATGGTGTGGCTCCTATGAGTCCTATTGGCCCTATTCGTCCTATTCGTCCTATTCGTCCTATTGGCCCAACAGGGAATAGGACGAATAGGACGAATAGGACGAATAGGACAAATAGGACTGAGAAGAAGCGCTTTTAGGTTATAGAGATGGCTTCAGTTAGCAGCTTGCTCTCGTTGGCAATGACCGGCCTGCTGGCCGACGATGTGACGATCGTCTTCCTGTCGCGCATACCGCGGGAGATCATCTTCATCACGTTCCTGGCGACGGCCGTGCTGATGTGGGTGCTGTACAGGCGGGTTGCGCCGCGCGTGTCCGCGGCGACGCGGTGGGTCCTCATCGGCCTGCGGGCGGCGTTCCTGGCGGTCCTGTTCCTCATACTGGCCATTCCCGCAATCCAGACGCCCCGGTCGCGGAGCGGGGATGTCTTCACGGCCGTCCTGCTGGACACGTCCAAGTCGATGTCCATTCCCGACGTGCAGATGGGCGGCAAGAGCCGCCCCCGCATCGAGGTGGCCAAGGAGGCGCTCTTCGGCCCTCTGGATTCCAAGGGCGTCCGCTACGGCGGCGGACTGAACGCCAAGCTGAGCAAGTCCTCCCGCGTAACGCTCTACGGCTTCGACCAGGACGCCGTACGGTCCAACGACCCGGCCGGCCTGGACGCCAGGAAGGCCAACGGCCAGGCGACCAACATCTTCCGGGCCGTCTACGACGTGGACTCGGACCTCCGCGGCGTGCCGCTGTCGGGCGTGGTCATGGTCACCGACGGCTGCCGCAACACCGGCGGCAGCATCGACGAGGCGGCGAAGATCCTCCGGTCGCGCAACGTTCCGCTGCACATAATCGGCCTGGGCAACCCGCGCCCGCCGAAGGACTACGAGGTCATGCGCGTCTTCGCGCCGCGGCGCGTCCGCCGCAACAGCCAGGTCGAGATCTACGCGACCGTCCGCTACACCGACTTCAAGGAGCCCTTCAGGGTCCAGGTGCTCCGCGGCAACACGGAGCTTGTCTCCAAGACCGTCCAGCCGGCCGAGCAGAACGACGTGCAGCGCGTGCGGCTGGCCTTCACGCCGGACCACGAGGGCACGGCCACGTACAAGGTCGCCATCCCGCCGGCCGAGGGCGAGGCGATCACCACCAACAACTCGCAGGACTTCACGCTTGAGATTCAGGACGACCGCCTGCCCGTGCTGTACATCGAGGGCAGCCCGCGGATCGAGTACCGCTTCCTGCGGCGGGCGATGTTCCGCGACCGCGACTTCCGCGTGGTCGGCATGTTGCGGCTGGCCAAGGGCCGCTTCTACGTCCAGGGCGCAAACGAGGCCGAGAAGTACCTGGACAAGGACTTCCCCGACACGCCAGAGAAGCTCTTCGCCTTCCAGGCGGTGATCCTGGGCGACATCGAGGCGTCGTACTTCACGCCGCGGCAACTCCAGCTTCTGGAGGAGTTCGTCAACGTCCGCGGAGGCGGCCTGCTCATGCTGGGCGGCGTGAACTCCTTCGGGCTGGGCAAGTACGCGGGCACGCCCGTGGGCAAGATGCTGCCGCTGGACATCTCGCCGGTCGACCCGCCCTACTCCGATGAGCGCTACCGCGCCCGCATCACGGCCGACGGCCTGAAGCACCCGGTCATGCGGATAGGCGGCGACGTCGAGGCCAGCCGCCACTTGTGGGACAACGCCCCGCAGCTCATCGGCATCACGCCCGTCAAGGGCGTCAAGCCCGGCGGGCAGTTGCTCCTGGCCAGCGAGAAGGGCCAGCCGGTCCTTGCCGTGCAGAACTACGGCGCGGGGCGAGTCGCCGCGTTCACCTCCGGCGGCTCGTGGTACTACCAGATGTCAGTCCCCGCCAGCGAGCAGTTCCACGAGAAGTTCTGGAAGCAGCTCATCCGCTGGCTGGTCGTGGGCGCGCGCGAGCAGCTTACGGCCGAGACGGACGCCGACGTGTACGCCCGCAAGGACCCGGTGCTCCTGAAGGCGGCCGTCTACGGCAAGGACCTCAAGCCGCTCAACGACGCAACCGTGGTCGCGACGATCACCGATCCCCTGGGCAACAAGCAGGACATGCCCATGGACTGGGTGCTGTCTGAGGAAGGAGCGTACCAGTGCCGCTACCTGCCGGATGAGGAGGGCAACTACTCCGTCAGCGTCCGCGTGGAGGGCTGGACGAGCAAGCCCGTGCTGACTGAGTTCCGCGTCAGCGAGCCGATGATCGAGTTCAACGACGCGGGCCTCAAGGAGGACGCCCTCAAGGGCATGGCCAGGGCGACGGGCGGCCGGTACTACAACCTCGGCGAGATAGACAAGCTGCCGGCGGAGATAGAGAAGTCGGCGATGGCCGCCAGGACGCAGGGCATCGCGCCGAAGAAGACGCCGATATGGGACACGCCGATCCTCTTCGCCGCGCTGCTGGTGCTGTGCTCCCTGGAATGGATCATCCGGCGCAGGAGCGGGCTGGCGTGAGAACGGAAGGGACGAGCGACTAGCGACTAGGGACCAGGGCAAAGTGGCCCTGGTCGACAGTCCCTGGACCATGTTCCCTGCTCGATGAAGCGAGCAAGGAGAGAGCAATGAGACAACCCGTGGTTCACAGGAAGAACGATATCGAGGTCGGGCGCAGGGCCGAGGAGTTGGCCGGCGGGATCGAGCGAATCCATCAACTCGCCCTCTCGCGCCGCGGCCTGCTGAAGGGCGCGATCGCGGCCGCGGGCGGCCTGGCGCTCGGAGCGGCCGGCCTCCTTGGTGGGATCAGGCGGGCGATGGCCGATGAGCCGGTAAAGACCGGAAAGTTCGTCTTCCCGCGCCTGAAGTTCTCCGTCAGCGACGAGACCGGCGATATCTGGAACACCGGCCTGATCGGCGACGCCATCCTGCGGCAGAAGCTCAAGGAGCTGACCAACATCAACGCCAGCGACGAGGCCAAGACCGTCCGCCTGGGCGACTTCGACGACCTCTGCCAGAACCCCTTCGTCTTCATGACCTCCGAGGGCCACTTCAAGCTGCCCGACAACGAACAGAAGAACCTTCGCGAGTTCCTGGAGCGCGGCGGGTTCATCCACGCGGATGACTGCGTGTTCCCATCCGCCAAGGGCAAGAACATCCCCAGCGACATAAAGGACAACGTCATCACGCGGCGCAAGCCGGGCGACCCGAACGACATCGACCGGTTCTTCCGCGACTACTGCTGCATGATCAACGACCTGTTCCCGGACAACCCGATGCGGAAGGTCCCCGACGACCACGAGATCTACAACGTCTACTTCGAGTTCAAGAACGGCTGCCCGCACATGCAGGGCGTCAAGCACGGCATGTGGGGCCTGTTCGAGCCGGGCACCGGGCGGGTCATGACCGTCGCCACGCCGGGCGACCTGCACTGCGGCTGGATGAGCCAGTACTTCGGCAAGGACCAGGACCTGAAGGCCATCCAGATGGGCATCAACATAATCATCTACTTCCTGAGCCACTGACATGAGATTGCGGATTGCGGATTGCAGATTGCAGATTGTTGCTGCCGCATTGGCGATTGTGGTCGCGTTGGACGGCGCGATGGCGCAGGCGCCCGCGACCGCCCCGGCGACGCAGACCACGCGGCCGACCCAGCCCGCGCGGCCGGGCAGGACGTTCGCGCTCCTGGTCGGGGGCATGTCGGGCTCTCCCGTCTACGCCCGCCGCCACCAGGATTGGCTCAAGCGGTTCCACGCGCTTCTGACCAAGGCCGGCGCGAAGGCCGAGGACATCGTCGCCATCTGCGGCGACAAGGACTTCAAGGACCCCATCGTCAAGGGCATCGCCACATCCGACGCGATCATCGAGGCGCTGGCCGACATGGCCGCCAAGGTGGGGCCGCAGGACCAGTTCGTGCTCGTGATCGTGGGCCACGGCAGCAGTTCCGACGAGGTGCCGGCCCTCGTGCTCCCAGGCCCGGACCTGCGCGGCGAGGCGCTGGCAAAGGCCCTGTCCGCTGTCGGGGGAAATCAGGTCGTGCTGGACCTGAGCGGCTGTTCGGGGCAGTTCCTCAAGCCGCTGGCGAAGAAGGGCCGCGTCAACATCAGCGCCCTTTCGCCCGATGACACGGCGGAGCCGGTCTTCGCCGAGTTCTTCCTGCGAGGGATGGAGTCCGGCCGGGCCGACGCCGACAAGAACGGGACCGTGACCCTCCTTGAGGCGTACAACTGGGCCGCGTACCAGACCGCCCTCTGGATCAGCCGCCAGACGGCAACCGAGGACAAGACCTGGGTGGTCGACGGCAAGGAATCAGTGGAGATATTCAAGAAGCTCTGTTCGGGCGCGGAGGGCCAGGGCGGTGCCCGGACGCTGGACCCATCCAGCGACGCGACCAAGGAGGACGCCATCGTCGACGTCATCCTGCCCAGCGACCGCGCCGACGCGAAGGCATGGGGCGACCGCCGGATCATCATCGAGCACGCGATGGTCGAGGACCTCGGGCTGGAGACTGGCGTGTCGGCCCTGAGGGGCGAGAAGGGCCACGACCCCGTCGCCCCCGCCAAGGCCGGCGAGGAAGGCTTCCTGGCCGGGCAGACGGTTCTTGGCAAGCCTGCAAACTAGGTTGGGGCAGTGCATCGGCGTTCAGTACATCCCTCAACGAATGAAATGTCGAATAACGAACAGGAAATATCGAATATCGAAGTGGGCTTGGCGTCCTCGCCGTTCGTTCGTGATTCGATATTTCCTGTTCGATATTCGTTATTTATCTCGGTACTCGATGGGCCAAGCCAATGAAGCTGGCGAATTCAGCCAAACCTATCGCAATCCTCCTAGCGCTGCTCTTGTTCGTCGCGCCGGCGTTGGGGCAGGCCCGGCCGCGCGCGACCCGTCCGGCCCGCCCCAGGCCGCCCAGGGCCTACACCGACGGCCTGCCCAAGTTCGAGGACAATCCCCCCCGCCACGTCGGCGACTTTCCCGTCTTCGGCCTCGCATGGCAGGCCGATGGGAATCTCAGGGACGTCCGCGCCGTCTATCCCCATCCCTACCTGGCCAGGCGGGCCGTCGTCGTCACGGATGCGGGACTCATGGTCACCGACGACGCGTGCAGAACGTGGAAGGCCGTCCCCGAGACTGCCCCACAAAATATCGGCGCGGTCCGTCACGTGGAGTTCACGCTCGAATCGCCCAACGTCTGCTACCTGGCCAGCGCCACCAAGGGCGTCTGGCGGATTTCGGACTTCTCCAAGCCGCCAGTCCAGATCGGCTCGAAGGCAAACGGCCTGCCGGATGACGGCGTCGTCGGCGTCCACGTCGACGGGGCCGACCTCCAGTTCGCCACGCTGCTGGCCGTCCACGGCGACGCCTGCGCCGGCCTTTCTCGCAGCCAGGACGGCGGCAAGACATGGAGCGTGGTCCCCGCCACGCGGGACTACTTCATCCACAAGTTTGTCCCGGGCGGGCCGGGCGTGTCCTGGGCGTTCATGGCCGCCGCCCACAAGGACGACCCCCAGAAGGAGAACCTCTACCTGTGCATCTCCGTCGGCGAGCCGCCGCGCGAGCTGGCCCGCGACGTGCAGGCGACGGATGTGGCCGTCGAGGTGCTGAAGGATGTGGACAAGAACCGCCACCAGCCGGTCTACGCATACTGGGCGACGGCCTCTTCGGGCATCATCAAGGTCTGGGAGAACAACACGGCGGTCTCGAACCTCCAGGCGCCCGAGGGGACCAAGTGGTCGAGCATCGGCGTCACGTGGGGAGCGACGGCCGACACGTCGGTCATCTTCGCCTACAGCCCGTCCAAGGCGGGCCTGCTTGCCTCATCCGACGGCGGCAAGACCTTCGCCCCGTGCGGCGAGGGGCTGCCCGGCGGCTCGTTCATCAAGGAAGGCGCCCACGTCCGCGCCAACGCCGGCGGCACGCTGTTCCTGGCGGCCATCAACAACACGCTCTACGTCGCCCGGCGATACACCGGCCCGCTGGACATCTCAGGCGTCAGCGTGACGCCGGGAATGTGCTCCTTCTCGCAGGATGACTACCAGGAGGCCGTCCGCAACCTAGGCGGCAGCCTCGCGGCCTTCAAGATACAGCGCAACGCGGCCGCCGCCGCGAAAGACCTGGTCGAGCCGTTCCGCGGCCTCAAGACGGCGATGACCGACTACGCCGTGACCATCACGGCCGGCATAGCAGAACAGGGCGCTCCAACGACCGGCCCGGCGGAAGAAAAGCCCGCCTCGGTCAGCATCGACCTTAGCCGCCTGGGCGGCCAGCCCCGCACGCCGATGTTCGACGACGGGATGCACGGCGACGGGGCCGCCGGCGACGGCGTCTACGGCGCCGTGGTCACGCTCCGGCCGGATCGTCTGCCGCGTGTGGAGAAGGACTGGCGGCGTCCCTGGCCCGGCGCCGTGCCCCTGACGATAACGGCCGTCGGCGATGACGGCTCGCTTTCCAGCGCCGTCGCGGTGCTTGGGCTTGCGGGCCGGCTGGATGTCTCCAAGCTCTGGGTCATGCACGAACAGAAGTGGGACGCCGCCACCGGCGGCATCGACGTGAAGCTCGACCAGACGCCCAGCCCGCTCGATAAGACCAGCCTCAAGGTCGCCGTCAAGAACGCCCCGTGGACGCTGCCCCTCTACTGCGGCTACCAGGGGCGCAGCGTGCAGGGCTACTACGCCGTCGCGTTCTGGGTCAGGAGCGACGCGGCCGGCAAGGAGTTGAACGTCGCCCTGCGCGACATGCAGACCGACGCCGAGCTGTCCACGACCACGACGCCGGTGCCGGTGGTCAAGGAAGGCCTGGTGGAGGGCGGCGCGATCGACAGCAACTGGCGGAGGGTCGTCGTGCCGGTTGTCCGGCTGCTCAAAGACGACCCCAAGTTCCGGCCCGCGCAGACCGAGCATGTCATTCTGTCCGGCGACGCCGCAGCCGGCCAGTCGCTATGGCTCAGCGAGTTCTTCCTCGTGCCGACGGCGAAGGACCTCCAGGACAAGAAGATCGCGGGGGGCACCAGGCAATGAACCGCGAACTGCAAGAAGAAATGACGAATATCGAACAGGAAATATCGAATTACGAAGTGCCTGGAGCACCGCCTTGCACAACTTCGTCATTCGATATTTCCTGTTCGATATTCGTTATTTCATTTCTGTTCGTGCTAGCGAGCCTGCTGTGGGACCCGACACCGCTACCGGCCGCCTCGCCTAAGCCTGCCCCCACCACGCAGGAGACGCTCTCGGCCGCCTATCGCGGGCGCGACAACAAGAACTACGCCGAGGCGCAGAAGAACTGCGAGGACGTCATCGCCAACGCGGGGGCCACGAGCCAGCAGAAGGCCGAGGCCTACGACATCCTCATCGACATCCCCCGCCGCCAGAAGCTGTTCGACCAGGCCATCGCCGCGGCGGGAAGGAAGGCGCAGGCCTTCGCCAGGGACTCCGCGGCCGGCGAGATCGCCCGCAACTGCGCCGTCCTCCAGGCGGACCTTTACTGGGAGGCGGGCAAGAAGGCCGAGGCCGTCGCCTCCGCCCGCCAGTACGTGCAAGCCAACGCCGGCAATCCTCAGCGCCAGGCCGACTGCGCCATCGTCCAGATGAAGCTCGTGTCCTTCCTGGCGTTGATGAACAACCTGAAGGACGGCTACGACGAGGCGGCCAAGGCCATCACCTTCGACGGCGCCAACGACAAGCTCGTCGCCTCCGCCCTGGGGTTCATGCAGGATGCGGCCTACCGCAGCAACGAGTTCGACAAGTGCCTCCAGGCGCTCTCGCGGCTGCTTGAGCCCAAGTACGCGGCCGCCCGGACGCCCGGCGACTTCCGCGACGCCTACTCCCGCTACGCCGACTGCCTGGCCAGGCTCAAGCGCAGCGCTGAGCTGCCCGCGTTCTACACGGGCATAGCTAAGCGCGTGGACCAGCCGGCATGGCGGCAGGAGATCATCTACCGGGCCGCGTCGCTGAGCGCGGGCGAACTCAAGCAGCCCGACGCGGCGCTGGCCGACTACGAGCGCGTCTTCACCGAAGCGCCGGAAGCCAGCGACTACTGGTACCAGGCCCAGCGGGGCATCGTCGAAATCCTGCGGGGGCAGAACCGCCACCAGGAGGCGCTCCAGGCCCTTCGTATCTGTCTTGACGCGGCCGGAGACCTCCAGACCCTCACCGAGCTGACCAACGTCGCCGCGGGCATCCTCAAGGAGATGGACAAGAACGTCGCGCGGGCCAATCAGTTCCTTGAGTTCCAGCAATTCGGCCCCGCGGGCAAGGACGGCAAGGGCGGCCTGGCCAACCCGCTGGCGGCGCTGCCTTACCCGTCCTATCCGGCCCGCGAGCAGGCGTTCGCCAAGGCCCGCGCGACGGCCGGCGACGACACGGCCGCCTCCAAGCACCGCGCCCTGACTTACATCTACAGCGGCCATCCGCAGGAGGCGCTCAAGCACTTCGCCGACGCCTTCCGCCGGTGCTCGAGCGCCGACTTCCGCGAGTGCAGCCACAACCTCATCGCCATCGGCGCGCGGAGCGTCGCCGGCAGCGGCGCCAGCCTGGACAAGTACTGGACATTCATGCGCCTTGGCCCGGCCGGCCCCGACGGCCAGATGGGCACGGGCGACGACCTGCCGGACCCGTTCGTTGCCCTTGGCGTCCCCGCCCGCGCGCCCGCGGACGACGGCGGCCTGGCCGCGCCGCCCGACGCCGACCGAAAGGCGCTTATAGAGCTGCGCGGCTCGCTGGAGCAGTTGGCCGCCTTCGAGAAGGACGACGTCGGCCTGCGGCGCGAGGCGCTGGGGGCGCTGGCGCGGGCCCACGTCGCCCTGAGCGACTGGGGCATGGCCGACAAGTCGGGCAGGAAGGATTGGTATCTCCGCCTGCTCCTGGCCGAAGGCCCGCCCAGCCCCTGCCAGCTGGAGCTCGCCGACGGCGCGCAGGCCGAGGCCCGCGCGAGCGACCTGCACCTGGGCAACGTCCGGGCGATGTGGCGGCAGGTGGACGCGGCCGTGCAGGCCGGCACATTCCGCATCGGTCCCGCCCAGCAGGTCCGCAACAACTTCGAGCAATTCCTCAAGAGCATCGAAAAGCCGCAGAGCATGGCCCCCAAGATCCCGCCGCTCAGGAATTGAACCGTGCGCCTGGGCCGCGTCTACTGCATCATCCCCATGCTCTGAATCACCTCGATGAACGGCGCCGGATAAACGCCCAGCCACAGAAGCATGAACACCAACGCCGTCAGAGCTGCCACGGCCGTCAGCGGAATCGCCTCCCGCGCCGCCCATTTCCTCCCTTCCTCCCCTCCACCCTTCTCCCCCTCTCCCCTTCTCCCCCCCTCCCCATCTTCCTCCGGCAGCCGCATGTACATGGCCGCGATGATCCGCAGGTAGTAGTACAGGCCGATCGCGCTGTTGGCCACGAGGATGACCACCAGC